>CP083824.1:3353530-4024236 GCA_023023105.1 Enterobacter ludwigii | reverse complement strand
CTTCCCGAATACCCTTTATTCCCCATTCGCCAGCCATCGCCGCTGGCGTTTTTGATTAACGGAGAAATATCCATGACAACGCAGACACAGCAAGACCTCGCCCCCGCGAACCAACCTGAATTTGAACTGACCGTCACGCCGGTCCCCGATGAACAGCGTATCGATTTCTGGTCACAGTACTTTGGCGCTATCCCGCAGTGGCTACTCCTGGAGCCGCATATCTTCGCCTGGATGGACCGCTTCTGCGAGGGCTACAGCGGCGGCATCTGGTCGTTCTACACCCTCAGCAATGGCGGCGCGTTTATGGCCCCTGATGCTGACAATGACGATAAATGGCATCTGTTCAACGGCATGAACGGCAATGGTGCGGAAATGAGCGCGGAAGCCGCAGGTATCGCTGTCTGCCTGATTGAATACAGCCATCACGCCTGTCGCACCGAATGCGATGCCATGACAGAGCACTATTACCGCCTGCGGGAGTATGCTCTGCGGCATCCTGAAGCTCACGCCATTTTGCGTATCATCGACTGACCGGAGGCACAACGGATGAAACAGCTTTCCTTTTTACCCGGCGAGATGACGCCACAGGACCGGCGTCTCATTCAGCGGGCGCTCAGGGCTCTGGACCGCCACCTGCATGAGCCCGGGGTGGCCTTCACCTCCTCACATGCTGTCCGTGAATGGCTGCGACTGCATATGGCCGCACTTGAGCGAGAAGAGTTCCGGGTGTTGTACTTGGACAACCAGAACCAGCTTATCGCCCATGAAACGCTCTTTACCGGCACGATTAACCGCACCGAGGTGCATCCCCGGGAAGTGGTCAAACGTGCTCTGCACTTCAACGCGGCTGCGGTGATATTGGCGCATAACCATCCTTCCGGCGAGACAGCTCCCAGCCAGGCTGACAAAGCCCTCACGCAGCGACTGGTGCAGGCACTTCAGCTGGTGGATATCCGCGTTCCTGACCACCTGATTGTCGGCGGCAGGCAAATCTATTCGTTTGCAGAACACGGCCTGTTGTGAGGTATGACATGAAAATTATCAGTAAACGCCGGGCAATGACGATATACCGCCAGCATCCTGAGTCCCGGATCTTTCGCTACTGCAGTGGAAAATATCAGTGGCACGGTAGCGTCTGTCATTACACCGGTAGGGATGTGCCGGATATCACCGGAGTCCTCGCGGTATACGCCGAACGACGCCAGGACCGTAACGGGCCCTATACCTGCCTGATGAGCATCACCCTGAACTGACAATAAAAGGAGAGCCGCCATGACCCACACCATCTGGGGCCTGCAGCGGAATATCACGCCGCGCCTGGGAGCCCGTCTGGTGCAGGAGGGGAACCGGCTGCATTATCTGGCTGACCGGGCCAGTATCACCGGCAAGTTCAGTGACACCGAATGCCGGAAGCTGGATGAAACATTCCCGCACTTTATCCGCCAGATGGAATCGATGCTGACCACTGGTGAAATGAATCCCCGCAATGCCCACTGTGTCACCCTGTTCCACAACGGTTTCACCTGTGAAGCCGACACCCTTGGCAGTTGCGGTTACGTGTACATCGCCATTTATCCCACCCAGCGCTAATAACTTTCACGAGAGCAAACATGAAAACTTTACCTGCAACAACTCAGCGGGCGGTGAAGCCCTGCCTGTCACCCGTGGCTGTCTGGCAAATGCTACTGACACGCCTGCTGGAACAGCACTATGGTCTCACCCTCAACGACACACCGTTCAGTGAGGAACGTGTTATACAGGAACATATCGATGCCGGGATCTCGCTGGCTGATGCCGTGAATTTTCTGGTGGAAAAATACGAACTGGTGCGTATCGACAGGAAGGGATTTAACTGGCAGGAACAATCCCCTTATCTCCGGGCTGTAGACATTCTGCGAGCGCGGCAGGCAACTGGCTTGTTGCGGCAAAGCCGTAAAAATTCGGTACGGTGAATATTACAGGCAGTGCTACTGGCTTTCATCACTATCCGGGGATGCTGGCAGCGAGATGAAGAGGGCAGGGTAGCAATTCCTTACCTGACCCATTACCTGACCCAAATCGCATCCAAAGAAAAAGGAGTCAGACGATTTCTCATCTAACTCCTTGTTTTGTTTGGTGGCCCCTGTTGGGTTTGAACCAACGACCAAGCGATTATGAGTCGCCTGCTCTAACCACTGAGCTAAGGGGCCGTGGCGGTGAATTATAAAGTAACTCCCCTCAGCAATCCAGCCATTCAAACCTGCCTGCTGTTTTTATAAACAACGCATAATCAATCCTTTATACTTCCATAACGATGTATCAGTGGGAGTAAAGATGATCAACGACATTCTGGCCCCTGGGCTGCGGGTGGTGTTCTGCGGAATTAACCCTGGCAAGTCCTCGGCGCACACCGGTTTTCACTTCGCCCATCCGGGGAATCGTTTCTGGAAGGTTATCCATCAGGCGGGGTTTACTGACCGTTTGCTCAAGCCCGAAGAAGAGCAACACCTTCTGGATACGCGCTGCGGTATCACCATGCTGGTCGAGCGTCCTACGGTGCAGGCAACGGAGGTCAACCTGCATGAACTGCGCAGCGGCGGTCGGGAGCTGATCAAGAAAATAGATGATTATCAGCCGGCAGCTCTGGCAATCCTCGGTAAGCAGGCCTACGAGCAGGCGTTCAGCCAGCGTGGAACGAAGTGGGGCAAGCAGAGCATCATGATTGGCGTTACGCAGGTGTGGGTGTTGCCGAACCCGAGCGGGCTCAACAGAGCAACACTGGATAAGCTGGTAGAGGCTTATCGGGAGCTGGATGAGGCGTTGATGGTGCGGGGGCTTTAGGGGCCTCTCCGGCCTGATGCCCTCGCCCTGAGAGGGAATAAACAAAAAAAAAGCTCCCCGAAGGGAGCTTTTTCACTGTCAGGACTGATTAGTCGTCCAGGAAGCTACGCAGTACTTCAGAGCGGCTTGGATGGCGCAGTTTACGCAGCGCCTTCGCTTCGATCTGACGGATACGTTCGCGGGTAACGTCAAACTGTTTACCCACTTCTTCCAGCGTGTGGTCGGTGTTCATGTCGATACCGAAACGCATACGCAGAACTTTTGCTTCACGGGCGGTCAGGCCAGCCAGAACGTCGTGCGTCGCGGCACGCAGGCTCTCGGTGGTGGCAGAGTCCAGCGGCAGCTCGAGGGTGGTATCCTCGATGAAATCACCCAGATGCGAATCTTCATCATCACCGATTGGTGTTTCCATGGAGATTGGCTCTTTGGCGATCTTCAGCACTTTACGGATTTTGTCTTCTGGCATCAGCATGCGCTCAGCCAGCTCTTCCGGCGTCGGTTCGCGACCCATCTCCTGCAGCATCTGGCGAGAAATACGGTTGAGCTTGTTGATGGTCTCAATCATATGCACCGGAATACGGATGGTGCGCGCCTGATCCGCGATAGAGCGGGTGATCGCCTGACGGATCCACCAGGTTGCATAGGTGGAGAACTTGTAGCCACGACGATATTCAAACTTATCTACCGCTTTCATCAGACCGATGTTGCCTTCCTGAATCAGATCCAGGAACTGCAGACCACGGTTGGTGTATTTCTTAGCGATAGAGATAACCAGACGCAAGTTCGCTTCAACCATCTCTTTCTTCGCACGGCGGGCTTTCGCTTCACCGATGGACATACGACGGTTGATGTCTTTAACCTGTTCGATGGTCAGGCCGGTCTCTTCTTCAATCTGTTGCAGCTTCTGCAGGCCACGATGCACATCGTCCTTCACGTCGTGCAGTTTTTCAGACCACGGCTTGTTCATCGCGATAGCGGCGTTGAACCAGGTTTCGCTGGTTTCGTTGCCGGTGAAGAGGGTGATGAAGTTCTTCTTCGGCATTTTGCACTGCTCAACGCACAGCTTCATGATGATGCGTTCCTGGGTACGTACGCGATCCATCATCACGCGCATGCTGTTAACCAGGTAGTCGAACTGTTTTGGCACCAGGCGGAACTGTTTGAACACTTCAGACAGTTTCAGGATCTCTTCCTGAGCGGCGGCATGGCTGCGGCCTTTCGCTTTGATGGTGTCACGCGTCACTTCGTACTGGGTACGCAGCTCGGCAAACTTCTCACGCGCCAGTTCAGGGTCGATGCTGTTGTCATCGTCGCTGCTGTCGTCGTCGCCGTCTTCCTCATCTTCGTCTTCGTCGTCATCCATCTCTTCCTGAGACAGTTCAGAACCGACGTGAGTGGCGGTGGGTGCCATATCTTCTTCGGCGTTAGGGTCGACAAAACCGGTGATCAGGTCAGACAGGCGCGCTTCTTCCGCTTCAACGCGATCGTACTGCTCCAGCAGATAGGTGATCGCTTCCGGGTATTCGGCAACAGAGCACTGAACCTGGTTGATCCCGTCTTCGATGCGTTTTGCGATGTCAATTTCGCCTTCGCGGGTCAACAGTTCAACGGTACCCATTTCGCGCATGTACATGCGGACCGGGTCAGTGGTACGCCCGATTTCAGATTCCACGCTGGACAGTACCTGTGCAGCAGCTTCTTCCGCATCTTCGTCAGTGTTGTTGGAGGTTTCAGCCAGCAACAGATCATCGGCATCCGGTGCTTCTTCCATCACCTGAATGCCCATGTCATTGATCATTTGGATGATGTCTTCGATTTGATCTGAATCGACGATATCTTCCGGCAGATGGTCATTGACCTCGGCATAGGTCAGATAGCCTTGCTCCTTACCGCGTTGGACAAGAAGTTTCAGCTGTGACTGCGGGTTTTGCTCCATAAGACGGTATCCACACTTAATTCGTTTGATTGGTGTCGGCGATGGGGCTGCCAACCTTTAAAGCGAGGGCGTACTTATATTTTTGCCGCTGCCTCTCAGTGCGGCTGCCGGGGGCTTCCCGATCGATATTCGGCACTTAAGCCGTTAAATTCTTTTATTTCTTCGCCAGTTCCTGGTTAATCATCCAGAGTTCCCGGCGTTCTTCGCTGCTTAAGCCGTGTGTGCGCTCGCGAGCAATCAACTCTTCCTGGCGCAGCTCAAGCATCGAATCAAACATATGGTTGAGTGAGTCGGTGAACGTTTTTTCTGCAATATCCTTATCTGCTATATCGTCCCACATCGACAGTTTTTCAAGGGTTACGGCCTCTTTTGTGCCGCGATAATGTTCTAAAAGTTGTCCGGTGGTCAGACCTGGTTGCGACAAACAAATGTTGACCAATTCTGAAAATAAGCCAAGTCCGGGCAATTTTTCGTGGTTCAAACCCGCCAGCGACGGCACTTGCGGAGCAAGTTCGGGGTTTTGCACCAGTAACCCTATCAGTATACGCATGGTTGTGCGTTTTAGCTGAGGCGCGGGGCGAACCGCACCATTTTCAGCCTGTTTTGGCATTAAACGTTCAAGCTGGCTGTCATCCAGAATGCCAAGCTTGTTGCCTAACTCCTGACGCAGATAGATACGCAGCGTTTCGCCCGGCACCTGGCTGATTAACGGCAGTGCCAGCGTACTGAGCTGCGCGCGTCCGTCAGGGGTACTCAAATCCACCTGCGGCATCAGGCTGTTAAACAAAAACGTGGAGAGCGGCTGAGCCTGCTCCATCCGCGCTTCAAACGCCGCTTTGCCCTCTTTACGCACCAGCGTATCCGGGTCTTCACCGTCGGGCAGAAACATAAAGCGCAATTGACGCCCGTCGGTCATGTAAGGAAGTGCCGTTTCCAGCGCGCGCCAGGCGGCATCCCGTCCTGCGCGGTCACCGTCGTAACAGCAGATGACGTTGTTGGTCACCCTGAACAGCAACTGAATATGATCGGCCGTGGTGGACGTCCCTAACGACGCAACGGCGTAGTTAATGTCGTACTGCGCCAGGGCAACGACATCCATATAGCCTTCGACGACCAGAAGACGCGGAGGTTCCGCATTATCTTGCTGCGCCTCATAAAGGCCATACAGCTGACGGCCTTTATGGAAAATATCGGTTTCCGGGGAGTTGAGGTATTTCGGCAGGGCATCACCCAATACGCGACCACCAAAACCTATTACCCGTCCACGCTTGTCGCGAATCGGGAACATCACCCGTTCGCGGAAGCGGTCGTAGCTTCGTCCCTGGTCATTGGTGACCAGCATGCCTGCATCGATGAGGGATTTACGATCTTCGCTATTGCCGCCAAAACGCTTTAACACGTTATCCCAGCCGGGCGGGGCGTAACCAATAGCGAAACGCGCAATGACATCGTCGCTCAGTCCGCGCTTGTTCAGATACTGACGCGCAGGCTCAGCCGCAGAGTGCTTAAGAGACTGTTGGTAAAACGAATTCAGGCCATCCATCAGCTGATACAGCGTTTGCCGTTGATGGCGCTCTATCTGGCTTGGCCCACTGCCTGCTTCATACGGCACTTCAAGGTTATGCATTGCCGCCAGTTCTTCGACGGTTTCAACGAACTCGAGCTTGTCGTAGTTCATTAAAAAATCAACGGCGTTACCGTGAGCACCACAGCCGAAGCAATGGTAAAACTGCTTTTCACCGTTTACGGTGAAGGAGGGGGTTTTTTCGTTATGGAACGGACAGCACGCATGGTAGTTCTTGCCCTGCTTTTTCAGCTTTACCCGCGCGTCGATGAGATCGACGATGTCGGTTCTGGCGAGCAGGTCATTGATGAAAACGCGTGGGATTCTTCCGGCCATATGCCCCAAAAATTTAAGCGACTTATAAACGAAAACAAGCCGCGCATTCCTTCCGGAAGCACGGCCTTACGACTATTACTCTGTCTGTCAATTGAGGGCTGAGGCCCTCAACCAATTAGTACAGACGAGTACGGCGTGCGTTTTCGCGAGCCAGTTTCTTCGCGTGACGTTTCACTGCAGAAGCTTTAGCGCGCTTACGTTCGGTCGTTGGTTTTTCATAGAACTCACGACGACGAACTTCAGCCAGAACACCTGCTTTCTCGCATGAACGTTTGAAGCGACGCAGTGCTACGTCGAACGGCTCGTTTTCACGTACTTTAATTACCGGCATGTAACTCTCACCTTTAATAAATTCGGTTTGCCGCTGGCATCAACGCCAGCTTATTTCAAAATGGTGCGGAATTTTACTGCAAATGCTGCTGCTTTGTAAAGCACCGATGCGATTTTGAAAGGGACTTTAATAAGGGTGAGGAGTATACACGAGCCTTCTTCCTGGGGCGAACAAAGTTTTACATCAACCCGCCCAGGCTCTACACTGCGCGGTATTGAAACGAGGTAAAACAAGTCATGCGTGTACTGGGTATTGAAACATCCTGCGATGAAACCGGCATCGCCATTTACGACGACGAGAAAGGGCTTCTGGCCAACCAACTGTATAGTCAGGTGAAATTACATGCTGACTACGGCGGCGTCGTGCCAGAACTGGCCTCTCGTGACCACGTGCGTAAAACGGTTCCCCTGATTCAGGCGGCACT
Source organism: Enterobacter ludwigii (assembly GCA_023023105.1). Taxonomy (NCBI): domain Bacteria; kingdom Pseudomonadati; phylum Pseudomonadota; class Gammaproteobacteria; order Enterobacterales; family Enterobacteriaceae; genus Enterobacter; species Enterobacter ludwigii. Next base: position 4,016,825 of record CP083824.1, on the reverse strand, counting down.
GAAAGAGGCCGGGTTGAGTTCAACAGATATTGATGCCGTAGCGTATACCGCAGGCCCGGGTCTGGTCGGTGCCCTGCTGGTGGGTGCAACGGTTGGGCGTTCGCTGGCCTTTGCATGGGATGTGCCGGCCATTCCGGTTCACCATATGGAAGGGCATCTGCTGGCGCCGATGCTGGAAGATAACCCACCTGAGTTTCCGTTTGTGGCACTGCTGGTTTCTGGCGGTCATACCCAGCTGATTAGCGTGACGGGCATTGGCAAGTATGAGCTGCTGGGCGAGTCGATCGACGACGCCGCCGGTGAAGCGTTCGATAAAACCGCCAAGCTGCTGGGGCTCGATTATCCTGGCGGCCCAATGCTTTCTAAGATGGCGTCGCAGGGTACGGAAGGGCGCTTTGTCTTCCCGCGTCCGATGACCGACCGTCCGGGGCTGGACTTCAGCTTCTCTGGCCTGAAAACCTTCGCAGCCAATACCATTCGTAATAACGATGATAGCGAGCAGACCCGCGCCGATATCGCCCGCGCGTTCGAAGATGCGGTAGTCGATACGCTGATGATCAAGTGCAAACGCGCGCTGGATCAGACCGGTTTTAAGCGTCTGGTGATGGCTGGCGGCGTCAGCGCCAACCGTACGCTGCGGGCGAAGCTCGCAGAGATGATGCAAAAGCGTCGTGGGGAAGTGTTCTACGCGCGTCCGGAATTTTGTACCGACAACGGTGCGATGATTGCCTACGCCGGGATGGTACGTCTCAACGCCGGTGCAACGTCCGATCTGAGCGTCTCCGTGCGTCCGCGCTGGCCGCTGGCGGAACTGCCTGAGGCGTAACCCCCTCAGCCTAACCCTCTCCCCATAGGGGAGAGGGAAATTTACGACTACACCCGCAACATCCCTTTCTCTTCTAAAAAACCAATAATCGTCGCTAACCCGTCACCTGCCTTCAGGTTGGTAAAGGCCCACGGACGTTCACCGCGCATGCGGTTGGTGTCGCGCTCCATCACCTCCAGCGAAGCACCCACGTACGGCGCGAGATCGGTTTTGTTGATCACCAGGAAATCGGATTTGGTGATCCCCGGCCCACCCTTGCGCGGTATCTTCTCCCCCTCGGCCACGTCGATCACGTAGATCGTCAGATCCGCCAGTTCGGGACTGAAGGTCGCACTCAGGTTATCGCCGCCACTTTCAACGAAGATCAGATCCAGATTACCGAATTTCTCGCTTAATGCTTCTACAGCGGCCAGGTTCATTGAGGCATCTTCACGGATGGCGGTATGCGGGCAGCCACCGGTCTCCACGCCCACGATGCGTTCCGGCTCCAGCGCACCCGCTTCGGTCAGGATGCGCTGATCCTCTTTGGTGTAGATATCGTTCGTCACCACCGCCAGGTGATAGGTGTCGCGCATCGCTTTGCACAGTGCTTCCAGCAACGCCGTTTTGCCCGACCCTACCGGGCCGCCGACGCCCACGCGCAGGGGATGTTTGTAATCAGCCATGTTCACTCCTCAGGAACGGAATAACCGTGAATATTGTGTTTCGTGGCGCGCAGAGGCGATAGCGGACAGCGGCGTCGCTGCACCTATCTCGTCATCACTGCGCAAAAATGCCTGTTCAAGCCCGTCGGCAAAATGGTTGCTCAGGTCGATAATCAGCTGCTGGGCGGCCTGTTGCCCAAACGGCACCAGCTTGACGCCCGCCATGACCGCGCTCTCTATCCAGCTGTAGCCGAGACTCAGCGCCAGCTCGCGCACGCCGATGCCCCAGCGCACGCCGAGCCACGCCATGCCGCAGAGCTGGCTTTGTGTAAACAGCGGCAGCCATTCGGGCGGACAGTCAGGCTCCCAGCTTTTGATGAGGCGCGTAAAGGCCGCCCCGCGGTTGCGCTCCTCTTCACGTAACTCGCGCGTTTCCCGGCAGGCGAGCAGATACGCTGTCCAGCGTTTGGCTGTGACGAGATCCTGTTGCTCACAGGCCTGATACAGGCGGATAAACAGCGGCAGATCGACACAGAAAAAACTCTGCTCCATCTGCTGCGTCTGCCAGCGTTTGAAGGCATCGGTACTCGTGACCCAACCGGCTTCAACAGCCCATTCCAGCCCCTGTGACCAGGTAAATGACCCGACCGGCAGGCTGCTGCTGGAAAGCTGCATCAGGCGCAGCCACTGGCGGGCGTGCTCCATTAGCTCATCAGCGCCAGCAGGGCGGAGACAATCAGTCCGCCGCCGAAGGTTTTACGCAGCCCATCGTGACGGCGCAGCAGCAACCCTGCGGCGAAACTGGCGCACAGTACGGTGGCGCTGGCAAACATAAACCCGCTGGTGAACAGCCAGAAGCTGTGGCCGGACATCTCCACACCGTGCGCCCAGCCGTGGAACATCGCCAGGGCAGGGACTGCCAGCAGCAGACGGTTTTCGGTTTTAAACATCATCACGCCGCAGACCGCCAGCGAGGCGATAATCAGCATCTCCATGCCGCTAAAGCCACCCAGCAGACTGCCCGCAATGGCGCCGACAAGCATCATGCCGAGGGTGGCAAAGGGCAGTAACAACTTGCGGCCGCTCAGGGCGGAGAGCACGCCAGCGCCTGTCAGCATCAGCAGATGATCGAGGCCGGTCAGCGGGTGGAAAAATCCGGCCTGGAAGCTATCGGCACCGTGTCCCGGATGTGCCAGCGCAGGCAGGGAAAAAGCCAGCAGTAAAAGGGGTGAGTACTTGCGCATGATTAATCCTTAATGTGAATGAGCGTGAGAGTGGCTATGACTATGGGCCTCGCTGGTGTAGGCCCCTGCTTCGGGTTCAAATGGCAGGCTGGCAAACGTCACCTCAAGCCCGAACTGGCGCAGCATATCGTCGAGGACGTGATCGTGATGATAGCGCAGCTCGCCGGGCATGATTTGCAGCGGCACGTGACGGTTGCCCAGGTGATAGCAGGCGCGGGCGAGCAGGAACGGATCGGCGCAGCGCACCACAGAGACGGACTCCGGAGCGGCAATCACTTCAATGACTTCGCTGCCGTCTTCGTTGCAGAGCAGGTCACCGCCGCGCAACAGTAAACCGCGCGGCAGCATCAACCCGGCTTCGCGCCCGTCGTTCAGCGCCACGCGGGCGCGGCTTTTCACCCGCACGTCAATCGGCAGCGTGACGCTGGCGGTGACGGGGTGGGCATGGTCCAGGCGTTGGGTTAAATAGATCATCATCACTCCTCAAAACAGGAAATAGCGTTGCGCCATCGGCAGAACGTCAGCCGGTTCGCTGGTAATCAGTTCGCCGTCGACGCGCACTTCATAGGTCTGCGAATCAACGGTGATATTTGGCTGAAGGCCGTTGTGGATCATGTCCACTTTTTTCACCGTCCGGCAGCCTTTCACCACCGCGATGGCGCTCTGCAGGTTGAGCTGCTGCGGGATGCCGTTCGCACTGGCGGCTTGCGAGATAAACGTCAGCCGCGTGGCGTGGCGCGCGGCACCGAGTGCGCCAAACATCGGGCGGTAATGGACCGGCTGCGGCGTGGGGATAGAGGCGTTGATATCCCCCATCGGCGCGCAGGCGATCATCCCACCTTTGACGATGGTGGCGGGTTTGACGCCAAAAAACGCCGGGGACCAGACCACCAGATCCGCCAGTTTTCCCGCCTCAATCGAACCCACTTCATGGGCGATACCGTGGGTCAGCGCCGGGTTGATGGTGTATTTGGCAACATAGCGCTTCACGCGGAAGTTGTCGTTATCGCCGGTCTCTTCCGGCAGGGGGCCGCGCTGCACCTTCATGCGGTGTGCCACTTGCCAGGTGCGGATAATCACTTCCCCCACGCGGCCCATCGCCTGAGAGTCTGACGAGATGAGGGAGAATGCGCCGATATCGTGCAGCACATCTTCAGCGGCGATGGTTTCACGGCGAATACGTGATTCCGCAAAGGCGACGTCCTCAGCAATATCCGGATCGAGGTGATGGCAGACCATCAGCATGTCGAGATGCTCGTCGATGGTGTTCACCGTGTAGGGCAGCGTCGGGTTGGTGGAGGAGGGCAGAATATTCGGGTGCGCGCAGGCGGTGATGATATCCGGCGCGTGGCCGCCGCCCGCGCCTTCGGTGTGGAAGGTGTGGATGGTACGCCCGCCAATCGCCGCCAGCGTATCTTCGACAAACCCGGATTCGTTCAGCGTGTCGCTGTGCAGCGCCACCTGAATATCCATCTCGTCTGCGACCTCCAGAGAACAGTTGATGGCGGCAGGCGTGGCACCCCAGTCTTCGTGGATTTTAAGCCCGATAGCACCGGCGGCGATCTGCTCGCGCAGAGCGTCCGGGTTTGAGCCGTTACCCTTGCCGAGCAGACCAATATTCACCGGCAGCGTATCTGCGGCCTGTAACATGCGGGCGATATACCACGGCCCCGGCGTGCAGGTCGTGGCGTTGGTGCCTGCTGCAGGCCCGGTACCGCCGCCGATCATGGTCGTGACGCCGGAGACCAGCGCCTCTTCCGCCTGCTGCGGGCAGATCCAGTGAATGTGGGTGTCGATCCCGCCGGCGGTGACGATCTTCCCCTCGGCGGCAATTACTTCCGTTGCCGCGCCAATCGGGATCGTCACGCCGGGCTGAATATCCGGGTTACCGGCTTTACCGACGGCAAAGATCCGCCCGTTCTTCACACCGATATCGGCTTTCACGATCCCCCAGTGATCAACTATCAGCGCGTTGGTGAGAACCAGATCCACGCATTGATCCGTTGTCATTTGTCCTTGACCCATGCCGTCGCGGATCACTTTTCCGCCGCCGAATTTTACCTCTTCACCGTAAACAGTGAGATCCTCTTCCACTTCGATCCACAGATCGCTGTCGGCCAGCCGCACTTTATCGCCCGTGGTGGGGCCGAACATGTCGGCGTAGGCCTGACGTGAAATTTCAGCCATTGCTCACCTCTCCCATCACCTCACCGCGAAAACCGACAATGCGCTTCGCGCCGCTGATCTGAACCAGCGTCACTTCGCGCTTTTGGCCGGGTTCGAAACGTACGGCGGTCCCGGCCGGAATATTCAGCCGGTAGCCTTTGGTTATCGCCCGGTCGAACTTCAGCGCCGGGTTGACCTCGTAAAAGTGGTAGTGCGATCCCACCTGGATCGGCCTGTCACCGTGGTTTTCGACGATCACACTCTGCGTTGCTCGCCCTACGTTGATGGCAATATTTCCGGGCTGGATCTGGTATTCACCTGGGATCATCACGCGCTCCTTAGACGATCGGGTTATGGACAGTGACGAGCTTTGAACCGTCGGGGAAGGTGGCTTCTACCTGAATGTCGGGGATCATCTCGGGTACACCTTCCATCACCTGGTCGCGTGTGAGGACATGGCGGCCCGCCTCCATCAGTGAGGCGACGGTTTCGCCATCGCGCGCACCTTCCATAATAAAGGCGCTGATCAACGCGACGGATTCCGGATAATTGAGCTTTACCCCGCGTGCAAGGCGGCGTTCGGCAACCAGCGCGGCGGTGAACAGCAACAGCTTGTCTTTTTCTCTGGGGGTCAGTTCCATAACGTTTCTCTTATGTCTGCCAGATACGCGGCGAACAGGCAGTTTTGTGGGATAAAAGCGGGCGAAGCGACTGCCAGATATCGCGCATCACTCGCTGACAAATCAGGTTATCGTGAGAGAGAAAGCGCACCGACAGCAGATCGTCAGTAAGGGTTGCCCCGGCAACGTTTTCCAGTGGTGTAAGCAGTTCACGTACTCTGTCGAGATGCTCTTCCCTGGCCGGATAGAACAGCAGCGTGCCGACCCACGGATGCCCGGCAACGGGCGTGAGATCGCCATCGCTAAGATGCTGACGCTCAATCAGGCGAGGTTCGTCTTCAATCCAGATTTCAAGGCGGCTCTCCAGCCTGCCGTGGCTGAAGGTCTCACCGATCACCGGGCGCCCCAGACAGTACAGCTCCCAGGCCATCAATGTACTGGAGGCCTTCAGGTGGAAAACGGAGCGCAGCGCGGCGTTCGCGCCGGGAAAGATAATGGTGTCCTGCGGCAACCACTCCAGCGTGGCGTCTTCATCGAGATAAAAGTGCTGGCTCAGACGAGCCTGCGGGCCACTGCTGCGATAGAACTTACTGGCACCGGGCATGGTGATGAGCGCATGGCTTTTGGCGTCCAGCCGAACGGAAATGTCCAGCGTATCGCCACCCACAATTCCGCCGGGTGGATGCAGCAGGTAAAGGTGGCAGGTATCCCCTTCCGGGTAAAACGGACGCTGAACCGTAAGCGGCCCGAGGTGATGAGCGGAATGCAGGAGGGTTTTCTCAGGCGTGTGACAAAACTGCAGGGCAAGCGACGCTTGCCAGCCTTTATACGTAGTATCAGTGACCTGAGCTGCTATCATGCTGCATCCATTTGCTCACCATCGGGATACGTTTCAGTATGCCCTGGCGGAAATGAAGGCTGTCATATGAGTCGCTTATGGATACGTTATCTGCTGCGGGTGTCGCGCGATTACTCAGGCTCTTTTTTCTTTCTCTTGAGCTTTGTCCAAATTTTGGTCTCCTGGCGACGCCACAGGCGCTGGATATTGTCGTGATGACGCAGCAGGATAAGGCAAGAGAGCATCGACACCGGGAAGGTGAATTGAGGTTTGAACCACCAGACGTAAAACGGGGCGATCAGCGCGCTGACAATGGCACCCAGTGACGAGTAGCCGCTCAGAAGAATGGTCAGCAGCCAGGTGCCGGCCATGACGCCGGTTAAGTCCCAGCCGATAGGCGCAATGGCACCAAAGGCGGTTGCAACGCCTTTGCCACCTTTAAATCCGAAGAATACAGGCCAGATGTGGCCGACACAGGCAGCGATGGCAATGAGCCCCAGCCAGAACGGCGTGACGCCCAGCGCATATGCGCCCCAGACGGGTAGCATCCCTTTCAGTACATCAAAAATCAAAACCGCTACGGCTGCACCCTTGCCGCCAATTCGTAGTACGTTGGTCGCCCCCGGGTTCCCGGAACCACTTTCACGCGGGTCAGGTAACCCTGCAATGCGGCAGACCAGAATGGCGCTGGAGATTGAGCCGCAAAGATAGGCGAGGAGGATCATTCCAGGCGCGATTGCACTCATAACGCTGTTCCGTTTTGAAAATGTATCTGTATTCTCAGCATCTGTGGATAATACGCATAATTCGCCGGAAGTGGTATCCGGTTTAGCCAAAAAGCAGGCAGGTCGTGATGGATATTGTATTTATAGAGCAACTTTCGGTAATCACCACTATTGGTGTTTACGACTGGGAACAGACCATTGAGCAGAAGCTGGTGTTCGATATCGAAATGGGCTGGGATAACCGTAAGTCAGCAAAAAGTGATGACGTGAATGACTGTCTGAGCTATGCCGATATCAGTGAAACGGTCATCGCCCACGTTGAAGGGCAACGTTTTGCGCTGGTCGAACGGGTGGCTGAAGAAGTCGCAGAATTGCTGCTGAAAAAATTCAATTCACCGTGGGTGCGCATTAAGTTAAGTAAACCAGGAGCAGTGGCGCGCGCCACCAATGTTGGCGTTATTATTGAGCGTGGCACAAATCTGAAAGGCAAGATTTAACGTCATAATAGCTAAACCATTTTAGGTTATACCGGTCTTAACGCTGTATCTTTCTCGGTTGTCCGAATGGGGCACCGTTTTTTTATATCTTCTTAGGGGTTTATAGATGAGCGATATGCACTCGCTGCTGGTGGCGGCAATACTGGGTGTGGTCGAAGGATTGACGGAGTTTTTGCCGGTTTCCAGTACGGGCCATATGATTATCGTTGGCCATCTGCTGGGCTTTGAAGGCGATACCGCTAAAACGTTTGAAGTGGTCATCCAACTGGGTTCTATTCTGGCGGTAGTGGTGATGTTCTGGCGTCGTCTGTTTGGTCTGATCGGCATCCACTTTGGCCGTCCGCCTCAGCATGAAGGTATGGGTAAAGGCCGACTGTCACTGATCCATATTCTGCTCGGGATGATCCCTGCGGTGGTGCTGGGTCTGGTGTTCCACGACGCCATTAAATCGCTGTTTAACCCGATTAACGTGATGTACGCGTTGGTCGTGGGTGGTTTCCTGCTGATCGCGGCGGAAGTGCTGAAGCCGAAAACCCCGCGTGCGGAAGGTCTGGATGACATGACCTACCGCCAGGCGTTTATGATTGGTTGCTTCCAGTGCCTGGCACTGTGGCCGGGCTTCTCACGTTCAGGCGCGACTATTTCTGGCGGGATGCTGATGGGCGTAAGCCGTTATGCGGCCTCTGAGTTTTCGTTCCTGCTGGCAGTACCAATGATGATGGGCGCCACTGCACTCGACGTCTACAAAAGCATTGGGTTCCTCACCACGGGTGACATTCCGATGTTCGCCGTTGGTTTCATCACCGCCTTTATCGTGGCGCTGATTGCCATTAAAACTTTCCTGCAGTTGATTAAGCGTATCTCGTTTATTCCGTTCGCAATCTATCGCTTTATCGTGGCGGCAGCGGTTTACGTGGTCTTCTTCTGACCGATAGCCCTCAGTCTTTCGGCTGAGGGCAATGCTTTTCTTTCCAGTCTGTCACCGCCTGAATCCGACGTCTGGTGAGTTCTTCACGGATCTCAGGTCCTTTAAAGCCCGCTTCGACAACATCCTTCGTTGGCACCGCTTTCGCGACTTCCCAGGCTTTACGCAATAAACGTCCCTGCGGGTAATCACACGCTTCAAACCCGGTGCGCCCACGTACGTCAGCTTCACTGGTCAGGGCGATTTGCTCCACGCGGTGAGGTTTGCGCCAGGCGTCGATGTTATCGAACAGCTTGACGATGGTGGCCGGTTTCAGGATGGGGAAGGTGTGGATCAGGTCGTGGAACTCGGCCACCAGTTTCGCCAGATCGCGGATCTCATTCGGGACGCGCAGACGCTGACAAAGCCCCTCGACCAGCTTCACGCCTGCCGGGCCATGCCCGTGATGACGCGGCCAGAACTCTTTTGGCGTTAAGCCTTTGCCCAGATCGTGGCACAGGGTGGAAAAACGGATGTCGACCTCGGGGCTGAGCATAGCCGCCATACTGAGCGTCATCAGGGTATGAACGCCGGTATCAATTTCCGGGTGCCATTTCGCCGGTGCAGGGACACCAAACAGCGCGTCGATTTCCGGGAACAGCACCTTCAGCGCGCCGCAGTCGCGCAGAACCTGGAAAAAGACCTGCGGGTTGCGCGTAGTGAGGGCATTTTCCGTCTCTTTCCAGACGCGCTCTGGCGTCAGGTGTTCAAGTTCACCCGCCTCGGTCATGGCGGTCATCAGCGCCATTGTCTCATCGGCAATACGGAAACTCAGGTGGGCATAACGCGCGGCAAAACGCGCCACGCGCAGAACGCGGAGCGGATCTTCAGAAAACGCCGGGGAGACGTGACGTAAAAGGCGGTTACGCAGATCGTCCTGACCGCCATAAGCGTCAATGATGTGCCCCTGCTCATCCTGTGCCAGCGCGTTGATGGTGAGATCGCGACGCAGGAGATCTTGCTCCAGCGTGACGTCCGGCGCGGCATAACAGGTGAAACCCGTGTAGCCAGAACCGGATTTCCGCTCGGTACGCGCGAGGGCGTACTCTTCCCGGCTTTTTGGGTGCAGGAATACGGGAAAATCGCGGCCTACCTGCTGGTAGCCCGCGTCGAGCATCTCTTCGGGGGTGGCACCGACCACCACCCAGTCTTTATCTTTGACCGGCAGACCTAACAACGCATCACGTACCGCACCACCGACCAGATAACTCTTCACGCCCTACACTCCCGTTTTCTCTTTTTCCAGGATCATACGTAAGTCTGGCAGAGAAGACGAGTTAGTTCATCCAGCGGTCTTTACGCTTACGGCTTGGGATCAGATGCGGCAGCACCAGACCGAGCACCAGACCCACGCCCAGCACGCCACCGCCATACATAAACCACTGCATGATGATGGTGCGCTGTTTGTCGTCGAGCTGCAGATTGGCGGCATTCACTTTCTTCTGCGCGACAATCAGCTCGTTTTTGAGTTTTTGGTTCTCTTCTTTCAGACCGTTGATCACACCGTCACTCTGCGCCACTTTCTGCTGCATTTCTGCGGTGCGTTGGTTCCAGGTTCCGTCGATGTTATTCAGCTTGTCGGTCAGGGTTTTCACCTGGTTTTCCAGATCCGGTACGCGGGTGCGCAGACTTGGCACGGTGCTCAGCTCTTTCAGCGGGATCCAGGACGTACGGCCGGTACTGTCGCGAACCTGGCCATAGTTGGTGTCCGCGTTGGTCTGTAACAGGGTGACTTCCTCGCCGGCATTTACCGTGCCCACGAGGCGATAATTATCTCCGGGGCCACTGCGTACCCAGGTGTTCAGTTCGTCAGAAACGTAACGCTTCTCTTCAGCGTGCACGGTGGTTGCGGCGCTAAAAGCGAGTAAAGTAAGTCCAATCAGGCGTAATTTAAGCATCATTAGTCGTTATTTTCATAAATAGTGGAACGATAGTAGTGGCAACAGTGTCTCTACGCAAAGCATTCGTCAGCAATCAGAATCATCTGTGTCACGACTCTACACATTTACGCCCGTCAAATTGCTCATTGCATGGCAATTTGGCGCAAAATACTATGTACTGACAAACAAATGGCGAGGAAGTTCGTCCTCATTGACGCGTCTGTGACGCCCGCAAAAGTACAAGGCTATGGCACAAGAAATTGAATTAAAGTTTATCGTCGAAAAAGACAGCTTTGACGCTCTTAGTCAGCATCTGCACACGCTTTCCGGCGAACACCATGCACCGGTACAACTGCTTAATATCTATTACGAAACGCCAGACAACTGGCTGCGCCGCCACGATATGGGGCTACGTATCCGTGGCGCGAACGGACGCTACGAGATGACGATGAAAATTGCCGGTCGCGTGGTTGGCGGTTTACATCAGCGCCCGGAATACAATATCGACATCAGTAAGCCAGAACTTGAGCTGGAACGTTTCCCGACAGAAGTTTGGCCTGAGGGTAAACTGCCAGAAACCTTATCCGCAGACGTACAGCCCCTGTTCAGTACTGATTTCTGGCGCGAAAAATGGCTGGTGACGGAAGGCAAGAGCCGCATTGAAATCGCGCTGGATTTAGGTGAGGTGAAGGCGGGTGAGTTCCAGGAGCCGATCTGCGAACTGGAGCTTGAACTGCTGGAAGGGGATGCGAATGATGTGCTGAAGCTGGCGCGCAAGCTGGTGAACCAGTCCGGGTTGCGTCAGGGAAGCCTGAGTAAAGCCGCGCGAGGTTACCACCTGGCGGTCGGAAATGCGCCACGCGTGGTGAAAGAGACGACGATTTTGCACGTTGCGCCGAAAGCCAGCGTAGAGCAGGGTCTGGAAGCCGCGCTGGAGCTGGCGCTCTCGCAGTGGCAGTACCATGAAGAGCTGTGGGCGCGGAATGTGAAAAACGCGAAATCCCACGTGCTGGCGGCGATTGCCATGGTGCGCCATACCCTGACGCTGTTTGGCGGTATTGTTCCTCGCAAAGCGAGCGCTCACTTACGTGACCTGCTGACGCAAATCGAAACGCTGATGCTGTCCGACGTATCGGCACAAACAGCGATCTATAGCCCGCAAACGGCGACGGCAAAACTGGCACTGACCGAGTTTCTGGTCACGCGTGGCTGGCGTACCTTCCTGGATGCGAAAGCGCAGACCAAAATCGCGGAGAACTTCAAACGTTTCGCGGATATTCATCTCTCTCGTCATGCCGCCGAGCTGAAGAGCACCTTTGCTTACCCGCTGGGTGACCAGTATGGCGATCAGCTTCCTCGTCTTTCGCGCAATATCGACAGCATGCTGCTGCTTTCCGGTGCCTATGACGGCGTGAAGGCTCAGGCCTGGCTGGAGAACTGGCAGGGGCTGAAGCATGCCATTGAAACCCGTCAGCATATTGAGATTGAGCATTTCCGTAACGAGGCCATTTCGCAGGAGCCGTTCTGGCTGCACAGCGGAAAACGTTAACTCTGGCAAGGAACCCCAATCATGCCGCTTTCTTCGCAGTTACAGCAGCAGTGGCAGACCGTTTGCGAACGTCTGCCTGAGTCATTACCGACGTCATCATTAAGCGAGCAGGCGAAGAGCGTGCTCACTTTCAGTGATTTTGTGCAGGAAAGTATCACCGCCAACCCGGACTGGCTGGTGGAGCTTGAAAATTCACCGCCACAGGCAGAAGAGTGGCGGCATTATGCTGACTGGTTGCAAACCGCGCTTGCTGAAGTTGCGGATGAAGCAACGCTGATGCGCGTCCTGCGCCAGTTCCGTCGCCGGGTAATGGTGCGTATTGCCTGGGCGCAATCTCTGGCGCTGGTCAGCGAAGAGAGCACGTTACAGCAGCTAAGTGAGCTGGCACAGACGTTGATTGTTGCTGCGCGAGACTGGCTCTACGCCGCCTGCTGTAAAGAGTGGGGAACACCGTGCAGCGAGGAAGGGGTTCCTCAGCCACTGTTGATTCTGGGGATGGGTAAGCTGGGCGGTTGCGAGCTTAACTTCTCCTCCGATATCGATCTGATTTTTGCCTGGCCGGAGAACGGCTCTACGCGCGGCGGACGTCGTGAGCTGGACAACGCCCAGTTCTTTACCCGACTCGGCCAGCGTCTGATTAAGGCCCTGGATCAGCCGACGCAGGATGGTTTCGTCTACCGCGTGGACATGCGTCTGCGTCCCTTTGGCGACAGCGGCCCGCTGGTGTTGAGCTTTGCCGCACTGGAAGATTATTACCAGGAGCAAGGGCGCGACTGGGAGCGTTATGCCATGGTCAAAGCGCGGATCATGGGCGACAGCGACGATGCCTACGCCAACGAGCTGCGCGCCATGCTGCGCCCGTTCGTGTTCCGCCGTTACATTGACTTCAGCGTGATCCAGTCCCTGAGAAACATGAAAGGGATGATTGCCCGAGAAGTGCGCCGCCGTGGGCTGAAAGACAATATTAAGCTCGGTGCAGGCGGTATCCGCGAAATCGAATTTATCGTCCAGGTCTTCCAGCTTATTCGCGGCGGGCGTGAGCCTACGCTGCAGTCCCGTTCACTGCTGCCGACGCTGAGCGCCATCGAGCAGCTTCACCTGTTACCGGACGGTGACGCGCAAACCCTGCGTGAGGCCTATCTGTTCCTGCGTCGTCTGGAGAACCTGCTGCAAAGTATCAACGACGAACAGACCCAGACCCTGCCAGCGGATGATCTGAACCGGGCGCGTCTTGCCTGGGGGATGCGCGCAGATGACTGGTCAATGCTGACCGAACGGCTGGATGCGCATATGGCAGGAGTACGCCGTATCTTTAACGACCTGATTGGCGATGACGAAAGTGAATCGCAGGACGATGCGCTTTCCGAGCACTGGCGCGAGCTATGGCAGGATGCGCTTCAGGAAGATGACACTACGCCAGTGCTGGCACACCTGAGTGACGACGCCCGCCATCGTGTGGTGGCACTGATTGCTGATTTTCGTCTTGAACTGAATAAACGTGCGATTGGGCCACGTGGTCGGCAGGTACTTGATCATTTGATGCCGCATCTGCTGAGCGAGGTTTGCTCCCGCGCGGATGCGCCGGTGCCGTTGTCACGCATGATGCCGCTGCTGAGTGGGATTATCACGCGTACCACGTACCTTGAACTATTGAGCGAGTTTCCAGGGGCGCTTAAACATCTGATTACGCTCTGCGCTGCGTCGCCAATGGTAGCCAACAAGCTGGCGCGTTATCCGCTGTTGCTCGACGAACTGCTCGACCCGAATACGCTCTACCAGCCGACGGCGACGGACGCCTACCGGGACGAGCTGCGCCAGTATCTGCTGCGGGTGCCGGAAGAGGACGAAGAGCAGCAGCTGGAGGCGTTGCGTCAGTTTAAGCAGGCACAGATGCTGCGTGTGGCAGCGGCAGATATCGCCGGAACGCTGCCGGTGATGAAAGTGAGCGATCACTTAACCTGGCTTGCGGAAGCGATCATCGACGCGGTCGTGCATCAGGCCTGGGTGCAGATGGTGGCTCGCTACGGCCAGCCGAAACACCTGGCCGACCGTGAGGGTCGTGGTTTTGCGGTGGTGGGGTACGGCAAGCTCGGCGGCTGGGAGCTGGGCTATAGCTCCGATCTGGATTTAATCTTCCTGCACGATTGCCCGGTCGACGTGATGACTGACGGCGAACGTGAGATTGACGGGCGCCAGTTCTATCTGCGTCTGGCCCAGCGCATTATGCACCTGTTCAGCACCCGTACCTCATCCGGCATTTTGTACGAAGTGGATGCACGTCTGCGACCCTCCGGCGCGGCGGGCATGCTGGTCACCTCGACGGAGTCCTTTGCTGATTACCAGAAGAACGAAGCCTGGACGTGGGAGCATCAGGCGCTGGTGCGTGCCCGCGTGGTGTACGGCGATCCGCAGCTTAAAACGCAGTTTGACGTCATCCGTAAGGATGTCATGACGACGGTGCGAGAGGGTGTCACGTTGCAAACTGAAGTGCGGGAAATGCGCGAGAAAATGCGCGCGCATCTGGGCAATAAACATCGCGATCGCTTTGATATCAAAGCCGATGAGGGGGGGATTACCGATATTGAGTTTATTACCCAGTACCTGGTGCTGCTGCACGCGCACGATAAACCGAAGCTGACACGCTGGTCGGACAATGTACGCATTCTGGAACTGCTCGCGCAAAACGACATTATGGACGAGCAGGAGGCACAGGCGTTAACCCGCGCCTATACCACGCTACGCGATGAGCTGCACCACCTGGCACTGCAGGAACAGCCGGGGCATGTGGCGCTGGACTGTTTCAGCAGTGAACGCGCTCAGGTGACGGCAAGCTGGCAGAAGTGGCTGGTGGAACCGTGCGTAACAAAACAAGTGTGATATTATCGCGCGCAAATTGTGAATCTTTCTGGAGTCAGGAATGAAAGTAACACTGCCAGAGTTTGAACGTGCTGGAGTTATGGTTGTCGGGGATGTGATGCTGGATCGCTACTGGTATGGGCCAACCAGCCGCATCTCTCCGGAAGCGCCGGTACCGGTGGTTAAGGTCGACACCATTGAAGAGCGTCCCGGCGGCGCGGCAAACGTGGCGATGAACATTGCCTCTCTGGGCGCGCATTCGCGTCTGGTGGGCTTGACCGGCATCGACGATGCGGCGCGTGCGCTGAGCAAGTCACTGGCGGACGTGAACGTGAAGTGTGACTTCGTTTCTGTACCGACCCACCCGACGATCACCAAACTGCGCGTGCTGTCGCGCAACCAGCAGTTAATCCGCCTCGACTTTGAAGAAGGGTTCGAGGGAGTTGACCCTGAGCCGCTGCACGAGCGTATTAATCAGGCGCTGGGTAATATTGGTGCGCTGGTGCTGTCCGACTATGCCAAAGGTGCGCTGGCGAGCGTGCAGACGATGATTCAGCTCGCGCGTAAAGCCAACGTGCCGGTGCTGATCGACCCGAAAGGCACCGATTTTGAGCGCTATCGCGGCGCAACGCTGCTGACGCCAAACCTCTCTGAGTTTGAAGCGGTGGCGGGTAAGTGCAAAACGGAAGCAGAAATTGTCGAACGTGGCATGAAGATCATTGCTGATTTCGAGCTGTCTGCACTGCTGGTGACCCGTTCAGAGCAGGGGATGACCCTGATTCAACCAGGCAAAGCACCCCTGCATATGCCCACTCAGGCGCAGGAAGTGTATGACGTGACCGGTGCTGGCGATACGGTGATTGGCGTGCTGGCGGCGACGCTTGCAGCCGGGAATTCCCTTGAAGAAGCCTGTTACTTTGCTAACGCAGCGGCGGGTGTCGTCGTCGGCAAACTCGGTACTTCAACCGTTTCGCCTATTGAGCTGGAAAATGCCGTGCGTGGCCGTGCAGACACCGGTTTCGGTGTGATGAGCGAAGACGAACTGAAAGCCGCCGTTGCCGCAGCGCGTAAGCGCGGTGAGAAAGTGGTGATGACCAACGGCGTGTTTGACATTCTGCATGCGGGCCACGTCTCTTATCTGGCGAATGCGCGCAAGCTGGGCGATCGCCTGATTGTGGCGGTGAACAGTGATGCGTCAACGAAGCGTCTGAAGGGTGAAACGCGTCCGGTGAACCCGCTGGAACAGCGTATGATCGTTCTCGGTGCGCTGGAAGCCGTGGACTGGGTGGTGTCGTTTGAAGAAGACACGCCGCAGCGTCTGATTGCCGGTATTCTGCCGGACCTGCTGGTGAAAGGTGGCGATTACAAGCCGGATCAAATTGCGGGCAGCGAAGAGGTCTGGGCCAACGGCGGCGAAGTGATGGTGCTCAACTTTGAGGACGGGTGTTCAACCACCAACATCATTAAGAAGATCCAGAAAGACAGTCAGTAAAAAAACGGGCCAATTGGCCCGTTTTTTTTCTCCCTCTCCCACAGGGAGAGGGTTGGGGTGAGGGCATCAGGCCGCTCTTACTCCTGCTCATCCACCGGTGGAATGGCCGGTGCCGGCTTCACTTCTTCCTGCGTATTGCGGTTTTCCAGCTCGGTCAGACGCTGTTCCAGCAACGCCAGCTTCTCGCGGGTACGCAGCAGAACCTGGGTCTGCACGTCAAACTCTTCGCGGCTGACTAGATCAAGGCGAACCAACTGCGCCTGCAGCGTCTGGCGGATTTTCTTTTCTACGTCATCACCAAATTCACGAATGCCTTTCGGCATGGATTCGTGTACCTGACGCGCAATTTGCTCAATTTTTTTCGGGTCAATCATTGTCGTTTCCCTTGATGAAAAGGTGTCAGTGCCTATTGTAGCGCGTCATGCCGCGGGTTAAACAAAATTGTTTGATGCTTATGCATTGCCCAGGGTAATCAATAGCGTTATAGTTATCTCGCTTATTCTCAGGGCGGGGCGAAATTCCCCACCGGCGGTAAATCAGCTTCACGCTGAAAGCCCGCGAGCGCTTTGGGTGAACACTCAAAGGTCAGCAGATCCGGTGTAATTCCGGGGCCGACGGTTAGAGTCCGGATGGGAGAGAGTAACGATCCAGTCGGGCATGGGCCCGCTCACGTTATCTTTTTGCCGCTTATACGGCGCTCCTAAGACTGCCCTGATTCTGGTAACCATAATGTTAATGAGGTTTTTTTACCATGAATCAGACGCTACTTTCCTCTTTTGGCACTTCAACTCAACGTGTTGAACATGCACTGGATGCACTGCGCGAAGGCCGCGGTGTGATGGTGCTTGACGATGAAAACCGTGAAAACGAAGGCGACATGATTTTCGCCGCCGAAAACATGACCGTTGAGCAGATGGCGCTGACCATCCGTCACGGTAGCGGCATCGTATGCCTGTGTATTACCGAAGACCGTCGTAAGCAGCTCGAACTGCCAATGATGGTTGAGAACAACACCAGCGCCTTTGGTACCGGTTTTACCGTGACCATTGAAGCGGCGCATGGCGTGACCACCGGTGTGTCTGCGGCTGACCGTCTGACCACCGTACGTGCCGCGATTGCTGATGATGCGAAGCCCTCCGATCTGCATCGTCCAGGCCACGTCTTCCCTCTGCGCGCGCAGGCTGGCGGCGTCCTGACCCGCGGTGGCCACACCGAAGCGACTATCGATCTGGTGACGCTGGCAGGCTTCAAACCTGCAGGTGTTTTGTGTGAACTGACCAACGATGACGGCACCATGGCGCGCGCGCCGGAGTGCATCACCTTTGCCCGTCTGCACAATATGCCGGTAGTCACGATTGAAGATCTGGTCGAGTACCGCCAGGCGCACGAGCGCAAAGCCAGCTGAAACCGCTGAAGTGAAAAAGCCGGGGAAACCCGGCTTTTTTATGTTTAGTGGTAGTTAATTTTAAACAGCACTACGGTTTCGAATGGTCCGGACTGGATCGCTTTTCCCGGCACCGGCGTCAGCTCAGCGGTATAGGTCTGTTCGTACTGCAACGTACTGCCGGTAAAATCGGCATACTCTTCGTATCGGTTAAAGGTGTAGGGCTGCGTTCCGTTCAGGATGCGTAATTTCAGGCCGTTACCGATGAGCAGGGCGGTATCTTCATCGCTCAGCGTCTCGTTCGTATAGAACGACGAATCCATTTTGAATCCATCGGAACACTCGGCGTCCTGTATCTTGGTCGTTCTGACCGAGAACGTGCGCGTTCGCTTTCCCTGATTCATCATGTCGCGGGCGCTGAACGTACCAAAATCAATCTCCTGATTTTCCGGATAGATGCTGAAGGTCGCCCCGCAGTCCAGCACGGTGATATTGTTCAGGCCATTAATATGATACTTAAGGTTTTTCGCGTCGGACATCTGGTTGACGCCGCCCTTGCCGTCGAACTGCACCACGATATAGTCCCCAAGCGTGCTGACGTAGCCGTGCGGCGGCATGACCTTGATTCTGACGTACAGACGAAAGCGCACGATGAACGTGCGTGAGGTGTGAATGTCGTTTGCATTGCCGGAGCAGATGCGGTTCTCCCAGCCCATTTGCTGGATTTGGGCAGGTGTATAGATAGTGATCTGTTTGTTATCAAGGCACTGGGACGTATCGACCCCGTTGGGTTGTCCTGTCGCATCGTAGTCGATCCCTTCATAAGTTACGCCGAGATCGTAGTAGGGATCGGACGCCGACGGGTAGGGGTTAACCCAGGCATAGATGTCCTCTTTTTCAAAATTACTGGTGGCATTGTGGTCGCAGGTCACAGGAACTTTGATTTCGTCAGATTCCCATATTTTCTCCCCCACCTGCGCGTTGCTGGGAATGGCAAAAGGCGAGATTGTTTTTGTCTCCTCCACAGGCCCGCCGGAAACGCCGAGATAACAATCAAGCGCCAGCGCCTCCCTGAATGGCAGAAGGGCAAGTAGCAGCAAAAACAGAAAATTAGCGAGCTTGCGCATTGTTTTGACCCTTCCGCTCGCTGAGCTGGCATTGAGCCTTACCCACACAGGTAACGTCCACTTTTTTCAGCGCGCCGTAATCATCAATGTAACCCACGCTGTAGTAGCTCCCGTGGTAGTCGCCGGTAGAGGTGGACGCTGTGGCAAACGGAGCAATCATCAGGCTGTCGAAGCCCGGCAGCTGGGTTTTCGCATTTTTACTCAGCCACGCGAGGGTAATGTAATAGGGCGTGGGGTTGTGCACGCTGAGCCCCGTTGCGGTGGCGGTAATTTCCATGCGCATTTCGCTTTGATCACCCGGCTTTTTGGTGATGGCTTTTGGCCGCCAGAACAGCTTAATGAGACTCTGCATGGCCACCTGCATAACGCTGCGCGCTTCGCTGGCGCTGCTTGTGGGCGGAACTTCGCGCAGGTTGAAGTAAAACAGCGACTCTCTGTCCTTCGGCAACTGCCCAACCGCCGCCTGCTTCACAATTCTGACCTGCGATGACGCGCCCGCTTCAATGCGCTGAATGGGCGGCAGCGCCATGAAGTGGCTGTCCTCTTTGCGCCCGTTTTCGTCTTCAATCCAGGAAAGCGCCAGGTAGGGTAAGGTTTTGCTCTGGTTATCGACTTTCAGGCTGCTTGCCTTGTCCCCTTCGGGAAAAACGATCCGCGTACGGTCCAGGTTAATGGCGGCATGCGCGTTCAATGCGGTGCCGAGCAACATCAGGCTCAGGGCCTTAAGTGGGGTGGGTTTCATCATGGTTTCTTACTGGCAAGGCAGCATGAGCTGCATACTGTTTTCAAGGTGAGAAGGTAACGAGAAGCGACACTGATGGTTGTTTCCCCACGTGACCAGGAACTGTTGCTCAGGCTGGACGGCGCCCAGCCAGACGCGACCCTCCTCGGCGACCATACCTACCTGCTGGCCGTTATCCTGCAGGCTGACCAGGGCGCCGAGCGGCGGTGTCCCGGAAGGCGTTCGCAAAATGCCGGCAATATCGTTACCGGCTCGGGTCGCGATTTGACGATAGCCGATGGCGCCTTCTGTCCAGGTGGCAGTGACCACCCGCGTATCAACGTCAACGCCGTCAGGCAAATTGTTCATGTTGACCCGCACGCTGGCCGGGGTATAGCTGGAAAACGACGGCAGAACACCGATACCCGACGCGTTGGTTTCGTCATGCGATACGTTCAGCGGGATATGGCCCACGCCGTCGGTGCTGACCATGACGCGTGGCTCATTGCCGTAGCTGCGACGGTGCAGGGCAAACCCTTTCGCCGTCCCGGTAAACGAGCCGTTCCAGCTGGCGCTCATTGAGTTGTACTCATTCGCCTTATAGCTGCCCGAGACGTTGAGATCCCCCAGCGAAGAATAGTGCTGATAGTTTCCGCTGAACTGTGCGCCCGCATCGGCTTTTTCGCTCTCGGTGCCTGCAGAGACGCCCCAGGTATTGTTCCGGTCAGAGGTATCGTACCAGGAGACGCTCTGGCTCAGGCTGTCGCCGTTGCGAAGATCGTAGTTCAGGCGATGGTCAGGATCGAGCGGCACGCTCAGCGAGAGATAAAACTGGTTGTCGTCCTTTTCATCATCTTCGTAATGGGTTCTGCTCAACGACAGGGTCAGGCCAAGGTTTTTCCAGCGGCCAAGGTCGAAGTTATAGCCTGCGGTGACGCTGCCGGTCGTGGAAGGCGAGTCATCCCACCATGTTTGGCGCAGCATGCTTAGATAAAGGTTTAGCGAGAGGGCCGATATGTACTGACTGGCGGTGACGCTGAGAGTCTGTTTTTCCGTCTGGCTGTCGCTGTAGTCGTCATCCAGATAGCGCGCATAGCTCAGGAACTGACGGTCCGAGTATCGGTAGCTCGCCAGCGTAAGCTGGCTACCGGTGGTGTCGAATCGTTTACTGTAGTTAAAACGGTAGCTGTAGCCCGTCTGCGGATCCTCACCCGGCAGCTGGCTGGTGGCCCGGGTGATATCAAACGAGAGCGCCCCCAGATACGCCATGTTTTGTCCCAGCCCGGCGGCCAGGGCGCGGTAGTGGTCACCATCGGCCAGCGTTCCGCCATAGAGTGAGGTTTGCGACAGCATGCCCCAGGAAAACTCGCCGCTCATGAAGGTGCTGTCCTCAACGTCATGCGATGCGTCCTTTCGCGGCTTGCCTGCTGCCAGCTTGTAGCGAACCTGTCCCTGACGCGTCAGGAAGGGAACGGATTCGGCAGAGACCTGGAACGTACTCACCCGGCCATCTTCTTCCGTTACCTTCACGTCGAGCGTGCCCTGCACCGACTGGTTGAGATCCTGAATGATGAACGGGCCCGGCGGGACTTTTGTTTGATAGATGACCCTGTCGGCGAGGCTTACGGTGACCGTCGCGTTGGTTTGGGCAATGCCGGAGATTTGTGGCGCATAGCCGCGCAGTGACCACGGCAGCATGCGCTCATCGCTGATAAGCGACGCGCCGGTGTAGGTGAAGGCGTCGAAGATCGACGACTGGAAATCCGTTTCGCCGAGCGTCAGCTTTGCGCCCATGGTGGGGAGGGGGCGGAACATATAAACGCGCGAGAAGCGCCCGTTATGCTCTGAACCGCCGTCCGCGTGCGTCTGGTTGTATTGATAATCGCTGCGCAGCCGCCAGGCGCCGACGTTCGCGCCCGCCGTGCCGTAAGTGTTGGCATTATCTGAACTGCTGCCGCTGTTGGGCTGGTAGTGGCTGGCAAAAAGATTGTAGTCCAGGAGGACGCCCGCCACGCCGTTATCCCAGGTTGACGGGGGCATCCAGTCGGCAGAACGGTACTGCAACCACGCCTGGGGAATGGACACGTTTAGCGTCTGGCTTGCTTGTTCAAAGGTAAAATGAACGTCCGGCAGCGGGGCGAAGTCTATACAGCCCTCTTTTTCAGTTAGCGATTCCCGTATTTTATCCTGCAGGCCGAACGTGTCGGCCAGCTCGGCGGGAATACAGACCTGGACTGCATCATTCACTTTTTTCCACGTTAACTGCCAGCCGTTTGCTAAGGGGATGTCATTAATCGAAACCGTAACAAAATAACGTCCGGGTACGACGGAGGCGCGATCTTTAAACTGTGTTAAGTCGACGCTGTTGCGCTGATCTTTATCGATGGCATTAATATTAAATTCGGTACCAGAGGCGACTTTCGTCATTAACAGGGCGGTAATGATGATTATGCATGTTGATTTATGTTTCATCATCCTGTTGCCCAAAGTAAATATAAAATGCCGACTGGCATAACGAGCCAGTCGGTAGATAACGAGGTAAATTTGAATTATTTATACGCCAGCACATAGTTTGCGGTGGCTTCAACCTGACCCGGCGTTGCCGTTTTGCCGCTCAGTACTTCCATCTGCGCCTTAAAGTGCAGCGTCTGGGTGGTGGAGCCTGCCAGCAGGGTAACTTCACTGGCGCTACCCAGGGTGATGTTCGCTTCCGCATTATCCAGCAGGCGGACGCCCACGTTCTGCGCGCCGTTGGCATACGTGTTGGTCATCAGACTGGTATCCGTTGTATCCGTGGCGGAGCTGGTGAACGTGACGTCAACTTTGGTGATTGGGGTATCGGTTTCATCGCCTGGATCGTCCAGTTGGCAGTTTTCCAGGTTGATATCTACCGCCACGGGTGACGATTTTTTATTGGCATTAATAACTGCGGTCGTAATTTCACCCAAATCGACTTCTTTATCAACGCTGTCTGGTGCAATATTGCATGGTGCATCAATCACCACACCTTTGAATTTGATCTTACCGGAACCTTGTTCTGCAGCAAACGCCGACCCAGAAATAAGCGTGGCCATTGCCACGGCTAAAAGCGCTTTTTTTCCTGTAAACATGAAAATATCCTTTTTCAGTTGAATTCATATCCTGAATATTAATCAGAATATTGCCAGGGAAGTATACCGATCTCCGACGAGGCAATGCGATTAACCAAGCTTAAAAATCATTTTAGATCTAATTAAAATATAAATGCGGGTTATTGTAAGTGGATGAATTTCAAGAAGTGTAAATTATAATTCCGGATGCATTGTTTAATGTTATTACGCACAATAATGTTCAGTAAAAAACTTTATTTTTTTATAAGTAAGGATGCGGGACATATATTCCTTAAAAAGTTATTTCTTTAACAAATAATAGGCACCTCCGTTTCAGGAGGCGCCCGTCACGTCAGCCAATGCCTGCGGCCTGAAGTAAGACCAGACTTAACCCCATCACCGACATTCCGCACAGGACGCCATAGCTTGGGTTGTTGTTTGGATCGATCTCTTTTGCCAGCGGCATCAGCTCGTCAACCGACAGCGCAACCATAATCCCCGCAACCGCGGCCATAATGGCAGCCATGACTACCGGCGAAACCAGGCTACCGAGGATGAGCCAGGCCAGCACGCCGCCAAGAATTTCCGCCATGCCGGATATCCCGGCCCAGAAGATTGCCGTGCGCTTTGAGCTCGTGGCGGCATAGACCGGACCGGCCACCGCGAGTCCTTCAGGAATATTGTGCAACGCCACCGCCAGGGCGATGCCGAGGCCCATTTCCAGGTTACTGCTGGCGGTGACATACGTCGCCACGCCTTCCGGGAAGTTGTGCAGGCTTATGCCGAGCGTCAGCAAAATGGCGGTGCGCTTAATGTTACGCGGCGCGGGCGCTACGTTTTTTTGCATTAAGTCCTGAGGGTGCGCGTGGGGCAACATGCGATCGAGCGCGAAATATCCCAGCAGGCCAACGACAAACATGCCGTAGCCCAGCAGCGGAGATATACCTTCTGTTCCCAACGCGGCAGGCAGCATCTCCATCAGGGAGATGAGTAGCATGATCCCGGCTGCAAAGCCCAGTGAGAAGGCCAATACGCGATTAGAGGGTTTCTGACCAAGAACACCGAGGATCGCACCGATGAAGGTCGCAGCGCCCGCAAGTATCGTCAGGATCAAAGGTACTGACATTCATTACTCCTTTTGATAATGATTCTCATTAATATAAATGATTCTTTGTCAGCAAAGCGAGCAGAGTGGTTCTGCTTTACATATTCCTTACATTCAAATTTCCTGATGATGATCTTCACGCTTATCAGCGTTCATCTTTGCCGGATTGCGCGTAATGTAGCACCATTAAATTGACACCTTCTGTAAGGATATCATCATGACTTCTTCCCGTATGCCAGCCCTGTTTTTAGGCCACGGCAGCCCAATGAACGTTCTGGAAGACAACGTCTATACCCGCGCATGGCGTAGCCTGGGCGAGACGCTGCCGCGTCCAAAAGCGATTGTGGTGGTATCCGCGCACTGGTTCACCCGGGGCACGGGCGTGACCGCCATGGAAGCGCCTAAGACAATTCATGATTTTGGCGGCTTCCCGCAGGCGCTGTATGACACGCACTATCCGGCCCCCGGCTCACCTGAGCTGGCACAGCATCTGGTGGAGCTGCTTGCTCCTGTTCCGGTGGCGCTGGATAAAGAAGCCTGGGGTTTTGACCATGGCTCCTGGGGCGTGCTGATTAAAATGTATCCTGATGCAGATATCCCGATGGTGCAGTTGAGCATCGACAGCACCAAACCGGCTGCCTGGCATCTGGAGATGGGTCGTAAGCTTGCAACCCTGCGTGATGAAGGCATCATGCTGGTGGCAAGCGGTAACGTGGTTCACAACCTGCGAACGGCACGCTGGCACGGCGAGAACACGCCCTATCCGTGGGCGACCTCTTTTAATGATTACGTCAAAGCGAATCTGACCTGGCAAGGCCCGGCTGAGGAGCATCCGTTAGTGAACTATCTGGATCACGAAGGCGGTTCGCTCTCTAACCCGACGCCGGAACACTTCCTGCCGCTATTGTACGTTCTAGGTGCGTGGGATGGTCAGGAGCCGGTTACGATCCCGGTCGACGGTATTGAGATGGGGAGCCTGAGTATGCTTTCGGTGCAGGTGGGGTAATAAAAGCAAAACGGCAACCTCAGGTTGCCGTTTTTAGTGTTTGCACCCTCTCTCTGTGGGAGAGGGGCTGGGTGAGGGCATCAGGCCGCGGTCTATTCAACAAAAATATGCGGATAGAATCGTGACAGATCCTGCGTGATCAGGGCGCGATCTTCGCGGATGCCAATCCCGGCTGGCCGATCGTTGATGAGCCAGCTGCCAATCAGCGTGTAGCTGTCGCCAAATTTCGGCAGTTGATAAAATTCCTGGACGATCATCCCTTCTTCGCCGTAAGGCCCTTCAACCGCTTCCAGCGTTTTGCCGTTTTCGATAATCGACACGTTCGCCCCTTCACGGGAGAAGATCGGCTTCACGACGTATTTCTCCATTTGCGGATAATCATCTTCCGCAAAATACGCAGGCAGCAGGTTAGGATGGTTCGGGAACATTTCCCACAGCAACGGCAGCAGGGCTTTGTTGGAGATAATGCTCTTCCATGCGGGTTCCAGCCAGCGTACGCCTGCATCTTCCAGCTTCGTGGAGAACATTTCGCGCAACATATATTCCCACGGGTAGAGCTTGAACAGGTTGCTAATCACCTGATCCTGCAGGTCGGTAAACTGACCTTTCTCACCCAGACCGATATCTTCGATATAGAGGAATTCGGTTGCCACTTCCGCTTCGGCGGCGCAGTCCTGCAGATACTGAACCGTCCCGCGATCTTCTTCCGTGTCGCGGCAACAGGCGAGGTGCAGCAGGTTGAAGCCAAATTGTTCGCGCAGCTCGGCAAAACGCTCTATCAGCTTTTCCTGCAGGCTGTTGAACTGATCGCTTCCTTCCGGCAGGTTTCCGGCATTGGCCTGGTCTTCCAGCCAGATCCACTGGAAGAACGCCGCTTCGTATAAAGAAGTGGGCGTGTCGGCGTTATTTTCAAGAAGCTTAGGTTCACCCACGCCGTCCCATGCCAGGTCAAGGCGAGAGTAAAGCGAAGGCTGATTCGTTTTCCACGACTGACGGACAAAGCTCCAGGTGTGCTTTGGAATGCGGAATTTTGCCATCAGCTCGTCGCTGTCGATGACTTTATCCACCACCTTGAGGCACATCTGGTGCAGCTCGGCCGTCACTTCTTCCAGTTTCTCAACTTGGGCGAGCGTGAGTTTGTAATAGGCATCTTCACACCAGTACGGCTCGCCGTACATGGTGTGGAAGTTAAAACCGTATTCGGTGGCTTTTTCGCGCCAGTCCGGGCGCTCGGTGATACTGACTCGCTCCATGATCAGCCGCCCATTGAGCGAGTAGAGGAGCCTGTCGCGCTACGCTGCATGCTGGTCTGCTTCGCTACGGATTCACCAAACCCGCCACGGGTGATGGTGCTGGTGGTCGCAGGCTTCGGCGCCATCGCCGTTTTCGGGACGGTCACAGTGCGGCCTGGGGTTGCTGCGCCGTAGCCTTTGCCGCTGGCGTCGGTGTATTGACCATAAGCCGGGCTGGCCGGGTTTTTCGAGCTAAACAGCGGTTGCTGCTGATAACCCGCACCGCCACCCATCAGACGGCCCATCATATAACCTGCCATCAGCGGCATCCAGAAACTGCCGCTGGACTGCGCCTGTGCCTGATTTTCTGGCGCAGTGCCCGCCTGAGCAGGCGTCTGCTGGCACTGACCTTCACCGAACTCAGCCACACAATCTGCGCGTGAAGCATATTTCGGTGCGGTACGTTCTGCTTCTTTCAGGGCGTTGTTATAAGCAGTCTTACATTCAGCGGCGTTACCGGTTGCCGTTGAGCAGTCTTCCGCATTTTGATACAGCGAAACCGTTTCATCGGTTTTCTCACAACCAGCCAGCATAAAGACAGCCGTAACTGCCAGCGCAACAGGGGTGAGGTGACGCGCGTTCCAGCTCTTGCGGAACGATGCGTGATTTATGGATTTTGTCCGTTTCATCTTTGTCTTCCAGGACCCAGTGGTAATAACGCTCAGGATAGAGGATGAGTGGTTGAAAATGAAGCGAAGAGGGGGGGAATCAGGGGGATCTTTACGTTGGCTTACGTTCGGGTGTGATTCAGATGCGCCCTCTCCCCGTGGGAGAGGGCCTGATGACAATCTTAGTTACGGAACGGGTTATTACCTTTGCTGGCGGACGTGGTCGTACGCGCGGCGGCAGGCTGTGCAGCAGGGGCGTTGCTGTTAGCGTTGAAGTTATCTACGGCGGCAACCTGATCAGGGTTCTCAGGTGCAACGCTGTCCGGCGACGTTGAGACCGGTTTGCCCAGTGCGCTGTTCAGCATCTGCAGGTCTTGCTCGTTCAGCGTACCCAGAGCCTGTTTGATGTTCAACTGGTTAATCAGGTACTGGTAACGTGCGCTGGAGAGCTGTTGTTTCGCGTTGTACAGCGTGGTGGTTGCGTCCAGCACGTCAACGATAGTACGTGTACCCACGGAGTAGCCCGCTTCCATCGCATCCAGGGAGCTCTGTGCAGACACAACGGCCTGTTTATAGGCGTTGATGCTGCTGATTGAGGCGTTCACGTTGTTGAAGGATGAACGTACGGTCTGCACCACGTTGCGGTGGGCACTTTCCAGCTGCTCGCTCGCGCCAACAAAGTTGTACTGCGCCTGTTTCACCTGCGAGTTGACCTGGCCGCCCTGATACAGTGGCAGGGAGAAGTTCAGACCCACTTTGTTCTGACCCATATTGCTGTCGTCATACTGGGCTGAGTTCGTTTTGGAGCCGCTGTAGGTCGTATCTGAAATACCGGTAGATGCACTGAGGCTCAGGGTAGGCAGGTGGCCATCCTGTGCCTGACGAATCTGTTCGCGGGCCAGATCCTGGCTCAGACGCGCCTGCAGCAAGGTCAGGTTACGGTTTTCCGCTTCTTTCAACAGGGCGTTGACCGCCTGCGGTTTATCCGTTTTGAAGCTGTCCACGTTCAGAGACGCCAGCTCAGGGTAGTAATTCCCGGTGACCTGACGCAGTGATTCCAGTGCGTTGTCGAGGTTGTTACGCGCGGTCACTTCGTTGGCCAGTACGCTGTCGTACTGTGAACGGGCGTTCTGCACGTCAGTGATCGCAACCAGACCTACGTTGAAACGCTGTGTGGTTTGATCTAACTGGCGGTAAATGGCCTGTTTCTGCGCTTCGGTGTAGGAGAGCGAGTCAATCGCGCTCAGCACGTTGAAATAAGCTGTGGCGGTGTTCAGAATCAGCGTTTGCTGGTCAGTCTGATAGGTCACATCCTGGATGCCTGCGCTCTTTTCCTGCAGGGTCAGGGCACGCCATTTGGACATATCAAACAGCGTTTGTGTCAATTGCAGTGAGGCGCTGGTAGCATTGGAGTTGACGCCGTTAGCGTCGCGGAAACCGTTGCTGTAGGTATAATCTGCACCTAAACCTAACTGTGGCAGCAATGGGCTACGCGCTTCGTTAATCTTTTCAAACGCAGCATCACGATCGGCCGCTGATTTACGTAAATCAGGGTTGCCCAGACGTGCCTGCTGATAGACCTGTAACAGGTTTTCCGCCTGGCTCATTGCACTGAAGCCCGTCAGGCTCAGGCCGATAAGGATGGGGAGCAATTTCTTCATTTGCATTCCTTGTTGTGAAGCAGTATTAGCGCTGATCTAATTAAAAAATAATTGCCGATTCTAACAGAATCTTCCATACCAAAAGGTTGGCGTTACGTGCCATCTGGCGGTAATTTGCACCAATCTAACATATAGCCTTGCAAACGGCAGCCAAACAGCCTTGAAATTCACAATTTCATCACCATTGCTACCAGGACTCGACTCATGCAGAAACCAGAAAAGTTGCCCGTGACATTCGCCAAAAACGATGTAGAAATTATTGCACGAGAAATGCTTTATAGCGGTTTTTTTTCGATGGAACTTTACCGTTTCAGGCATCGCCTGTTTAACGGTGAAATGAGCGGCGAAATCAGACGCGAAATTTTTGAGCGCGGGCATGCGGCAGTCTTGCTACCCTTTGACCCAGTGCGCGACGAAGTTGTGCTGGTGGAACAGATCCGAATTGCGGCTTACGACGTCAGCGAGAGCCCGTGGTTACTGGAGATGGTAGCCGGGATGATCGAAGAGGGCGAATCGGTCGAAGACGTTGCCCGCCGTGAGGCACTGGAAGAAGCAGGATTGGTGGTGGGACGTACAAAACCGGTGCTGAGCTATCTGGCAAGCCCGGGGGGCACCAGCGAGCGCCTTTCCATTATGGTAGGCGAAGTGGATGCCACGACGGCGGAAGGGATCCACGGTCTGGCAGATGAAAACGAAGATATTCGGGTTCATGTGGTGAGCCGGGAACAGGCTTATCAGTGGGTAGAAGAGGGGAAAATCGACAACGCAGCGTCTGTCATCGCCCTGCAATGGCTGCAACTGCATTATCAGACATTACGAAACGAGTGGAAAAAATGAAGCGTTATACACCTGACTTCCCAGAAATGATGCGCCTGTGCGAAACCAATTTCGCACAATTGCGCCGCCTGCTGCCGAAAAATGACGCACCCGGCGAAACGGTAAGCTATCAGGTGAGCAACGCGCAGTATCGGTTAACGATAACAGAATCAACGCGCTACACTACGCTGGTGGAGATTGAGCAAACGGCACCCAGTATTAGCTACTGGAGCCTGCCGTCGATGACGGTGCGCCTCTATCACGATGCAATGGTCGCTGAAGTGTGTTCAAGTCAGCAGATCTTTCGCTTCAAGGCACGGTATGATTACCCGAATAAAAAGTTGCATCAACGCGACGAAAAGCATCAAATTAACCAGTTTTTAGCTGACTGGCTAAGATATTGTTTAGCACATGGAGCAATGGCGATTCCGGTTTGTTAGCGTCATAAACCTACCTAAGGACACCATTTGGAAAGCCTGTTGAACCTGACTGTTGCTGGTGGGGCGCCAGTCAGGATATTACAAATCACCGATACCCACCTTTTTGCCGAAAAGCATGAAACTCTGCTGGGGGTCAACACCTGGGAGAGCTATCAGGCGGTACTTAGCGCCATTCACGCTGAAAATCGTGCATGCGATCTGATTGTCGCAACGGGCGATCTGGCGCAGGACCAATCCTCCGCGGCCTACCAGCATTTTGCTGAAGGCATCGCGAGCTTCAGTGTGCCTTGCGTCTGGCTACCTGGAAACCACGATTTCCAGCCGGCTATGTACAATGCCCTCCAGGATGCGGGTATTTCTCCGGCAAAATGTGTCTTTGCGGGTGAACAGTGGCAGATCCTGCTGCTGGATAGCCAGGTGTTTGGTGTCCCGCACGGTGAGTTAAGCGAGTTCCAGCTCGACTGGCTGGAGACCAAACTGGCTGCTGAACCTGAACGTCATACGCTGTTATTACTTCATCATCACCCTCTGCCAGCGGGTTGCAGCTGGCTCGATCAGCACAGTCTGCGTAATTCTGCTGCGCTGGATCGCGTGCTGGCGAAATTCCCGCGTGTGAAGAATCTCCTGTGCGGACATATCCATCAGGAACAGGATCTCGACTGGAATGGTCGCCGTATGCTGGCGACGCCATCGACCTGCGTTCAGTTTAAGCCGCACTGTGCCAACTTTACGCTTGATACCATCGCACCAGGCTGGCGCTGGCTGGAACTGCATGCTAATGGTTCGCTGACCACGGAAGTCTGTCGTTTGACAGGCGCAAAATTCCGTCCGGACACCGCTTCAGAAGGCTATTGATGTCTACGCTCCTTTATCTACACGGATTCAACAGCTCGCCGCGCTCCGCAAAAGCGACACAGTTTCGCCAGTGGCTGAGCGAGCATCATCCCGATGTTGAGATGATTATCCCGCAGCTGCCTCCTTACCCGGCGGAAGCCGCGGAGATGCTGGAATCTATTGTGCTTGAACACGGCGGCGAATCATTCGGTGTGGTCGGCTCATCGCTGGGCGGATACTACGCCACCTGGCTCTCGCAATGCTTTATGCTGCCCGCAGTTGTTGTTAACCCGGCGGTACGGCCATTTGAGCTGCTCCGTGACTTTCTTGGCGCAAACGAGAACCCCTACACCGGCCAGCAATATGTGCTAGAGTCACGCCATATTTACGATCTCAAAGTTATGCAGGTTGACCCGCTTGAAGCGCCGGATCTTATCTGGCTGCTGCAACAGACGGGTGATGAAGTGCTGGATTACCGCCAGGCAGTGGCGTATTACGCATCCTGCCGCCAGACTATAGAAGAGGGCGGAAACCATGCTTTCACGGGCTTTGAGAATCATTTCACCCAGATTGTCGATTTTCTTGGACTGCACAGCCACTGACAATCAATGCGAATTGCTAGTTTAAATCATGACGCAAACCTATAACGCTGATGCCATTGAGGTCCTCACCGGGCTTGAGCCGGTTCGCCGCCGCCCGGGGATGTACACCGATACGACGCGCCCAAACCACCTGGGCCAGGAAGTTATTGATAACAGTGTGGACGAAGCGCTGGCGGGCCATGCCAAACGCGTTGACGTCATCCTGCATGCCGATCAGTCGCTGGAAGTCATTGACGACGGACGCGGTATGCCGGTGGATATCCACCCGGAAGAGGGCGTCCCGGCCGTTGAGCTGATCCTCTGCCGGCTGCATGCAGGCGGCAAGTTCTCCAACAAAAACTATCAGTTCTCTGGTGGTTTACACGGCGTGGGGATCTCTGTGGTTAACGCCCTGTCTAAGCGCGTGGAAGTAAACGTCCGCCGTGATGGTCAGGTCTACAACATCGCGTTTGAAAATGGTGAGAAGGTGCAGGATCTGCAGGTCGTCGGCACGTGCGGTAAACGCAACACCGGCACCAGCGTTCACTTCTGGCCTGACGAAAGTTTCTTCGACAGCCCGCGCTTCTCCGTTTCCCGCCTGACGCACCTGCTGAAAGCCAAAGCGGTGCTCTGCCCCGGCGTGGAAATCACCTTTAAAGACAACGTTAACAACACCGAGCAGAGCTGGCGCTATGAAGACGGTCTTAACGACTATCTGTGCGAAGCGGTAAACGGCCTGCCGACGCTGCCGGAAAAACCGTTCGTCGGCAATTTCACCGGCGATACCGAAGCGGTGGACTGGGCGCTGCTGTGGCTGCCGGAAGGCGGTGAGCTGCTGACCGAAAGCTACGTTAACCTGATCCCCACCATGCTCGGCGGTACGCACGTCAACGGCCTGCGCCAGGGGCTGCTGGACGCGATGCGCGAGTTCTGCGAATACCGTAACATTCTGCCGCGCGGCGTGAAGCTGTCGGCGGAAGATATCTGGGATCGTTGCGCCTACGTACTCTCTGTGAAAATGCAGGATCCGCAGTTTGCCGGTCAGACCAAAGAGCGTTTGTCGTCACGTCAGTGTGCGGCGTTTGTCTCCGGCGTGGTGAAAGATGCGTTTACCCTGTGGCTGAACCAGAACGTTCAGGCGGCAGAGATGCTGGCTGAAATGGCCATTTCCAGCGCCCAGCGTCGTCTGCGTGCCGCGAAGAAAGTGGTGCGTAAAAAGCTGACCAGCGGCCCCGCGCTGCCGGGCAAACTGGCGGACTGTACCGCGCAGGATCTCAACCGTACCGAACTGTTCCTCGTGGAAGGCGACTCGGCGGGTGGATCGGCCAAACAGGCGCGCGATCGTGAATACCAGGCGATCATGCCGCTCAAGGGTAAGATCCTGAACACCTGGGAGGTCTCTTCAGATGAAGTGCTGGCCTCGCAGGAAGTGCATGATATCTCGGTGGCGATCGGCATCGATCCTGACAGCGACGATCTGAGCCAGCTGCGCTACGGTAAGATCTGTATCCTTGCGGATGCGGACTCCGATGGTTTGCACATCGCTACGCTGCTGTGCGCACTGTTTGTGAAGCACTTCCGCACGCTGGTGAAAAACGGCCACGTTCACGTGGCGCTGCCGCCGCTGTACCGTATCGACCTCGGCAAAGAAGTGTATTACGCGCTGACGGAAGAAGAAAAAGCGGGTGTGCTGGAACAGCTGAAGCGTAAGAAGGGCAAACCGAACGTCCAGCGCTTTAAAGGGCTGGGTGAGATGAACCCGATGCAGCTGCGCGAAACCACGCTGGATCCCAACACGCGTCGTCTGGTGCAACTGACGATCAGTGACGAAGACGAGCAGCAAACCAACGCGATGATGGATATGCTCCTTGCCAAGAAACGTTCGGAAGACCGACGTAACTGGCTGCAGGAGAAAGGCGATATGGCGGATATTGAAGCCTGATGCTGAAAAAGCCCTGCGATGCAGGGCTTTTTTTATGTCAAAACTCCATCTTCACCGTAAACTGCACTTCGCGCGGGTCGCCAATCTGGTTGCCCAGGTTATTGGTCGCGATAGATGAGGTGTAGTAAGTCTTATCAAACAGGTTCTTCACGTTCACCTGCAGCGTCACCGGATACTGCAGTTTCATCTTATAGGCCGCAAAGGCATCGGCAACAAAATAGCCCGGTAAATAATAGTCCGCGCCGTTGGTCGCTGAGCGACGGCTCACGCCGTGTCCACCCCCGCCAAGCGTCAACGTATTTCCGCCGATCGCATTGTGAATGTCATAGGTCAGGAACAGTGAGCCGGTATGGCGTGGCACGTTCGGCAGCGGTTTGCCTGCATAGTCCGGGTCTTCCAGCACTTTTGCGTCGGTATAGCCGTAGCTGGCAATAATATTGGTGTTTTCCGTCAGGGACCCTGCCAGATCCACCTCTACACCCTGCGAACGCACACGCCCAGCGGTTTTTGCGACGGTTTCTCCCGCGATGCTTTCGGTGTACAACACGTTGCGTTTGTGAATATCAAACAGTGCGATATTGGCAGTAATACCGTCAAACAGGTCAAACTTAGCGCCAATTTCATACGCATTTGATGTTTCTGGCGGCAGATCGCCGATGTAGCTCGCAATGGACGATTGCGGCATAAACGTCTGGGAATAGTTGGCAAACAGCGAGACCGCTGGCGTG
Source organism: Enterobacter ludwigii (assembly GCA_023023105.1). Classification (NCBI taxonomy): domain Bacteria; kingdom Pseudomonadati; phylum Pseudomonadota; class Gammaproteobacteria; order Enterobacterales; family Enterobacteriaceae; genus Enterobacter; species Enterobacter ludwigii. Next base: position 3,983,190 of record CP083824.1, on the reverse strand, counting down.
AGTTTGTAAACCAGCCCCAGCTTCGGTGTCCACTGGTCGTCGCGGCTGTCGGTATTGACGTTGAACGGGCGACCTTTACCGGCGTACTGTGTGTAATACTGATAGCGTAATCCGGCGACGGCGATCCATTTATCGGTCAGGTACAGCGCGTCCTGAGCGTAGGCGGAGTAGCTCTCTTGCTTGATGGTCTGGTCGCTGTCTGACGCTGAGACAGTGGTGCACTTGCTAAGGTTGCCATACGTCGGGTTATAGATATTGAAATCTTTGACGTTTTTACAGCGGATCATATCCGTACGCAGCAGATCGTAATTCTCATACGATACGCCGGTCAGGATCTCGTTGTAGAAGCCAGCGATGTCCACATTCCCCTGCAGATCCGCACGCGACGTATGCATCCGCTGGGTCGAGCCTTGCGTCGCATCTACGCGGCGGGTCAGGTTGCCAGTTTTTGAATCGTAGGCCATTACGCGGGCCTGGTTATCGCTGTATTTATCCTGGCTAAAGCTGTAGTCGAACTTTGCGGTCCACTGGCTGTTCAGGCGATATTCTGCGTTGAGCTGCGCCAGGTCTGACTGACCATCGGTGATGTTAAACGGTTCATCAAAACGCGTTTTGCGATCAACGTTTACCGGCTGTTTGGTGTTGAGATCGAAGATCGTTCCGCGATCGAATGGTGTCTTATAGTCGCGATGCGAATAGAGCACGGTCACGGTGGCATCATCGCCAAACCAGGTCAGCGACGGTGCGATAAAGGTGCTGCGCTCGTTGCCAAAATTGCGCCAGTAATCTTCGTCCTGATACTCACCCGTGAGACGATACGCCAGACGCGTGCCTTCAATTGGGCCGGTAACATCAACCTGGCCGGTACCGCCGCCAAAGCTGGAAGAAGTGGCAGAAAGTGAGCCGCCGAAGGTCTTCTCCGGGCGTTTAGTGACGACGTTAATCAAACCGCCAGGATCGAGAATGCCATACAGCGTTGAGGCCGGGCCTTTAAGCACTTCCACGCGCTCGGTTGCGGCATTAAAACTGCGCGGCAGGACGGTGCGCAGACCGTTGGTCATGATTGACCCGTCGCGGTTCGCGCCAAACCCACGACGAACAAATGCATCCTGCGTACCGCCCAGAGTATTGGTTTGCACCACGTTGCTGACGTTATAGAGCGCTTCATCCAGCGTAGTGGCGTGCTGATCTTCCAGCACCTTATCGCTGACGGTATTGACCACCTGCGGGATATCCAGCATTGGCATGTTGGTCAGTGTCGCGGTGGAGGTATTCAACGGCTGATAGCCATTTGTAGCATCTGCCGTGGCATTCGGACTGGCGATGACGGTAAGCGTTTCGCCGTCTTTAGCCGTTGTGTTGTCCGCTGCCTGTACCAACGGCGCCATAAACAGCAGTGAAAAGAGCGCGCGCCCTTTTGCCCCAGAGAGAGAAGGTGTGTACGTAGCCATTACATCTGTTTTCCCGAAATATCCCGCACATGAATGTTTGCGGAAGAATGTGTGAGTCATTGCCCTTAATGGTCTGTCCGTTAGCCTGTTCAGGCATCGAACATGTAATTGAGAATCATTCAATCACGTGAGAATGTAGTAGTAAATGGAAAAAAACAAAAATCGACTACAGCCGAAAATCACACGTAAAAACGAAACGAAATTGCATTTAACGTGATGAAATTAATGTATTTATGAGGTTTTGTGTTTTCGATTAATTTCTTGCTTATCCCTGTTTTTGCCAGGGTGTTTCTTCGCTTGACTACTACATGGCGCCGCGTCAAACTTCTCAAAAGAGAATGAGTTTTATTTTTATTTGTTAGTTTTTCATTACGTTGGCGTTCACGTGACTTACAACACGAAAAAATCGGGACTGGTTCTGGAGAACCTCTCTGCGGGTTATCAGAAAAAAATCATCGTTGATGATATCTCCCTTGCGATCCCTCAGCAGAAAATGACGGTGCTGGTAGGGGCGAACGGCTGTGGAAAGTCCACACTGTTGAGCACTATCGCGCGACTGCTGCAGCCGCTCGGGGGCACCGCGCTGCTGGACGGTAAAGCCATTCATGAGCAGCCGACCAAAACGGTTGCCCGTCAGTTGGGTATCCTTCCTCAGTCTCCGCTGCTGCCGGAAGGGTTAACCGTCTTTGAGCTGGTTTCTCGCGGGCGCTTTCCCTGGCAAAATTTTATGCGCCAGTGGAGCGACGAGGACGAACGGGCTGTTGAAGAGGCGCTTCACCTGACGGGGACGGCGGAGTTTGCGCATCTGTCGGTCGAAAGCTTGTCCGGCGGCCAGCGCCAGCGCTGCTGGATCGCCATGGCCCTGGCGCAGCAAACGCCGTATATCCTGCTGGATGAACCGACAACCTTTCTCGATCTCCGCTATCAAGTGGAGATCCTGGAATTGCTGCATACGCTGACCCGCCAGCACGGACGCACCGTCGTGGTGGTGCTGCACGATCTTAATTTCGCGGTGAACTACGGTGATTCACTGATCTTTTTACGTCAGGGGAAAGTTGAAGGCGTATTGCATGAGGGCGATGCCTGCACGCCGGAACTGATCAAAGCGGTGTTTGATGTCGACGTGCATATGTCGGTTAACCCGTTAACCGGCAAACCGTTTTTTATGCCGTTTCGTCAGGTCACTGAAAAACCATGATACGCACGACGCTGGCTTTTATTCTCTTTGCGTTACTGCTGATGATGGGGGCGATCGCCCACCTGGGTATCGGCGCGCGCGTTATTCCTCCGCTGACGGTGGTCCAGGCGTTTTTTGATTTTAATCCCCATAATTTCGATCATAACGTCATTATCAAATTAAGACTGCTGCGCCTCAGCGCCGCGATGGTGACAGGCGCCGCGCTCGGCGTGGCGGGCGTCCTGCTGCAGTCCGTGATCCGCAACCCGCTCGGTGAACCGCATATTCTGGGGCTGAATGCCGGTGCGGCGCTGGCGGTGGTGCTGACGAGTGCGCTCGGAATGACGCTGCCGTTTGGTCGCCCGCTCGTTGCCGCCGCCGGTGCCGCCGCGCTGTTTTTGCTGGTGCTGATGTTCTCCTCGTCTGGCCGCACCGGGCTCACACCCATGAAAGTGACGCTGTGTGGCGTGGCACTGTCGGCATTTGCCTCATCAGTGACTGCCGCAGTCCTGATTCTGGATGAACAGACCCTGCTCGCCCTGCGAACCTGGCTGGCGGGGGATTTAGCGGGGATAAAACAAGAAACGCTCCGGAGTGCCCTGTGGGCTGCTGCTGCCGGTTTTGTTCTCGCTATCGGAGTGTCGCCGTCGCTCAATATGCTGGCTCTGGGCGACCGGATGGCGCAGGGGCTTGGCGTATCGCTGCTGAAAACTCGCCTGCTCGCCCTGCTGGCCATCGCGCTGCTCTGCGGTGCGGCCGTCTCTATCGCCGGGCCGATTGGCTTTATCGGCCTGGTCGTGCCGCAGCTCATTCGCCGTCTGGTGTCGGTCGATTTACGCGTGATGGTGCCGCTGTCTGCCCTGTGTGGCGCGCTGGTTCTGCTGCTGGCAGATATTGCCGCCCGTACATTGTTTACGCCCTGGGAGCTGGCAACCGGCATCATGACAGCCCTGGTTGGCGCACCAGTCTTCATTTTCATGGCGTCGAGGATGTTCAAATGAACCGGGCCGGACTCCGCGCGATCCGTATTGGTCGCCTGTCGGCATTGGTTCGCCCGAAGACGCTGGCATGCCTGGCGTTTTTAGCACTGGTGGCATTAAGTCTGCTGGGCTTTGGTCTGACGCACGGTTCGTTGCCCATTCCCACCTCCGCTATTGCCCGCGCGCTGTTTTCTCCTGAAGGTCTGACAGCAGAGGCGCACTATATCGTGATGGATATTCGTCTGCCGCGCCTGCTGATGGCGATACTGTGCGGCGCAATGCTCGGTATGGCCGGGGCGGCCATGCAGTCCATCACCCGCAATGGCCTGGCCGATCCCGGTCTTATTGGCGTGAAAGAGGGCTGCAGTGCGGCAGTGCTGGTGCTGATCTTTCAGTTCCCGGAGTTGAGCCTGGCCTGGCGTCCGCTGGCAGGAATGGCCGGGGGACTACTCACTGCGATGCTGGTGATCTTGCTGGCGCGTGATATTTCGCGCCCGCGATTCATCCTGATTGGCATCGGCGTGTCATGGGCCTTTGCTGCTGCAATGGGCGTCTTTATGACCACCGCCGACGTGCGTGACGTGCAGACGGCAATGCTCTGGCTGGCAGGAAGCCTGCATGCGGCAAACTGGACGCTGGTGGGGCTGGCTGCACTCTGGACGCTTCCCGCGTTTGCGTTGTTACTGTTTACCGCGCGCGCCGCCGATGTTGCGTTACTCGGTAATCAGGCCGCAACAGGCCTGGGCGTGCGTACAACCCGACTGGCGCTGCTGCGCGTTCTCGCCCCGGTGGTGCTGACGGCGGCCTGCGTCTCCTGCGTAGGCAGTATTGGTTTCGTGGGACTCATTGCCCCGCATATGGCACGTCTGCTGCTGCGTGGTGGGCAAACCGCGCTCCTGACGGGAAGTGCTGTGCTGGGTGCGCTGCTGGTGCTGCTGGCGGATAACGTTGGCCGTCTGGCATTTCTCCCGCTGCAACTGCCAGCGGGAATTGTGATTTCATTGATTGGCGGACCGTTTTTCCTGCTGTTGCTCTGGCAGCGTCGGGACAGATTTTAGGGGACTGAGGATGCGCGTACTTTTTTCGATGTTGTTGCTGGTCGGGTTTGCGGTGAGCGCGGCAGAACCGACTCAGACATTTACCGATGATTTGGGGCGCAAGGTTGTTGTGCCAGTTCATCCGAAACGGATTGTCTCGCTGCATGACCTGGATATCACCATCCCGCTCATTGAGCTTGGCGTACCGCCGGTAGCCAGCCACGGCCGTACGCGACCGGACGGCAGCCATTTTCTGCGCTCCAGCGGCATGCTAACGGGCGTCGATTTCGATAATTCCGACATCAAGTTTATCGGCACTGCGGATATCGACATTGAGGCCATCGCCGCTGCAAAACCGGATCTGATTATCACTGAGCCGACCCGCAACACGCCGGTGGAACAGCTGCAAAAAATTGCCCCGACGGTGAGCATCGATCATCTCGACGGCGGTGCGCCGGAAATCTACCGCAAACTGGCGCAACTTACCGGAACGCAGGCGCGACTGAAGATCCTGGAGCGCCGCTATAAGGAACAAATCAACGCGCTGAAAGCGACGGTGGATACCCGTAAAATTAGCGTATCAGTGATTCAGGCGAATCAGGGAAAGATTAACGCCATGCACAGCTACCACTCGTTGGGGCGTGTACTGCGTGATGCCGGGTTCACCTTCCCGCCGCTAATTGAGGCCATCCCGGAAGGGGGACGGATTGACGTCAGCGCCGAGCGCCTGCCGGAGCTGGATGCTGATTTCGTCTTCGCCACCTGGCGTGGGGATACGGGCGGTAAACCGCAGGACGAGCTGGCAGCGATGGAGGCGGTAATGCCTGGCTGGTGTCAGTTCCTGAACGCCTGCCGAACCGGACACTACGTGCTGATCTCACGTGAAGAGGCCATCTCGAATTCCTTCGCGTCTTTAGGCCTGATGGCCGCGCAGGTGCAATCGCAGATCGCCGGGCGACCACTGCCGGAGGCAGCACGGTGATCCGCAAAGAGAAAGGGCGCGTGGATGTCTACGGTGACCGCTTTCGTTCGCGTGCGCACCAGTTGACGCCGCGCGTGCTGCAGGTGGCAAGCTATATCAATGAGAACCGCGAAGCGGTGATGGAACAGACCGCAATGGAGATCGCGACGCAGTTGAAAACCTCGGATGCCACCGTCGTTCGCGCCATTCAGGCGCTGGGGTTCGCCGGGCTGCGCGATCTCAAACAGACGCTGGAGCAGTGGTTTGGCCCAGTGGTCAGTTCCAGCGAAAAGATGTCTACCACGGTGAATACACTGACCAGCGACGTCAACGCGAGCATTGATTTTGTGCTGGAGGGACATCAGCACACTCTGGACGTGTTATCCGAACCCCACAACCGCTATGCGATGGCTCAGGCGGTCTCACTGCTGGCACAGGCGAGGCAGGTCGCGATTTTTGGTATCGGCGCATCGGGTATTCTGGCCGAGTACACCGCCAGGTTGTTCAGCCGTATGGGATTACCCGCCACACCGCTTAACCGCACAGGAATAGGGCTTGCCGAACAGCTCATCGCCCTTCAGCGCGGTGACGTGCTGGTGATGATGGCCCAGAAATCCGCGCACCGGGAGGGGCAAACCACGCTGCGTGAAGCAAAACGTCTCGGTATTCCGACTATCCTGCTGACCAACGCCCTGGACTCGCGTTTCAGTAAAGAGGCCAGCGTGGTGATCCACGTCCCGCGCGGCGGTGAAAAGGGCAAAATCCCACTTCATGGTACGGTACTGCTGTGTCTGGAGATGATTATTGTGTCCGTCGCCTCCACCGAGCCGCAGCGCACCATCAAATCAATGAAGCGGATCAACGAGTTTCATCGGGGATTAAAACCGGGGAAGAAAAGCAGCTAAAAACAAAGCCCGGTGGCGCTAGCGCTTACCGGGCCTGGGGGAAACTTAAACCCCTTGCTCCAGAATACGGATGTGGGTTTCCAGCACGTCACCCTTCACCGCGTCGCTCCACGCTTTCATGTGCGGGGTCTGCAGGTGCGCTTCAAGATGCGCGACGGTTTCCCACTGCTCAACCATGATGATCGAGTCCGGCGCGGTGGCCTGGAAGCTGGCGTCAGTGGCGGCATCCACCATTGGCGCGTAGCCATGGCAGCCTTCTTCTTTCAGTACGGTCGGGATAATTTTCGCGAACTGATCCAGCACCGCCTGACGGTGATGTTGACCTGGACGAGTACGGATTTCTGCGATAACGGTAAGCATGTTTACTACTCCTTTAATTCCAGGCTACCAGTTAAGCAAAAATTTCCGCGAGATGCTTGCGATATTCTGCGATATAGCGTGGGACATCAGGCATTTTAATCACGTCGTTGACGATAAAGGTTGGCAGCGGATCCATCCCCAGGAACTGGTTAGCCTTATGGAACGGCAGGTATGCGCCGTCAACGCCTACGCCTTCGAAGAACTGATCTTTCTCGGTGAAGGCTTCCAGCGGGGCGTTCCAGGTCAGTGACAGCATATATTTTTTGCCCTGAATCAGACCGCCTGAACCGTATTTTTTGGACGCGTCAGAGCGGGTGCGGCCATCGCTGGCATACAGAGAGCCGTGACCTTCAGTGAACACGTCATCCATGTATTTTTTCACGGTCCACGGCGCGGCCATCCACCAGCCCGGCATCTGCCAGATCACCACGTCAGCCCACAGGAAGTTCTGCACTTCGGCTTTCACGTCATAGTTGCTGTCTGCACGCACGACCTTAACATCATGCCCGGCGTCGCGCAGGAAACCGTCCGCGACCTCGGTCAGGGTGTCATTCAACTGGCCTTTAGAGTGCGCAAATTCTTTTGCACCGTTAATAATCAGAATGTTGCTCATTATTTGTCCTCGATGATGAGAGTATGGCGGGTATTCTACGCGCGAGGACGAAGCGGAAAAATGAGCAAAATGTGCAAAGTCTTTTGCGCTAAATGCAATAATCCCTTACCAGCTGACCTTCACTTCAAAACCGCCTTCCGCCGCATTGCTTAATGAAACACGCATACCGTGCAGGGCGGCGATGCGCTTCACAATGGATAATCCGAGCCCGCTGCCCATGGCATCCTGACCCGGTGGTCGATAAAATCGCTCGCCGAGGCGCGCCAGCGCATCAGGCGAAATACCAGGGCCGTTGTCGCGTACGGTAAAGCTTCGGGTGTCCAGCGTCACGTCCACCACGCTGCCTCGCGGGCTATAACGAATGGCGTTATCCAGCAGGTTGCGAACAAGCAGGCTCAGGAGCAACTGCTGACCCGTGCGTGTAACCTCTGGCGCATTGATGTTCAGCCGGATATCAATGCCTGCCTGTTGAGCGGGATGCCAGATATCCAGCACGGCCGACTGCAGTAAATCGGCAAGGGTAATCGGTTCGACATCGTCAAGATTATCCAGTGAATCCAGACGCGACAGCGTAAGAAGTTGATCCACCAGCCGGGACGCACGGTCAATACCCGCATGCAGTTGTGTGAGCGCTTTTGCCTGCGCCTGCGGATCGTCCGAGGAGAGCTGTGCCACGTCAGTTTGCACTTTCAGGGCCGCCAGCGGACTGCGTAATTCGTGGGCGGCATCGGAGGTAAAACGGCGCTCGCGGGTCATCATCTCCTGGGTGCGGGCGAACAGATGATTCAGCGAGTCGAGCAGGGGGCGCACTTCCGTGGGGACACCCTGAACCGTCAGCGGTTCGGTGGCATCTGGCGAGCGGGAGCGCAGGGTCTGCGCCAGTTTTTTCAGCGGCCTGAGTTCACGGCTTAACAGAAGGATTAGCAACAACAGCATCACGGGGAGCGCCACCAGCCACGGCGTAAGCTGCGAACTGACTATATCCAGCGCCATATCCTGCCGGTACTCCCACTCCTGGCCGATCACCACGCGGTACTTTCCGTCGGGGGAGGTCAGCCATAAAAAACGCCACTCGTCGTTGTCGCCCTGTAGCTGCCCGTTATCAAACCCGTCGCGGCGATAGTGGTACGGAATATCGCGCCCGTTTTCCCCGTCGTTCAGTATCATTTTGCCGTCGACGGTATAGATGGCGAAAGCCAGCGCGTCGTCATCCAGACGACCATGCTTCGCTTTCTTTGGGATCTCACGCATGCGCTCGGGGGCACGGATCTCATCAAGATCCATTGTCAGCAGCCGTTTGGCAAATAGCATTTGCTGGGTATCAAACAGCTTATCGAGCTTGTGTGTCGTCTGCTGCCAGGCGACCAGGCTGGCGGCAAACCAGGCCGTCAGAGAGAGCAGCAGGAAGAGAAGCGTCAGGCGAAGTTTCAGGCTCAGTTTCATGCGTCACCCAGGGTATAGCCGATGCCATGCACGGTGCGGATAAACTCGCTGCCAAGTTTACGGCGCAGATGATGGACGTGAACCTCGATGGCATTGCTGGAGACCTCATCGTCCCAAGTATACAGTTTTTCTTCGATCAGCTTACGCGGCAACACCCGGCCTGCATTACGCATCAGCAGCTCAAGCAGCGCGAATTCTTTGGGTTTGAGCGTCAGCGTTTCGCCGTCCAGCGTGGCGATGAGACGGGTCGGATCGAGCGTGACGTTGCCGTGTCGAAGCTCGCTGCGTGCCTGTCCATGGCTGCGGCGGACCAGTGCTTCGAGACGGGCACCGACCTCGATCAGGGCGAACGGCTTACAAAGGTAATCATCCGCGCCCAGACGCAACCCTTCAACACGCTGGTTCAGTGCATCCCGCGCGGTCAGGATCAGCACCGGTTCGCTGCGCCCGCTTTCGCGCCAGCCACGCAGGATCTCAAGCCCGTCGATTTCCGGTAACGTCAGATCCAGCACCACGGCATCATACGGCGCGCTATACAGTGCAGCCTGACCCGTTTTTCCGTCGGTAAACCAGTCCACGCTAAAGCCCATTTTGCCTAAACCCGCTTTGATGCCATCGCCGATTAACCTGTCATCTTCTACCAGTAAAATGCGCATGTTCCCTCCTTGATGTCGTCAGTAAACCCTCTGTAAGCGCCTGCTGTACAGCAATAATAAATAAATTTTTCCCTTAAGAAGTTGTTAAGGATTACCCTGTTAAATGGACTGCGAAACCAGATTAAAGGGAGAGTTAATATGAGAAAATTCGCTGCAATTGCCGCCATCATGATGATGACCACTGCCCCTGTTTTTGCTGCACAGGGTGGATTTAACGGCCCGTCGGCCACACAAACCCAGACCCAAACGCAGGCAGGCGGCTTTGTCGATAATGACGCGAACCTCACCACCGCGGTGAAGGTGAAAGAGATGAAGGATGACAGCTGGGTGAAGCTGCGCGGGAACATCACCCAGCGCCTGTCCGACGATCGCTATACCTTCCGCGATGAGACCGGCACGGTCAACGTGGAGATTGACCACAAGCGCTGGAACGGCGTGACTGTAAGTCCACAGGATAAAGTGGAAATCCAGGGTAAGGTCGATAAAGAGTGGAACGACTTCGAAATCGACGTGAAGCAGGTTATTAAGCTGAACAAATAACCCGGAAAGGGCCGCATAAGCGGCCCTTTTTCTTTGTGACTCAACACGGCAGATAAGGTAGTATCTGCGGCAATATTGCCTGAAACCCTTCGGTTTCTGAGTTGAGGAATCACACGTAATGAGCGATATGGCAGAGCGCCTCGCGCTACATGAATTCACGGAAAACGCCTACCTGAACTACTCCATGTACGTCATCATGGACAGGGCGTTGCCGTTTATCGGGGATGGCCTGAAGCCTGTTCAGCGCCGCATCGTCTATGCGATGTCCGAGCTGGGGCTGAATGCCAGCGCCAAGTTCAAGAAATCCGCCCGTACCGTTGGTGATGTACTGGGTAAATACCATCCACACGGCGACAGCGCCTGTTATGAAGCGATGGTGCTGATGGCACAGCCGTTCTCTTACCGCTATCCACTGGTGGATGGCCAGGGGAACTGGGGGGCGCCGGACGATCCAAAATCCTTCGCAGCGATGCGTTATACCGAATCCCGTCTGTCTAAATATGCCGAAGTGCTGCTGGGCGAACTGGGTCAGGGAACCGTTGACTGGGTGCCAAACTTCGACGGCACGCTGCAGGAGCCGAAGATGCTGCCTGCGCGCCTGCCGAACATCCTGCTGAACGGCACCACCGGTATCGCGGTTGGTATGGCGACAGACATCCCGCCGCACAACCTGCGTGAAGTGGCGAAAGCCGCCATCACCCTGATTGAACAGCCGAAAACCTCGCTGGACGAGCTGCTGGATATTGTGCAGGGGCCGGACTATCCAACCGAAGCGGAGATCATCACCTCCCGCGCGGAAATCCGTAAAATCTACCAGAACGGTCGCGGCTCCGTGCGTATGCGCGCGGTGTGGACCAAAGAAGACGGTGCGGTGGTGATCACCGCGCTGCCGCATCAGGTCTCCGGCGCCAAAGTGCTGGAACAGATTGCCGCCCAGATGCGCAATAAGAAGTTGCCGATGGTGGACGATCTGCGCGATGAATCGGATCACGAGAACCCGACTCGTCTGGTGATCGTGCCGCGTTCCAACCGCGTGGACATGGAGCAGGTGATGAACCACCTGTTTGCCACCACCGATCTGGAAAAAAGCTACCGCATCAACCTGAACATGATTGGCCTCGACGGGCGTCCGGCGGTGAAAAACCTGCTGGAGATCCTCACCGAATGGCTGACGTTCCGCCGCGATACGGTACGCCGTCGTCTGAACCACCGTCTGGAGAAAGTGCTTAAGCGCCTGCATATCCTCGAAGGTTTGCTGGTGGCGTTCCTCAATATCGACGAAGTGATTGAGATCATTCGTACCGAGGACGAGCCTAAGCCTGCATTGATGTCGCGTTTTGGCATCAGCGAAACCCAGGCCGAAGCGATCCTCGAACTGAAACTGCGCCATCTTGCCAAACTGGAAGAGATGAAGATCCGCGGTGAGCAGAGCGATCTGGAAAAAGAGCGCGATCAGCTGCAGGCGATCCTCGCGTCCGAACGCAAGATGAACAACCTGCTGAAAAAAGAGCTGCAGGCCGATGCCGATGCTTTCGGCGACGACCGTCGTTCTCCGCTGCACGAGCGCGAAGAAGCGAAGGCAATGAACGAGCACGACATGCAGCCGTCCGAACCGGTGACCATTGTCCTGTCGCAAAGCGGCTGGGTGCGCAGCGCTAAAGGCCACGACATCGACGCGCCAGGGCTGAGCTACAAAGCGGGCGACAGCTTCAAAGCCGCCGTGAAAGGTAAGAGCAACCAGCCGGTGGCGTTTATCGATTCTACGGGCCGTAGCTACGCGATTGACCCAATCACGCTGCCTTCCGCGCGCGGGCAGGGCGAGCCGCTCACCGGCAAGCTGACGCTGCCGCCGGGTGCCACGGTTGACCATATGCTGATGGAAGCCGACGAGCAGAAACTGCTGCTGGCGTCTGATGCCGGTTACGGTTTTATCTGTACCTTTAACGATCTTGTCTCGCGCAACCGTGCCGGTAAGGCGCTGATTAGCCTGCCGGATAACGCCCACGTTATGCCGCCGCTGGTGATTGAGAATGAGAGTGACATGCTGCTGGCGATCACCACCGCCGGGCGTATGCTGATGTTCCCGGTTAGCGATCTGCCTGAACTGTCAAAAGGCAAGGGTAACAAGATCATCAACATCCCGTCGGCGGAAGCAGCGAAGGGTGAAGATGGTCTCGCGCACCTCTTCCTTCTGCCGCCGCAGAGCACGCTGACCATTCATGTCGGTAAGCGTAAAATCAAACTTCGTCCGGAAGAGTTGCAGAAGGTCGTCGGTGAGCGCGGCCGTCGCGGTTCACTGATGCGTGGCCTGCAGCGTATTGACCGCGTGGAGATTGACTCTCCTGCACGCAGCACCGCAGGTGACAGCGAAGAGTAATGTCGTGATATCCCCCTCTGTCCGGAGGGGGAGTTTCAATAAAATTTCCCGTAAAATCGTTGTTAATTCGTGCGTTGCGATTAACAATACGCGCTCGTAATAAAGTCCTTACCTGGCCACAGGTGAAGTATAATTGTCAGCTGTTGGGGCTTCAGAGGTCGCTATGCTATACATTGTTCGTCTTATTCTTACCGTTATCTACTGCATTCTGGTCTGTATTTTCGGCTCTATTTATTGCCTGTTCAGCCCGCGTAATCCGAAGCATGTTGCCACCTTTGGTCATATGTTTGGTCGTCTTGCGCCGCTGTTTGGTCTGAAGGTTGAAAAACGTTTGCCGGAAGGCGCTGAGAATTTCGGTAATGCCATCTTTATCGCCAACCATCAGAACAACTACGATATGGTGACGGCCTCTAATATCGTTCTTCCACCAACCGTGACGGTGGGGAAAAAGAGCCTGCTGTGGATCCCGTTTTTCGGCCAGTTGTACTGGCTCACCGGTAACCTGCTGATCGACCGTAATAACCGTGCAAAAGCGCACAGCACTATTGCGGAAGTCGTGAATCATTTTAAAAAACGCAGAATATCCATCTGGATGTTCCCGGAAGGGACGCGCAGCCGTGGTCGTGGCCTGCTGCCGTTTAAAACTGGCGCGTTTCATGCCGCAATTGCGGCAGGTGTTCCAATTATTCCTGTGTGTGTTTCCAATACTTCTAATAAGATTAATCTTAATCGCCTGAATAATGGGTTGGTAATTGTCGAAATGCTGCCACCCGTCGATACCAGCAAATACGGTAAAGATCAGGTGCGTGAGCTGGCAGCACACTGCCGCGAGCTGATGGCTCAGCATATTGCGCTGCTCGACAAAGAAGTCGCAGAGAGAGAAGCCGCCGGTAAGATTTAATCCGGCGTTAAAGGGAAAACGAATTCCCGCGTTGTTAGTCGTTTCAGATGGAGCTTATATGTCACTCAGTCGGCGTCAGTTTATTCAGGCTTCAGGGATCGCCCTTTGTGCGGGTGCGATGCCGCTGACAGCCAGCGCCGCCGGGCAGCAACAGCCGCTGCCCATTCCGCCGTTAATTGAATCCCGTCGCGGACAACCGCTTTTCCTGACATTACAGCGCAGCCACTGGTCCTTTACCCAGGGGACGCGTGCGCCGGTATGGGGCATTAACGGGCGTTACCTTGGGCCGACCATACGCGTGTGGAATGGCGATGACGTTAAACTCATCTACAGTAACCGCACGTCCGAAAATGTTGCCATGACCATCAGCGGTTTACAGGTTCCTGGCCCGCTGATTGGCGGTGCGCCGAGGATGATGTCACCCAATGCTGACTGGGCGCCAGTGCTGCCCATTCGTCAGAGTGCGGCAACGCTGTGGTATCACGCCAATACCCCTAACCGCACTGCACAACAGGTGTATAACGGTCTGGCCGGGATGTGGCTGGTAGAAGATGAGGTCAGCAAATCCCTGCCGATCCCGAATCACTACGGTGTGGATGATTTCCCGATCATTATCCAGGACAAACGCCTGGATAATTTCGGTACGCCGGAATACAGCGAGCCGGGCAGCGGTGGCTTCGTCGGCGACACGCTGCTGGTCAATGGTGCGCAAAGCCCTTACGTTGAAGTCTCGCGTGGCTGGGTGCGTCTGCGTCTGCTCAACGCCTCAAACTCGCGCCGTTATCAGCTGAAAATGAGTGATGGCCGCGCGCTGCACGTGATCTCCGGTGACCAGGGCTTTTTACCTGCGCCGGTTTCCGTTAAACAACTGGCGCTGTCGCCGGGTGAACGTCGTGAAATTCTCATTGATATGACGAATGGGGATGAAGTGTCTGTCACCTGCGGTGAAGCGGCAAGTATTGTTGACCGTATTCGAGGGTTCTTTGAGCCGTCGAGCATTCTTGTTTCTACCCTGGTGCTGACCTTGCGCCCAACCGGCCTGCTGCCGTTGGTGACTGACAGTCTGCCCATGCGCCTGCTGCCGCAGGAGATCATGAGCGGTTCGCCAGTGCGCAGCCGCGATATCAGCCTGGGCGACGATCCGGGTATCAACGGTGCGCTGTGGGACGTCAACCGTATCGACATTACCGCGCAGCAGGGTAGTTGGGAGCGCTGGACCGTGCGTTCCGACATGCCGCAGTCGTTCCATATTGAAGGTGTGTCATTCCTGATCCGCAACGTGAACGGCGCGATGCCTTTCCCGGAAGACCGTGGCTGGAAAGACACCGTCTGGGTGGATGGTCAGGTCGAACTGCTTGTCTACTATGGTCAGCCTTCGTGGCCGCACTTCCCGTTCCTGTTCCACAGCCAGACGCTGGAGATGATGGACAGGGGGTCAGTGGGGCAGATGCTGGTCAACCCTGCGCCATAACCCCCCGACATTCCCGGTTCGCCGGGAATGTTTTATGCCCGCCAGAAAAAGCGCGAGAAGAGGATCAGCACCGGATAAATTTCCAGACGCCCTAAGATCATCGCTGCGCACATCAACAGCTTGGCCTCTTCTTTTAACGTCCCGAAGGTGGACGCGGTCTCGCCAAAACCCAGGCCCATGTTATTGATACAGGCAGCGACCGTTGCAAATGACGTAAACAGGTCGTAGCCCATCAGATTGAGCGCCCAGACAAAAAAGCCCGTAATCATCACGTAGAGGAAAAAGAAGCTCCATACCGAGCGCAGGACGCGTTCATTCACCACGCTTTTACCGACCTTGATACTCAGTAGCGCGCGCGGATGTGCAAGCTGATTCATTTCCTGAATACTCTGTTTGAACATGATCAGAAAACGCAGCGCTTTTATCCCGCCACAGGTCGATCCCACGCAGCCACCAAAAAAGCTGGCGCTCAACAGCAGGAAAATGGTGTGGGCAGGCCAGTGCGCATAATCGGCCGTCGAAAGGCCGTTATCGGTCATCATCGAACTGGCGAGGAAGAAAGCATGAACCAGGCTATCCGTCGCGTTGTACATCCCCGCATGCCAGACCTGCCAGGCGGTAATGACAATCACCACTGCGGCGGCACCCAGAAAGAATTTAACCTCCGGGCTGCGGCGAATCGGCTTCAGGGTGCGTCTGACAATCGCGACGTACCAGAGGGTGAAGTTGAACGCGGAGAGCAGCGAAAACGCGCCAGCGACGAGTTCAATCGCGTGGCTGTCGTAAAAACCAATGCTCTCGCTGCGGGTGGAGAATCCGCCCAATGACACGGTCGAAAGTCCGTGACAGATGGAGTCAAAAAAAGACATGCCCGCCAGCCAGTAGGCCAGGGTGCAGGCCGCGCCCAGCGCGAAGTAAGTTACCCACAGCGTGCGCGCGGTATCGGCAAGGCGGGGAGTCAGACGCTCCTCCTTGAACGGCCCCGGCATCTCTGACTGATACAGTTTCATGCCACCGATGCCCAGCAGCGGCAGGACCGCGACGGCCAACACGATGACGCCTAAGCCACCAATGAAATTCAGCTGGGCGCGGTAATATAGGTACGACTTAGGCAGGGCGCTGACGTCCCCGATTACCGTTGCACCGGTAGTGGTTATCCCGGAAACCCCTTCGAAGAGCGCGTCAGCAAAGGAAAGATGCAGACCATCGTCCATCCATAACGGCATGGCACTGATCAATGAAAACAGCAGCCAGAACAGCACAATAATCACAAACCCGTCGCGGGTGCGCAGCTGAATACCGGCATGACGGGTTGCCCTCCACGTCACTCCACCCAGGCTGAAAAAGGTTAAAAAGGTGGTTAAAAATGCAAAGTAGGTCCGCTCTTTATTCAGCAGGGCGATGACCATTGGCGGCAGCATCGAAAGGCTGTACAGCAGAACCAGAAAACCGCAGAGGTGAAGGACAACCCGCAGCTGGGAAATGTGTAACGAATCGTTGGACTTCACAGCAGAACTCCGCGCAAGAACACGTTCCGGGGGCAAAACACCGGAAGATATAGTGGATATTATGATCCAAAATTAACAGGGCGCTGTATTTTAACGACTTCCAGGAATATCTGTCTGCTTCATGCATCCTTTTCTTCAAATGTGGCGGATGAACAGCGTATAATCCGGCTCCTTTTGTCTATTTTTTCTTCGGAAGCATTATGAGCGCAATTTCCCTGATCCAGCCGGATCGTGACCTCTTCTCCTGGCCCCAGTACTGGGCGGCCTGCTTTGGACCGGCGCCGTTCCTGCCGATGTCCCGGGAAGAGATGGACCAACTGGGCTGGGACAGCTGCGACATCATTCTGGTCACGGGCGATGCCTACGTTGACCATCCGAGCTTCGGCATGGCCATTTGTGGCCGCATGCTCGAAGCACAAGGCTTCCGCGTGGGGATCATCTCTCAGCCTGACTGGAACAGCAAAGACGACTTTATGCGTCTGGGTAAACCCAACCTGTTCTTCGGTGTGACCGCCGGCAACATGGATTCGATGATCAACCGCTATACCGCTGACCGTAAGCTGCGTCATGACGATGCCTATACCCCGGATAACGTGGCGGGTAAACGTCCGGACCGCGCCACCCTGGTGTATACCCAACGCTGTAAAGAAGCCTGGAAAGATGTGCCGGTGATCCTGGGCGGCATTGAAGCAAGTCTGCGCCGCACCGCGCACTACGATTACTGGTCAGATACCGTGCGCCGCTCGGTGCTGGTGGATTCTAAAGCCGACATGCTGATCTACGGTAACGGCGAGCGTCCGCTGGTGGAAGTCGCACACCGTCTGTCGCAGGGGGAACCGGTGAGCAGTATTCGCGACGTGCGTAACACCGCGATCATGGTGAAAGAGGCGCTGCCGGGCTGGAGCGGGGTCGATTCCCGTATTATTGATATGCCGGGCAAAATCGACCCTATCCCACATCCTTACGGCGAAGATCTGCCGTGTGCCGATAACAAGCCGGTTGAGCCGAAAAAAGCGGAAGCGAAGGCGATTGTTGTACAACCGCCACGCCCGAAACCGTGGGAAAAAACGTATGTACTGCTGCCGTCCTACGAGAAGGTAAAAGCTGACAAAGTGCTCTACGCGCATGCGTCGCGTATTCTGCACCATGAAACCAACCCGGGCTGTGCCCGCGCACTGCTGCAGAAACACGGCGAGCGCTATATCTGGATCAACCCGCCAGCGATCCCGCTGTCAACTGAAGAGATGGATAGCGTCTTTGCACTGCCGTATAAGCGCGTGCCGCACCCGGCATATGGCAACGCCCGTATCCCGGCGTATGAGATGATCCGCTTCTCGATCAACATCATGCGCGGCTGCTTCGGCGGGTGCTCGTTTACTCTTGTTTTTATGTATTTAGAGTTAAACTCTACTTTTCTATTTTTAGAATTCAAGCTATTCATCGTAATTGAGAGATATCCTTTTAATGTTCAGCAAGCCTGTTAAAAGCACTTTATCTGAACCGCGTTTTGCCTAAATCCTGCTCAATATATACTCTCCCTGAGTTCTGAAATCCTCAAATTCCCCAATCTTAAAGCATTGATACATAGATGATGTCAGATAATGCGCAATCATCTCACCGCCAATATGGATCCGTTCCGGGTGTGGGTATGTCGCCTGTATAGCCCTTTGTTCATTCATCATTACAGGAATTGTCTGCAACAAATCCCCATCCAAGATTTGGCACTCAGGTTTTACTCCTGTTCCGTATTGTAATTGCTCTGATTCGAAATCATGGACTGAGCGATAGGCGAACGAAACGATATTTCCTGTTTCCTCGCAAATTGCGAACTGATAAACACTGGTTGTCACCGTTGAAGAAGAGGGAATTGCATGGTCATGCTTGTATTGTTTCCACAGCCTCCTTAGACAGGCCGATGTATGATAATTGAGATTTTGTATACCTGATACGACCATTCTGGTTGATGCTTCAAGCAACCAGGTGTTAGAAAATCCACCTGCCCCCGTTCCTGCTATGATGGTTCTTAGCTGGGGGATGTAACCTGCTTTGGAAACAAAAGATAACGGCTCCCCATTATCGGTGACGGCAAGGGTATCTGTTACAATCAGTGCTTGTGCTTCGTCTGTATAAAATATCAGTGATGACATATTTTCCTCATCCAGAAAAGACATTACATGAATCACAGAACAGGTCACTACAACCACGTGAAAGGGAGTCAGACCATTTTCCAGAGGTAAATATATTCTTGTGTTTGGACGCGTTGCGGTTCTCTGTAAAAAATATATAGCACAAACAAAAGTCCCCGCAGGGATAAATATAGTTATATGCGCTTTTTCTGCTGGCTTTTACAATTGAAAGTGACAGGTAAACGAAATGTGTTACAGGTTTCTTTTGCTTTTCGTTGGGTTCTGTATATGCGAATTTACCCTGTGTGTTATTTTTGCAATGGACTCAGGCTGTATTCAATCAATTAAGGTTTACTTCTGGCATTAAGATGTATCCGTTGCCTGTTTTTTAAGGGCACGGTTTGTGCCGGGAAATGAAAATCACATCTTAAGTTCTTCACTCAAAGGATTTGTGATGTTTATCACGTATGGTCCGGGTAACGTGTTGAGGTCAATGTATTGCATCGTGATGGTGTCGTTACATCTTTTACTTTCCTCCTGATTTGCATATTCACTCCCGGCAACCTGGTTGTTTGTTTTTTCTTCTTCCGGATTTATAGTGTAGGCATGAGGTGGCGTTTCAGGGCGACAGACTGTGAGGATAATCACTAACATTCATGCGCGTTATGGGCGTGTCAGCAAACTGGATGCAACAGAGCCGAAACTGAAATTTGAACCCGGATTTCTGTATGCTGAAATACCTTATATTAGCGGCATCCAGAATCGAAAACTGAGCCGATATGTACACTTTTATCTTATGGATAAAGCTATCCTGCAGGCCAGGGATTTAAAGCCTTTAGCCCGGGCATTTTTACGCTGGATAAGGTGGCTGGAGGATAACGGACTTGACCCTTTCACCCCGGGAACGTTGAAATACCAAAGCCCTACATATGGCTTCAGGGAGTATCTTCTGGGGGCCGTAAGGCAGGGGCGCATCGCCTCATCCACCGCGGCGGTGTACATCAGCGTTATCCGACGGTTTTACGTATTTCTGGGCAAGTGTGGTGAGCTGGCTGCCAGCTCATTTTTTACGTTGGTCGAAAAAGTCGTTGACGGGCGACGCAAGGTGATAAGTTCGGATCTTGCCATCAGGATAACCAGCACAACAAAAAGGACAATCAACCCACTGAATGATGCAGAGGTTCATATCCTGGATGAGGCACTGAAATCTGAGTCCGGGTTGTTCAGTTTAATGATTGTGCTGATGAAAAATTGTGGGCTACGGCTGGATGAAATGCTGACCCTGCCGTCGTCACTCTTTACTGAAGAGTACCTTGCCAGTGTCCCTGTATCTGAGTTGACCATCAGGGGGCTTCATATTGGTCCGAGATGCGGAGTTCATACGAAGTTTGGGATGACGCGAGAACTCTTCATCACCAGACGATTGTACGAGCAGGTTCTGGATTATCTGGCGGATGAGGAGTATGAAAAGAAGATCCAAAAATGGCGTGCACGACAGGGTGGGGAAGGGCGGCACGAGCCTTTATTTTTAATGGCAAACGGGAAACGGATGTCTGAAAAAGCCTTTTACTCCCGCTGGTACAGTTTTCGCCATCGCCTGGCCCGGTCTGCTCCGGGAAATGTGTTCAGACATAAACCCCATGATTTGCGGGCAACGTTTGCGACCCATTTTTTACGCTCGGCACTGAGTTGCTATCCCGATCAGGCCGCAAATGCGCTGGGTACAGTAAAATACTGGATGGGCCATAAAAGCGAAAATACGACGATGAAATACATCGTCTTTCTTCAGCAAAACCAGATTTCTGATGCAGTCGCCGGGGTCATGGACGCATTGATTGACGGTGCTGCAGGTCGCGATGGAGCCATATATGAGCCGGAGTGAAACGCAGATAACGTGGATGGCCGAAAATGTGCTGTCATGGGAGACGGTCAGCGGACACATCACTCAGCGGGATCTGAACCGATATTATTTACTTGACGTTTATCTTCAGGCTCATTTTTCAGATTATGTGTTGCTCCCCGGATGGTTTAGTGAACATTCGCATCTTGCCCGCCCTGAAAAACGCGATTTTATTGCCTCTCTGAAACGATTTCTTCTGTCTTACCGTCCCGCCGGAAGGTTAACCATTTTCCGTTATCTCAATATGTTTTTTATATGGCAGTCAGTCAATCAGTATGACTATGGCACGGCTGAAGGCGTTGAAATGTATATTAAACATCTCATGAACGATATTCGTCGGCGAAAAATTTCAGTCAGGATGGCAAGACACTACTTGTCCGTGGTCAACCGGTTTTTGCTTACGGGCGGGCAGATTCAGAGGCGGTATGAATATGAATTCTTACCGAAAGGAACGTATCAGCAGCAGGGAAGGGATAGCTATACCAGGAATGAACTTTCCGAGATCCTGAGGCAGTTGTCATCCATGAATGAGTTCCTTGCGGGATGTATCCGGGAGCATATCGCTAAATCGGAAAAAGGGGTGCGGCATTTCTCACCGTCTTTGCTGGCACCTGTTTATGAAGCGTATTTCCGGTATCCGGGAGAGAACGGGGTCAGCAGGGCAGAGATCATCATCAGGGACGTTCTGGAAAATTACTTTCTTACTTCTTTTTTTCTGTTCTGTTACCACACATGGGGAAACACCTCTCAGGTTCTGGGTCTGACGCGGGATGATATACATCTGGATGAAAAGGGTATCAGCACTGATTATGTTTATAAGGGGAGAGCGAATAAGTATATACGTCTGACGATAGGTAAATCGGAGTATGTGACCAAACGTGCGGGCTATTACTGGTTTCTGTCTTTTATCAGGCTCAGGGACGACATCGTTAACTATCTGGTTTCCGCAGATAACTTCCCTCCGGTACAGGCGCTGTTTCTGAGTGAGCCGCAGGTGAAATTCCGTAAGCTTTATTCTCTTAATCCCAGTCATCTGACTAAATTTTCTAACTCTGAGGGGGCGTGGGCCACGATGCGGCAGCTTAATCCCTCGCTTCCATCAATTACCGTTTCTGGCTTGCGCAAAACGTCTGAGCAGTATACGGACAGAACATTAAAGAATGGTCTGATTACGGCGGAAAAAGCACAGCATAACTGGGGCACTTACAGGCGGAATTATGCTGCAGGTAACCCACAGGGGGCGAAGGAAAACTTCAGTGCTGCACTTGATACGCTTATGAATCAGGGGATTGCGACACGTGCGTTATCCGAGCGGGTAAAAGTTGCTGATGAGCTGGGGATCGATCTGCGTGGAAGCGATGAGGGTGTGGATCTTTTATTGAATGGCCTGGGATGTCGATCGCAGGAGCCGCCTACAGATATTGAATTGCGCTTTATAAAAAAGCAAAAACGATTTGGCCGGACACCAAAGGCTTGTGCGGATTTTTCTCATTGTGTCGAATGTTCAAAAAATTGCGTTGTGGAAACGCTGGAGTCTGTATGGCTCCTGCTGTCATTCAGGCATGCTATCGAGTATGGAAAACCGTTGTACATCGGTTCGGTCAATGCTGTGGAGCGTTATGAAACGTTACTCCTGAAGATTGATTTACGGCTTGGGCTGGTAGATGAGGCGACCCTGAAAAAAGCGCGCGTTAAACTTCAGCGAGAAGGTGTGGCTCCGGTATGGCAGATTTGAAGAAAAAAGAGGTAAGCCGTAGTCGAATGGCGGAGTTTCCTGCCGGAACGCCGCTTCGTTCAGGGGATGAGTTTCCGACTGAGGATATCATCTGTGAGGCACTAGAAAACAAAAGCTTTGAACGTCTGAATAACTGCCTGGTTATCGCCAGCTCAGATGAACATGATATGCGTTTTATCAATGAGGAGACGCTGAATATTTATTTCAGGGATGATGTCTGGACCAATCGCTATGTCAGAACCCATATTGGTGAAACGTTAAGAACCGTTAATTTTTCAGGCATACGGGATCCTGAACTGCGTCTTGAAGCCAAAATCATCTCAGCCAGCCTGCTCTGGATTGTCGGCAGGACCGCGAAGACGCAGTCACTGATCCGGAAATGTGCAAACATTGTGGCGGGAGCCCGTATTATTGAGTCTATGGGGTATCGCAGTCTGTTTCAGCTTCGTTTTCCGCTTGTCCGGAATGCTTTCATTGTAAAGATGAAGGAGGAGGATGAGCACGGCAGGAAGCGTTCTGAAAGAACATTACGTAATTACTTTATGGACCTGGCGGATATCTCGCTGACAGGTCATACCCGTCTTCGAAAATACGGTTACTTTCCTGATATTAGCTTCGACAGTTACAACAGTGTGGATGATTCAAACCAGACATATTGTATGCCTTTCAGTCTTATGATGTCTGTCTGGGAAGGGCTGATTACTGAACTGGATGCTGAAATCAGTGATTTCGATTTTGACGGGTTTTCCCGGCTGTGCGCTATCATAAACGGTTTTTATGATTCGCCTTACTATACGTCGATGCTGGAAGCCCGTAAAAGAGGGACAGCAAAAAGCATACCGGATTACCGGGCCGCGTATTACTACAATATTGTTGCCGGGGAAATTCGGGCGCTTTTCGCGACACTTGGCCCCGGGATGCAGGGCTGGTTCTCGGTACATAAAAATAAGCGCTGGAGATCTGATTTTATTGGCGTTGATCACATAAAGCTGAACACCTGGCATTTTGAGCTGACGTTAAAAGTCATGAATGTGATACAGGCCATGTCGGGGATGAGACACAGCGAAGTGCTTGGCGTGATGCACGGTTCACTGATTTATGATGGTGATATCCTGGGACTTCGTTCGGTGTTGCATAAGTTCGCCCCGGAAGGTGGAAGTCACGAAGACTGGGTTGTTTGTCGCTATGTGGAAAAGCCTTTTCAGCATTTACGCAGAATTAATCAAATCATGACAGGCCTGGACGGGAAGACGCTGGACAATGTTCCATTGTCTTTAAATATCAGGTCGTGGTTCTCGGAGCAAAAACTCTCTTTTATGGGGACGCAGCGCCAGACTGAGTGGGCAAAGAAATTTGTGAAAAGACACCATCTGTTCATCCGACGTGACCATATTGATGAGTTCAGGCTTTTAAATCCAAACATACGTGATGATGAACGCGTTGCGATGGAGATTCGGGAGGGGGCTTTCTGGCCATTGCGAACCCATCAGTTTCGCCGTTCACTTGCTGTACACCTCAGGCGTCTTGATCTGATTTCTACTAATGATCTTATCCGGCAGTTTAAGCACTTAATCAGAGGCATGACGGAGTGGTATATGTCCGGTGCACTCAACGCTTCGCATTTTAGCCGGGCGATCCCTCAGGCATTCGCTGCCGAGATTGAAAGGGTTGATACCGAACTCTCAGCTTCCAGGGCTGTTTCTTATCAGCATGAAGGCCTGCTTTATGGCGAAGGCGGGAAGTTACTGATGTCCCAGAGAGGTGGGCACTTACATCAGATGACGTTTCCTACACTGAAAAAAGCGATGAGCATGGCTAAACGAGGCGGGCAAAAACTGGTATCTCTTGGAAACGGTTTTTATTGCATGAATGGCCATGACTGCGAGTTTAAGGCGGTTGTTCAGTCAGCGTCCTGCAATCCGGGATGTGAGAACATGCTGGCCGGAGCTGATTCTGTTCCCGTGTGGAAACGCAGGATGGCTCATTATGACAACCTTCTGGAGATTGCCGTGCGAAATAATGCTCCTCAGGCTGACAGGGATTTTCTGATGCTTGAGAGAGATTTTTATGCAGATGCTGTCCGCTTTTTTGAAAAGGATGAATAGAGCATGACGAACGAACAGTCGGGGGTTAAAAAAACACAGGCAAGAGCAGAGCAGGCCCTGAGGGAACTGATGTTATCAGGGGAGCGTATCAGCCAGTATGCTGTGGAAAAACGAGCGGGGCTGGCAAACGGCACCCTGAATTATAACTGTCCTGAGTACAGGCAGGTCAGGGAGGCTATCCGCAGTCTGAAAAAAACGTGCCAGGGCACCGCGCCGGTTGATGAGCAGGGCATTGAGCAGCAGATCAAGCTGAAAGAAAAGTATCGCCGTCAGAGAAATGAGCTGAGGGAAGAAATCAAAAAGATGATGGCTGAAAATGTAGAGCTGTTACATAACCTTATACTTTTACAGCAGTATGTCAGGGAGCTTGAACGCAACACCGGGAGGGAGAAAGGGGACGTCATTCCGTTCTCGGGTGGTGTCAGGGACTGAGGCTATACTGAACGGAAGGACGCGAGGTGAATCGCCACGCGTTTAACAGACACCTCAGAGTCATTTAAGATGACTTAAAGAGAGGTGCCCATGAGCGGTAAGCGTTATCCTGAAGAGTTTAAAACTGAAGCAGTCAAACAGGTTGTTGATCGCGGTTATTCTGTTGCCAGCGTTGCAACACGTCTCGATATCACCACCCACAGCCTTTATGCCTGGATAAAGAAGTACGGTCCGGATTCTTCCACTAATAAAGAACAGTCAGATGCTCAGGCCGAGATCCGCCGTCTCCAGAAAGAGCTGAAACGGGTTACCGACGAACGGGACATATTAAAAAAAGCCGCGGCGTACTTCGCAAAGCTGTCCGACTGAGGTACGCCTTTATCCGTGACAACTCCTGTTGCTGGCCTGTTCGCCTGCTCTGTCGGGTGCTGGATGTTCATCCCAGTGGTTTTTACGCCTGGCTTCAGCAGCCGCATTCACAACGCCATCAGGCAGACCTGAGACTGACAGGACAGATTAAACAGTTCTGGCTGGAATCGGGATGCGTCTATGGTTATCGCAAAATCCATCTGGATCTGCGTGACAGCGGGCAACAGTGCGGAGTAAACAGAGTCTGGAGACTGATGAAACGTGTCGGAATAAAGGCTCAGGTCGGATACCGAAGCCCGCGGGCACGTAAAGGCGAGGCCAGTATCGTGTCACCCAACAGGCTCCAGCGACAGTTCAATCCGGATGCTCCTGATGAGCGTTGGGTAACGGACATAACCTACATCAGGACCCACGAAGGCTGGCTGTATCTTGCCGTTGTTGTTGATCTGTTCTCACGCAAAATTATCGGCTGGTCCATGCAATCCCGGATGACAAAGGACATTGTCCTGAACGCACTGCTGATGGCTGTATGGCGGCGTAATCCCGAAAAACAGGTGCTGGTTCATTCGGATCAGGGCAGTCAGTACACAAGCCATGAGTGGCAGTCGTTCCTGAAATCACACGGCCTGGAGGGTAGCATGAGCCGTCGCGGTAACTGCCATGATAATGCGGTTGCAGAAAGTTTTTTCCAGTTGTTGAAACGTGAACGGATAAAGAAAAAGATCTACGGAACGCGGGAAGAAGCCCGCAGTGATATTTTTGATTACATCGAAATGTTTTATAACAGTAAGCGTCGGCATGGTTCTAGCGAACAGATGTCACCGACAGAATATGAAAACCAGTATTATCAACGGCTCGGAAGTGTCTAGATTATCCGTGGCGATTCACTAGGGTTACCTAATTCACCTATGTCTACTTCTGGCACAATGCAGAAATGAGATAGATTTACTTTATCCGCTTCTCGCTCAAAGCTGTCCGTAATCCCCTGCCTGCTTAAAAAAACCGGATTAACGTGTGATGTTTTTACGTTTTCCAGGCAGCCTTCATCGGTAAGTACCTGTCTTACAGACTTCAATGCACTTAGTTAAGAAACATCCTAATCGTCCTTTCGCCGATCGCGAGATCTGTTATGGCAGCTAAACTCGATTGATACCCCAATCCGCCGGGCAGCATTTCCTTTCCGCACGCAAGAAGGAGAAGATCATGAAAGCAGTAATTTACAACGGTCCTTATGATGTAAAAGTAAAAGACGTACCGGATGCGAAAATTGTCCGCCCCACGGATGTACTCGTCCGCATCACCACCACCAACATTTGTGGGTCGGACTTGCACATGTATGAGGGCCGGACCAGCTTTGAACAGGGACGGATTCTGGGTCACGAAAACCTGGGTGAAGTGGTCGAAATTGGCTCAGGCGTTGAACGTATTAAGGTGGGCGACTATGTTTGTCTGCCGTTTAACGTGGGATGTGGTTTTTGCGAAAACTGTGAAAAAGGTCTGACCGGCTTTTGTCTCACTACCAATCCGGGTTCGGCAGGCGCAGCTTATGGTTTTGCTGAAATGGGTCCCTGGGAGGGGGGGCAGGCGGAACTGCTTCGGGTGCCATTTGCCGACTTTAACTGCCTTGTTCTTCCCCCTGATGCGGCAGAAAAAGAAGATGATTATGTGATGCTCTCTGACATTTTTCCTACCGGCTGGCATGCAACAGAACTTGCCGGATTGAAGCCTGGTGAAAGCGTGGCCATTTATGGCGCGGGGCCGGTCGGTTTGATGGCAGCTCATTCGGCGATCATTAAAGGTGCTTCACAGGTGTTTGTGGTTGATACGCACACAGACCGGTTGGCTCTGGCTGAAAAAATGGGGGCGACGGGCATCAATGCTACTGGCGATGAAGCTGTACAAAAAATTCTCGACCTGACGGATGGACGCGGTACGGATTGTGGCTGCGAATGTGTTGGCTATCAGTGCTGTAACAAACATGGCCATGAAGATAACTCTGTCACCATGAACAGTCTTGTTGCGTCGACGAAAGCAACCGGGGGAATTGGTGTGGTTGGCGTCTTTATTCCTCAGGATCCGGGGGCTGAATCGGAGCTTGCCAGAGAGGGTAAGATGCCATTTGATTTTGGGAGTTTCTGGTTTAAAGGACAGGCAATCCGTACCGGCCAGGCGAACGTTAAGGCCTATAACCGTCAGCTGTCTCGCCTCATCCATCACGATAAAGCCAGTCCGGGCAAAATAATTTCTCATCGTCTTTCGCTTGAAGAGGCTCCTGCCGGATATAAGCACTTCGATGAGCGGGATGAAGGATGGACGAAGGTTATCCTTAAGCCTTAAATAGAGTTATCCGGTATGAGAAAGCAAAAACCGGGAAAGAATGTATGACTTTTGACAGGGTGCAATAAAATATCCTGTCAGGGCGTTATTATTCATACTTTCAGCTGCCAGGTGATGCTGCCAACTTACTGATTTAGTGTATGATGGTGTTTTTGAGGTGCTCCAGTGGCTTCTGTTTCTATCAGCTGTCCCTCCTGTTCAGCTACTGACGGGGTGGTGCGTAACGGCAAAAGCACCGCCGGACATCAGCGCTATCTCTGCTCTCACTGCCGTAAAACATGGCAACTGCAGTTCACTTACACCGCTTCTCAACCCGGTACGCACCAGAAAATCATTGATATGGCCATGAATGGCGTTGGATGCCGGGCAACCGCCCGCATTATGGGCGTTGGCCTCAACACGATTTTACGTCACTTAAAAAACTCAGGCCGCAGTCGGTAACCTCGCGCATACAGCCGGGCAGTGACGTCATCGTCTGCGCGGAAATGGACGAACAGTGGGGATACGTCGGGGCTAAATCGCGCCAGCGCTGGCTGTTTTACGCGTATGACAGGCTCCGGAAGACGGTTTGCGCACGTATTCGGTGAACGCACTATGGCGACGCTGGGGCGTCTTATGAGCCTGCTGTCACCCTTTGACGTGGTGATATGGATGACGGATGGCTGGCCGCTGTATGAATCCCGCCTGAAGGGAAAGCTGCACGTAATCAGCAAGCGATATACGCAGCGAATTGAGCGGCATAACCTGAATCTGAGGCAGCACCTGGCACGGCTGGGACGGAAGTCGCTGTCGCTCACAAAATCGGTGGAGCTGCATGACAAAGTCATCGGGCATTATCTGAACATAAAACACTATCAATAAGTTGGAGTCATTACCCTTTTTTCAACTTCTGATGGATGCGAGTGATTGAACTCATACATTAATGTTTTCCCACGAAGTCTTTTTTCAGGTAAGCCTTCGCACATATCGGTAAATAGCTTGCCTGCTTTTATTTTTTCTGTCATCGACATGTTCATTTTTAACATTCCGTCCTGATAAGTTGGTCGGATAAGGCGCTCGCGCCGTATCCGACATTAATTTCTTAAGCGACTTCATTCACCTGGCGACGCAGCAGAGAAAGTGGGCCGGGGCCGCTAAGCGTGAACACGGAAATTAAGGTGAAGCCCAGCGCCACCAGACCCAGCACCAGGTAAGCGCCCTGGAAACCGATGCTTTCATACATATTGCCCGCCAGAATAGACATAAAAATCATCGCCAGTTGCTTAAAGAAGCAGAAACAGACCAGATAAATCGTCGCTGAAAAACGCACTTCAAACTGGCTGGTAATATATTTAAAGCAGCCCACCAGCAGGAACGGTACTTCAAACATATGCAGCGTTTTCAGAATAACCACTTCCAGTGCTGAGGTAGCGAACGATGAGCCAATAATACGTACTGACATAATAGTGCCAGCCAGCAGCAGGGCGTTTTTCCCACCGATGCGATTAATGATCAGTGGCGCAAAAAACATAATCGAGGCGTTAAGTAATTCGCCCATTGTCGTTACGTAGCCAAATACCCGCGTACCCTGTTCACCGGTAGCAAAGAACGAAGTAAAGAAATTAGCAAACTGTTGGTCAAAAACATCGTAGGTGCAGGAAACGCCAATAACATACAGTGACAAAAACCACAGTTTTGGCTGTCTGAACAGTTCCAGCGCCAGCTTAAGGCTAAATGCCGAATGGTTGGCACCTACCGCATTGGCAACCGTGGCAGAAGAGGGCGCATCCGTTTTGGCGAAAAAGAGTAAAACGGCGAGGATGAATGCACAGCCAGAACCCAGCCAGAAAACAAACTGATTATTGATGGTGAACATGATGCCGACAATCGAGGCACACAGCGCCCAGCCAACACAGCCAAACATCCGCGCGCGACCATATTCGAAATTACTGCGACGGCTGACTTTCTCGATAAATGCCTCTACTGCTGGCGCACCGGCGTTAAAACAAAAGCCTAGATAAATACCACCAACAATCGATCCTACTAAAATGTTGTATTGTAACAGTGGCCCGAAGATAAAAATAAAGAACGGCGCAAACATCACTAACATGCCGGTAATAATCCACAGCAGGTATTTGCGCAGCCCGAGTTTGTCAGAAAGCAGACCAAACAGCGGTTGGAATAATAGCGAGAACAGAGAAATAGCGGCAAAAATAATACCCGTATCACTTTTGCTGATATGGTTGATGTCATGTAGCCAAATCGGGAAAAACGGGAAGTAGGCTCCCATGATAAAAAAGTAAAAGAAAAAGAATAAACCGAACATCCAAAAGTTTGTGTTTTTTAAATAGTACATAATGGATTTCCTTACGCGAAATACGGGCAGACATGGCCTGCCCGGTTATTATTATTTTTGACACCAGAGCAACTGGTAATGGTAGCTACCGGCGCTAAGGTGGAATTCCGCCGACACTGACGGGCTCCAGGAGTCGTCGCCACCAATCCCCATATGGAAACCGTCGATATTCAGCCATGTGCCTTCTTCCGCGTGCAGCAGATGGCGATGGCTGGTTTCCATCAGTTGCTGTTGACTGTAGCGGCTGATGTTGAACTGGAAGTCGCCGCGCCACTGGTGTGGGCCATAATTCAATTCGCGCGTCCCGCAGCGCAGACCGTTTTCGCTCGGGAAGACGTACGGGGTATACATGTCTGACAATGGCAGATCCCAGCGGTCAAAACAGGCCGCAGTAAGGCGGTCGGGATAGTTTTCTTGCGGCCCTAATCCGAGCCAGTTTACCCGCTCTGCTACCTGCGCCAGCTGGCAGGTCAGGCCAATCCGCGCCGGATGTGGCGTATTGCTCGCCACTTCAACATCAACGGTAATCGCCATTTGACCACTTCCATCAATCCGGTAGGTTTTCCGGCTGATAAATAAGGTTTTCCCCTGATGCTGCCACGCGTGGACCGTGGTAATCAGCACCGCGTCGGCAAGCGTATCTGCCGTGCACTGCAACAACGCTGCTTCGGCCTGGTAATGGCCCGCCGCCTTCCAGCGTTCGACCCAGGCGTTAGGGTCAATGCGGGTCGCTTCACTTACGCCAATGTCGTTATCCAGCGGTGCGCGGGTGAACTGATCGCGCAGCGGCGTCAGCAGTTGTTTTTTATCGCCAATCCACATCTGTGAAAGAAAGCCTGACTGGCGGTTAAATTGCCAACGCTTATTATCCAGCTCGATGCAAAAATCCGTTTCGCTGGTGGTCAGTTGCGGGATGGCGTGGGGCGCGGAGGGGAGTGTCACGCTGAGGTTTTCCGCCAGACGCCACTGCTGCCAGGCGCTGATGTGTCCGGCTGCTGACCATGTGGTCGCGTTCGGTTGCACTACGTGAACCGTTAGCCAGAGTTGTCCGGCGCTCTCCGGCTGCGGTAGTTCAGGCAGTTCAATCAACTGTTTACCTTGTGGAGCGACATCCAGAGGCACTTCACCGCTTGCCAGCGGCTTGCCATCCAGCGCCACCATCCAGTGCAGGAGCTCGTTATCGCTATGACGGAACAGGTATTCGCTGGTCACTTCGATGGTTCGCCCGGATAAACTGAACTGGAAAAACTGCTGCTGGTGTTTTGCTTCCGTCAGCGCCGGATGCGGCGTGCGGTCTGCAAAGACCAGACCGTTCATGCAGAACTGGCGATCATTCGGCGTATCGCCAAAATCACCGCCGTAAGCCGACCACGGATTGCCATTTTCATCATATTTAATCAGCGACTGATCCACCCAGTCCCAGACGAAGCCGCCCTGTAAACGGGGGTACTGACGAAACGCCTGCCAGTATTTAGCGAAGCCGCCAAGACTGTTACCCATCGCGTGGGCGTATTCGCAAAGGATCAGCGGGCGCGTCTCTCCAGGCAACGAAAGCCATTTTTTGATGGACCATTTCGGCACAGCCGGGAAGGGCTGGTCTTCATCCACGCGCGCGTACATCGGGCAAATAATATCGGTTGCGAAGGTGTCGGCTCCGCCGCCTTCATACTGTACCGGGCGGGAAGGATCGACAGATTTGATCCAGCGATAGAGTGCGTCGTGATTAGCGCCGTGGCCTGATTCATTCCCCAGCGACCAGATGATCACACTCGGGTGATTACGATCGCGCTGCACCATTCGCGTTACGCGTTCGCTCATCGCGGGTAGCCAGCGCGGATCATCGGTCAGACGATTCATTGGCACCATGCCGTGGGTTTCAATGTTGGCTTCATCCACCACATACAGGCCGTAGTGGTCGCACAGCGTGTACCACAGCGGATGGTTCGGATAATGCGAACAGCGCACGGCGTTAAAGTTGTTCTGCTTCATCAGCAGGATATCCTGCACCATCGTCTGCTCATCCATGACCTGACCATGCAGAGGATGATGCTCGTGACGGTTAACGCCGCGAATCAGCAACGGCTTGCCGTTCAGCAGCAGCAGACCATTTTCAATCCGCACCTCGCGGAAACCGACATCGCAGGCTTCTGCTTCAATCAGCGTGCCGTCGGCGGTGTGCAGTTCAACCACCGCACGATAGAGATTCGGGATTTCGGCGCTCCACAGTTTCGGGTTTTCGACGTTCAGACGTAGGGTGACGTGATCGGCATAACCACCACGCTCATCGATAATTTCACCGCCGAAAGGCGCGGTGCCGCTGGCGACCTGCGTTTCACCCTGCCACAAAGAAACCGTCACCCGCAGCTCATCGCGCAGCTCGCCGTACATCTGAACGTCTGCCTCCAGTACAGCGCGGCTGAAATCATCATTAAAGTGAGTGGCTACATGGAAATCGCTGATTTGCGTGCTCGGTTTATGCAGCAACGAGACGTCACGGAAAATGCCGCTCATCCGCCACATATCCTGATCTTCCAGATAACTGCCGTCACTCCAGCGCAGCACCATCACCGCGAGGCGGTTTTCTCCGGCGTGTAAAAATGCGCTCAGGTCAAATTCAGACGGCAAACGACTGTCCTGTCCGTAACCGACCCAGCGCCCGTTGCACCACAAATGAAACGCCGAGTTAACACCATCAAAAATAATTCGCGTCTGGCCTTCCTGTAGCCAGCTTTCATCAACATTAAATGTGAGCGAGTAACAACCCGTCGGATTCTCCGTGGGAACATACGGCGGATTGACCGCAATGGGATAGGTCACGTTGGTGTAGATAGGCGCATCGTAACCGTGCATCTGCCAGTTTGAGGGGACGATGACAGTATCGGCGTCAGGAAGATCGCGCTCCAGCCAGCTTTCTGGTACCGCTTCTGGTGCCGGAAACCAGGCAAAGCGCCATTCACCATTCAGGCTGCGCGACTCTTGGGAAGGGCGATCGGTGCGAGCCTCTTCGCTATTACGCCAGCTGGCGAAAGGGGGATGTGCCGCAAGGCGATTAAGTTGGGTAACGCCAGGGTTTTCCCAGTCACGACGTTGTAATACGACGGCCAGTGAATCCGTAATCATTGTCATAGTTGTATCCTGCGTGAATTGTTATCCGCTCACATTTTCGCATAACATACGAGCCGGACACATAGAGTGTAAAGCCTGGGGTGCCTAATGAGTGAGCTGACTCACATTAATTGCGTTGCGCTCACTGCCCGCTTTCAAGTCGGGAAACTTGTCGTGCCAGCTGCATTAAGGAATCTGCCAACGTGCGGGGAGAGGTGGTTTGCGTATTGGGCGCCAGGGTGGTTTTTCTTTTCACCAGTGAGACGGGCAACAGCTGATTGCTCTTCACCGCCTGGCCCTGAGAGAGTTTCAGCAAGCGGTCCACGCTGGTTTGCCCCAGCAGGCGAAAATCCTGTTTGATGGTGGTTAACGGCGGGATATAACACGAGCTGTCTTCGGTATCGTCGTATCCCACTACCGAGATATCCGCACCAACGCGCAACCCGGACTCGGTAATGGCGCGCATTGCGCCCAGCGCCATCTGATCGTTGGCAACCAGCATCGCAGTGGGAACGATGCCCTCATTTAGCATTTGCATGGTTTGTTGAAAACCGGACATGGCACTCCAGTCGCCTTCCCGTTCCGCTATCGGATGAATTTGATTGCGAGTGAGATATTTATGCCAGCCCGCCAGACGCAGACGCGCCGAGACAGAACTTAATGGGCCCGCTAACAGCGCGATTTGCTGGTGACCCAATGCGACCAGATGCTCCACGCCCAGTCGCGTACCGTCTTCATGGGAGAAAATAATACTGTTGATGGGAGTCTGGTCAGAGACATCAAGAAATAACGCCGGAACATTAGCGCAGGCAGCTTCCACAGCAATGGCATCCTGGTCATCCAGCGGATAGTTAATGATCAGCCCACTGACGCGTTGCGCGAGAAGATTGTGCACCGCCGCTTTACAGGCTTCGACGCCGCTTCGTTCTACCATCGACACCACCACGCTGGCACCCAGTTGATCGGCGCGAGATTTAATCGCCGCGACAATTTGCGACGGCGCGTGCAGGGCCAGACTGGAGGTAGCAACGCCAATCAGCAACGACTGTTTCCCCGCCAGTTGTTGTGCCACGCGGTTGGGAATGTAGTTCAGCTGCGCCATCGCCGCTTCCACCTTTTCCCGCGTTTTCGCAGAGACGTGGCTGGCCTGGTTCACCACGCGGGAAACGGTCTGATAAGAGACACCGGCATACTCTGCGACATCGTATAGCGTTACTGGTTTCACATTTACCACCCTGAATTGACTCTCTTCGGGTGCTATCATGCCATACCACGAAATGTTTTGCGCCATTCGGAGGGGGCACGCCGAAGTGAGATTCAAAATGCCGACGTCAGTTCACAGGTGGGTAATGATACCAACGTGTTGATTTCGTATTTTCACTGACACCAGGATCATCCTGATGTTACAAGGATTGAATGACTACAGATTAAAATAGTCATCAACAGGTTGACAGCATTACCGTTTTTTTCGTCTCATTTTTATCGTATTCGGGTGTCTGTCTGTACCATGCAGACGCTCGCTTTTTGTAATGCCAGCTAAAGAAACAGGCTTAACGTAGGATATTTTCCGTTTGCCAAGCGGCCCCCATATTGAATGGCTGACGGTACTGGATTTCGATGAGATAAAAATAGACCGTATTTTTATTGCCAATATTGATGACCCGGTGAAGCGAGCGCTACTTGTTTCTGTGGTGAAAGGGTTACGTGGTACTGGCAAACCACTGGTGTTTGAAGGGGTGGAAACGCCAGGACAGTTTGAATTCGTCCGTTCTCTTGGCCCCGGTTACCTAGTTCAGGGCTGGTATACCGGAAAACCCGAAACAATATCTGCGATGAATATTCAGGGTTAAAACGATACGGGGCCCGGCCCGTATCGGCAACCCGACCCGTCAGCGTATCGCTTTCTGTCTGAAGCCGGTTCAGGTCGGCTTCTATCTGCGCGATGCGGCGGGAGATTTATTCAGAACGACTGCCGAAGTTCATCCGGCGAATCTTATCCAGCTGCGCCTGCAGATGGTCTATTTCGCGCTCCCGGTCGGCCTGCTTTTCCAGCAGGGCGCGGTTCAGCGCTTCCTGTTCGGACAGGCGCTGTTTCAGCAGAAGGATGTCGTCAGGGGGAGGTGGGCTTTGTTGAATAAATCGAACTTTTGCTGAGTTGAAGGATCAGATCACGCATCTTCCCGACAACGCAGACCGTTCCGTGGCAAAGCAAAAGTTCAAAATCACCAACTGGCCCACCTACAATAAAGCCCTCATCAACCGTGGCTCCATAACTTTCTGGCTGGATGATGAAGCTATTCAGGCCTGGTATGAGTCGGCAACGCCTTCATCACGGGGAAGACCTCAGCGCTATTCTGATCTCGCCATCACCACCGTTCTGGTCATTAAACGCGTGTTCAGGTTGACCCTGCGGGCTGCACAGGGTTTTATTGATTCCATTTTTACACTGATGAATGTTCCGTTGCGCTGCCCGGATTACACCAGTGTCAGCAAGCGCGCAAAGTCGGTTAATGTCAGTTTCAAAACGCCCACCCGGGGTGAAATCGCGCATCTGGTGATTGATTCCACCGGGCTGAAGGTCTTTGGTGAAGGCGAATGGAAAGTCAAAAAACATGGCCAGGAACGCCGCCGTATCTGGCGAAAGTTGCATCTGGCAGTTGACAGCAACACACATGAAATCATCTGTGCAGACCTGTCGCTGAACAATGTGACGGACTCAGAAGCCTTCCCGGGTCTTATCCGGCAGACTCACAGAAAAATCAGGGCAGCATCGGCAGACGGCGCTTACGACACCCGGCTCTGTCACGATGAACTGCGGCGTAAGAAAATCAGCGCGCTTATCCCGCCCCGAAAAGGCGCGGGTTACTGGCCCGGTGAATATGCAGACCGTAACCGTGCTGTTGCGAATCAGCGGCTGACCGGGAGTAATGCGCGGTGGAAATGGACAACAGATTATAACCGTCGCTCGATAGCGGAAACGGCGATGTACCGGGTAAAACAGCTGTTCGGAGGTTCACTGACACTGCGTGACTACGATGGTCAGGTTGCAGAGGCTATGGCCCTGGTACGAGCGCTGAACAAAATGACGAAAGCAGGTATGCCTGAAAGCGTGCGTATTGCCTGAAAACACAACCCGCTACGGGGGAGACTTACCCGAAATCTGATTTATTCAACAAAGCCGGGGAGAGCATGAAAATGATGGATATGAGCGGTCACGATCAGGCCGCAATGTCCCATGAAATGATGCAAAACGGCAATTCTGCTGCCCATCAGGACATGGCTGAAATGCATAAAAAAATGATGAAATCCAAACCTGAGAACACCCAAGAAACTGCTAAGCCATTTTCCGAAATGAACGAGCATGAGAAAGCCGCTGTTGTGCATGAGAAGGCGAATAATGGTCTATCTTCCGTTATTCATCAGCAGCAGGCTGAAAAGCATCGCAGCCAGATCACCCAGAATTAACCCGCAGCTCCACTTGTCAGACCCTCATTTGACGCCGAAGTCACTGGCTTACGCTCCCGTCCGGGAGCGTTTTTTTCCCATATATCAAACTTTAACTCTGAAGAGGTGGAAGTATCTGACCAACACTGTCACGTAACGCCAGATAACTACAAAAACACCTCAGGTGAACGTAAGCGTTAAGTGAGCGCCGTATTGACGGCTATTTATTGGTGAGATCTACGTTCCATGGCAGCAGTTCGGCCACTTTGTTGATGGGCCACTCCGGCAATACGCTCAGGATATGGCGAAGGTAACCCTCTGGATCGATACCGTTCAGCCTGCACGTTCCGATCAGACCATACAGCAGGGCACCACGTTCACCACCATGATCACTGCCGAAGAAGATGTAGTTTTTCTTGCCCAGACAGACCGCTCGTAGCGCGCGCTCAGCAGCGTTATTATCCGGCTCTGCCAGACCATCATCGCAGTAGTAACACAGGGCATCCCACTGGTTCAGTGCATAAGCGAACGCCTCGCCTAACCGGGATTTTTTCGACAGAGTGGCACTTTTCTCCACCAACCAGTCATGCAGGGATATCAGCAACGGTTAACTTCGGGACCGTCTGGCGGCCAGCCGCTGAGATGCCGGAAGGCCGCGTATTTCCTCTTCTATCGCGTATAACTCACTGATGCGCTTCAGAGCCTCCTCTGCTGTGGCCGTCCGGGTGCTGATATAGACGTCATGGATTTTGCGCCGCGCATGAGCCCAGCATGCCGCTTCTGTCAACGGGCCACCTTCACGCTCTGCGCTGAACAACCTGTCGTACCCTGCGAAGGCATCTGCCTGCAGCACGCCATGATAGTGCCGAAGATGTTGCTGAGGGTGTTTCCCCTGTCGGTCCGGTGAGAAGGCGAACCATGCCGCTGGCGGATCTGATGAACCCGCGCTTCTGTTATCACGGACATATGTCCAGATACGCCCGGTTTTCGTCTTCTTTCTGCCCGGCGCCAGCACGGGCACCGGAGTGTCATCCGTATGCAGTTTGCGGCAGTCCATCACGTAGTGGTAGAGGGCTTCATCCAGCGGGGCCATTAACCGGCAGCACGCATCCACCCAGTTGGAGAGCAGCGCACGACTCAGATCCACACCCTGACGGGCAAAGATTTCGCACTGGCGATACAGCGGCAGGTGTTCACAGTATTTGGCCGTTAACACGCGGGCCAGCAGACCCGGCCCGGCGATGCCCCGGTCGATAGGACGTGAGGGCGCTGGCGCTTCAACGACGCAGTCGCATCGGGTACAGGCCTTTTTCACCCTGACCGTGCGGATCACTTTCAGGGCGCTGGAGACCAGCTCCAGTTGCTCCGCGCTGACTTCGCTGAGATAGGCCATATCACTACCGCAACCAGGACAGCTGGTTTCAGCTGGCTCCAGTCTGTTTATTTCGCGGGGAAGATGTTCCGGTAACGGGCGACGATGACGGGACTGGCGCAACTGACGCGGAACCTGCTGATCATTGTCCCGGCCGTTGTAACGATCGCTTTGCTGCTCCTGCTGTTTCAGCAGGGCTTCGGCTTCTTCGACCTGCCGGCGTAGCTTTTCTGAACGGGTACCGAACAGCATTCGGCGCAGTTTTTCTATCTGAGCCCGCAGATGTTCTATTTCACGCTCTTCGTTCTCTATTTTCTCTTCTGCGCGGGCCAGCGCTGAACGCAGGAACGACTCAGTCTCAGCAACGAGACTGAGCTGGCTGTCTTTCTGGCGAAGCGCGTCTTCCAGCGCAGCGATACGGGCGAGATAGTCCTGACTCATGACCCCATTTATAATGCGGTCATGCGCTTTTTACAACATCGTCAGTGAGTTAAGGCGTGCAGTTTTAGGTTTCCGCCAGTCCAGCTTATCGAGGAGCATGGCGAGTTGTGAGCGGGTGATGGCGATTTTGCCGTCGCGTACAGCAGGCCAGACGAACTGTCCCTCTTCCAGACGTTTGGTAAACAGACACAGACCGTCAGCATCAGCCCAGAGGATCCTCACGGTGTCACCTTTACGACCACGGAAGATAAACAGGTGGCCGGAGAACGGATTGTCATCAAGAACATGCTGGACCAGTTCGCCCAGACCATTGAAGGACTTACGCATATCGGTGACCCCGGCAACCAGCCAGATACGAGTGCCTGACGGTAAGGGTATCATCGGCTCCTCCCGCTCAGCTCGCGGATCAGCGTTTTCAGAAGTGCAGGTGATAAATCCCCGGACAGACGCAGGCTGGCACCGCCGACAGTCACCTCGCATGTCATGGCCTCGCGGCAGGCTGGAGCGGCGGGTTCATAGTGCGGCTCAGCATGGTGTGACAGGACCATATCAGGCAGGACAACGGGGATAACAGAGTCTTGCTCTCTGATTGACCGTTGTATTTCATCGGGCAGAAGATGTCTGTAACGCTGGCGCCAGGTAAACAGCAGATTGTCATTAATTCCATTATCCCGCGCCAACCGGGCAAC
This sequence comes from Enterobacter ludwigii, assembly GCA_023023105.1. Taxonomy (NCBI): domain Bacteria; kingdom Pseudomonadati; phylum Pseudomonadota; class Gammaproteobacteria; order Enterobacterales; family Enterobacteriaceae; genus Enterobacter; species Enterobacter ludwigii. The sequence goes on along the minus strand of CP083824.1, from coordinate 3,944,420 downwards.
ACAGGCTCCAGGCTGATATGAAGTGGTTTACTGAATTTGGCCACCTGAACAGAGGTGATATGCTCACCTCAGAACAACACAGGTGTCATAATGAAAAAAAGAAATTTCAGCGCAGAGTTTAAACGCGAATCCGCTCAACTGGTCGTTGACCAGAACTACACCGTGGCAGATGCAGCCAGCGCTATGGATGTCGGCCTTTCCACAATGACGCGATGGGTGAAACAATTACGTGATGAACGGCAGGGCAAAACACCAAAAGCCTCCCCCATTACCCCGGAACAAATTGAAATCCGTGAGCTCAGGAAAAAGCTACAACGTATTGAAATGGAAAATGAAATATTAAAAAAGGCTACCGCGCTCTTGATGTCAGACTCCCTGAACAGTTCTCGATAATCGGGAAACTCAGGGCGCGTTATCCTGTGGCCACTCTCTGCCATGTGTTCGGGGTTCATCGCAGCAGCTACAAATACTGGAAAAACCGTCCTGAAAAGCCAGACGGCAGACGGGCTGTATTACGCAGTCAGGTACTTGAACTGCATGGCATCAGCCACGGCTCTGCCGGAGCAAGAAGCATCGCCACAATGGCAACCCAGAGAGGTTACCAGATGGGGCGCTGGCTTGCTGGCAGACTCATGAAAGAGCTGGGGCTGGTCAGTTGCCAGCAGCCGACTCACCGGTATAAGCGTGGCGGTCATGAGCACGTTGCTATCCCGAATCATCTTGAGCGACAGTTCGCCGTAACGGAACCAAATCAGGTGTGGTGCGGTGATGTGACCTATATCTGGACGGGTAAGCGCTGGGCGTACCTCGCCGTTGTTCTCGACCTGTTCGCAAGAAAACCAGTGGGCTGGGCCATGTCGTTCTCGCCGGACAGCAGGCTCACCATGAAAGCACTGGAAATGGCATGGGAAACCCGTGGTAAGCCCGTCGGGGTGATGTTCCACAGCGATAGTAATAATGCCGATGTCAGTCTTTACCACCACTTAGTTTGCCGTTTAACCAGATTGGTGTGATTACTGATGCAGTGAAGACCTTCCCGCATCCTGACTCACACAGCGATCGACCTTTTGTGTCCTGCCCTGGACCCGTCGGTTGCCGGAAGCGCCTTCATGCGAGGCATCTCCTCACCGATGCGCGTGACTCAAGAAGGGCCTGACGGCTTGTCTCGTTACTGTCCTGTCCAGGTTATCTGTCTGGAGATTCAACTCTGTTTCCTCACAGGAGCTCTGTCATGGTTGATAAAGTTACCGAAGCTGCCGTTGTGGGTGGCGTGGATACACATAAAGATTTGCACGTTGCCGCTGTCGTAGATCAGAACAATAAAGTCCTTGGGACTCAGTATTTCTCCACAACACGACAAGGTTACCGGCAGATGCTGGCATGGATGACCTCGTTTGGGACATTAAAGCGAATTGGTGTTGAGTGCACAGGTACCTATGGTTCCGGTTTGCTTCGTTATTTTCAGAACGCCGGGTTAGAAGTTCTTGAGGTGACTGCTCCAGACCGGATGGAGCGACGCAAACGGGGTAAAAGTGACACAATTGATGCTGAATGTGCCGCTCATGCAGCATTCTCAGGCATCAGGACAGTTACTCCCAAAACGCGTGATGGCATGATTGAGTCCCTGCGGGTATTAAAAACTTGCCGAAAAACAGCAATATCAGCCCGCAGAGTCGCTCTCCAGATTATCCATTCAAATATTATCTCTGCCCCGGATGAATTACGTGAACAGCTCAGAAATATGACGCGCATGCAGCTCATCAGGACCCTGGGTTCCTGGAGACCTGATGCCAGTGAATACCGCAATGTAACCAACGTTTATCGCATTTCATTAAAGTCCCTTGCCCGACGCTATCTCGAGTTACATGACGAAATCGCTGATCTGGATGTCATGATTGCGGCAATTGTCGACGAGTTGGCACCTGAGCTGATTAAACGTAATGCTATCGGATACGAAAGCGCTTCACAGTTGCTGATCACTGCCGGAGACAATCCTCAACGGTTAAGATCAGAATCAGGATTTGCGGCACTGTGTGGTGTCAGCCCGGTCCCCGTTTCTTCTGGAAAAACGAACCGTTACCGACTTAATCGTGGTGGAGATCGTGCTGCAAATAGTGCACTTCACATCATCGCCATCGGACGCTTACGAACTGACGCAAAAACAAAGGAATATGTCGCCAGGCGTGTAGCCGAAGGACATACAAAAATGGAAGCGATACGCTGTCTAAAGCGATATATCTCCCGCGAAGTTTACACGTTACTGCGCAATCAAAACAGGCGGATCAACAGTATCCCGATAACAGCTTGACTCTTAGAAGGGCGTCCAGGGCAGCCAGTACGGCAGTGACGACTGGCAGCGCTTCTACCGGGCCAATAACCTGGCGCCGAGCATGAGCCGGCGTGGCAACTGCTGGGATAATGCGGTGGCCGAATCGTTCTTCAGTTCGCTGAAAAAAGAACGGATCAGAAAACGCATATATAAAACCAGGGATCTGGCCCGGGCGGATCTTCGATTACATTGAAGTCTTCTATAACCGGTCCCGGCGCCACAGCCACCTCGGCGGCGTCAGTCCGGAGGCCTTCGAACAGGCCTCGTCGTGAGGACAGGATTTGTCTACAGGCGTGGGGTCAGTCCAAACTATAGGGCAGGATCGTCTACCGGGGCGGGGTCAGTCCATCAACGGCTCGGAAGTGTCTAGATTATCCGTGGCTATTCACCGGGGCAAACAGGCCGATCAGGAACGACATAAGAAAGTTCTGTATTACCGACAGGTCAAGAAACTGAGCATAAGAGAAACTGCTGAAGCCACCAGTTACAGTACATCTCAGGTCTGCAGGGTTCAGGCCCTGTTCAGGCCTGAAAATTAAGCACATTTTCTGAGGCTGGAAATCAACTCATGCTGACAGCCTGAGCCTGTTGGCATGGTAAGCAATGTGCTCACCAATAAAGCTGGAAATGAAATAATAGCTGTGGTCGTATCCAGTATGATATCGGAACGACGCATTGAGGTTCATCTCATTGCATACTCTCTCAAGGATTTTGGTGCGCAGTTGCTCTTCATAAAAGGCGTCACTCAGCCCCTGATCAATGAAGATTTCTGGTAATTTTTCACCCTGTAAAATGAGGCTGACTGGATCGTAGGCTTCCCACGTTTTTCTGTTTTCACCCAGGTAAGCGCTAAATGCCTGTTGCCCCCATGGCACCTGAGAAGGCGATACTATCGGGGAAAATGCTGATACGCTCACATATTCACCAGGATTTCGCAGAGCCAGCACCAGAGCACCCAGCCCTCCCATAGAATGACCGGATATAGATTTTCTTGCCGTTGCAGGAAAATGATTCATGACGACATCCGGAAGCTCTCTGAGAATATAGTCATACATCCTGTAATGAACATTCCACGGCTGTTCCGTCGCGTTCAGATAAAAACCGGCCCCCTGGCCAAGATCGTAACTGTCGGCATCCGGGACATTATTACCCCGGGGACTGGTATCCGGGACAACAACGATGACGTTATGCCGGGCTGCATAATGCTGCATACCTGATTTGGTGATGAAATTCTGCTCAGTACAGGTCAGGCCCGACAACCAGTATAGTACCGGCAGTTTTTCTGTTACTGCTTTGGGAGGAAGATACACACCGAAATTCATTTCACAATTAAGGGATTGTGAATAATGCCGGTACACGTTTTGCCAGCCGCCAGAGCTGGCATGCTGCTCAATGAGTTCCATCAGCCGTTATCTCATGGTTATTTCCCCTGACCGAAGCCAGGGGAAGTATCTTTAAATCCGGACGTCAGATAAACGTATACGCCGTGATTTTGTTACCCGCCGGATCCCGCAGGTAGGCAGCATAGGCCCCGGGAAGGTGACCACGCGGGCCAGGTTGACCTTCATCAGCTCCACCGGCGGCAAGGCCGGCAGCATGGAAAGCATCAACCTCTTCCGGGGTGGCAGCAGCGAAGCCGACAGTCACCCCGTTAGCGGAAGGTGCTTCACCGTTGCCCGGACGGGCAATGATAAATGCCGGCTTTTCGCGGCCATAGAGTACCCAGCCGTTGCCAAACGGGCCGAGGTTATTGATACCAAGCGTGCCCAGGACGACATCGTAAAATGCGGAGGATTTCTCGACATCGGCTGCGCCAATGAACACATGAGAAAAGATGCCGTCACCAGAAATTACCGGAGTTGTCATTTTCCACTTCCTTCAGTTTGAGTTGATTAAAATTCTGATGGGATCAGTAATGAATCACTGTCCGGATAGATTTGCCTTCATGCATAAGCTCGAAGGCGTCATTGATTTCATCCAGTGTCATCGTATGGGTTACAAATGGCTCAAGGTCAATATCCCCCTTCATGGCATCCTCGACCATACCGGGGAGCTGAGTGCGGCCTTTTACTCCGCCAAACGCGGAACCTTTCCATACGCGCCCGGTGACCAGCTGGAAAGGACGGGTGGAAATCTCCTGTCCGGCCCCTGCGACACCAATGACAACGGACTGCCCCCACCCACGGTGAGCACTTTCCAGCGCTGCACGCATGACGTTAACGTTACCGATACATTCAAAGGTATGGTCAATACCCCACTTGTTGATATCCAGCAGAACATCTTTAATCGGTTTGTCATAATCATTCGGGTTAATGCAGTCAGTGGCCCCGAACTGACGGGCCAGGTCAAATTTTGTCGGATTAGTATCGATAGCGATAATACGTCCCGCTTTTGCCTGACGGGCCCCCTGTACCGCAGCCAGACCAATTGCCCCCAGACCAAAAATGGCAACTGAATCGCCCGGCTGCACTTTAGCCGTGTTATGGACGGCGCCAATACCGGTAGTCACGCCACAACCCAACAGGCAGACGTGTTCATGGTTCGCCTCCGGGTTAATTTTTGCCAGAGAAACCTCGGCCACAACGGTGTATTCACTGAATGTGGAACATCCCATGTAGTGGTAAAGAGGCTGACCGTTGTATGAAAAGCGAGTGGTCCCGTCAGGCATCAGTCCTTTGCCCTGAGTCTCGCGAACCGATACACAGAGGTTCGTTTTACCGGACTGGCAGAATTCACACTCCCCGCATTCAGCGGTGTAGAGCGGAATAACATGGTCACCCGGCTTCACACTGGTGACGCCTTCACCAACTTCAACGACGATACCGGCTCCCTCGTGGCCGAGAACCACCGGGAAAACGCCCTCAGGGTCATTCCCTGAGAGGGTAAAGGCATCGGTATGGCAGACACCTGTGTGGGTGTTTTTAATCAGCACCTCGCCTTTTTTAGGCGGAGCAACATCAATTTCAACAATCTCCAGGGGCTTCCCTGGTGCAAATGCAACAGCGGCACGTGATTTCATACGTAATATATCCTCAATGTAATAATGGCCTCACCTATTTAAGATAGGCACGAACCAGCTCAATCGTATCGTCAACTGATTTACTGACTTCATGACTGTAGCTGTCATTCTGGTCAAAGGTTTCCCGTATGTGGCTCTCCAGCACCTCTGCCATCAGTCCGTTAGCGGCGCCCCGGACGGCGGCGATTTGCTGGAGAACGGAACGGCATTCAGCGCCACTTTCAAGTGCTCTTTCCAGAGCATCAATCTGACCCCGGATACGGCGAACCCGGGTTAGGACCTTTTTTTTCTCTTCAGGAGTACTGGGCATTGCTTACCTCACTGCTCTGTATTTCTTATACTATAGGGGAGTATTACATTAAGATCAACACATACCCCACTATAGTATAATAAATATATCAGAGCACCGGTAATGACTCCAACTTACTGATAGTGTTTTATGTTCAGATAATGCCCGATGACTTTGTCATGCAGCTCCACCGATTTTGAGAAAGACAGTGACTTCCTGCCCAGCCTTGCCAGATGCTGCCTCAGATTCAGGTTATGCCGCTCAATGCGCTGCGTATATCGCTTGCTGATAACGTGCAGTTCTCCCTTCAGGCGTGATTCATAAAGCGGCCAGCCATCCGTCATCCATACCACGACCTCAAAGGCCGACAGCAGGCCCAGAAGACGCTCCAGCGTGACCAACGTGCGTTCACCGAATACGTGCGCCACAACCGTCCTCCGTATCCTGTCATACGCGTAAAACAACCAGCGCTGGCGTGATTTAGCGCCGACGTAACCCCACTGTTCGTCCATTTCCGCGCAAACAATAACGTCACTGCCCGGTTGTATGCGTGAGTTTACCGACTGCGGCCTGAGTTTTTTAAGTGTCGTAAAATCGTGTTGAGGCCAACGCCCATAATGCGTGCACTGGCGCGACATCCGACGCCATTCATGGCCATATCAATAATTTTCTGGTGTGTACCGGGCTGAGAGGCGATGTAAGTGAACTGTAGCTGCCATGTTTTACGGCAGTGAGAGCAGAGATAGCGCTGATGTCCGGCAGTACTTTTACCGTTACGCACCACGCCTTCAGTAGCTGAACAGGAGGGACAGCTGATAGAAACAGAAGCCACTGGAGCACCTCAAAAACACCATCATACACTAAATCAGTAAGTTGGCACCCTTACCCTGTATAGGTACTCTCTGTTTTTCGTGGCCTGCCTCGCCCACGAATTTCGCCAGTCATGACTTTGCTCCTGCATTTTATTAACGGAAAAGAATAAGTGATTTTGCGCGGAGGCTTCAATCAGTTTATCCCCGGCGGTGACGAGGTGGCCACCTATGCCGACTGGACAGGGGACTGACTATTGCCATAACGCCATCGCAGGTTGCTTCAGTAAACCTGCTAATCCCGTACAATGGCGAATTCGCTATATCCGCTTCTCGCACTTAGCTGCCATAAATCGGCCAGGCAATCACAGGTCATTTCTGTCTCGCAAAGAAGGTGCCGTTTCTGCTTTGCGTTGACACCCCTAAATATTAGAATTAAAAGGAGAGAGTTACTGGAAAAAGGCAGCGGAGGCAGTGACAATCGTGGCTTGAAGCCACTACTCGATGGATGCGGACATGTAGTTGGCGTCATTCGACAAAACTAGCAAACTTCTAATAGTCACCATTTCTCCCGTCTGGCGGGAGTGCTGTCAAATGCCCCCCTCATCTCTGTGTGGGAAATGAAGGGTGAAGGGGAAATAGATGACAGCGTTATTTCTACGCCCAGAATACTGAATACCTTGTACAGACGATCAATACTGGCGCTAGCAGGGTTTGCTTCCAGGCGGGCATAGGTTTGCTGCGTTACGCCAAGCCTCTCAGACACATCTTTTTGCGTGAAGCCCTTGATTTTGCGAAACCCGATTAGCACAGGTCTGAGCTGGTTCAGCGTTTTTATCGGGAACTGATTATTCATAAGTGACCTGCCTCGCAGACTGAGTAGGGAGTACCGCCCTGTAATACAGCAGGTAAGGTGTATTTTGTGTTATACAGACTATAGGCTGTAAAACCTTTATTGAAAAGATGCTGATGTTCCAGGGGCATGCCGAGCATGGACGATTTTCTGCGGGGCGGTATTTCGCTACGGGGGAGATTGCGTTCGGGCAATGTACCGGTGTAAAAAACGTCAATTTTTCAAAACCGCTGTTATCGGGATAAGCTGAAAACTCCGAAGGCAGACACAGCCACGAATAATGTCAGACTTAAGCTCTGTAGCTGTCTTCTTTTGCCTGTAAATAACGTCTAGTTTGACTCTGATGAAGGCTGTACCAGGCAGAGAACATGTCACTCTCGGGGCCGGATGATAAAATGTGTTCAACTGGCTGGGCAGGGTAATAGCGAAGAACGTTCTCTGAAATTCGATTCAGCTCAGCGTAACGTGCGCTGTAGGTATGTATAATCCATTGCATCAATTTTGCATCCGTATTATTCGCAGATTACACACAAGAAGCTTAACAATGGCTGAAAGAGTGAGCAGGGATATGTAACAAAAACAAGGGCTTCAAGATGAACTGGATAAAACCGGAGCAGAGCAAGCCCTGTTCCGGTTTGTCAGGCTTTGGAATTTCTTCCAGGCCCCTGCAGCTAGTCACAACAAACACATTAATGTTTTCATTGCTTCAATTCAATATTATTGTGTGAAAGGGATTCCATCGAAATCGGCTTATGCATGCTTAAAACTAAACTGCCCCGGCTGCAGTCATTTGGTTGCTGTGGGCTCTGTACTGTGTCTAATAGTGAAAGAATCTTACGTTATAACGAAGGAAATTGCTGAATGACTCTACGATTGCAGACGGAATCACCCGCTGACCAGGATATGTTTAGAGGCAGCAGTCATGAAAAAGTTGCAGAGAATGTGGCTCAGATCATCAGGACACCTGATGTCAATATTATTGGTCTGGAAGGTGAGCTGGGTTCAGGTAAGTCAACAATATTGAAGTTCCTGCAGAAAAAGCTTAAAGATGATTTTACGTTCATTAACTTTGATGCAGAACGTTACCATCATGGCTCAACTAAAAAAGCGCTTATCGATGTCATCCACCACGGGGTCAGCCTACAATGTCCGGGCTCCCGGGATGTGTTGGATAAGTATAAAAATCTGGCTCTGGGTAACATCGTTGAATACGACAAGAGGGTCAGCAGCAGGCTAAGCTGGTTGACCGTCGTTTTTATTTTACTGTCATTGCTTTCCGTGCAGATGCTTCGTTATGTGCTAACAGACCTTAATCAATATTTTACTAACAAGGAGTCATTATTAGGGTGGCTTTTTTATGTTGAGGTGGCCGCGTTTCTTTCTCCTGCCATTATGGTCGCAGGACTGGCATGCCTGCAGAACATGGAATGGTACAGAAAGAAAGGGTATTCGAGTATTGGTGATTTGTTCAAACGCAACAGTACTGACAGGATTGAAGAGACTTGGCTAGTTAATAAGGAGGTCGGAGCTATTGAGCTGGCTGAAGCTCTGCAGGGATTTACCTCCAAAGAGGTCATTTCCCATGGAGATCGCTTCATCCTTATCATTGATAATCTGGACCGAATCAGTGCAGACAAAGTGAAAGAGCTCTGGAGTGATATGGAGCTTATTGCCGGAGCCACTCATGAACACTTCAGGATAGTGGTGCCCTATTCGGCAAGACAGGTTTCAGCCTCACTTTCTGTGGCGGGTTTCAGCGGGCGTGAGTTTATTGCAAAGCGGATTCCTGTAAGTTTTCAGGTTCCTCCTCTTATTTCGGCAGGATGGCAGGAAGCGTTAAGGCAGTACTGGAAAGAAACAGTAAATGAGGATGCAGGGATAGCGTGCCGGGAAGCAACGGTGTTGCTTGAGCGCTGGAAACCCTCTGAGTATCCTCGTATCACACCGCGATTAATGAAGAAGTTTGTTAATGATATTCATATTCTGAACCTTACCGTTCCTGCAACAGAAGATCATCGCCATATTCTTATTGCTCTCTACTTACTGGTGGTCAGATACGGGGAGCGAGATATTAAAGTATTACTTCGCGATCCCAAAGCTAGTCAGACCGAACCCGGTATTGCTCCGGATGATTTTGACGAGATGCTCTCGCTAACTTATCAACAAATATCCCGAATTTTTAATAACGATACAGAAAGATGGAGCGAATTTCTGATGAGCATCCACTATCAGTCCACGGTGGAGCTTGCCAGGAGCGAGTTGCTTGATACGCCTCTTAAAGACGCGATTGGTGCTATAAATATCCCACGGCTTGAAGAACTGACGGCCTTGTGGGGTTTCGCTGAAGCATGGCAGCGAGTGGCACCACATATTCAGATGCGAGACTGGCTGGTTTCTTATAGCCGGATGGATGAGAAGTGTCAGGCTCTCGCCGAACCGCAACTCAAAGTCGCAGTGCAAATGCTGAATCAGAGTTATGCTGTTTCACTCAGAGAAAAGAATGATGAAGGTTTCGTATTGAGTCTGCAGAAACTGATGGCTGACGGGCGGATAAGCCTAGAGCCTTTCGTCGAAAGGCAAATATCGTTTATTGTGAGTAAACTTGATGAAATTCAGGATTCAGAAAAATTGGAGGCTGAATCCACGAAGACGTTGCTGCAGGAAGCTGATTCATACTCTGTTCTGGCCGGTGAATCACTACTGAATAAAATGGAGAATTTTGTAGATGGCGTATTTTATGTGGAATACCTTGTCAATAATGAAGAGACCTTGTCAAACCTGAAAATTGGCACACTAGATATCGGAAATCACGGTCGGGAGGAGATGTTACGCTATGGAGCTGAGCAACCTCAGATAGACCTTTTTAATCCGGGAATTATCCGGCATATCAATATTGCATCGAAGGCGGTACAGAACGTAATTGGAAAGAATGATGGTACAGGTGGGGCTCAGGTTAGCTCTGCAATAATGACGCTTAAAAATCGTCAGGTTGTTGAGGACGTTATCCATTTCAGAAAAATTGTTCTGAGCCCGGACTGGAATAATAATGTTTTAAATCAATATTATCTTAATAATACGGCGACGAGGAATCTCTTCCCTGCGGAATTTGCTGCACAGGCTGTTGCTCACATGGTGCTCCATGGTAACTATGCCGGTATCGAGTCGTACAGTGAACATATTGGTGAGGAACGGTTTGACCTGGCTTTGGCTGCATATCTTCGTTATCTACGTACTGCCGAGAGTATCTTTATAGCACTTAAGGATAAAAATGTTCTGCCGTACATCAAAAATGCTGTTGGCAGGATTGTTGATTTAGGTCTTCTGGTGAATATACCTGTCCTGAGCTTTGTTAAAGGTCAGTATGACGTCATCAAAGAAGCTACAAATGCAACCTCTCTTTTAATATTTGTGCGAGAGCGTCAAAAAGCACTGTCAGAGAAAATAATTGAGTCTGATGTGAATGCTATGGGTCCAGTATTTCTCCATGACGTATATCAGTCAGGTGAGCAGTTTGATATTTTGAAGAAAAAGCTGAACGCCCTGGCATGTGGAGTATTTAGTTCTTCTGAAAGGCTTATTGAGTGTTTTACGGTTCTTCCTGTGAACATGCGCTTTATCCTTGAACAAATGCAACTTCAGGGGCAGCATATCCGGATGGAAGGTAGTGTGGGTATCTTTGCATCATGGTTCCGTGATGCAGAGCCAGACGTTGTCACAAATGCCGAGAACATTCATTTTCTGTGGTCTTGCCTCGACGATACCCAGAGAGAGACTGTACTTGATGAGTTGCACGATGTCTTACTTGAAAGACATATTCGTATTGACAGCCGTATTGCGATTATTACCCGTTTTCATAATGAGTTGTCGTTTATTGAACCTGAGAAGGCCGTTGAACGCAGGGCTATTGCGGCGCTGTTTAGCGCTTCTGTTGATAATGTATTATTGTCTCAATGGCTTGACCGTCAGACGTTTTCATTTTCATCATGGTCTCCGGAGGACGCCCGTACGGCAACGAGTTGTATAATGAATAACTCGGAGATTTTTCCTCTCATCTGCAGGAATTCACAGTATATTAAAAACAGAATGTTACCAGAGAAAGCGGACGTTACAGAAGATAGTGATACGTTTCCGGACTGAGTTCGTTCTTTAAATCCTATACCTGAAGACCACAGCGGTGGTCTTTGGGAGTTTTTTTATTGCCTGATATACATTAAGCATGTTATATCTTGCTAAGAAATAATCATTCAGGGATTAATCATAACTACTGAAGTTATGTTGTGTTCTTTTCTTTTAAAAATAAATTATTCAGATTTATTTTCTATTGATTTAATGAGGTAGGGAATGACAGAAAGTGCTTTGCTTTTGCGAGAGGCATTTAATGAATCGGTTAACTATATGACATGGTCTTTTTATTCACTGATAACTGCTTACGTTTCGATGGCTTTTTATGATAGAGTTGAGGTTAAGACCCGAATAAATAATTATCTGAATAAGTTACTTTTCGTGATTGCTATGTCCGTTTTTATCCCAAATATGTACTTTGTTTCAATGGTGTTCAGTCAGAAGTTAGGCACCGCAGCTGGCGTTGCGTCATTCATTATTGGGCTACTTTTCATGATGTTAAACTCGGCACCTGTAATTACTGGTATCGTACAGCAGCGCAAAGATTGAGTTTTATGAGTATAGTCAGTTGGGTTTTCATCTGTTTTATCAGACTTAGAAAAATGAAATCTTTCAATTCATTGATTTTAAACGCAAAAAAATTTCTAAATGATCAGAATTATAGGGTGCTCGCTCTGCTCTATTACCGAGCATGAAGGACGCATCATCCAGAGCCGCTCTGAAGATTCGATCATCAATGAGATCGAAGCTATTCGCGATACCGTACCGGGTTTTACTGGCGTGATCTCCGATCTTGGCGGCCCAACCGCCAACATGTACATGCTGCGCTGTAAGTCGCCGCGTGCAGAGCAAACCTGCCGTCGTCTGTCTTGCGTCTATCCGGATATCTGCCAGCACATGGATACCAACCATGAGCCGACAATCAATCTCTATCGCCGCGCCCGCGACCTTAAAGGCATCAAGAAGATCCTCATCGCCTCCGGAGTACGTTACGACATCGCCGTGGAAGATCCGCGCTACATCAAAGAGCTGGCAACGCACCACGTTGGCGGCTATCTGAAGATTGCGCCGGAGCACACCGAAGAAGGCCCGCTGTCGAAAATGATGAAGCCGGGCATGGGCAGCTATGATCGCTTTAAACAGTTGTTCGATACCTACTCTAAGCAGGCAGGGAAAGAGCAGTACCTAATCCCTTACTTCATCTCTGCCCACCCGGGTACGCGCGATGAGGACATGGTGAACCTGGCGCTGTGGCTGAAACAGCGTCGCTTCCGTCTGGATCAGGTGCAGAACTTCTACCCGTCACCGCTCGCCAACTCGACGACCATGTATTACACTGGCAAGAACCCGCTGAGTAAGATTGGTTATAAGAGCGAAGACGTGGTGGTGCCAAAAGGGGATAAACAGCGCCGTCTGCACAAAGCGCTGCTGCGTTATCACGATCCGAAAAACTGGCCGCTGATCCGTCAGGCGCTGGAAGATATGGGTAAAAAGCACCTGATTGGCTCGCGTCGCGACTGTCTGGTACCGGCTCCTACCCTGGATGAAATGCGCGAGGCGCGTCGTCAGAATCGCAATACGCGCCCGGCATTGACCAAGCACACACCGATCGTGCACCAGCGTTCAAACGGTGGGGCTACGGCGAAGAAGCCAGCCAAACGTAAAGCGTAAAATAAAAACCCCGGCAAGCCGGGGTTTTTTATCTATCCGCCAAACTGCTCCGGGTCTGGCCCAAGCCGTTTGCCCTTATCCAGTTTCGCAATCTCACCCAACTCATCTTTGTCCAGGCGGAAATCCCAGACGTCGAAGTTCTCGGCGATGCGCGAAGGGGTGACCGATTTCGGGATCACCACCAGGCCGTTATCCAGATGCCAGCGAATCACAATCTGTGCTGGCGTCTTACCGTATTTATCCGCCAGGTCGCGAATAATTTTCTGATCAAATAGGCCTTCACCACCCTGAGCCAGCGGGCTCCAGGATTCGGTCTGGATATTGTGGGTTGCGTTCCAGGCGTGAAGCTGGCGCTGCTGCATCAGCGGGTGCAGCTCGATCTGATTGATGACAGGAGCGATACCCGTCTCGTCGATCAGGCGCTGCAGATGGTGAACCTGGAAATTACAGACACCGATACTTTTCACCCGCCCCTCTTTTTGCAGCTCAATCATTCCTTTCCAGGCATCAACATAATGGTCGATAGCCGGAACAGGCCAGTGCATCAGCCAGAGATCGATGTAATCGAGCTGGAGCTTGTCCAGGCTCTCCTGCAGGGCTTCGCGGGGGCGCTTTTGATCGTCGTTCCACAGTTTAGTGGTAATGAAAAGGTCGTCGCGGGGCAAGCCAGCGCTGGCCAGTGCCTTACCCACACCGTCTTCGTTTTTGTACGCAGCGGCGGTATCAATCGACCTGTAGCCGACTTCCAGGGCTTTATGAATGGCGGAGACGACCTCGTCGTTACCGGCTTTCCATACGCCGAGCCCCAGTTGGGGCATCACGTTGCCGTCCTTCAGCCTGATTACGGTTTGGTTTGCCATTTTTCCTCCTTCAGGTGCGCATCGTCGGAGGGTTTCTCCGACGATGGGGTATGCATTAAGTCTGGACGAAATGTCAAAAAACGAAAGTCGGGAGGACAAAAACGCTTAGCGTGCCGCTTCGTAGATACGACGGCTCACGTCCAGCGTGATGTCGCCGTGCTCACCCAGGTGAGTCATACCGTGTTCTTCCAGTTTCGCCAGCAGGGCAGGGATGGAGCTACCATCCAGGCCGTAGCCAGAGAGACGCGTTGGCACGCCCAGGCCTTCAAAGAAGTTGCGGGTCGCTTCGATGGCGGCATCAATACGCGCATCGTCAGAACCTTCGGTAATGTTCCACACGCGCTCGGCGTACTGCAGCAGTTTGGCGCGTTTGGTGTCACGTTTTTCGTTCCACAGCGCAGGCAGTACTACGGCCAGCGTCTGAGCGTGATCCAGACCGTGCATGGCCGTCAGTTCGTGGCCCAGCATATGGGTTGCCCAGTCCTGAGGCACACCCGCACCGATCAGGCCATTAAGCGCCTGCGTTGCCGCCCACATCACATTGGCGCGAACATCGTAGTTTTCTGGCTCTTTCAGCGCTTTCGGACCTTCTTCAACCAGCGTCAGCAAAATGCCTTCCGCGAAGCGATCCTGAATTTTGGCATCCACCGGGTAGGTCACGTACTGCTCAACGGTATGCACAAAGGCGTCGACCACACCGTTAGCCACCTGACGTGCAGGCAGGGTGTAGGTGTAAACCGGGTCGAGGATGGCGAACACAGGCTGAACGTGTTCGTTCATAAAGGCCTGTTTATCACCGGTGGTTTTGCGGGAGATCACGGCACCTTTGTTGGATTCAGAGCCTGTGGCTGGCAGAGTCAGTACCGAGCCCATCGGGATAGCGCTTTTCACATCGCTGCCACGGGTTTCCAGGATATGCCATGGGTCGATGCCGTCAGCGTAATGTGCCGCTGCGGCGATGAATTTGGTGCCGTCCAGCACTGAGCCACCGCCAACGGCCAGCAGGAAGGTGATGTTCTCTTCGCGGGCGATTTTCACTGCATTCATCAGCGTTTCGTAAGACGGGTTTGGCTCAATGCCGCCGAATTCACGCACGTCCAGACCTTCCAGGGCACTGTAAACCTGATCCAGCACGCCGGTTTTTTTCACGCTGCCGCCACCGTAGGTGATCAGTACGCGGGCGTCAGCAGGGATCTGTGCGCGCAACTCGGCAATAGCGCCTTTACCAAACAGAATGCGGGTTGGGGTGTGGAGATTAAAGTTGTTCATTGCTCGTTCCCTTATGTGGGTGAAAAATCGTGGTGGCGCAGAAGGCTACCTGATGCTGCACATTGTGGCTGTCCGGGGCTATCCTCTCAATGCACATTCCTGCCGATGTCTTGCCCATTTCTACAGAGCGCTGGAGAAAGCGCGGAAAAGCACGCACACTATCAACGTCGGAAACCGTACCCGGAGTAACGTAATATGAACCGTGAAGCGATCTGTCATCAGCTCACAATGCAGATTAAGAGACTGATAGATAATGAAAATGGTGTCAGCAATTTGCTGCCGGACATTCGCCTGCTCTACGGTACGCAACCCGGGACGCGCACGCCGGTCATGTATCAACCAGGCATCGTTTTTCTCTTTTCTGGCCATAAAATTGGCTATATCAATGAACGAGTCTTCCGTTACGACACCAATGAATACCTGCTGCTGACAGTACCTTTACCCTTTGAATGTGAAACTTTCGCGACAGAGGCCGTTCCGCTGGCGGGTATTCGCGTCAATGTCGATATTCTTCAGCTGCAGGAGCTGCTGATGGAGATTGGTGAAGACGAGCTTTTCCAGCCTTCAATGGCATCAAGCGGGATTAACTCCGCGACATTATCTGAAGAGATCCTCTGCGCCATTGAGCGTCTGCTGGACGTAATGGACAGGCCGCTGGATGCACGTATTCTCGGCAAGCAGATTATCCGCGAAATTCTCTACCATGTACTGCTGGGGCCGGGGGGAGGGGCTTTACTCGCGCTGGTGAGCCGACAGACCCACTTCAGCCTGATAAGCCGCGTGCTCAAGCGTATTGAAAGTCAGTACACGGAAAACCTGAGCGTCGACCAGCTCGCGGCAGAAGCGAATATGAGTGTTTCGGCGTTTCACCATAATTTTAAGTCGGTGACCAGCACTTCACCGCTGCAGTATCTCAAAACCTACCGCCTGCATAAGGCGCGAATGCTGATGATCCACGATGGCATGAAGGCCAGCGCGGCGGCGATGAGGGTGGGCTATGAAAGTGCGTCGCAGTTCAGTCGGGAGTTTAAGCGCTACTTCGGCGTCACGCCGGGGGAAGATGCGTCACGTATAAGAACCATGCAGGGAGCGTGAAGGGGAAGCTTAGGCCGGGTAAGCGGTAGCGCCACCCGGCTTTTGTTTATGCACTGCAGTACTTTTTCTTAATCACTACCGCGATGGTCCCTACCAGCCCTGCCACCAGCAGGAAAATCGGCAGCACCATCAGGAAGGTCATCACCTGATCTTCGTGGTGTTTCACGAACGGGATCATATTCAGCGCGTAGCCGAGCGTCGTGACCACACCAACCCACAACAGGGCGCTCAGCCAGTTAAAGAACTGGAAGCGGCGGTTCGACAGACCAGAAATGCCCGCCATTGTTGGCAGCAGAGTACGAACAAACGCCAGAAAACGCCCGGCCAGCAGTGCCAGCAGGCCATGCCGATCAAACATGCAGGTCGCACGTTGATGATATTTATGCGGTAACTGGGCCAGCCAGCTTTTCACGACGCGCGTGTTCCCAAGCCAGCGGCCCTGCAAATAGCTCAGCCAGCAGCCCAGGCTGGCTGCGGAAGTGAGGATCACCATCGTTGGCGTGAAGTCCATGACGCCTTTGCCGATCAACGCCCCGGCAAGTAAAAGCAAACTGTCACCGGGTAAAAATGACGCTGGCAGTAATCCATTTTCCAGAAACAGAGTCGCGAACATCACGAAATAGACGATACCTAAGACGTGAGGGTCCGCCAGCGCGGCAAAATCGTGTTGCCAGAGCGCTGCGATAATATCTTGAATAACAGCCATGGACTTTCCTGTGGAACAGCAGATATAGAGCTATTGTACTCCTTTATTTGCGCTTCGGGTTTGATCCCGGGCGCAACTAATGCGGACTTTTCTGGTGGCAATGTTCACAAAAACGTCCAGGGAGTACATTTTCAGCCAGCACTCTACACGATACGCTCAAACCCTGCTGTTAAATCCGCGATTAAATCGTCAACATTTTCTAAACCGATATGCAGTCGGATCAGGGTTCCGCTGAAGTCCACTTCACCACCGGGACGCAAAGCCGCGATCTGCTCCGGTTGGTTTGGCAGGATCAGGGATTCAAAGCCGCCCCAGGAGTAGGCCATGCTGAAGAGGGTAAAATTATCCAGATAGTTTGCCAGTTCGTCATTATTCAGCCGTTTTTTAAGAACGAATGAGAACAAACCGCTACTCCCCGTAAAGTCCCGTTGCCAGTATTCATGACCTTTGCTGCCGGGCAACGCCGGATGGTTGACGCGCTCAACCTGCGGGTGTTGCGCCAGCCATTCGGCTATTTTCAGGCTGCTTTCGTGATGCTGACGCAGGCGCACGCCCAGCGTACGGAGCCCGCGGCTGGTCATGTAGGCGGTATCCGCATCCACCATTTGCCCCATCAGGTAGGCATTTTCACGCAGCTGATCCCAGCAGCGTGCATTGGATACCGCAGTGCCAATCATGCCGTCAGAATGGCCAATCAGGTATTTGGTCGCCGCCTGAATCGAGATATCAATGTCAAACTCCAGTGCTTTAAACAGCACGCCCGCCGCCCACGTGTTGTCGATCATGATGATCGCTTCTGGCGCTTTGCTGCGAACCGCTTTCACGATAGCCGGGACGTCGTGGACTTCCATGGTGAGTGACCCTGGAGATTCCAGGAACACGATACGCGTGTTTGGCTGAATAAGTTCTGCGATGCCTTCGCCGATCAGCGGGTCGAACCAACCGGTTGTTACGCCGAGCTTACGGAGGATTTTGGTGCAGAAGTCCTGGCTGGGTTCATAGGCGGTGTTGGTCATCAGAATATGATCGCCTTGTTCCACAAACGCCAGAATGGTATTGGCGACGGCTGCCGCCCCACACGGGAACAACGCACAGCCCACGCCGCCTTCCAGTTCGCACATGGCCTCCTGGAGTGAAAAATGGGTTAGGGTGCCGCGACGACCATAAAAAAGTCCGCCTTTTGCGCGGTTACGCGTGGCGATTTTTTTCTCCTCAACGGTATCAAATACCAGTGAGGAGGCTCGTTGAATCACGCTATTGACCGATCCCTGGGTGTATTTTTTGCTGCGTCCTGCCTGTACCAGCGTGGTATCAAGATGCTTCTTTGTCATGTTCGCTAACCCTGTTTTTATACGTCTGGACGTCCAGACTACCACGATTGTAAAAAACTGCACCCGGATGCTTATCGAATAAGCAGAAAATATTAGCAAAAAACCGCATAAGAAATTTTTACTGCGTAAGCGCAAGGAAAGTGAGCGAAAATTACGGCACCATGCAAATACTAATGAGAACTACTATCAATTCGACGATGTTTTGATATTATTACGTTCAGATTTTGTGATTTGCGTCCTGGAGATACAGAGTGGGTAATAATTTGATGCAGACGGATCTCTCCGTTTGGGGCATGTATCAACATGCTGACATCGTGGTTAAGATTGTGATGATCGGCCTGATTCTGGCGTCCGTTGTCACCTGGGCTATCTTCTTCAGCAAAAGTGCTGAACTGCTTTCGCAGAAGCGTCGCCTTAAGCGGGAGCAACAGCAACTGGCTGAAGCCCGTTCTCTGGATCAGGCTTCAGATATGACCTCATCCTTCCACGTAAAAAGCCTGACCACCCTGTTAGTTAATGAAGCTCAGAACGAGCTGGAACTTTCCGCTGGCAGTGAAGATAACGAAGGTATTAAAGAACGTACCGGCTTCCGTCTGGAGCGTCGTGTTGCCGCTGTAGGTCGACATATGGGCCGTGGCAATGGTTATCTGGCGACTATCGGTGCGATCTCGCCGTTCATCGGGCTTTTCGGTACGGTCTGGGGCATCATGAACAGCTTTATCGGTATCGCGCAGTCTCAAACTACCAACCTTGCGGTGGTTGCGCCGGGTATCGCGGAAGCGCTGCTGGCGACGGCAATCGGTCTGGTTGCAGCAATCCCGGCTGTGGTTATCTACAACATCTTCGCGCGTATGATTGGCAGTTACAAAGCCACTCTCGGCGATGTTGCAGCACAGGTTCTGCTGCTGCAAAGTCGCGATCTTGATTTGAATGCCAGCTCGGTTAAGCCGGTGCACGCGGCGTCTAAACTGCGCGCAGGTTGATGCTATGGCGATGCGTCTGAACGAAAATCTGGACGATAACGGCGAAATGCATGAAATCAACGTAACGCCGTTTATCGACGTTATGCTGGTTCTGCTGATTATCTTCATGGTGGCTGCGCCGCTGGCGACGGTGGATGTGAAGGTGAATCTACCTGCCTCTTCCAGCCAGCCACAGCCGCGCCCGGAGAAGCCAATCTATATCTCGGTAAAAGCGGATAAATCCATGTTCCTCGGGAACGACCCGGTGACGGCCGACTCTGTCATCCCGGCACTGGATCAGCTCACGGGTGGCAAGAAGGACACCACGGTCTTCTTCCGTGCGGATAAAACCGTCGATTATGAAACCATGATGAAGGTAATGGACACGCTGCATCAGGCGGGTTATCTGAAGATTGGGCTGGTCGGCGAAGAGAAAGCGACCGTGAAGTAAAAAAGAGCTGGCGAAAGCCGGCTTTTTTTATGCATATCGGTTTGATTATTTTTTTGTATCAGTGGATGCAGGAGCGGTCGGGTGAGAAGCCAGCGCGTCCTCATCAAGCGCCACGCAGGTGACGTTTGAGGTACGGTACTCACCGTCTGACAGCTTGCGCGTCAGACGCAGGGTGGCGATTTCTCTGGCAAGCAGATACTGATAATTGGCCTCAAGACGTCCCAGCACCTTCTCTTTCAGCTCTGGACGCTGCTCGATGATGGCATTCAACACGGCACCGTAAATTTCTTCTTTGACCTGTAGCGGGTAAATTTCACGGCGATTCTGCCATTTCAGACGCACCAGCGTCGCCGGGATCGATACCAAATCTTGTGTTATACGCGTCATCTCGTCATTTTTTGTCTTTCTCAGCGCGTCGAGATTTTGCTTTAAGATAAATTCATCACTTTTTTTATCATCTAAAGTCAAATAAACGTCGTTATTTTTAATTTCTTTCACGTTAATCTTCCCCCAGGGTGTAAAATATAGGGTTGTTTTTTTCTCGTGTAATTAGATTAAGCCAAATTTCATTGCCCGCTTCATTTATTTCTTCTGTTTTTTCGGCCATTATTTGACTTAGTTTCTGGGCATCTATTTCGCCTTCGGCTTGCAGGTCATTCAGCAGATGGACAAAGGCTTCAATTTTTATAGCGCGAAATAAGCGGTCCTTTATATGACGATCGTGCTCTTCCAGCAACATATTACGGGATTTCCCTGTTTGGGAAACGCCAATTAATATGTCAGGCTCGAAATCGGAGAGCTTTCTTTTTCCCTGAGTGAAACTCGCCTCTTTTTCTGCTTCCGCGGGTTGCTGTTCCACAGACGCAATGTGGTACTTAGCCGGGACGAGATAGTCGGGCAGCATTTTTAATTTCCTTTAATTTCAACAGGGTGGGGTTGGTAAAGGCGTGAGATTCGTTGACAATATCATGAGGCAATTTTAAAATCAAAAAAAATGGAGCCTACCCATGAACAGCATCTTTTTTACGGTCATCACATTACTATTACTGACCGCTGGTGTTCTTTTATTGATGCAGGAATTCAATAAAACGAAAGTGTCGAAGGACGCCAGTGAACCTCCACAACCTGAACGGATGACAAAAGAGGAAGGGGAAGATCATTTCTCTGTATTGATGAACTCAGTAACGCCTGTTTGGTACTGGCGGGTGAACCATGAATATATCGACTTTTTACACGCGACAATTAAACGCATGAAAATGTCGGAAATTAATGATACGCCCGGACTGTTTGAGGCACAGCGTCGCTGCAGCGACCTGAATTCAGCAGTGTATAAATATTATGATAATATCAAAAAACGCTGTCTGAACGGTGAGAAAGTATCATATTCTGACCTCGACGTATTAAATCTGCGTCAGTGCTTTCGTGAGTTCAGTCTGGAAGCCTATCCTGAGCTGGTGGCGCTTGTCTGGCCTGAGTACGCACGTCCGGAGGTTAACCCGGATAACGTCTGAGTGACGTACCGTTGAGTTATTGCAAACAGTCAGCGCCGTTGAGATATACTGGGCGCTGGTTTCTTTTGCAAACAGGACTTTATGGAACGCTTTTTTGAAAATGCCATGTACGCCTCTCGCTGGATACTGGCTCCCGTCTATTTTGGCCTTTCGCTGGCGCTTATCGCTCTGACGATTAAGTTCTTTCAGGAAATCTGGCATGTTCTGCCGAACATTTTTTCCATTGCCGAAGCGGATTTGATTCTGGTTCTGCTGTCGCTGGTAGATATGACCCTGGTGGGCGGACTGCTGGTGATGGTGATGTTCTCTGGCTACGAAAATTTTGTCTCCCAGCTTGATATCGACGAGCGTAAAGAGAAGCTCAGCTGGCTGGGCAAAATGGATGCTTCATCGCTGAAGAACAAAGTGGCCGCGTCGATTGTGGCAATCTCCTCTATCCACCTGTTACGCGTATTTATGGACGCGAAAAATGTCCCGGATAACAAACTGATGTGGTACGTCATTATCCATCTGACGTTTGTGTTGTCTGCATTTGTGATGGGGTATCTGGATAAGATCAGTAAGAAGTAAAGTACGTGTCCCCCTCGCCCTACGGGCTGAGGGGGCGAAAAGACCTATTTATCCGATGATGCCTGCCACAGGTTCAACTCCCCGTCCGCAACATGTCGATCAATCCTTTCCAGCTCATCTTCGCTGAAGTGCAGGTTATCCAGGGCCCGAACGTTTTCTTCGATCTGGGCCGGGCGACTTGCACCGATCAGCACTGAGGTAACGCGTTCATCCTTGAGCAACCAGCTCAGTGCCATCTGCGCCATCGTCTGTCCACGGACATGCGCCATTTCACTCAGCAAACGCAGGCTGTTGAGATTGGCTTCGGTCAGCATTTTTTCCGTCAGGCCGCGTACCTTTTTACCCTCGCGCTGCATGCGAGAATCTTCAGGGATCCCGTTCAGGTATTTTCCGGTAAGCAACCCCTGCGCCAGCGGGGTAAACGCAATGCAACCCGTCCCGTTTTGCTTAAGCGTATCCAGCAGGCCGGTGTTATCTACCCAGCGGTTGAGCAGGTTGTAGGATGGCTGATGAATAAGCAGCGGAATTTTCCACTCACGCAACAGGTCAGCCATTTTCTGGGTGCGCTCCGTTGAATAGGATGAAATCCCGATATACAGCGCTTTACCGCTTAGCACAGCATGGGCCAGTGCCGCCGCAGTCTCTTCCATCGGCGTATTTTCATCGACGCGATGGGAATAGAAAATATCAACATACTCCAGACCCATCCGCTTCAGACTTTGATCGAGACTGGCAAGCAAATATTTGCGCGAACCGCCTGACCCATACGGCCCCGACCACATGTCGTAACCCGCTTTAGTGGAGATAATCAGTTCGTCGCGATACGCGGAAAAATCCTCACGCAGCAGGCGGCCGAAATTCTCTTCCGCGCTGCCTGCCGGAGGGCCGTAGTTATTGGCGAGATCGAAATGAGTAATGCCGAGATCGAAGGCTTTGCGCAGCAGCGCGCGCTGGGATTCGAGAGGGTGTACGTGGCCAAAGCTATGCCACAAACCAAGCGATAGTGCTGGCAGGCGCAAGCCGCTTTTTCCGCAGTAGCGGTACTGCATATTTTCATAGCGGGCGGGGTCAGGGTTCCAGGACATGATGTCTCCTTTTTTATCGTTGAATTTTCGAAACAACGTTTTCATTCTGAACTTATCACATCACAAATGACATAACTAAGCGCGAGGTGATGGTTAACGTCAGCTGTGTGACTAATGAAGCCACGCTAATCAAAAATGATCACAAAACGTTATAATTTCCCCGGTTCCTGCCGATAACGAGAGAAGTACTCGCCTCTGGGCGAATTCACCCTCACGGCAAGGAAGACTTATGAATATGCTCCGTAATTTCACGATCCGCTTCGTCATGCTGACGATTCTCGGGATCTTTTGTTTAATGTGGGCGGGTGTTGGCCTGTACAGTACCTGGTCCCTTTCGCGTGTTTCGGATGGCAATGACGTGGATCGTCAACTGGTCAAACAGATGACGGTACTCAGTCAGGGCAACGATCAGTATTTCCGCTTTGTGACCCGTTTGAGCCGTGCGATGGAAGTCAAAGCCGCAGGCGGCACGCCGGATTTGGCCTCTGCCCAACAGGCACTGGATAACATGGGTAAGAAACTGGCCGAGATGAAAGCGATCTCGCCAGGACCAATGGACGAACAGATTTCTGCTCAGGTCATCGGTACCTGGCAGGCGTTGCTTGATCAAGGTATCACGCCGCAAATGCAGCAGGCGAAGCTGGAGACTCTGGATGGCTATCGCCAGCAGGCCAATAACGTTACCCCGCCGCTAAGCCGTGCGTTTGGTGCTGCTGCCGAGAACTTTAACAACGCGGCCGCGAAGGCGCTCGACAGCACCCGCGTGGTGGTGGACAACCTGACCAGCATGACGCGTACGGTGATTATCACCGCCACTATTATCGGCCTGCTGATCCTGCTTTTCACCGACCGCTACCTGGTCGCGATGCTGGTCAAACCGCTGGACCGCATTCGCCAGCAGTTCCGCCAGATTGCCCAGGGCGATCTCAGTCAGCCAATTGAACCCTTCGGCCGCAACTGTGTGGGGCAGTTGGTTCCTCTGTTGAGCGCGATGCAGGACAGTCTGCGCGAAGCGGTCAGCACTATCCGCTCCGGCAGTGAAAATATCTGGCGCGGTGCGACGGAAATCTCCAGCGGTAATAACGATCTCTCTTCCCGTACCGAAGAGCAGGCTGCTGCGCTGGAAGAGACGGCTGCCAGCATGGAACAACTGACTGCAACCGTGAAACTGAATGCGGAAAGCGCGCGTCAGGCAAGCCAACTGGCAGATGTGGCATCGACCACCGCCAGCCGTGGCGGCTCGCTGGTGGAGGAAGTGGTGACCACCATGAGCGGCATTTCTGAAAGCTCGAAGAAAATTGCTGAAATCACTAACGTCATCAACAGCATTGCCTTCCAGACCAACATTCTGGCACTCAATGCGGCCGTTGAAGCGGCGCGCGCGGGTGAGCAGGGGCGCGGTTTCGCCGTGGTGGCAGGTGAAGTCCGTAACCTGGCAAGCCGCAGCGCCAATGCGGCAAAGGAAATTGAGGGGCTGATTGCCGACTCCGTTACCCGCGTAGAGCAGGGCGCGCAGCTGGTGGGCGACACCGGCACCACGATGGATGCGATTTTGCGCGACGTGACGGAGGTGACAACCATTATGAAACAGATCGCCTCAGCTTCTGAGGAACAAAGTAAGGGTATTTCTCAGGTCGGTATTGCCATTACGCAGATGGACGGCGTTACCCAGCAGAACGCCTCGCTGGTGGAGGAGGTTTCTGCAGCGGCTTCTGCACTGGAACGCCAGACCGAAGAGCTTCAGCGCTCGGTGCAGAAATTCCGTCTCACCGCATAACGATATGTTGCAAGGCTGCCAGGTGCGGCCTTGCATTATTAGCGCCTTCCTCATTTATATTTCTCTGAAACTGCTATTCTTTGGCTAAACCCACTGACGTTCTGGGCTCCTTCTACGAGGTGTTGCTATGAACAGATCGTTGTCCGTCATCCCTGTCCTTTCTGTCATGTTTCTTGTGCTGTTTTCGGTATCTGCCAGCGCCACCCAGCAGGCGCAAGAGCGGCGTGTGTCGCGTGATGTCAGGCAGGAAACCCGCGACGCGTCACGGCAGGTGAAGCAGACCTGCGTGGCGAACAATAACCAGAGTAATCACGACTGCCGTCAGGACAAGCGTCAGATGAAACAGGCCGGACGGCAAAAAGCGCGGGATATTAAGTATTAATTAGATTTGCGAGACGGCTTCCGGGAATGCCCCTTGTCGGCTCGGGCAATACTGCCAGGTCTTAACCCAGTTGCTGATCGGCCGCGCCCTGCCAGAGGAGATGGCGCGCGTGATAGAGGATTTGCTGTGTGAGCTGGTGGGATATTACGCCGATACGCTGAAAGCGCCGCGCTGGATAAATACGCCGGAAGGTCATATCGCGATTAATTAAAATTGTTTTATGTTGCCGGGCGGCGGCTGCGCCTTGCCCGGCCTACGTTATTATTTTCATGTGTTAATGTAACAATATATTTGGCATTTTCTGCACCGTAACGGCGATGGGAATTAATATAGCCTTAAGCTCCTCCCGACATTATTAATTTTCTTATTTTACCGGAAATAATACAGTCTATGAAAAAGTCCTATATTGTATTGGCCGTCATGGCAGGCTTGGCTATGGTTAATTCAGCAATGGCGCAAAGCGTCACCGTGGATGTCCCGAGCGGTTATAAAGTGGTGATTGTCCCGTCATCCACCACGGTTCCGCAGGCGGTAGCCGTCGCGCCTGCACCGTCACAAACGGTCTATGCCGCGCCAGCGCCTGCTCCGGTTTATCACCCGCGTGCGCGGCATGTGGCGAGCGTGGCGGAAGGGATGGTGATTGAGCATCAGTACGACGATCATCATTGATGCTTCGCACTCAGCAATGCGGCAGCAGGCTAAGCGCTTGCTTAACCGCCGCCTGCAAACGAGATTCAGGAACACCGTCTCTGGCCTGCACCGACAAACCATGTAAAAAGACGGCAAAATAGTCTCCCAGACTCTCTGCATCGGTCGTATCCGGCAGTTCACCGTTATGCACTGCCTGGTGGAGACGATCGATGATCTGCTGCGTACGCTGCAGGCGATGCTGTGCCAGCCAGGTTTTGAGCGTTTCATTTTCCGCACTGACGCTGGCTGCAGAGGCCACCACCATACATCCTTGCGGCAAATCCGGATGGCAGTACAGGTGAACCGCATCCATTAACAGCGTCTGGATGGTATCCCGCACGTTGCCCCCTGCGGATAAGGCCCGATCCGCAAAACCGCCTTCCTGTTTTTCGTAATCGGCGATAGCTTCCCGAAAGAGCTGCTCTTTTGAACCGAACGCCTTGTAAATCCGTGCCGATGCAATCCCCAGCTCTGCCACCAGATCCGACATTGAGGTTCCTTCATAACCCTGTCGCCAGAACAGGTTGCGCGCTTTGATAAGCGCCTGGTCACGATCGAACTGGCGCGGTCTGCCTGCCATTTTGTTGCTCCGGTTGGTCCTGAATTCAGTGAAACAGGATCGCCTAAATCATCTGGATTACCAACGAATTTATAATTTTCGCTTGCGGTTATCCGGCTTTACTCCTATTGTTTGTCAATCGACAAACAATAGGAGTATACGATGAAAACCCTCAAAGGTCCCTCTCTCCATCTGGCTCAGTTCAGCGATGATGCGGCCCCATTCAATAATTTGCCTGCGATAGCCCGGTGGGCGGCGGAAACGGGGTTTAGCGCTCTGCAAATCCCGGTATGGGATCGCCGTCTCTTCGACGTGGCGACGGCGGCAGAAAGCCAGACCTACTGCGACGATCTGACCGGTATGCTGGCGGAGCATGGCCTGGTGGTGAGTGAGCTGACCAGCCACATCTTCGGCCAACTGATGGCGGTACATCCTGCTTACGACAGCTTATGCGACAGCTTTGCGCCGCCGGAAGTCCACGGCAACCCACTGGCCCGCGGCGAATGGGCACAGCAACAGCTGCTGATGGCGGTCAAGGCCTCTGCCAGGCTTGGACTCAGCGATCTGGGTACCTTCTCTGGCTCGCTGGCGTGGCCCTATTTGTTCCCGTTCCCGCAGCGCCCGGAAGGGTTAATTGAAACCGCCTTTGACGAGCTGGCCAGGCGCTGGATGCCGGTGCTTAACGCCTGTGACGAGCAGGGTATTAACCTCTGCTATGAGATCCACCCGAGCGAAGATCTGCATGATGGGGTGACGTTTGAAATGTTTTATCAAAGGGTGAAAGAGCATCCCCGCTGCCGGATACTTTTCGACCCCAGCCACATGGTGCTACAGCAGCTTAACTATCTGGAGTTTATTGATATTTATAAGGACATGATCAACATGTTCCACGTCAAAGACGCTGAATTTAATCCGACCGGGCGTCAGGGTATTTATGGTGGCTATCAGTCGTGGGTCGATCGTGCAGGACGTTTTCGCTCATTAGGTGACGGTCAGGTGGATTTCAGGGCTATTTTCTCGAAGCTGACTCAATACGATTATGCCGGCTGGGCAACCCTGGAATGGGAGTGCTGTCTGAAAAATCCGCTGGATGGTGCCAGAGAAGGTGCTGCGTTCATCCGCGACCATATTATTCACATCACCGATAAAGTCTTCGATGATTTCGCCGGTGCGCCAGTTAACCCTCAGCAAATCAACGCATTACTCGGCATTCGCTAAGCTACGACATCACAGGGAGTCACCATGGAACAACAATACGGTGAGATCGCGCACGCGGATCTCAGGGCAGAACACGTCTATACGAAAGTGAACGGACAGCGCATCCACTGCGTCGTGGCGGGAAAAGGACAACCGGTATTGCTGATACCGGGCTGGCCGCAGACCTGGTATACCTGGCGCTATGTCCTTCAGGCGCTGGCGGCGGCGGGTTTTCAGGCGATAGCGGTCGACCCTCCGGGCATTGTTGAGTCAGATAAACCGCGCGACGGCTATGATACCGGACGTGTCGGTGCCATGCTGCATACCATGATGGTGCAGCTGGGCCATGCGCGTTATAGCATAGTGGGTCACGATATCGGCATGTGGGTTGGTTATGCCATGGCAAGCGATTTTCCTCAGGCGATAGAAAGACTTGTGCTGACAGAAGCGGTTATCCCTGGACTGGCACCACCACCGCCGATTTTTGTCGCACCGGAAGAGAACATCTTTCTCTGGCACTTCATGTTCAATCAACTGGCGGATCTACCCGAAACCCTGACCAGCGGGCGCGAATCACAGTATCTCAGCTATATTTTCGACCGCTGGTCTCATCGACGTGAACGGGTTGCCGCAGAGGTGTATATCGCCGCCTATTCAACACCCGGCGGGCTGCGTGCGGGCTTCGACTATTATCGCGCTATCCCGGAAACCATCCGGCAGAACCAGCGCCGTGCGCAAACACCTTTAACCATGCCGGTGTTAACGGTGGGGGCCGAACATGCGACGCGCGATGCGCCGTTGATAACCCTACAGGGCAATGCCATTGATTTGCGTGGCGAGACGGTGGCGGACTGCGGGCATTTTATTACCGAAGAGTGTCATGAGGCGTTTATTGGGCTAATCGTACCCTTTCTCTCAGAGGACACCGATCGTGCCGCTTGATAAAAACATTGCTGACTTTCTGGCTGCGTCATCGGGCGCGCCGCAACCGGCGTCGTTAGCCGACCTGCGTGCCGCCACCGAAGTGGATTTGTTGCGGCTACAGGGTGAGGAGGAAACAGGTTGCGGCATTCAACATTACGTTGTTATCGCTGATGATGGTTACGCTATCGGTCTTCGCGCGTATACGCCTGCTGCCTCAAACGCTGAAATCGTTCTGCCTGCAATGCTCTTTGCTCACGGCGGCGGATGGTATCTGGGCTCGCTGGCGCTGTACGATCGGCCCTGTCAGGCACTGGCCAATGCTACTGGTCGGAAAATACTCTCCGTTGATTACCGTCTGGCACCGGAGTTCCCCTTCCCAAGGCCGTTAGAAGATGTTTATCAGGCACTGTGCTGGGCCAGTGAACAGGCCGCGCTTTTGGGGATAGATGCGACCCGTCTGGCGGTGGGCGGCGACAGTGCTGGCGGCAATCTTGCTGCCGCGACAGCTCTGCTGGCCCGGGGTCGCGGCGGACCTCACATTGAGCATCAGTTGCTGCTCTACCCGGCGTTAAGTCGCGAAATGTCGTCCCAAAGCTATTGTGAATTTGCTGAAGGTTATTATTTAACGCGTGATGCGATGGTGTTTTGCTGGGAGAACTATCTGGGAGAATGTCGTCATCCTTATGCCGAGCCGCTGCATATGGCCTCGCTGAGGGGGTTACCGCCAGCAACCATCCTGAGTTGTGAATATGATCCCTTGCGCGATGAGGCTGAAGAGTATGCTCTGCGGCTTGAGGAGGCGGGGGTGCCAGTACGCTGTGAACGGTTGCCGGGAATGGTGCATGCCTGCATGCATATGTCAGGGTTAACGCCAGCCGCGCGTCGGTTGTTCGAACGGGCTTGTATCTAATTCAAAAAAACAAAAAACCCAGCGCGATCGCTGGGTTTATTATTCATGCCTGTTCACAAGGTGGCACACAGCCCTAGTGCGTCGCTTCACCAATCAGCGCGCCTGTACCCGCACCAACCGCCGCACCTTTCAGCACGCTCTTGCCGGTAACCGCCGCGGCACCTGCGCCCACGGCAGCACCTACCGCACCACCTTTACGCGCGTCTTTGCCTTTTTCGCCGTTTTTGAACATCGCCCCCGTGCCAGCGCCAACGACGGCACCGCCAACGGTTGATTTCAGATCTTTGCCCGTGGCTGCGCCAATGGCCGCACCTGCTACCGCGCCGGCAGCGGTTTTGTCGATGGCCATTCCCGAGGTAGAAAAAATGAGAGCGCTGATAACCAGCGTTGTTTTAATGAGTTTCATAACAGATCCTTTGTGACTGCTGTCGGTTAATTCGTCGTATCTCACGGTCTGGTGTGAGAAAAACGGACAAATAGTGCCAGCAATATAGGGTCAGCCTTTAAGCTAATCATGCCCTGGGAAAGGATCCTTGCAGCCGGGCGGTGTCCCGCCCGGCCAGCTATCACGCCTGACGTTTGTCTTCGGTATTTGTCTCGAAGTCACTCGCCGCGTGGCGTTCGTGAAGCTGCTCGTTCAACTCGCCGCTGGTGCGGTTAACGATGCGTCCGCGCTTCACTGCTGGGCGATGCGCAATGTCTTTTGCCCAGCGCTGAACGTTGATGTACTTCTCCGCGTCCAGGAAGTCGGCGGCGTTATACACGCTGCCCAGCGCGACGCAGCCAAACCACGGCCAGATTGCCATATCCGCGATGGTGTATTCCTCACCGGCCACGTAACGGCCGCGCGCCAGCTGTTTATCCAGCACGTCGAACAGGCGTTTGGCTTCCATGGTGAAGCGGTCAATCGCATATTCAATTTTCACCGGAGCATAGTTGTAGAAGTGGCCAAACCCGCCGCCGAGGAACGGGGCGGCCCCTTGCAGCCAGAACAACCAGTTCAGGGTTTCCGTGCGGCCTGCCGGATCTTTTGGCAGGAAGTGACCAAATTTTTCTGCCAGGTAAAGCAGAATGCTGCCGGATTCAAATACGCGCGTCGGCGGAGTCGTGGAGTGATCGCGCAGCGCGGGTATTTTTGAGTTCGGGTTCACCTCTACAAACCCGCTGGAGAACTGATCGCCTTCGCCGATGCGGATCAACCATGCGTCGTACTCGGCGCCCGTCACGCCCAGCGCCAGCAGCTCTTCGAGCATAATCGTTACTTTCTGACCGTTCGGTGTGCCCAGGGAGTAGAGCTGTAGCGGATGAGAACCCACAGGGAGCTCTTTCTCATGCGTTGCACCGGAAATCGGACGGTTGATGTTGGCGAATGCACCGCCGTTGTTCTTTTTCCATTCCCACACTTTCGGTGGCTGATAAGTGTTGTCTGACATGTTGGTCTGCCTTTTGAGTGATGTGTTGAGGCAGTGTAGCAGGAGATTTGTGAACCGTTTAACGATGTGAGCGCAATCAATTAACCGCTATTCCTTCTGGCGCTTATATATATCAAATTCGGCATAAGCTTAATCGAAAATCGCATTTTCATAATTAATGCGGAAACCGATAAAGCTGCATATGATGCTTCAACATAAATAAAAGATGCAGTAATAAACACTTTATAAGGCAAGGAGTAAGTGAGATGCGCAAGCTTCTGTTATCGGCAGTGCTGGTTTCGCTCGCGTTAGGCCTGGCTGGCTGTGATGATGCGAAAAATAAAGAGACAAATACGCCCTCAGCGGCAAAAAGCGACGCGCCGAAAGAGGGTGGTTCGCTGATTATTGGTATAACCTCCGGAGACCCGTTAGCCGTTAATCCTCTCTATGCCAGCGACCGTACCACGTTAACGATCATGCAGGCACTCTATGCCCCGCTGTATAGCTTTAATAACGGCAACATTGAGTGGGGTCTGGCGGAAAGCCTGACGCCCTCCGCCGACAATCTGAGTTATACCCTGACGTTAAAACCCAACCTGAAATGGCAGGACGGCCAGCCGCTGACGGCGGACGACGTGGTCTTTACGTTCAATAAGCTGCTGGATGCCAAACAGCATAGCTTCTTCCGCAGCATGTTTACCTGGGGCGGCAAGCCCGTTGAGGTGAGCAAGGTTGACGACCGCACCGTTAAGTTCACGTTACCGCAGGTCAGTGCGGCCTTTACCGGCACTCTGGTACAGATCTACCCGATCCCGCAGCACGTGTTCGCCGGTGAAGGCGATCTGGAAAAGAGCAGCAAAAACGATGCGCCAGTGGGTTCTGGCCCGTTCAAATTCAAAGAGTACCGCGCCGGACAATATTACGCCCTGACCCGTTTCGATGATTACTGGAACGGCAAAGCGAAGCTTGATTCGGTCACCTACCGTTTCGCCAAAGACAGTAACGCCGCCAACCTTGCGCTGCAAAACGGTGAAATCAACCTCAAGATGGTTGATCCGCAGGATGTGAATCGCCTGAAAAATACCGGGAAGTTTGACTTTGTGGTCTATCCGGAAGGCCGTTTGGCCTATATGACGTTCAACCAGAACGTGCCGGTGATGAAGAGCAAAGAACTGCGACAGGCCATTGCGTATGCCATCAACAAAGATGAGCTAACCCAGACCGCGTTTACCTCGCTTGACTACGCTAAACCGGCGACGTCCTTCCTGACGCCCGATACGCTTTACAAGACGGATGACGTTGAACAGTACAAATTCGATCTGCAAAAAGCCAAAGACCTGCTGAAGACGTCCGGCGCGCCGGGCAACATCAAGCTGCGCCTGGCGTATGTGAACACCAACAAAACCCAGGAGAGCATGGCGCTCTATATTCAGCAGGCGCTGAAGGGCATTGGGGTGAGCGTGGAGCTGATGCCGCTGGACTCCAACGCCATGTCTCAGCGCAGTCTCGACATGAACAACACCGCGTGGGAGCTGAACCTGGGCGGCTACATCATGGGCTCCGAGCCGGATGGTTACAAATCGCTGTTCATGAGCAACGAAGCCTATAACTACGCGCACTACAAAAATCCGCAGTTTGATGCCCTGTGGGATAAAGGCGCGGTGGAAACCGACGCCGCGAAACGTGCCGATATCTACGAGCAAATTCAGCAGACGGTGGCGAATGACATGACGTACTACCCGATTGCCTACACCAATGCGACCGTCGCGGTGGACAAGCGTTTCGGCGGCACCCAGGAGGCAGAGCCGAAACCAGTCTACCTCTTCCAGGATCTGTCAAAAATCTATCAGAAATAAGCGATTGCCCCGGCCGTCGGGTCGGGGCTTTGGTAAGGGCACGTCGTGAACACACTTCTTACGCGTCGGCTGCTGCAATTACTGCCGATGCTGTTCTTTATTTCACTGGTGGCGTTTTTGCTGGTCAAACTCGCACCCGGCGATCCGGTGGCGGCCTACATTACGCCGCGCATGGCCCCGGAAGATATCGAGCGTATTCGCCAGAGCCTGGGGCTGGATAAGCCCCTGGTCACGCAGTACGTCCTGTGGCTAAAAAACGTCCTGCAGGGCGATCTCGGCTATTCGCTGATTTACCACCGCCCGGTGCTGGAGATGATCGGCGAACGCATTCCGGCCACGCTGGGGCTGATGGGGTCGTCGCTGCTGATGGCTATCGTGCTGGCGATCCCGCTGGGCCTGCTGGCGGGGGCATTTAAGCACCGCTGGCTGGATCACCTGCTGAACCTGTTCGCCTATATCGGCATCTCGGTGCCGATTTTCTGGTTCGGTATTTTGCTCATCACCGTCTTTGCCGTGCAGCTTAACTGGTTTCCCAGCATGGGGATGCGCACCATCGGCGTGGAGGATAACGGCCTGGACGTGTTGCGCCACGGCGTGCTGCCGTGCATTGCGCTCACGTTCTACAACCTTTCCAGCTACGTGCGCTACATCCGATCCAACACCATCTCGCAGCTCTCGGCCGACTACGTGCAGACCCAACTGGCTTACGGTGCCACGCGCTCCAGCATTCTGTTTCGCCACGTGCTGAAAAACGTGTTGCTGCCGGTTATCACCCTGTTCGGCCTGTCGTTCGGTGAGCTGATTGTGGGGGCCTATGTGACGGAAAGCGTCTTCTCCTGGCCAGGGATGGGGCTACTTGGGATCCAGTCGATCGCTTCGCTGGACTACCCGCTGATCATGGCGATCATCATGCTCTCGTCGATGATGCTGATCGTCGGTAACCTGATCGCCGATGTGCTTTATCGCTTCGCCGATCCCCGCATTCGTACGCTGAGGTAACCGGATGAGCAGACGCTGGCAGCAGGTTCGTCACCAGCTGCGCCGCAACCGTCCGGCGCAGTTCTCCCTGTTTGTGCTTTTTATTTTCGTTGTCGCCGCGCTCTGTGCGGGCTTAAGTCCGTACGATCCGGATCGGATGGCGCTCGGCGCGCGCACGCTACCGCCGGATGCCGCGCACTGGTTCGGCACCGACGAGTACGGACGCGACTACTTCACCCGCGCGCTGTATGGCGGCCAGATCTCCCTGATGGCCGGTTTTCTCGCCATGCTCTTTTCCACGCTTATCGGCACGGTAGTGGGAACGGTGAGCGGCTATTTTGGCGGCTGGCTGGATAACCTGATGATGCGCGCCGTGGATATCCTGATGGCCATTCCGGCCTTCTTCCTGCTGCTGGTGGTGAATGCTTACCTCAAGCCGGGCGTGGATAACATCATTCTGATTATCAGCCTGCTGACGTGGATGAACATGTCGCGGCTGGTGCGTGCTGAAACCCTATCGGTGAAAGAGCGCGAGTACGTGCTGTATGCCCGCGCGTCGGGGGAGCATCCTCTGCGCATTATCATGCGCCACATTATTCCCGGCGTGCTGCCGACCATTATCGTGGCGGCCACGCTCAATATCGCCTCGGCCATTTTGATGGAGTCAACGCTCAGCTTCCTGGGGCTGGGCGTGCAGGCGCCTGCGGCGTCGTGGGGAAGCATGCTTAACAACGCGCAGTCTTACATTGGCGAGGCATCGTGGCTGGCGATGTTCCCCGGCATTCTGATCCTGTTGACGGTGTTCAGCTTTAACGTGCTGGGCGATGTATTTCGTACCGCCTTTGAGCCAGGAGCGAATCGCGATGAGTAACTTATTAGCGCTTGAGAACCTGCAAACCACGTTCCGCACCCGCGAGGGCGAGGTTCATGCGGTGCGCGGCGTGAGCTTTCAGGTGCAGCCGGGGGAACTTGTCGGCATTGTTGGCGAGTCGGGCTGCGGGAAAAGCGTCACCTGTAAGTCGATCATTCAGCTTCTGGGGAACAACGGACGGATCGCCGGGGGCAGTATCCGGTTCCAGAACGAGGATCTGGCGCAGAAAACCCCCGCGCAGATGCGCGCCATTCGCGGCAACGAGATCGCGATGATTTTCCAGGATCCGATGACCGCCCTGAACCCGGTGCTAACCATCGGCAAACAGATGGCTGAGATCCTGATGCGCAATAAAGGACTGACCAAAAAAGCGGCCAGGGCAGCGGCGATCGCCATGCTGGAACAGGTGGGTATTGCCGAGGCGGAACGCCGATACGACCAGTATCCGCACGAGTTCAGCGGCGGGATGCGCCAGCGGGTAATGATCGCAATTGCGCTCTCCTGCAACCCGAAGCTTCTTATAGCCGATGAGCCGACCACCGCGCTGGACGTGACCATTCAGGCGCAGATCCTGCGCCTGCTGAAAAGCCTGCAACAGCAGACCCAAACCGCGATTCTGCTGATCACCCACGATCTCGGTGTGGTGGCGCAGGTCTGCAGCCGCGTGGTGGTGATGTACGGTGGACTGGTGATGGAGGAGGGGAGCGTGGAAGATATTTTTTATCGCCCTGCGCATCCTTACACCCAGGGGCTGCTGGCCTCGCTGCCGCGCCCGGATGAGGTGAATCAACGTTTATCCCCGATTGAAGGTTCGCCGCCTGGCCTGCTTAACCCGCCGCCGGGCTGTCCGTTCGCGGAACGCTGCCCGAAACGCACGCCCCAGTGTGAACGGCAACCCGCATTTTACACCGCCGGAGAGGGGCATCGTGCTGCCTGCTGGCTATGGGCCGACAAGGAGATTCAGGCATGAGTGAACAACAGGCGCCATTAGTGAGCGTGCGCGATCTGCGCAAGCACTATCCGCTCAACGGCGGTTTGCTGCGTAAAGGCGCGGCCGTGAAAGCGGTTGATGGCGTGAGCTTTGATATCCAGCCCGGCGAGACGTTTGGCCTGGTGGGGGAGTCCGGCTGCGGGAAATCTACCCTCGGGCGTGCCATCCTGCGCCTTTTCGATATCACCTCTGGTGAAATCCACTTTGCCGGGCAGGCGATCGCCCACGCCCGTGAAAAAGAGCTCAAGCCGCTGCGTAAGCGGATGCAGGCGATTTTTCAGGATCCTTATTCCTCGCTCAACCCCGGAATGACCGTGCGACAGCTGGTGGCCGAACCGATGCAAATCCACGGCTACAGCCGCGAAGAACAGCGGGAGCGTATGGAAACGCTGCTCTATAAAGTGGGGCTGAAACACGAACACCTTGAACGGTTCCCGCATGAGTTCAGCGGCGGACAGCGTCAGCGCATCAGTATTGCCCGTGCGTTGTCCGTGCATCCTGAATTTGTGCTGTGCGATGAACCGCTCTCGGCGCTGGACGTCTCGGTGCAGGCGCAGGTAGTGAATATTTTGCAGGACCTGCAGCAGGAGCTGGGGCTGACCTATCTGTTCATCGCCCACGATCTCTCCATGGTGCGCCATATCTCCAGCCGCATTGGCGTGATGTATCTCGGTAAACTGGTGGAGGTCGCACCCGCGAATGAGCTGTATCAGCGTCCGGCGCACCCTTACACCCGCGTGCTGCTGGCGGCGGTTCCCCAGCCCGATCCGCGCATTCGCAATCTCGAAGATGCAACCCTGCGCGGCGACATTCCTGGCCCCACGTCCGCGCTCGCGGGCTGTAAGTTCTGCAGCCGCTGCCCGCACGCCATGCCGGTTTGCCAGACGCAGGAGCCTGCCATGCAGGAGATTGCACCAGGACATTTCGCGGCATGTTGGTTGTTTAACATGTAATTAATGTGCCTTGCAGGTGTATGATAAATCCACCTCTGTCAGGTTAATTACAACGTGCAGACGACGACAACCCTTTCAAAAAATTGCCGCCTGCCTGTTTTAGGTTGGATACATGCGTAAAGGAAAGTTAAGCAGTGACGCGCCATTCGGGACGTTATTAGGCTATGCGCCGGGTGGCGTGGCGATTTACTCTTCAAATTACGGCAGTCTCGATCCGCGTAAGTACCCGGAAGATGCGGATTTTCGCAGCTACATCGGCAATGAATACATGGGCCACAAGTGGCAATGTGTTGAGTTTGCCCGCCGTTTCCTGTTCCTCAACTATGGTTTCGTTTTTACCGATGTCGGCATGGCGTGGGAGATCTTCTCCCTGCGCTTTTTGCGCCAGGTAGTGAACGATAACATTCTGCCGTTACAGGCCTTTTCCAACGGTTCGAAACGCGCGCCGCGAGCCGGAGCGCTGCTTATCTGGCAAAAGGGTGGGGAGTTTCATGAGACCGGCCACGTAGCGGTGATCACCCAGCTCCTGGACGATAAGGTCCGTATCGCGGAGCAGAACGTCATTCACTCACCATTGCCGCTTGGGCAGCAGTGGACGCGCGAACTGCGTTTGAGCGTCGAGAACGGGTGCTACACCATTCATGACACCTTCAACGACACTGAAATTCTCGGCTGGATGATCCAGACGGACGGCACGGAACACAGCATTCCCCAGCCGGAAATCGACGGTGCGCTGTTGAAAATCAGCGGCGCGCGGTTGAAAAACAAACGTCAGTTCGACGGTAAATGGCTTAACGAAAACGACGCGTTGCAGCAGGCATATGTCCGCGCGAACGGCCACTTTATCAATAAAGATCCCTGCCAGTACTTCACCATTACCGAAAGCGCCGAGCAGGAGCTGATCAAAGCGACTAACGAAC
Source organism: Enterobacter ludwigii (assembly GCA_023023105.1). Classification (NCBI taxonomy): domain Bacteria; kingdom Pseudomonadati; phylum Pseudomonadota; class Gammaproteobacteria; order Enterobacterales; family Enterobacteriaceae; genus Enterobacter; species Enterobacter ludwigii. The sequence goes on along the minus strand of CP083824.1, from coordinate 3,907,068 downwards.
TGCACCTGATGTACCTGCATGCGACCGACAAAGTGTTGAAAGACGACAACTTACTGGCACTTTTCGACATCCCTAAAATTCTCTGGCCACGTCTGCGCCTCTCCTGGCAGTGGCGCCGTCACCATATGATTACCGGTCGTATGGATTTCTGCATGGATGAGCGGGGCATTAAGGTCTACGAGTACAACGCTGATTCCGCGTCCTGCCACACCGAGGGCGGACTAATTCTCGAAGAGTGGGTGAAAAACGGCTATCGCGGCAACGGACATAACCCGGCGGAAGGGCTGCTGGAAGAGCTAACCGGGGCGTGGAAACACAGCCACGCGCGTCCGTTTGTGCACATCATGCAGGACAACGATGTCGAGGAGGATTATCACGCGCTGTTTATTCAGCGTTCTCTGCTGCAGGCCGGGTTTGAAACCAAAATTCTGCATGGGCTCGGCGCACTGAGCTGGGATGCTGCCGGACAGCTGATTGACGACGAAGGCCGTCACGTGAATTGCGTGTGGAAGACCTGGGCGTGGGAAACCGCGATCGAACAGATCCGCGAGGTGAGCGAAACCGAGTATGCCGCCGTGCCGATCCGCACCGGACATCCTGAAGGCGAAGTGCGCCTGATTGACGTCCTGCTGCGCCCGGAAGTTCTGGTGTTTGAACCGCTGTGGACGGTTATTCCCGGCAACAAGGCAATCCTCCCGGTACTCTGGCAGCTGTTCCCGAATCATCGTTACCTGCTTGATACCGATTTTGAGGTTAACGACCTGCTGAAACAGACCGGCTATGCCGTTAAACCGATTGCCGGACGCTGCGGCAGCAATATCGATCTGATCAGCCCTGAGGATGAGCTGCTTGATAAATCCAGCGGCAAGTTTGTCGACCGCAAAAACATCTACCAGCAGCTGTGGTGCCTGCCAAACGTTGATGGCAAGCACATTCAGGTCTGTACCTTTACCGTGGGCGGTAACTACGGCGGAACCTGCCTGCGCGGCGACGACTCGCTGGTGGTGAAGAAAGAGAGCGATATTGAGCCATTGATTGTGGTGAAAGATGAATAGCCTCCGCAGAGCGTAAGCAAAGATCCGCAAGCGACCCTTGCGGATTTTTTTTATCCGTGAGCGAAACCTTCAGGCGTTAGCGTGCGAACTATTATTCATACAGCACCTTTTTCTCTGATGGAGCCGCCCATGATACGTTTGAATACCTTGTTAGCCGCCGCCGTTCTGAGTCTTTCCCTTTTCACCCTTCGTGCCCATGCTGCCCTTGAAGCCGGTGCGAAAGCGCCGGATTTCAGTTTGCAGGGGGCGCTTGGCGGCAAACCGCTCACCTTCTCTCTTCAGCAGGCGCTGCAGAAAGGCCCGGTGGTGCTCTATTTCTTCCCGGCGGCATTTACCAAAGGCTGCACCCTTGAGGCTCATGCTTTCGCTGAAGCGACGGATGACTTCAGGAAACTGGGCGCAACCGTGGTGGGGGTAACTGCCGGGAATGTCGATCAGGTGGATGAATTCTCGAAGCTGGAGTGTCGCGATAAATTTGCCGTTGCGGCTGACCCTGGCGCGAAAGTGGCAGCCGAATACCAGACGTTGATGCAGATGAACGGTAAAACGGTGTCTGACCGTACCTCATTCGTTATCGCGCCGGATGGCAAAATCCTGCTGAGTTATACCGATCGTAACCCTGACGAGCACATCCAGAAAACCATGGATGCCGTGAAAAAATACGCAAATTCGCACTCGTAATTTAGCCGTCGGGGTTTGCTATGTTAACAGCCATGCTGGCCGCCTTTGTGGGCGGCATTATTCTCAACTTTATGCCCTGCGTGTTCCCGGTCATTTCCCTTAAGGCGTTAGGGATTTTACGTCATCAAGGCGATACCCGGAGCGCGCGCACCGAAGGGATTGGGTTTCTGCTGGGTGTGATTTTTACCATGCTGGTCTTAGCAGGCGTACTGCTGGCGCTGCGGGCGGGTGGAATGGCTGTTGGCTGGGGGTTCCAGCTTCAGTCTCCGCTGGTCATTGCTGCACTGGCGCTGGTTATTCTGGGGGCGTCACTGAACCTGCTCGGTGTGTTTGAGGTGGGGCTATCGCTTCAACGAGCAGGGGAAATCTCGGTCGGGCGCGGCGCGTTTACCCGCTCAGCATTAACCGGTGCGCTGGCGATTGTGGTCGCGACACCGTGCTCAGCGCCCTTTATGGCCGGGGCGGTAGGGTATGCGCTGGTGCAGACTCCGGCCGTTTCGCTGGGTATTTTTCTCGCGCTGGCACTCGGGTTCGCGGCACCGTTTACTCTGATCTCACTCTTTCCGGCTATTGCCGAACGCTTGCCCCGACCAGGTGCCTGGATGGATATCCTTAAGCATGGTCTGGCATTCCCAATGCTCGGTGCCTTTGCCTGGCTGGTGTGGGTACTTACACAGCAGGCAGGTACGACGGCGTTGGCGGCTCTGCTTGCGAGTGCGGTGGTGGTGAGCTTTGCGGCGTGGTTGTACGGTATGGCACAGCGCAGACGCTATACCGGTCAGCCCTATAAAGTGCTGTTGGCGGTCACCGCGGTGCTGTTGATTGCGGCTATCGGCCCGCTACCGGGTGTGATGCACACCCAGTCCTCTCAGCCGGAAGTGCTGAGCGCAGAAAACATCACGCGGGTAACGTGGTCACCGCAGACGGTAGAAAAGATGCGCGGGCATGGCAAAGCCATTTTTGTGGATTTTACGGCGTCGTGGTGTATCACCTGCCAGGTGAACGAGCGAACGTCACTCTCAACCGCGGCGGTGAAACAGGCCCTGGCCGAAACGGGAACGGTCTATATGGTGGCGGATTCCACCAGGTTTAACGCCGATATTGATGATGCGATGAACACCTTCGGGCAGGGTGGGTTACCTCTCTACGTGGTTTACCCTGCAGATGGTAGCGCACCGAAAGTGCTTCCTCAGGTTCTGACGCCCTCAATTGTCGTTAACGCCCTGAATCAGGCATCCGGTAAAAAAGCATGAGGTAACTGCCATGGCGAAAAATGGATAGCGGTTTAGCGCCGCGTGAAGCCTGGCCCGCGCTAATGGCTCGCGCTCAGGCGGGCGAACGCGAGGCTTATACACAGTTGTTGCGGGCTATCGTCCCGGTGATCCGGGCGATTGTTCGCAAGCAGATTTCCGACAGCGTGCTGGTGGACGACGTTATTCAGGACGTCCTGTTAACGGTTCACCGGGTGCGGCATACCTACGATCCTGTCTGTCCTTTTTTGCCCTGGTTGATGGCTATCGCCCGGGCCAGAACCGTTGACGCATTACGCAGGCGTGGCCATCACTGGCTACGTGAAACGGATGATGGGCAGATTGCAGAGGAGGTCTCTGACAACACCCCGGAAGATGAAGAAAGGGAAGAAGAGTTGGCGATGATATTAGACCAGCTTCCTTCGCGTCAGCGCCAGATTGTGGAGCATATCCATCTACAGGAAATGAGTCTTGCGGAGGCTGCTGCTCGTCATAATTTAAGCATTGCTGCCGTGAAATCGTTACTACACAGAGCACTAACCAACCTTCGCCGGATGGGAGCGAACCATGGCCGATCATAATCTTTTAATTGCAAAACTCAGTCAGGATGCCAGTCCGATACGTCGGCCCTGGGCAAGCAACCGACGCGTTGTCGCGTGGCTGCTGATGGCACTGCCGTGTGGCTGGTTAAGCAGTCTGGTATTTCAGCGTGTGGCAACGGACTGGACGCAATCCGGCGCAATACTGGCGGCGTTTCAGCTTATTCTGGCATTTGTCATGGGGACACTGGCCATTCGCAATGCGTTTCTGCTGAGTATTGCCGGGCGTAAGCTGTTGGGCTGGAAAGGGTTCGCACCGTTGATTGCACTCTGGCTGGGGGGCGTGGTGTTAAGCCTCGGACGGACGCATATTCAGGCCCATCATCCCGACGAGGTGAATTGCTATCTGTTTATGATGGCGGTCAGCACACCAATGGTCGCGATTGTGATCGCGTATTTACGCAGAACGCGGACGTTGTATCCGTTGCGCACGCTAGCTATCGCTGGAGCGGGGGTGTCCTGTATGGCGCTGACGTTACTGTCATTTTGCCATCCGGTGGAGGTACATCCATTGGATTTTCTGCTGCATGTGGCGGCGGGAGTGACGATTGTGGCGGCGACAATGGCTATTGGATGGCGGTGGGTCAGAGTAAGGTGAATTCAAACGCATCGCCGGAGCGTGATTGCATTGCTCACAGCGGTAATTATCTTATATTTTTTTCGATACTCTTCTGTAGTGGACTACTGATATATATTTTTTGTGAATAATTTCGTGTGTGTTAAATGATCTTGTAAATGAATTAATGTTGCACGCCATGCTGGGTGTGCATGCTATTTTAAACATGCTCATTCCCTTCCAATCTCTCATTTTTTTAAAAAAGTACAAAATCAGATATTTCACGAGTTAGGTGAGATTTTGCTCGATTTCATCCCTAAGTTAAATTGAGCGCTTACTAAGCAGCCTTATCCCATGGGGTTTACATGGATGTCTTAAAGAAAATTCTTATAAATCAGAATGATGATCTTTTTTTTGTTAAATTTTAATCTGTAACTTTCTGTTACATATTTTCATTTCCAGTCCCGTAGGGAACGTTCCTACACTCACCGCTAGTGGGTCTTATCCGAAATTTTTTATTTCAGAGAAATACCCAAAATACAGTGTCGACATGCTGGTGAATAGAATGCGCTCGCTTTTAACTCCGGGATTTTGATTCTCGTCGGATTATGTGAACCAGGAAGATGTTCTGGCTGGGTTTGCCATTCTTATTAAATTCTCGCTGGTATTGATCGTATTTATAACTCCATAGAACAGGGACAGCTATGTCTAACTCTTCCTATCAATCCGAAATTCCTAAGGCACGTATTAATCTAAAACTGGATCTGCATACCGGTGGCGCGAGCAAGAAAACGGAGCTTCCTCTGAAATTACTGGTAGCTGGCGATTTCAGTCATGGCCAGGAGTCCGCGTCATTATCCGAGCGTAAAAAAGTTAATCTCAACAAAAATAACTTTGACTCTGTGCTTTCCGAATATTCCCCAAAAGTAAATCTGACCGTGAAAAACACGCTTGCCGGTGATGGCAGTGAAGACAATATCAGTCTGACATTCCAGAGCATGAAGGATTTCACACCGGAACAGGTCTCACGACAAATTCCACAGCTGAAGGCGATGCTGTCCATGCGTAATTTGCTGCGTGATTTAAAAGCAAACCTGCTGGATAACCAGGCATTCCGAAAGGAGCTGGAAAAAATTCTCCTCGACCCGGAATTAAGCGCAGAACTCAGAACTGAGCTGTCAGCTCTGGCTCCGAAACAGCCATAACGGTCACGTTGTTTAAACGGATTAATAAGGAAGATGTTGATGTCTGTAAAAAATGAGAATGCCGCTGGTGGCGAGAGTGTGGTGCTTGAACGTCCTGCAGCTGGTGGGGTTTACGCGTCTCTGTTTGAGAAAATCAATCTGAACCCGGTGTCTGAACTGAGTGCACTGGATATCTGGCAGGACGCGCAGGCGATGTCGGATGCGACTGCGGATGAGCGTTTAACGGCGGGAATGCAGGTGTTTCTGGAGTGCCTGACAAAATCGGGATCAAAAGTTGAAAAACTCGACAAAAACCTGATTGACCATCATATCGCAGAGCTGGACTACCAGATTAGCCGTCAGCTTGACGCTGTCATGCACCATGAAGACTTTCAGGCGGTAGAAAGTCTGTGGCGCGGCGTTAAATCCCTTGTCGACAAAACCGATTTCCGCCAGAACGTGAAAGTCGAACTGCTTGATATGTCTAAAGAAGATCTGCGTCAGGACTTCGAAGACAGCCCGGAAATTATCCAGAGCGGATTATATAAACAGACATACATTGATGAGTATGACACGCCGGGTGGAGAGCCTATTGCTGCGCTGATTTCCGCATACGAATTTGACGCGTCTGCACAGGACGTTGCCCTGTTGCGTAACATCTCGAAAGTCTCAGCTGCCGCGCATATGCCGTTTATCGGCTCTGCAGGTCCGAAATTCTTCCTGAAAGATACCATGGAAGATGTCGCGGCCATCAAAGACATTGGTAGACGAGCCGGACGATGACACTGCTTGCCTGATGTTGCGCGGCCTGAAATCTCGCTACGCCGAACATCACAACGTGCATATCACAGACGATGCGGTCCGTGCCGCGGTCACGCTCTCCCGTCGCTACCTGACCGGCCGCCAGTTGCCGGACAAAGCAGTTGATCTGCTGGACACCGCCGCTGCGCGCGTGCGTATGAGCCTCGACACTATGCCGGAACAACTGACCCGCATTCGCGCGCAGATTACCTCTCTTGAAATGGAGAAGCAGGCGCTGCTGGAAGATATTGCGGTCGGCAATCAGTGCCACGGTGAACGCCTGACCGCCATCGAGCAGGAAGAGAACGACCTTATCGTCGGGCTCGACGAACTGGAAACCCAGTACGGTCAGGAGTTGAAACTCACCGAACAACTGCTGGAATGCCGCCAGGACATCTCCCGCCAGAGCGAGACCCACGCGCTGCAACAGGAACTCAATCAAATGCAGCGCAGCAACCCGCTGCTCTCCGTTGATGTGGACGTACGCACCGTTGCCACCGTGATTGCAGACTGGACGGGCGTACCACTCTCCTCGCTGATGAAGGACGAGCAAACTGAGCTGTTAACTCTGGAAAACGAAATCGGCAAGCGCGTAGTTGGGCAGGATGTGGCGCTGACCGCCATCGCCCAGCGCTTGCGTGCGGCGAAAACCGGGCTTACGTCCGAGAACGGTCCGCAGGGCGTGTTCCTGCTGGTTGGCCCGAGTGGCGTCGGTAAGACTGAAACCGCGCTTGCACTGGCAGACGTGATGTACGGCGGTGAAAAATCGCTGATTACCATCAACCTGTCCGAGTACCAGGAGCCGCACACTGTTTCCCAGTTGAAGGGCTCGCCTCCGGGTTACGTCGGTTACGGACAGGGCGGGATTCTCACTGAAGCGGTGCGTAAGCGCCCTTACAGCGTGGTACTGCTCGATGAAGTGGAAAAGGCGCACCGAGACGTCATGAACCTGTTCTACCAGGTGTTCGATCGCGGTTTTATGCGTGATGGCGAAGGCCGAGAAATCGACTTCCGTAACACCGTCATTCTGATGACCTCGAATCTTGGCAGCTACCACCTGATGCAGTTGCTCGACGAACAGCCGGAGGCCACCGAAGGCGATCTCCACGAACTGCTGCGTCCGATACTGCGAGACCACTTCCAGCCGGCGCTGCTTGCCCGCTTTCAGACCGTGATTTACCGCCCGCTGGCGGAAGCGGCTATGCGCACCATCATTGAGATGAAGCTCGCACAAGTCAGCAAGCGCTTACATCGCCACTAACCACACGGTGCCGGAGGATGAAAGCCTGTCGCTGACGCTCACGGGCACCAACGGACAGCTACCTCGCCGTGCGCTGCAGAGCACTGTGCTTGATACGCTAATGAAAACCACCTCGACCAGTATTGCCGTCCGTAACCTGTGTGCGCCGACGTTACCCTGTTATCCCCCGGCACAGGATCGTTTTCACTGGCGCGTGCTGAGTCATCTTGGCAGCGGCTTCCTGTCGATGATGGACAACGCGGAAGTGTTACGCGGAACCCTGGCGCTGTACGAGTGGACCGACAGCGAGATGAACCGCCGTCGTCTGGAAGCCATCATTGATGTGAAACACAGTGAAACCGAGCGCTTCGAGCAGGGATACCTGGTGCGCGGCGTGCAGATTGAAGTGACGCTGGACAGCCACGGCTTTGCCGGACGCGGCGACATCTGCCTGTTTGGCGAGATGCTGAGCCGCTTCTTCGCGCTATATACCGATATCTATCTGTTTAACCGCCTGATTATTATCCTGCAACCGACTGGAGAGCGCCTGGAATGGGAAGAGAAGCACAACCGCCGTATTCCCGGCTGACTCCGAGGCTGGAGGCTGATCTTAACCGGATAAACTTTTACCGTTTCTGCCAACTGCTGGAGAAACTGAATCCGGACCGGCCGCTGATGGGCTCAACCAGCCATCCTGGTGATGACCCGGTGCGATTTGCACCCCATCCCGGAATGGGCTTTCCGGCGAGCGAACTCAAATCCGTTGAGTATGACGAAGAGGATGACAGTAAACCACCGCTCATCCGCGCCACGTTTATGGGGATGTACGGCGTGGATTCGCCGCTGCCAACCGCCTATCTCGACGACATCGCCCAGCGTCGGGAAGGGCATGAGGCGCTACAGGGCTTTCTGGATATCTTCAGCCACCGCATCCTGACGCAGTTTTATCGCATATGGCGAAAATATTCCTACCCGGCCACATTCGAGCCTGGCGGGACTGACAGCATTTCGCAGTCGTTGCTGGGTTTGGTGGGGCTGGGCATTCCGGGCACCGCAGAACAGATTGCCACCCCGGTATCCCGTTTTCTGGCGCTGCTGGGTGTGCTGCGCCAGCCGGGAAAAACCCAGGAGGGGATGCAGGCGCTGGTGACCCTGCTGGCCCCGGAGACCTCCGTCAGGGTTAGTCCTTACTGTCTGCGTCCGGTCGAGGTCAGTCGGCCTCTGGGCTTTTATGACGATGATGATTTTCTGCTGGACGGCAATACGCCGCTCGGTGACGAAGCAATGGATGCCAGCAGCCAACTGCTGATTGCACTCAAGACGGATAACGAACATGAAGCGCAGGGGTGGAAGCCGGACAGTCTGCTGTATCAGGACTTTCTGGTGATGCTGCGGGTGTATCTGGGCTGGCGCTTTAAGGCAAAAATCACCCTGACTACCCGGACCCGACTGCTGGCCGCTCCACCGCTCGGCAATGGTCCTTTCTGGTTGGGCATGAACGGCGTACTGGGTGTGGAGGGGGATGATCTCCCGGATGATATCCCTCAGACCTTTACGACCGAACTGGGTTACTACACCGGGCTGGAGCCTGCGAAACCACAACAAGGAAACCGACGTGTTACGTACAAGTTTAACTAAAAAAGCGCGCTGGCTGTTACCCCTGCTGGCATTCAGCCTGGCAGGCTGCGGGGTGACGCAGAGCGTTACCGATGGCACCAAATCAGCATTTAACGCCGTGTTCTACAAAAAGATTAAGGTGTTGCACCTCGATTTCACCGCCCGTGAAGCGCTGAACACCGATTCCCGCGAGAGTAACTCGCTGTCTGAGCCGGTGGTGGTCCGTATCTACCAGTTGAAAGACCGCAAAACCTTCGACAAAACGATCTACCAGCAGTTGCTGAAAGACGGGGAGACCATTCTGAAAGCTGACCTGCTGGCGAGTCGTGATGTGGTGGTTAAGCCGGGCGGTGATGCTAACCTGAATATGCCGATGGAGGCCGATGCACAGTTTGTGGCGGTGGTGGGTCTGTTCCGTCACCCGGACATGGTCAACAACACCTGGAAGCTGGTGATGGGGCGTGAAGAACTTGACCCGGATAAGCCGCGCATTCTGGAAGCCGGTAACAATCATCTGACGCTGCAACCTCTCAAGGACGACTGATGCCCCAGGGACACAACACACCTTCATTGTATGAAATGCTGACCGGCAACTTCACCGGAGGCCTCGACCTCCATCAGGTCAGCGAGCAAAATCAGGTGATTTTGTCCGTGCTCGATAACATGCAGCGGATCCTCAACTGTCGTACCGGCACGCTGGCGCATCTGCCAGACTATGGTCTGCCTGATTTGACCAAAATTCTGCAGGGGATGCCGGGTACCGCACACCAGTTGCTGCAGATCTTCTCCGGGGTGCTACTCAAATACGAACCGCGCCTGAAAAGTATCAATGTCATTCTGCTTGACCAGGAAATCCCCGGCGAATTGCGTTACGCCATTGATGCCGAGCTAAAAGGCATCGGCCTTGTCCGCTACGGCACGGAGTTTATGCCGGAAGGGCGAGTGCTGATTCGCCACCTCAAACAGCAGAATTATCTCGATACCAAATCCCATATACAGGGCTCATTTATCTGACGAAAACCACAGGGAAAGTATGTCAGCCAAAGCACGATTTATGAAAAAACTGCAGGAGCAGCCCCGCAGCCGCGTTTTTGACAGCAAAAGTCAGGCCGATATTGCCGAGTTTTGTGAGCGAATGAACCAGCTTCAGGAAACAATGGAAAGCTGGCTCAGCGGGATGGGCATCAGCATTGAAGCGATGCCGGTGTCGGTTCTCGACGCCTTTGCGGGCAACCATTCCTTCACCGTCCCCGCTATTGCTTTGCGTTATGGAAACCGATTGGTGAAATTTACCCCTGTGTTTTTGTACGGGCAGGGTGTGACGGGGGGGATCGAAGTGACGCTATGCAGTGACGGTCGCATTACGCCGTTATACCGCCTGTTTATGCGTTCGGGAGAGGATGCGAACTGGTCATTCAGTACATTTGGCCGCCCGGCGGCTCCCCGAACGGTATTCAGTGAAAATGCATTTTTCGACATGATTAGCGTACTGCTACCAGAGTAAACCTCGCTTTCTGCTTATCCTCAGGGATGGAACCACTATGCACGATGTTCAACCTCGCCCGGTGAAAACCGGCAGTGACCCACGTCAGCTACCTGATTTTATTGCGCTGCGCGATGAGATGGCCAAACTCACCCATCCGGCACGTCCCGACGTGAACTGGTCGCAGGTGGAGGCGCTATCGCTCTCATTATTTGAGCTAAATGGCGTCGAGTTACAAACCGGTGCGTGGTATACGCTTGCACGTAGCCACCTGGCCCGTATCAATGGCCTGAATGAAGGGCTGGCTATCCTGAATGCCCTGCTGAGCCATCAATGGGCGCAGTTCTGGCCGCAACCGATTCATGCTCGCGCAGAAATCCTCAACGGGCTTTTGCAGCGCTTGCAGAAGCTTTTTCGCACATTTTCACTCGATCATGGTGATTTGTCTGCGCTAGTGCAGACAGAAGGGCTGCTACGATCCATCAATGATATTTTGGTGCGTCAGGAGCTGAAACATGTCTGCCTGACTGCGCCGCTGATGCAGCAGATACAAGGTGCGTTGACACGTCTTGAAAACAGCTCGGCACAAGACAGTGGACTGCAGGCGGTGACGCTGCCACCACAGGCGCTGGTCGCGGAATCGGCCCTGGAAAAACCCTCTTCTGCCAGCCGCCTGGTGTACGTTATTCGTCCTGAGCCAGAGTTGAATGTGCAGGTCGTGCATGCGGCAACACCGCAGCCGAAGCGCTGGCCGGTGTTTCTGGCGGGGGTCTGTTCCGCATTGGTGTTGAGTTCTATTGCACTCACTGGCTGGCACTATATATCCAGGGTAGATGAGGCTACGGATGCGCTTGCAGCTTCGGTGGCTCCTCTTCCTCAGGCGCTGAGCAGTGCTCAAGTGCAGACACTTCAGCAATCTGATAAAGACAAACTTGACCCTACAGGCTGGCTGAAAAATGCATCATTGCAGCTGGACAGTCTGGCCGCACTTCCTCCTGACTGGATATATCAGTATGGCAATGGGTTGCTGGCACAGGCAAAAGTGCTGTGGCCCCAGAAACCCGAAGTCGCTGAACTACAGCAGAAGTGGCAACAACGACAGGCCGAAAACAAACTCTCTGCAAGCGCATTAACTGGCTGGCATGAAGGCATGCAGCAACTTCAGGTGTTGGCCGACAGGCTCAATACGCTGGACGGACAGAAAGGCAAATACATCACCGTCAGCGAACTGAAATCCAGCGTCTACCAGATGATGAACAGCTTTAGCCAGACGATCCCTCTGGAGGAGCAACTACGTGTGATGCAGGGCCAGCAGGGCGATGCCGCACTGGTTACGCAACAGCAAATTCAGCGTCATTTGAACGGGGTGACTCAGTTATTTGCGGAGCAAAAATCTCCCCCTGTAACGCCTTAAAAAGGTGATGACAGCTTCGGTTTGGCAAACAGAAAGGAGGCACTGCAGGAGAAGTAGAATTGTCGAAGACATGATTAGCAAAGTGGAAAGCACTGCAGAAAAAGATCGGGTAACTCGGGATGAAATGATTCTGGTGGTTGCGACGATAATGAAAGCGATGATGGGGCTTAAAACGAAAAACGGACGTCTTTCGACGTCCGTTAATACTGAATTTGGTGCCCGGACTCGGAATCGAACCAAGGACACGGGGATTTTCAATCCCCTGCTCTACCGACTGAGCTATCCGGGCAACGGGGCGCATTAAACCCGATCTGCCCCCGGTCGTCAACGAAATTTGTTGTTTTCGTTACAGACTGCGCAATCTCTCACCATTTCGCCGCAAACTTAAGCGAAAAGGTGCGTCCAGAGCGCAGAGAGCGGCATGGCGATCAATAGTGCAGGCAGCATATTCACCACGGCAAACATCTTAATTCCGCAGATGCGCAACCCGGTTGCCAGCAGGAGCAGTCCGCCAACGGCAGTGAAATCGGCCATCATCGCCGGCGTTGTCAGCGGGAGAATCAATGTGGCGCAGGTGGCGAGCGCCAGCTGGATTATCAGCATCGGGACGCAAATCACCGCAACGGCGACGCCAAGGGTAGTGGCGAAAATGGTGGCGGTGAAGAAATCGAGAAACGCTTTCGCAATCAATATGCTCGGGTCGCCAGTCATCCCTTCCTGCATCGAACCAAAAATCCCCGTACCGCTGGCGCAAAACAGAATAATGATTGCTACATAGTTCTGAATAAACGACTCGTGCGTGCCGTGTTTCGCTTTGCCGCCTGGTCGGGAAATCAGGTTTTTGGCTCTACTCACCGCACTGTTAATGCCTTTTTCCAGATAGCAGAATTCGCCAATCAGCGCGCCGAGCAGGGTCGCCAGCACCATCACCGGCAGGTTGGCGCATTTGATCACCAGCAGAATGCCAATCCCTGACGACGCCAGACCGAATATAGAAGGCATAGATGAGCGAATACGCTCCGGCAACCGCTGACTCAACACTGCGCCGAGAACACCGCCCAGCAATACGGCTCCCGCATTGATAAATGGCCCGATAACCACGCTTAACTCCTGTTACTTAATCATTGGTATTGCATGATTATGACATGTTAGTGCTGCATTACGCTTGGCTTTGGGTGGTTTAATGCATAATGATTCCTTCTTGCACCTGAAAATAAAAGGTGACATTATTGCGCGAATTTTCTCCTCCCTGTCTCACCACTCGGTGAGGGTAACTGCGCTTATGAAAACCATGAAAATCGCCGTCAGCCGCGAGCTGCTCTCTTCTGTGTCTACGCACCGTGAAAAGGTGACGCTGGACAATACTGATTTCACCGATGTGGCGGCAGTCGTTATTTCGACGGCTGACAGTCGCAGCGGCATTCTTGCGTTGTTGAAACGTACGGGCTTTCAGTTACCGGTGTTCATTTTCTCGCAAGAGCCAATGGAAGTGCTGGATGGCGCGGCCGCGGTTATCTCGGGAAAAGCTCAGGAGTTTCTGGAACTCGAAACTGCAGCCAGCCGTTACGAAGAGAATCTGTTGCCACCCTTTTTCGACACCCTGAGCCAGTATGTGGAAATGGGCAACAGCACCTTTGCCTGCCCGGGACACCAGCACGGTGCATTTTTCAAAAAACACCCAGCAGGGCGGCAGTTCTATGATTTCTTCGGGGAGAACGTGTTCCGCGCCGATATGTGCAATGCTGATGTGAAACTGGGCGATCTTTTGATCCACGAAGGGTCCGCTAAGCACGCGCAAAAGTTCGCGGCAAAAGTGTTCAACGCGGATAAAACCTACTTTGTGCTGAACGGTACGTCGGCGGCCAACAAGGTCGTGACCAACGCGCTGTTGACCCGCGGCGACCTGGTGCTTTTTGATCGCAACAACCATAAATCTAACCACCACGGGGCGCTGATCCAGGCGGGGGCCACGCCGGTTTATCTGGAGGCTGCACGTAACCCGTTTGGTTTTATTGGCGGGATTGACGAGCACTGCTTTAATGACGCTTATTTGCGGGACCTGATCCGCGAGGCGGCTCCGGAGAAAGCCGACGAGGCGCGTCCATTCCGCCTGGCGATCATTCAGCTTGGCACCTACGATGGGACGATCTACAACGCCCGTCAGGTGATCGACAAGATCGGTCATCTGTGTGACTACATCCTTTTTGACTCGGCCTGGGTGGGCTACGAGCAATTTATTCCGATGATGGCGGAATCATCCCCGCTGTTACTGGAGCTGAACGAGAACGATCCGGGCATTTTCGTGACCCAGTCGGTGCATAAACAGCAGGCCGGGTTCTCGCAAACCTCTCAGATCCATAAAAAGGATAACCATATCCGCGGCCAGGCACGTTTCTGTCCGCACAAGCGGCTGAACAATGCGTTTATGCTGCATGCCTCCACCAGTCCATTTTATCCGCTGTTCGCAGCGCTGGATGTGAATGCCAAGATCCACGAAGGGGAAAGCGGACGCAGGCTGTGGGCGGAGTGCGTCGAGCTGGGTATTGAAGCGCGCAAGGCAATCATTGCCAACTGTCATATGATCAAACCGTTTATCCCACCAGTGGTGGCGGGGCGGCCGTGGCAGGATCATCCGACGCATGCCATCGCCAGTGAGCTGCGCTTCTTCAGCTTTGAGCCGGGTGCCAAATGGCACGGGTTTGAGGGGTATGCCAGCGAGCAGTACTTTGTCGACCCGTGCAAGCTGCTGCTGACCACGCCGGGCATTGATGCCGAAACGGGGGAGTACACGGATTTCGGGATCCCGGCGACGATTCTGGCACACTACCTGCGTGAAAACGGTATCGTGCCGGAGAAATGCGATCTCAACTCGATCCTGTTCCTGCTGACGCCCGCCGAAAGCAGCGAGAAGCTGGCGCAGCTGGTGGCGATGCTGGGGCAGTTTGAACAGCATATCGAAGACGATACGCCGCTGGCTGACGTGCTGCCGACGATCTTCCAGAAATACCCGGTGCGCTATCGGGATTATACGCTCCGACAGCTGTGTCAGGAGATGCACGATCTCTACGTCAGCTTCGACGTGAAGGATTTGCAGAAGGCGATGTTCCGCAAGGAGAGCCTGCCGGAGGTGGTGATGAATCCGCAGGATGCCAACCAGGCGTATATTCGCGGTAACGTAGAGCTGGTGCGCATACGAGATGCAGAAGGACGCATTGCTGCCGAAGGGGCGCTGCCATACCCGCCAGGCGTACTGTGCGTGGTACCGGGTGAAATCTGGGGCGGGGCGGTACAGCGTTACTTCCTGGCGCTGGAGGAGGGCATTAACCTGCTGCCGGGCTTCTCGCCGGAACTTCAGGGTGTGTACAGCGAGAAGGATGCCGATGGGATCAAGCGGCTGTATGGGTATGTGTTGAGATAGTGCAGGCTGTTGCCCTCTCCCTGTGGGAGAGGGCACATTTCATCAAACCGCACTACGCCTGTACATCCTCCTCGGATGCCCAATCTTGCCGTACAGCATCTCCACCGTCAGAAACCCCGCTTCCACACAGTGCTCCAGATAGCGCCGGGTAGTAGTTTTACTTAACCCGGTTTCCTGTACCACCTCATCGACTGAAAAACAGTGTGTGGCCTGATCGTTAAACAGCGCCTGCACCCGCGCCAGCGTATTTTCCTCAATGCCTTTGCTGCCGTTGTCCTGGCGGTAGTTTTTCGCCTGTAGCTGATACAGCGAATCCACGTTTTGCTGGTCGACAATCTTCCAGACGCGCTGTTGCTCGGCGAATTGGACAAACCGCTCCAGCGACTGGCTGAGCCGCTTCCAGGAGACGGGTTTGAGGATGTAGTCGAACGCGCCATTACGAATCGCCTGGCTGCAGGTGTCCATATCGCTGGCGGCGGTGATGAAAATCACCGAGCAGTTGGCACGGGCGAGCATGGGGTTATTGATAAGCGAGATACCTTTGCCATCAGGCAGATAGTTATCCAGCAGCACGAGCTGCGGCTGTTTGCTTTCAAGCTCTGCCTGGGCTGCAGCCAGCGACGAGGCAATGCCCACCAGCCTCAGACGCGGATGCTTGCCTATCAGCTCCGCGTGCAGCTGCGCCAGCTCGTTCTCGTCTTCCACAATCAGTACGTCGATAAGTTCATGTCGCATAGTCGGTGTTTTCCAGTTGCCGGGCGGTTCCCGTGGCCGGGATAAACAAGGAGAAAATGGCGCCGCGCGGGGTATTATCGGCAACTTCTATCGCGCCGCCAGCCTGCGTAACATAGCTTTCGATCAGATACAGGCCAATCCCATGATCGCCGCGCGTTTTGGTGGTGATACCGCGTTCAAATATCCTGTCACGGATCTCCGGTTGAATGCCCACGCCCTGGTCCGCCACTTCAATAATCAGCTCCTGTTCGCTGAGCTTAATCAGTACCTCCACCGGCGCGTGGGGCAGTGGCGACCGCTGCGTCGCTTCAATGGCGTTATCCAGCAGGTTACCAATAATTGAAATCAGCTCTTGCTCCCCAAGGGGCAGGAACTGTCTGTCCAGTCGACAGGCCGGGTCGAAACTCAGTTCGACACCTTTCTCCCGCGCGCGGGCGGCTTTCCCCAGCAGCAGACCGCACAGAGTTGGAGAGCTGAAGCGAGAGGAGATAAAGTCCAGCAACTCCTGGGCGTGTTCAGACTGCGCCTGAATGTAGCCAATCGCCTCTTCATAGCGTCCCATATGCAGCAGGCCGGACAAGGTCGTCATCCGGTTTAACTGCTCGTGGCGCATAATGCGCAGGTTATCTACATAGCGTTTTACCTGGCTGAGCTGGGCGCTAAGCGAGTCTATTTCATTGCGATCGCGGAACGTGATCACCCAACCCTGCAGCGACCCCTCAAGCATGATGTGCACCCGGCTGGCAATCACCGTGAGATCGTTAAAACGGCAAATCTCGTCGTGGGTATCTTTCGCCAGCATCGTCTGGGTGTCGAAGAACGGGACCGGATCGATCACCTGGCTTATCAGCTGTCCGCGCAGCTCGCGGGCCGGCTGGCTCAGACCCAGCAGTTTGCGCGCTGCCTGGTTGATCACTTCAATGCGCCGCCGATCGTCAATGGCAATCACCCCTTCATAAATAGACTCCATCATCGCCTTTTGCTGGCGCACCAGCAGGCCGATCTCTCGCGGTTCGAGGGAGAAAATCTGCTTCTTAATGCTGCGGGTAAAGAACCAGGAGAAGATGAAGAGGGCTATCAGCAACAGCACGGCGGCAATCAGGATATTGACGACTTTACTGACGGTAACGGTCTCAAGGTAGCTGGTGAGATAGCCTACCGAAACAATGCCCACTACCTGCCCGGCATCGTTGAAAATGGGGGCTTTACTGCGTAACGAAATGCCCAACCCTCCTTTACGGATGGTGGTGGTACTTTTTCCCTGCAAAACGGCTTCGTTGTCTCCGCCAACCAGCGTAGTACCAACTCTGTCAGCAAAAACGGAATGAAAAAGGTGCTGTCCCTTATTATCTCCAATCACAATAAAGCTGGCGTCACTGTGTGAAGCTATTTTCTGCATAAAGTCGTGAATGCTTTTGATATCTTTTTGTTCAACTTCATCACGTAATGTAGGAATAATCGCAATTTCTTCTGCCTGTATTTTGGCTCGCGCACTCATTTCCTGATAAAGCTGTTTACCGACGTCGACATAATAATATCCGCCCAGTAACGCAAAAAGTACTGAGAAAAAGGCAACCAGCGAAATAAACAGCTTGATCTGGAAAGATACTTTCATAACTATCACGCGAGGTAGCAACAAAGAAAGCCAATATATCATCTTTTCTCGAGTGGATGACCGCTTTGCCGAAAACTTGTGATCCCTTGCACAGCAGGGGCTATAAAAGATTTATCCGGAAGACTTATGCGCTTTAGAGCGCGCAAAAAAATGTTATTTGTTTGTTCAAATCGGAAAAGAAACCATAAAAACCACGATAATAAATAAGGTGTAAATCACATTAAATAAAAGAAACCATTAAAACCATAGCTGCCATTAAAACTTCGCTTTTAATATGCCATCCCTCACATAAAGTAAGCCTTTGTGACTCTAAGCTGAATACACAAAATAACTAAGGGGCTTATTATGAGCACAACTGACGATTCTTTCTCTGTTACCCACGACCCGATTGAAATTCAGCGACCTTCGCTCAAAGAGCGCTGGTGGCATATTATGGATACCTGGAAAGTGGGGATTATTCCTCTGCCGCTGTTCGTTCTGGCGGGTGCGCTGATTGCGATTGATTGTCTGGGCGGGAAACTGCCGAGTGATATCGTGGTAATGGTGGCGACGCTGGCTTTCTTTGGCTTTGCCTGCGGCGAGTTTGGCAAACGCCTGCCGATTGTCGGCAAGCTGGGCGCGGCGGCGATTTGCGCCACCTTTATCCCTTCCGCGCTGGTCTATTACGGCCTGCTGCCGGATGTGGTGGTCGAGTCCACGACCAAGTTCTACAAATCTACCAACATTCTCTATCTCTACATCTGCTGCATCATTGTCGGCAGCATCATGAGTATGAACCGCACGGTACTGATTCAGGGCTTCCTGCGCATCTTCTTCCCGATGCTGTGCGGCGAAATCGTCGGCATGCTGGTGGGAATGGGGGTCGGTCTGGCGCTGGGTCTTGAGCCATTCCAGATCTTCTTCTTTATCATTCTACCGATTATGGCGGGCGGCGTTGGGGAAGGGGCGATCCCGCTCTCTATCGGTTATGCCACCCTGTTGCATATGGACCAGGGCGTGGCGCTCGGTCGCGTGTTGCCGATGGTGATGCTCGGTGGTCTGACGGCGATCATTATCTCCGGCTGCCTTAACCAACTGGGTAAACGCTACCCACACCTGACCGGTGAAGGCCAACTGATGCCAAACCGCGCCAATGCGGATACCTCCGTCTCTCAACCTGCCTTCTCCGGTAAAGCGGATGTCACCACGATTGCTTCTGGCGCGCTGCTGGCGGTACTGCTCTACATGCTGGGGATGCTCGGTCACAAACTGATTGGTCTGCCCGCACCGGTTGGCATGCTGTTTATGGCGGTACTGGTGAAGCTGTGCAACGGTGCTTCCCCGCGTCTGCTGGAAGGTTCTCAGGTGGTCTACAAATTCTTCCAGACCTCAGTGACTTACCCGATTCTCTTCGCCGTTGGCGTGGCGATCACCCCGTGGCATGAGCTGGTGGCCGCGTTCACAGTGAGCAACCTGTTAGTCATCGTCAGCACTGTTTCTGCACTGGTGGCGACCGGTTTCTTCGTCGGTAAAAAGATTGGTATGCATCCGATTGATGTCGCCATCGTCTCCTGCTGCCAGAGCGGCCAGGGCGGTACCGGCGACGTGGCGATCCTGACCGCAGGCAACCGTATGAGCCTGATGCCATTCGCCCAGATTGCAACCCGTATCGGCGGCGCGATTAACGTCTCTATCTCACTGCTGATTCTGGGCAACTTCCTCGTTTAAGTTTTCAGGAAAGAACAATGAAACTCGCAAGCTTTTTATTCCAGGGAAAACGCAGCTACGGCATCGTGCAGGCCGAAGGTGTAATTGATTTAGGTCGCCGTCTGGGCGACCGCTACAGCGACCTTAAAGCGCTGTTGCAGGGCAACGGGCTGGCGCAGGCCACCCGTTATCTGAACGATGCCGTGGATGTACCTCTGAATGCCATCACCTTCTTACCGGTAATTGAGCAACCGGAAAAAATCCTCTGCGTGGGCATGAACTACGCCGATAAGCGCAAGGAGTTTGACCAGCATAACCCGGCCCCGACGCTGTTTGTACGCTTCCCGGATTCCCAGACCGGCCACAACGAGCCGGTACTGAAACCGCGCCATTCCAGCGAATTTGACTATGAAGGCGAGCTGGCGGTGATCATCGGCAAAGGCGGGGAGAACATCAGCCGTGACGACGCGCTGCGCCACGTTGCAGGTTACAGCTGCTACATGGACGGTTCCGCCCGCGACTGGCAGCACACCTGGTTCACCGCCGGGAAAAACTGGCGTCAGACCGGAGCGTTTGGCCCATGGATGGCGACGGCCGATGAGATCCCGGACCCGCATCAGCTGGCGATCCGCACCTGGCTGAACGGCCGTATGGTGCAGGAGGACAATACCAGCAGCATGATCCACAAGGTCGCGGAGCTGATCGAGTACATCAGCACCTTTACCCGCCTCAGCCCAGGCGATGTGATCATCACCGGCTCCCCTGGCGGTGTGGGTAAAAAACGCAACCCGCCGCTGTTTATGAAAGAGGGCGATCGCATTGAGGTGGAGATCGAGCATATCGGTCATCTGAGCAATGTGATCATGGAAGCGCCAGCCACCGGGCTTGCGGTAGCACACTAAGTAAGGCGGCAGTATGCAATCGCAACCCATTGATTTTCGCCACACCCTCGTGGCGAAACACCCGGAACGCTTAAGCCAGATCCGTTACCTGCTGGCAGACAGCGGCCTTGGCCTGGACAACGACATTGAGCTGTTTGTCGAAGCCTGGTCCGGCACGCAGTTAGTGGGTTGTGTCGGACTCGCCGCAAACGTCATCAAGTGTGTGGCCGTAAACGAGCAGCTTCGTGGGGAGAACCTCAGCGCGCGCCTGCTGGCAGAGGTGCAAAATGCGGCGCTGGAGCGCGGCCATTTTCACCTCTTCCTCTGCACCCGCCCGTGCAACAGGGAGCGCTTTGCCCGCAGCGGCTTCTGGCCGATTGCGCAGAGCGGCAACAACGCCGTACTGATGGAGAACACCCCGCAGGGGATTGAGCGCTACTGCCGATCTCTGCGCGCGAAGCGCAAGTGCGGGGAGAAGATTGGCGCGATAGTGATGAACGCCAATCCGTTCACTCTCGGCCATCGTCATCTGGTGGAGCAGGCGGCAGCGCAGTGTGACGCCCTGCATCTGTTCGTGGTGCGCGAAGACGCCTCGTTCTTCCCCTTCAGCGCACGCATCGAGATGGTGCGGGCGGGCGTGGCGCATCTGCCGAACGTGGTGGTGCATGAAGGCTCGCAGTACATCATCTCCCGCGCCACATTTCCGGCCTATTTCCTGAAGGAGACCGGCAAAGTGCAGCAGGCGTGGAGCGAAATCGACGTGCTGATCTTCCGGGACTTCATCGCCCCGGCGCTGGGGATTACCCATCGCTTTATTGGCTCGGAGCCATTTTGCGATATCACCCGTCAGTACAACCAGACGCTGCACGACCTGCTGGCCACGCATATCGAGGTGGTGGAGATGCCGCGCATCAAGGCCACCGGTAACGCTATTTCGGCGTCAGAAGTACGCCGCTTACTCAAGACACAGCAGTTTTCCCGGATCCGGGAGATTGTCCCGGACTCCACCTTCGCGCATCTCGAAACGCATTACCGTGCGAGTGCGGAAGTCGCTTAATTACCAGGAATTTATCATGAAAATTGTTAGGGAGGCGCTGGCCGGAACGCAGGAGTCCAGCGACCTGATGGTGAAAATCGCTCCCGCTCACGGCGAGCTGGAGGTTGTCATCCACAGTGAAGTTATTAAGCAGTTTGGCGAGCAGATCCGCCAGGTGGTCAACGACACATTGCGCGCTATGAACGTGCACCAGGGATTAATCATTATTGAAGATAAAGGGGCGCTGGACTGCGTGATCCGCGCCCGCCTGCAGAGCGCACTCCTGCGTGCTGCGGATGAACAGGCTATCAACTGGGGGGCGCTGAAATGAGCAAACTCCGTCGCAGCATGCTGTTCCTGCCTGGTGCTAACGCCGCCATGCTCTCAACCGCGTTTATCTACCGTCCTGACTCCATCATGTTTGACCTTGAAGACGCCGTCGCTCTGCGCGAGAAAGACACCGCCCGCATGCTGGTGTTCCACGCGTTGCAGCACCCGATGTACCAGGATATCGAAACCGTGGTGCGCATTAACCCGCTGAGCACGCCGTTTGGCTTGCTGGATCTGGAAGCCGCCGTGCGGGCTGGCGTGGACGTGATCCGTCTGCCGAAAACCGATACTCCGGATGACATCTACGAACTGGAAGGCCACCTGGAGCGCATTGAGCAAGAATGCGGGCGCGAGGTCGGTTCTACCCGTGTGATGGCGGCCATAGAGTCAGCCATTGGTGTGATTAACGCCGTGGCAATTGCCCGCAGCTCTCCGCGCTTGATCGGTATCGCGCTGGCCGCCTTTGACTACGTGATGGATATGCAGACCGAGCGCGGCGACGGCACCGAGCTGTTCTACGCCCGCTGTGCCGTGCTGCACGCCGCTCGTGCGGCAGGCATCGACGCCTTCGACGTGGTGTGGTCAGACGTTAACGACGAGGCCGGGTTCCTGCGCGAGGTCGATCTGATCCGCAAGATGGGCTTTAACGGCAAATCGCTGATTAACCCGCGCCAGATCGACCTGTTGCATAACGCCTACGCCCCGACGCAGGAAGAGGTGGATCACGCCAAAAGGGTGATTGAAGCGGCAGAAGAGGGCGAGCGCAACGGGCTGGGCGTGGTGTCGCTCAATGGCAAAATGGTGGATGCACCGATTATTAACCACGCGCAGGTGGTGCTGGAACGCGCGGCGGCTTCCGGCGTGCGTCGTTAAGGATGAGATAATGAATCAGACAGAACTGCTCCATGTGAATTTTCCCCATCTGCGGGACTTAAAACCCTTTGATACCGCCCACAGCGCGACGCCGTGGCTGAACAATCCAGAAGAAAAACATACCCGTAAACTGTGTGCTTCTGTTGAAGAGGCCGTGTTACGTAGCGGCTTGCAGGACGGGATGACCATTTCGTTTCACCATGCGTTTCGCGAAGGCGACCGGGTGATCAATAACGTCGTGGCACTGTTGGCGAAGATGGGTTTCAAAAACCTGACCCTGGCCTCCAGCTCACTGATGACCTGCAACGATGCGTTGATTGAACATATTGAACGCGGCGTGATCACCCGAATTTATACTTCCGGAATGCGCGGCAAGCTGGCGGATGCCATCTCTCACGGCCTGATGGACGAGCCGGTGCAAATTCACTCCCACGGTGGGCGCGTGAAGCTGTTGCAGGACGGCGAGCTGAACATCGACGTGGCGTTTCTTGGCGTGCCATGCAGCGATGAGTTCGGCAATGCCAACGGCACGCACGGCAAATCGAGCTGCGGCTCGCTTGGCTACGCCATGGTGGACGCGCACTTTGCCAGCAAGGTAGTACTGCTGACCGAAGAGCTAGTGCCGTTCCCCAATATGCCCGCCAGTCTGGTGCAGGACCAGGTGGACTACATTGTGCAGGTCGAGAGCGTGGGCGATCCGGCGAAAATTAGCGTCGGCGCGGCGCGCGTCACCAGCAATCCGCGCGAGCTGATGATTGCCCGTTATGCGGCCGATGTGATTGAGCACTCCGGCTACTTCAAACCAGGCTTCTCGATGCAGACCGGCTCCGGCGCGGCGGCCACCGCCTGTACGCGCTTTATGGAAGAGAAGATGGAGCGCAGCGGCGTGAAGGCACGTTTTGCGCTCGGCGGCATCACCGGTAGCCTGGTGGATCTGCACGAAAAAGGGCTGATCGAAAAGCTGCTGGACACCCAGTGCTTTGACGGCCAGGCAGCAGCATCGCTGGCGCGCAACCCGAACCACGTGGAGATCTCCACCAACGTTTATGCCAACCCGGGCAGTAAGGCGGCAAGCTGCGACCAGCTCGACGTGGTGATCCTCAGTGCGCTGGAGATCGACGTTGATTTCAACGTCAACGTTATCACCGGTTCCGACGGCGTGATGCGCGGCGCCTCCGGCGGGCACTGCGACGTGGCCGCCGCAGCGAACCTGACCATTGTGGTCGCGCCACTGCTGCGCAGCCGCATTCCGACGGTCGTGAAGCGAGTCACCACGCGCCTCACGCCGGGCGAAAGCATCGACGTGCTGGTTACCGATCACGGCATTGCGGTCAACCCGGCGCGCCCGGAGATCCGCGAGCGGCTGCTGGACGCCGGGCTGAAGGTTGTGGATATCAACGCGCTTTACGAACGGGCGATTTCCCTGACGGGCGTGCCCAAACCGATTGAATTTACCGACAAGATCGTCGGGGTGATCCGCTACCGTGATGGCAGCGTGATCGACACCGTTCGACAGGTGAAGGAGTAGTTATGACTTTAGCGACACCCGTGCGGGCGGGTGTCAGCCTGGACGAACTGCTGGCGGCGAAAGAGTGCCGCGCAGCGCGTCAGGCTGACTGGCTTACGCACTATCAACAACCGGTGATTTCCCTCACGTTGGTTACGCCAGGAGAAATCAAAGACAGCCTGCGCTATCGCAATACCATGGGCGTGGCATTACAGATGTGCGATCAACTGCTGTGGGAAAACCACTGGCAGGTGCTCGACCGCCAGGTGCTGTGGTTGCCAACCGGGCCCGAAGCGCTTTGGTGTGTGGCCCATCCGGCGGTGGAAATCAAAGCGCACTGTGCGGAGCTGGAGCAAACGCACCCGCTCGGCAGGCTGTGGGATCTGGACGTGATCTGCCCTCAGCACGGCCATGTTGGGCGCCAGTCGCTGGGAACCAATCTCAGGCGCTGTCTGATTTGCGATGAACCGGCCCACGCCTGTTCCCGTTCGCGTAACCATCCCGTTGAACAGGTGGTTTCTCGCGTGGAGAAGATGATCGATGACTGGTTTGCTCGCGACTAAACCGCGCCGGGCTGACGTGCCTGCGCTTGCCGAAGCGGCGTTGTGGCAGGAGCTGGAACTGACGCCCAAGCCGGGGCTGGTGGACAAACTCAATAACGGTTCCCATCGCGATATGGACCACGCGCTGTTTGTCCGCAGTATTGCGGCGATTACGCCGTGGTTTTCGCGCTTTGCTGAACTCGGCAACGCGCATGCAGATAGGCCCGCAGATGAACAGCTACGGATTATTCGCCCTATGGGAATGGCCTGCGAACAGGCGATGTATGCCGCGACGAACGGAGTGAACACGCACAAAGGCGGAATTTTTGCCCTGGGTTTACTGTGCTATGCCGCCGGACGTGTGAAAAATGTCTCCCCAGAAAGCCTCTGCTGTGAGGTAAGTAACATCTGCAGTGGGATGGTGTCGCGGGAGCTGGTCGCCCGCAGCGGACAGGCGACGGCGGGAGAGCGTCAGTTTCAGCAGTACGGTTTAACCGGCGCGCGCGGTGAGGCAGAAAGCGGCTTTGCTACGGTGCGTAAGGCGCTGGCGCAATGGAACGGGCATTCACTTCACGGCCTGCTGTTACGCCTGATGGCAGTCAATCAGGACAGTAATCTGGTGTCACGCGGTGGCATTGAGGGGCTGCGCTATGCGCAGGGATATGCGCACGAATTACTGGTGAACGGCTGGGATCGTGAGGCGTTGCTTAGAATGGATAAGGCATTGATTGAACGCAATCTGAGTCCTGGCGGTAGCGCGGATTTGTTGTCGGTGGGTTGGGTGTTGTCAAAATTACCCCTCTCCTGAAAGGAGAGGGGATAACGATTAATGCGCGATAGGCTGCGCGCCGTGCGCTTCGCGGACGTGCTTGTACTTGAACAGCGCGATAAACGCGAAGAACAGCACCAGCGAATATGCTGCGAAGATGAGCCACACTGGCTGCCAGTTGGTGATGCCGTTAGTGGTATACATCTCAACCACTTTACCGCTCACCACACCGCCCAGAATACAGCCGAAGCCGTTGGTCATCATCAGGAACATGCCCTGCGCACTGGCGCGGATTTCGGGCTTCACCTCTTTTTCCACAAACACCGAACCGGAGATGTTGAAGAAGTCGAAGGCACAGCCGTAAACAATCATCGACAGAACCAGCAGCACGGTACCGAACGGGCTTGGGTCGCCATAGGCGAACAGACCGAAGCGCAACATCCACGCCGCGATACTGATAAGCATCACGTTCTTGATGCCGTAGCGGCTCAGGAAGAACGGGATGGTCAGGATGAACAGCGTCTCAGAGATCTGAGAGATGGACATCATCACTGACGCATGTTCAACGATAAAGCTGCCAGAGAACAGCGGGTTGTTATCGAAGCTGTGCAGGAAGGTGTTGCCAAACATGTTGGTGATCTGCAGCTCAGCTCCCAGCAGCATGGAGAAGATAAAGAAGATCGCCATGCGTTTGTTTTTGAACAGCGCGAACGCGTCCAGGCCGAGCATGGTACTCCAGCTCTGGTTTTTCTGCTGGTTTGAGACCGGAATATGCGGCAGCGTCAGGGTGAAGATCGCCAGCACCACGGAGAGCGCTGCACCGATATAGAGCTGCATATGGCTCAGTTCGAAGCCTGCGAAGCTCACGCCCCACATCGCCATAATAAAGCCGATGGTGCCCCAGATACGGATTGGCGGGAAATCGGTCACGATATCCATATCATTGGATTTCAGGCGGTAGTAGGAGATGGTGTTGATCAGCCCAAGCGTTGGCATGTAGGCCAGCGAGTTAAGCAGGATCACCATGAACATCGCCCCCGGCGTGGTTACCTGGGCTGCCATAAACAGCGTCCCCGCGCCTACCAGATGGCAAAGCATGTACAGCCATTTCGCACTTAACCACTTATCCGCCACGATACCCAGCAGCGTTGGCATGAAAACAGCCGCAATACCGAGCGAGCTGTATACGGCACCGATTGACGCGCCATCGAACTTGAGCGTCACAAACATATAGGAGCCGAGCGTAGTCAGCCAGCTACCCCACAGGCAGAACTGCAGAAACGACAATATTTTAAGCTGCAGCTTAAGGTTCATGTTACTTTCCTCACAAGTGAGCGGGAGATATGTTGTTTTGGGAACATTCAGGGTTGTTATTTGATGCAATTCTATCAGTTGGCAACGATATGTTTTGTTACCTCCCGCAAAAAAATGCAATCCACATTAATTTGCAGTTTGGATTGTGATGCAAATAACATTTTCGTATGGGTGGGGGAAACAGAACACCTTCTCCGTTTAGGAGAAGGTGTGTTGATCAACGGCGGCGGTAGTTTTTCTGTGCCGTATTCACCTTATACAGATAGCGGCGGGATTCCGCAGACGGGTGGCGAGTGGTGAGGGTTGAGTAGACATCCCCCGGCGCCATGCTGTTGATGATGTTTGCGGCTTGAACCTTGTCATTCGAGAACACGCGCAACACGCTGCCCGCACCACCGTTATACGCAGTAATCACCGCATAACGACGTGACGTCGGGTTATCAATTCCGCCCAGGTACACATTGTTGAGCATGGCCAGGTAAGCCGTACCGGTATCAATGTTGCTCTGTGGGTCGAACAGATAACCGCGGCTTGGTGTGCCGGATTTCCCCTGAGCACGGAAGACATCTTTACCGGCGCTGTGTTGCACAACCTGCATCAGCCCCAGAGCATCGGAACGACTTACCGCGTATGGGTTAAAAGAAGATTCCGTTTGCATGATCGCCAGGATCAGCGACTCATCCACACCATATTTACGTGAGGCCTGACGCACCATTCCCAGGTACTTATGCGCACGCTTGTCGAGGTGGTTCGGGACGAGGTTGATGGTGATGCTGTAGATAATCTTCAGGCCGTTTGAGCGGCTTTTCAGACGGGTCTGCAGCAGATAGTCAGCAAATTTTGTGGCGCGACCTTCCCAGCGGATTGGCTGTCCGGTCTGATCGACCACCTGACCGTACAGGAACGGCTCTTTCGAGATCGTAATATCGTCGGCATCGGAGTAGAGATCGATAGAGCCTGGATCGTCACCCATCAGCAGGGTTTTGATAATTGCCTGCCTTAACCGTGCCGCCGGATCCGTACCTGCGATGGTCTCTATCGTGATCGTACCTTCATCAAAGTTGATGTGGCTACGGGTCAGATAAGCGTCGGTGTACTTAACGTAGTCCTTAGGTCCGGCAATAAGAACTTCGTTAAATCCCCATATATTCTCGATGTTGTGGGCAAACTGCCCCATCAAAATGTCAAAACCGTTGGTGTCCTTGATCCAGGCTTCGTTGTATTCTTCGCCTTTTTTTGACGAACACGAGACAAGCAACGGCGCAACAAGGGCTAGCGCTAAAAGTTTTTTCATCATTCCGGGAGTGCGTGTTGTGTTTGCTTTAACGGCGGGGGCATCCCCGCGCGCTGTTATTTTTCCGGCGGCGTATAGCCTTCGATGTGTACGTCTTTGCCTTCAAACAGGAAGCTCACCATCTCCTGCTCCAGCAGCTTGCGGTGTTCCGGGTTCATCATGCTGAGTTTTTTCTCGTTGATCAGCATGGTCTGTTTTTTCTGCCACTGTCCCCAGGCTTCTTTGGAGATTTCGTTATAAATGCGCTTACCCAGATCGCCCGGATAAAGCTGGAAGTCCTGGCCTTCAGCGTCACGCTGCAGGAAAGTACAAAAAATCGTTCTGGCCATACTCATTCCTCTTTTTTAGCCGATGCTAAACCATTGCACCGGCACGTAATTGCTGTAACAGGCGCTCCACGGGAGCCGCCAGCCCGACTGATGGCGGTTGCGCTAAGTTATACCAGAGAGCAGTGCCTTCATCCATGCATGAGGTGAATGAGGACACGGGAAGCCACATCGGAACAATATCCAGATGGAAATGGCTAAAGGTGTGGCGAAACGCGGTCAGTTGCGTCAGATTATCGGCAGCAATCCCGCGCTTTTTAAGCCATTCGCGCAGCAAATCTTCATCTTCAAACTGTGGGAAACAGTACAGACCACCCCACAAACCGCTCGGTGGACGCTGGGCGAGGAAGACTTCGTCGCCGTGTTGCATCAACAACATATAGCCCGTGCGCTCCGGCAGCGTCTGCTTAGGTTTCTTGCCCGGATACTGCGCCCATGAATGGTTGGCATACGCCACGCAGAGATTATTGACCGGGCAGAGTTCGCATTTCGGTTTCGAGCGCGTGCAGACCATTGCGCCGAGATCCATCATCGCCTGGTTAAAACGCTCAACGCCTTTGGCTGGGGTCACGTCTTCACTGATCTCCCAGAGCCGTTTTTCAACGTCTTTCTTCCCTGGCCAGCCATCGACGGCATAGCAGCGTGCCAGTACGCGTTTTACGTTGCCGTCGAGGATCGGGAAATGTTTGCCGAGTGACAACGAGAGAATGGCACCTGCGGTTGAACGTCCGACGCCAGGCAAATCTGCCACCTCGTCGAAGGTTTCCGGGAATTGTCCGTTGTGGCGCGTCGCGACCTGCTGTGCGGCCTTGTGAAGGTTGCGTGCGCGGGCGTAATAGCCAAGCCCCGTCCACAGGTGTAGCACTTCGTCCAGCGGCGCATTGGCCAGATCGGTCACTGTCGGGAAACGCGCCATAAAACGCTCAAAATAAGGAATCACCGTGGCGACCTGCGTTTGTTGCAACATCACCTCGGAGAGCCATACTTTGTAAGGCGTTTTTTCAATTTGCCAGGGCAGGGTTTTACGCCCGTATTTGTCGTACCAGTCCAGCACCTGGGCTGAAAATTGAGAGGCTTGCATGGTCATCGATTCGCATAATCAGGGACGCAGATTGCAGCACAGCGTCAATCTGCTGTAAACCGGATCTTTCCCATGCTTGCATAGAAGCCTTAACTTTGGATAATGCCCGTTTCCCGAACATTCTCACAAGCAGACAACTCTTTTATGAAAAACGACGTCATTTCACCGGAATTTGATGAAAACGGTCGCCCGCTGCGCCGTATTCGCAGCTTTGTCCGCCGTCAGGGTCGCCTGACTAAAGGGCAGCAACATGCGCTGGACAACTACTGGCCGGTGATGGGCGTTGAGTTCACAGAACAGCCTGTCGATTTTGCCGAGCTGTTTGGCCGCGAAGCGCCTGTGACGCTTGAGATTGGTTTTGGTATGGGGACCTCGCTGGTGGCCATGGCCAAAGCCCGCCCTGAGCAGAACTTCCTCGGCATTGAAGTACACTCGCCTGGCGTAGGTGCATGCCTGGCAACGGCTCATGAAGAGGGCGTTGAGAACCTGCGCGTGATGTGTCACGACGCGGTGGAAGTGCTGCACAAAATGATTCCTGACAATTCTTTGAACATGGTTCAGCTCTTTTTCCCTGACCCATGGCACAAAGCACGTCATAATAAACGCCGTATCGTTCAGGCTCCGTTTGCAGAGCTGCTGAAAAGTAAGTTAAAACTGGGCGGTGTCTTCCACATGGCGACCGACTGGGAACCTTATGCGGAACATATGCTGGAAGTAATGTCTTCGCTGGACGGGTATAAAAACCAGTCTGAAAGCAATGACTATGTACCGCGTCCGGATTCGCGTCCGGTAACGAAATTTGAACAGCGTGGCCATCGTCTTGGCCACGGTGTATGGGACTTAATGTTCGAGAGGGTGAAATAATGGCAAAGAATCGTAGCCGTCGTCTGCGTAAAAAAATGCACATCGAAGAATTCCAGGAAGTGGGTTTCTCCGTTGCGTGGCGTTTCCCGGAAGGCACCAGTGTAGAACAGATCGATCAGGACGTAGATGCGTTCATCAATGACGTGATCGAACCTAACAAACTGGCCTTCGACGGTAGCGGCTACCTGGCATGGGAAGGTCTGATCTGCACCCAGGAAGTGGGTAAATGCACCGAAGAACATCAGGCTCTGGTACGCAAATGGCTTGAGGACCACAAACTGGAAGATGTCCGCGTCAGCGAACTTTTCGACGTTTGGTGGGACTAATTAAGAAGTCAAGGGCCAGCATTAGCTGGCCCATTTTGTCTGAGGGAGTGTTTAAGATGCGCAAAACGTTGCTGGCTGTTGCTTTGATGGCAACCGGATTCACCGCCCATGCGGATTACAAATGTAGCGTCACCCCGCGTGATGACGTGGTGTTAAGCCCGCAAACCGTTCAGGTCAAAGGCGAAAATGGCGATCTGGTGATTACGCCGGATGGTAACGTGACGTTTAATGGCAAGGTGTACAACCTGACTGCCGCGCAGCGTGAGCAGGCGAAAGACTACCAGTCCGATTTGCGTACCGCGCTTCCGTGGATTGACCAGGGCGCTCTGACACGCGTTGAGAAAAGTCGCGTTGCGCTGGACAAGATCATTACCAAAGAAGTGGGTGAGAGCAGTAATATGCGCTCCCGCCTGACAAAGCTCGATAAACAGCTGAAAGAGCAAATGAACCGTATTATTGAGCATCGCACCGATGGCCTGACGTTCCACTACAAAGCGATTGATCAGGTCCGTGCTGACGGGCAGCAACTGGTGAACCAGGCGATGGGCGGCATTCTGCAGGACAGTATCAACGAGATGGGTGCTAAAGCGGTGCTGAAGGGCGGCGGTAACCCGCTTCAGGGCGTGCTGGGCAGTCTGGGCGGCCTGCAGACCTCAATTCAGAACGAGTGGAAGAACCAGGAAGATGATTTCCAGCAGTTCGGCAAAGACGTGTGTAAACGCGTGGTGTCGCTGGAAGATAGTCGGAAGGCGCTGGTGGGGACGTTGAAGTAGGATCTCTGCGCGCTGGGCCCCTCACCCCGGCCCTCTCCCACAGGGAGAGGGAGTAAGAGTTCCCTCTCCCTGTGGGAGAGGGTTAGGGTGAGGGCATCAGGCATTGCAGTCGTTGAAGAATGATATTTAACACTTCTTCTTCGTTAACGCGAAATTCATTATTCCAGAACCGCGCAACCTCCCATCCGTTAGTTTTCAAATACGCAGTCCGTCGCTGATCGTAGGCCTCTTGGTTCTGATGCTGTCCACCGTCCAGCTCGATAATCAGCTTTGCCTTAAAACAGGCAAAATCCACGATATACGCGCCAATCGGCATCTGGCGGCGAAACTTATATCCAAAGAAACGACGACCTCGAAGCAAATACCAGAGGCGTAATTCTTCGGGCGTCATTTGTTTACGCAGTTGTTTTGATTTTTCCACCCCCACACTCTGCCAGCCTTTCCCTCAGCTGGCAGAACGGGATGCAAAATCCTGAATCAGCCTTCAGGGATCTTCAGCGAGGAACAGCTCAAGAAGAGAGTTTAAGAACAGTTTGCCGTGCTCAGTGATTTGCCAGTATTCATCACACTCGGTCAGATACCCCTGCGCCAGCGCTTCGTCAATCTGCGGACGAATCACCGCTTCCGGCAGGCCGGTGTAGAGTTCGAACTCTTTACGTGGCGCGGCTTCCAGCAGACGGAAGCGGTTCATAAAGAACTCAAACGGCTTATCCGCCGCCTCGACGTCATGCTGACGCTCCAGGTAGCGGCCTTCCATATACCCACGCGGGTGGCGAGTCTTGGCCGTGCGCAGAATACGCCCGTCCGGGAACGTCACTTTACCGTGAGCGCCGCAGCCAATCCCCAGGTAATCACCGAAACGCCAGTAGTTCAGGTTGTGCTGACACTGGTAGCCCGGCTTCGCGTACGCGGACGTTTCATACTGCTGGTAGCCCGCAGCGGTCAGAAGCTGATGGCCCTGCTCGAAGATATCCCACAGCGCGTCGTCATCCGGCAGTACCGGCGGGCGGGAACCAAACAGCGTGTTCGGCTCAATGGTGAGCTGGTACCACGACAGGTGCGGTGGGTTCAGCTCAATCGCCTGGCGTAAATCGTCCAGCGCCTCGTCCAGCGACTGGTCCGGCAGGCCGTGCATCAAATCAAGGTTAAAGCTGCGCAGGCCCAGGCCTGTCGCCAGCTTTGCCGCACGCTTCGCCTCTTCCGGGCCGTGAATGCGCCCCAGACGTTTTAACTTCGGTTCGCTAAAGCTCTGCACGCCGATGGAGATACGGTTAACGCCCGCACGTTGATAATCGACAAAACGGTCAGCCTCAACAGTGCCGGGGTTGGCTTCCATCGTGATTTCAGCATCAGCTGCCAGGTTCAGGCGAGCACGCACGCCGTCCAGCAGCGTTTGCATCGCCGGACCTGACAGCAGGCTCGGTGTACCGCCACCAATAAAAATGGTCTTAACTTCACGTCCCTGTGCGTAAGGTACATCGGTATCCAGGTCGGCCAGCAGATGTGCAACGTAGTCATCGTGCGGCACTTCACCTTTCAGCGCGTGCGAGTTGAAATCGCAGTACGGACATTTCTGCACGCACCACGGGATGTGAATATAAAGACTCAGAGGTGGCAAATTAGCCATTACGTAACGCTTCCAGTAACAGTTTCAGTGCGCGTCCACGGTGGGATATCGCGCTTTTCTCTTCACGGGTCAGTTCCGCCGCGGTTTTACCCTCAGACGGGACAAAGAAAATCGGGTCATAACCAAAGCCGCCATTGCCTGCTGCTTCACGGGTAATCACACCCGGCCAGCTACCGTGGCAGACGATGGGGGTTGGGTCTTCCGCATGACGCATATACACCAGCACACAGTGGAACTGCGCGGTACGCTGTTCGGCAGGCACATCTTTCAGTGCAACAAGCAGCTTTTCCAGATTCTGCTGGTCGGTTGCATCTACGCCAGAATAGCGCGCGGAGTAGATCCCCGGCGCGCCACCGAGAAAATCCACGGCAAGACCGGAATCATCGGCAATTGCGGGCAGGCCCGTTATCTGCGAGGCATGGCGCGCTTTCAGGATCGCGTTTTCGATAAACGTCAGGCCTGTCTCTTCGGCGGAATCAACACCGAGTTCGGTCTGGGCAACCACATCCAGCCCAAAATCATTTAATAGCGAGGCCAGCTCGCGTACTTTACCGGCATTACCGGTCGCGAGAACAACTTTCTGCATGGTTTAGTCCTGTTCTGTCAGAGCCGCGACTTCCGTCGGGATAGATTGCGGGTTGAGGATTTTTACCTGTTTATGCCGCCCAAGTTCGCCTTTTTCGATGATGACCTGGCTTTTCGCCACGCGAAACTGTTTTGCCAGATATTTGGTCAAATGCGCGTTCGCCTGGCCGTCAACGGGTGGGGCAGTGATGGCGACTTTTAACTCGTCGCCATGCAGTCCAACAATACTGTCGCGGCTGGCTTTCGGCTGAATATACAGCCGCAAAACCAGCCCGTCAGCGCAGGTGCTTACTGCGCTCATAGCGCCATCCACAGCCCCGGCAGCAGCATATCGCCCGTGGACTGTAACAGCTCTGCGATGCCCATGTTGATCACGTAGAGCAGCAGAACCAGGATCATTGGGGAAAAATCGATGCCGCCCATAGACGGAAGCAGGTTACGGATCGGGCGCAGCAGAGGTTCTGCCAGTTGCATCAGCGCGTACTCCACCGGGCTACGACCCTGGCTCACCCAGCTCATGATTGCCATGACCAGCAGCACCCAGAAGATCAGCAGACCGACGGTTTTAATCAGAATCAATACCGCTGCAATCCAGATAATCGGCTGGAAGGTGATGACCATAAACAGCACAATCGCTTTGATAATGCTCAGAATAAACGCCACCAGCACAG
Organism: Enterobacter ludwigii; assembly: GCA_023023105.1. Taxonomy (NCBI): domain Bacteria; kingdom Pseudomonadati; phylum Pseudomonadota; class Gammaproteobacteria; order Enterobacterales; family Enterobacteriaceae; genus Enterobacter; species Enterobacter ludwigii. The sequence goes on along the minus strand of CP083824.1, from coordinate 3,872,935 downwards.
AAGCGCTGTCGATGGGACCCATTGCCGGGATAATACGACGCAGCGGTCCGACAACAGGCTGCGTGATTTTCACGACAAACTGCGAGAATGGGTTGTAAAAATCAACACGGGCCCACTGCATCCAGACGCGCAGCAAAAGCGCCATCGTATACAGCTCAATGACCGTTGAGAGCAGGAAAGTCAACGTCTTCATGGCGTTCCTCAGGTTTCCTTATTATTTTGAGTAGTCGCGCGCACCGAAAATTGCCGTACCGATGCGCACCATAGTGCTGCCTGCCGCGATGGCGGCTTCCATATCATCCGACATGCCCAGAGAAAGCGTGTCTACCGTTTGATAGCGCGATTTAAGCGACTCAAATGCTACAGCCATTTGCTGTGCCACGGCAAACTGCCTTTCATAACTTGACTCAGGCGCCGGTATTGCCATCAGCCCACGCAGGGTTAAACGCGGCAATGCGGCGACTTCAGCCGCCAGCGCATCCAGTTCGTCCAGAGTAATGCCGGACTTGCTGTTTTCGTCACTGATGTTGACCTGAATCAGCACATTAAGAGCGGGCATTTCAGCCGGACGCTGCTCGTTCAGGCGGGTAGCGATGCGCAGACGGTCTATGGTATGACACCAGTCGAAGTGTTCCGCGACCAGTCGGCTTTTGTTTGACTGCAGTGGCCCAATAAAGTGCCATTGCAGATCCGTAACCCCCTGTTCCTGGAAGTCGCGAATTTTATCCACGCCTTCCTGCACATAGTTTTCGCCAAACGCCCGCTGGCCAGCATCAATTGCTTCTGCGATGGCGCTCGCAGGCTTAGTTTTGCTGACTGCAAGTAACGTAATTTCTTCTGAAGCACGGCCGCAACGTGTTGCTGCAGCTGAGATTTTGTCCCGGACCTGTGCCAGGTTATGCGCAATGTCGTTCATTTTCCGAGGAGTAGTCTATGGATGTGGAAGAAATTGTGGCCCTTAGTGTAAAGCATAACGTCTCCGATCTACACCTGTGCAGTGATTCACCACCCCGATGGCGCAGATTAGGCCGTCTTGAACCGGCACCGTTTCCGCCCCCTGATGTCGAGTCATTGCTAAAAGCGTGGCTCAACGATGAGCAGCAAGGAGCCTGGTGGGCAAACGGGCAGGTGGATTTTGCCGTAACCATTGCCGGAGGCCAGCGTTTGCGCGGCAGTGCCTTTAAACAGATGAAGGGGGTCTCTGTGACGCTACGGTTGTTGCCGCGAAGCTGTCCGCAACTCTCTTCGCTGGGGGTACCACGGGCTGTGCCGGAACTGCTAACGAACGACAACGGATTGATTCTGGTCACGGGGGCAACCGGCAGCGGCAAATCCACCACGCTGGCGGCGATGGTCGATTTTCTCAACCGCAATACTGACGGCCATATCCTGACGCTCGAAGATCCGGTGGAGTTTATGTACCAGAGTGAACGCTGCCTGATACAGCAACGAGAAATTGGCCAGCACAGTCCGTCATTCGCCGAGGCGCTACGTAGCGCGTTACGCGAGGATCCTGACATTATTCTGCTGGGGGAACTGCGCGACAGCGAAACGATCCGCCTGGCGCTGACGGCGGCTGAAACCGGGCATCTGGTGCTGGCAACATTGCATACGCGCGGTGCATCCCAGGCGATTGAACGGCTGGTCGATACGTTCCCGGCTCAGGAAAAAGATCCGGTGCGTAATCAACTGGCCAGCAGCCTGCGGGCGGTGCTGGCGCAAAAGCTACTCCCCGATCTACAGGGCGGTCGCGTGGCGCTGTATGAGCTACTGGTGAATACCGCTGCCGCGGCGAATCTCATTCGTGAAGGAAAAACATGGCAACTGCCCGGCATCATTCAAACCGGTCAACAAATGGGGATGCAGAACTTTGACCAGAGCCTGGCAGAGAGGCGGGCACAGGGGCGACTTCAGGCTCCCTGTGCTCAGTAGCCCTGTTCGAAATAGCTTTCGAGAATGATGACGGCAGAAGCAGAGTCTACGCTGCCTTTGTTGAGCGCCCGGAAACCCCCGTGCTCAAACAGACCCGCACGCGCTTCGACAGTGCTAAGACGCTCGTCGTGAAGCTTCACGGAGACGCCAAAGCGGCCATGGATTTTATTGGCAAACTTCCGCGCTCTGGCGGTCAGTGGCTGCTCTGTACCATCCATATTCAGCGGTAGTCCAACGATAACATCATCCGGCTGCCACTCTTTGAGCAGACGCTCAATCAGATTCCAGTCAGGCGTGCCGTCGTTGGCCTTCAGAGCCGTTAGCGGACGGGCAGTACCCGTGATGCGCTGACCCACGGCGACACCGATGCTTTTCGTACCAAAATCGAAAGCCAGAAGTGTTCCGCTCATCAGGCGTGCCCCGCTACGCCAGGCATGGTCAGAATATCAATGCCAATCAGTTTCGCCGCCTCACGCCAGCGATCGGCGATAGGGGTTTTAAACAGGATATTCATGTCCGCAGGTGCCGTAAGCCAGGCGTTATCGAGAAGCTCTTGCTCAAGCTGACCTTTTTCCCATGACGAGTAGCCCAGCGCCACCAGTACTTCAGAAGGCTGCTCTGCAGTTCCCAGCGTTTCGAGCACGTCGCGTGAGGTTGTGATGACGGTATTATCAGAGATTCGAATACTGGAAGAGAACTCAGGCGGCGTGTGCAGGATAAAACCACGATCTTCTGCAAGCGGTCCGCCCAGCATCACCGGTTTATCAAGCCGGATTTCCGGCAGGCGGGCTTCAGCCGAAATTTTCAGCTTTTCCAGAATCCCCTCAACCTGGAGGTTTTCCAGCGGTTTGTTGATGATGATACCCATCGCACCGTCTTCGTTGTATTCGCAAATATAAACCACGGCGCGGCGAAAAATCGGATCCTGGAGAGCAGGCATGGCAATAAGAAAGTGATGCTGTAAATTCATTGTCAGAGGTACTGTTTCCTGGTTTAAAAAGCGACAGCACCCAGTATGCGGACAAACTGTGGGGCTGTCACTAATAGTATTAGTAAGTTATTTCTGGATACGTTTCTCGATCGCGTCCATCAGCATTCCGGTAATCGAAATCGGGAATTCCGCTTCGATTTCACGAATGCAGGTCGGGCTGGTAACGTTCACTTCGGTCAGGCGGTCGCCAATGATATCCAGACCCACAAAAATCAGACCTTTGGCTTTAAGCGTCGGGCCGACACGGCGGGCAATTTCCCAGTCGCTTTCTGTCAACGGACGCGGCTCGCCGCGGCCACCTGCCGCCAGGTTGCCACGGGTTTCTCCACCCTGCGGAATACGTGCAAGGCAGTAAGGAACCGGTTCGCCATCCACGACCAGAACACGTTTATCCCCATCTTTAATGGCCGGAAGGTAGTTCTGTGCCATGCAGTAACGGGTGCCGAGTTCAGTCAGTGTTTCAGCAATCACACCAATATTCGGGTCGCTTTCTTTCACGCGGAAGATTGACGCACCACCCATCCCATCCAGCGGTTTCATGATGATATCGCCGTGCTTCTGCCAGAATTCCTTCAGCTGCGCCTTGCTGCGGGTCACCAGGGTTTCCGGCGTCAGGTCAGAGAACCAGGCGGTGTAGAGCTTCTCGTTACAGTCGCGCAGGCTCTGCGGTTTGTTGACGATCAGAGTGCCTTTCTCTTCGGCACGCTCAAGAATGTAGGTGCAGTAGATGTATTCGGTGTCGAACGGCGGATCTTTACGCATCAGGATGACGTTCAGATCGGCAAGCGCAATATCCTGCTCGGTGCCGAATTCATACCATTTGTCGTAGTTCTGCTCGACGTTAACGATACGGGTGCGCGCGCGGGCTTCACCGTTGATCAGGTAAAGATCGTTCATCTCCATGTAGTGGAGTTCATAGCCACGACGCTGCGCTTCCAGCAGCATTGCGAAGCTGGAATCTTTCTTGATATTGATGTTTGCGATGGGGTCCATCACGATGCCGAGCTTGATCATGTTCTTCTCCGTTAATGCTTCAACCCAGATCGCCAAACCGTACCTGTAGCGCGGTAATGGCCGTGAGTGCCGTTGTCTCAGTGCGCAGAACGCGAGGTCCCAACAGAATATCAGTAAACTGGTAACGTGCCGTCATCGCAATTTCGTCGGCCGACAGGCCACCTTCCGGGCCAATCAACAGGCGTACGCGCTCAACGGGCAGCGGCAGCGTATTGATGCTGGCGCTGGCGCGCGGATGAAGATTGAGCTTCAGCCCACTGTCCTCTTCTGCACACCAGTCCTCCAGATCCATCGCCGGGCGGATCTCCGGAATACGGTTGCGGCCACTCTGTTCACAGGCCGCAATAGCGATTTTCTGCCACTGCTGGATCTTTTTGTTCAGACGTTCCGCATCCAGTTTAACGCCACAGCGCTCAGAAAAAAGTGGCGTAATGAGGCTTACACCCAGTTCAATCGATTTCTGGATGGTAAATTCCATCTTTTCACCGCGCGACATTACCTGGCCTAAATGAATATGCAGCGGCGATTCACGGTCATCCACTTCGCCACGCAGCACATTTACGTGGACACTTTTCTTATCCGCGCGTGTGATTTCGGCGTCGAAAACCTGATTAGAGCCGTCAAATAGCTGTATGGCCTGGCCAGCACCCATGCGCAGCACGCGGCCAACATGGTTGGCGGCTTCATCAGACAGTGCGATTTCGCGGCCTGCGGTAATCAGTTCAGGGTGGTAGATGCGAGGGATGCGCATAGTCAGAAATTCCATTAGTCATGCGATGTAAGCGAATTGCCGCTAGTGTAGGTTAGCTCTTTTGCGCCTGGCAAGCCCGCTGGACATAAGGGTTATGATTCCCCTGGACTTTAGCGATACGCTCATCACGCTGGCATTCCCACTCCGTTACCGGGTATTGCTTATCCCATGCATTGAACAGCAGGGTTTGCTGGCGTGAAAGGTTGAGGTCGTAACGGTCACGCATATAGAAGTAGGTGCGGGCGATACTGCCGCGCGCGCGGGCTGGGGGCTCGGCGACTTTCTCTTTGAAATCAACCTTCATACCGCACTGTCCGTACTGGCCTTCGCCACCGTTCCACTGGCTGTACATAAAATTGCCGCGGTCGCCGTTCACTTCACCCACGGCGGGTTGCAGGTTATGCATATCGCTTTCCATCTGGCGATAAACCGGGTCGCTGGCGCAGTTTTTACGTCCGCCATCCTGCCAGCACTGACGCTGGTGGCCAAACTGCCATGCCGGCACCACATGTTCCCATTCGATGCGGCTGGCGCGATTCTCGTTTTTACGCACTTTATAGCCGCAGGACTCCAGGTCAACGATCCCTTTTTTACCCTGCCAGTTAATTTTACAGCCGCAGTAGAAATCGCCTGGCACGTCAGCGTTGACCTTTACACCGGCCGCTTTAGCCTGAGAGAAACTGTTGATACCATCGGCCAGCACATGGCCTGAGAATGCCGTCGCCAGAAAAGCGACCGCGAGAGAGAAATTACGGGACATCTTACACTCCGTGTCAAAACGAGCCCGCAACGTAACGAATGTTGTTCCTGTATGCAATCAGTCAGATCAGGAAAGTTCCTGAAAGTTCAGCTGATTATTCCGCGATCAGCGGCTCGCCGCATTTGACGCAGCGGTAGGTTGCCTCGCCGCGCACCACGCGATTGTGACGGCGAACGGTGAGCTGATGCTGCTGACACTGGCAGCGGTAAGGGAAGGTATTGCGGCGTACTGATTCCAGCTCGAACTGATGGGTTCTGCGAGCCGGAACACCGAGCACGGCTTCCATCATCCATTTCCACTCTTTTCCGTGGGGCGCGACGCGGCCAAATTGTTTCCACACCAGAAGATGGGCCAGCTCGTGCGGAACCACTTCCTCGATAAACGCCTGCTGGTTTTCCATCATTAACACCGGGTTAAGGTGGATCTCGTAAGACTCCAGCCACGCTGTGCCCGCTGCGGTTCCACGCTGCTGGTAGACGAGTTTGGGTTCAGGATAATTGCGGCCGAGCTTCAGGTTCGCCTGGGCGAGTTTTTCCCGCAGGCTGCGCATAACGGCTTGCTGGATGGCAATGGGGAGACGGGGTGCTTTCATAGGGGCAGAGCATAAAACGCGAAGCGGGGAGGTGCAAGGGGCGCCTCCCCGTGAGGGGATTAGTCGTGGGCGCCGATTTCGCGCAGCGGACGACCTTTCATCAGGTTACGTTCTATATGTTCCAGCGAAACGTGTTTGGTTTCTGGAACCAGCCAGATAGTCAGAACAATAAAGAACAGGTTCAGACCGGAGTAAATCCAGAATGTGTTGGCATTCCCCAGACTGTTGAGCATTGTCAGGAAGGTTGCGCCGACAATCATGTTTGCCACCCAGTTGGTCGCAGTTGAGCAGGTGATACCAAAATCACGCCCTTTCAGTGGCTGAATTTCGGAGCACAGCACCCAGATCAGCGGGCCGGCACTCATCGCAAACCCGACGATAAACATCAGCAGCATACCTACCGCGAAGTACTGGGCTGTTGGTGAGTGAATACCCACATGCATCATTGTACCGAGGACGCCCATACCGGCCGCCATCACCAGGAAGCCCAGCGTCAGCGTTGGCTTACGTCCCCAGCGATCAACCAGGCCGATGGCGATAAAGGTCGCCAGCACGTTGGTCAGACCCACGATGACGGTACCCCACATCTGCTCGGTGGTGTTGGTGTAACCCGCCAGTTCAAAGATTTTTGGCGCGTAGTACATGATGACGTTCATCCCGGTGAACTGCTGCATCACTTGCAATAACACGCCCAGGAATACGGCGCGACGGAAGTTACTGTTCTCTTTAAACAGCGCCCAGCCGGACTGTTTCACCTTCAGGCTTTCGCGGATCTCTTCCAGCTCGTTTTTCGCTTCTGCGCTGGTATCACGCAGGCGCAGCAGCACGCGTTCTGCATCAACGAAGCGGCGTTTGGCGGCAAACCAGCGCGGGCTGTCCGGCAGGAAGAAAACACCAATCAGCAACAGAATTGCCGGGATGATGATCACGCCGAGCATCCAGCGCCATGCGCCGCTGTAGCTAAATGCGGTATCGGAAAGGTAGGCCCCCAAAATACCGATGGTGATCATCAGCTGGTACATGGAAATCATACTGCCACGGATTTTCTCAGGGGCGATTTCTGACAGGTAAAGCGGGGCGGTATAAGAGGCAACGCCCACGGCGAGACCCAGCAGCACGCGGGAGACCAACAGCACCTCTACGTTTGGCGCCGCCGCCGAGAACAGTGAACCGGCCACAAACAGAATAGCGCCGATCATCAGGCTTTTTTTACGGCCCAGTTTGAACGAGAGCCAGCCGCTGCCAACCGCACCAACCGCTGCACCGAACATCATGGAGCTCACCACCCATTCCTGAGTGTGGGCACTTATTTGAAACTCATCGGTGATGAAGGGGAGCGCGCCGGCAATCACGCCGATATCCAGGCCAAAGAGTAATCCTGCCAGGGCTGCGAGGAAGCAGACGAAGAAAGTCATCGCCTTGTTGGACGTACGCCCCTGTTTTTTATTGTCAGGCATTATGCCCTCCAGTTGGGTTATCAGTTTTATTGATATTAAGGTTAGGTGAGCGACCCGCAAAAATATGTGAGATAAATCACAATGGTGTAATCGGTTACACTAGCTTGTAACCGTCAATAAAATTAACGCTTTGAAAATATAGAGGAAAATTTGGTGAGGTGCATCGCGAAAGACGACATTTCAGACTTAACTGAAATGAGATGTAACAGCAGAAGAAAGGCGATCATGCAAAGAGATTTTTCTGAAATCGGGGCATATCCAGTGTGGTGTAATCGATACCATTATCTCTAAAATGCAAAAGGCCAGCACGAAGGCTGGCCTTTTAAACAACAACTGTCAGTCGATTATTTCAGACCGGCAGCTTCACGCAGCAGAGCGGCTTTGTCGGTTTTTTCCCATGGGAAATGTTCACGACCAAAGTGACCGTATGCCGCGGTTTCTTTGTAGATTGGGTGCAGCAGATCCAGCATCTGGATCAGGCCGTATGGACGCAGGTCGAAGAACTCGCGCACCAGCAGCGTCAGCTGTTCTGAAGGGACTTTCTCAGTACCGAAGGTTTCAACCATGATGGAGGTTGGTTCAGCGACGCCAATAGCGTAGGACACCTGAATCTCGCAACGATCGGCCAGACCTGCAGCAACGATGTTTTTCGCAACATAACGTGCAGCATACGCCGCAGAGCGGTCAACTTTTGATGGATCTTTACCAGAGAACGCACCGCCACCGTGACGCGCCATGCCGCCGTAGGTATCAACGATGATTTTACGACCGGTCAGACCGCAGTCACCCATTGGGCCGCCGATAACAAAGCGTCCGGTTGGGTTGATGAAGAATTTGGTTGCAGAGCTCAGCCATTCGGTCGGCAGAACCGGCTTGATGATCTCTTCCATCACTGCTTCTTGCAGGGATTTCTGATCGATATCTTCGGAATGCTGGGTAGACAGAACCACCGCGTCAATCCCGACGATTTTGCCGTCGTCATACTGGAAGGTCACCTGGCTTTTTGCATCCGGGCGCAGCCACGGCAGGGTGCCGTTTTTACGCACTTCAGCCTGACGCTGCACCAGACGGTGTGCGTAGGTCACAGGTGCTGGCATCAGCACGTCGGTTTCGTTGGTTGCATAGCCGAACATCAGGCCCTGGTCGCCCGCACCCTGTTCCAGTGGATCGGCGCGATCAACGCCTTGGTTGATGTCTGGAGACTGTTTACCAATTGCGCTCAGTACCGCACAGGAGTTGGCATCAAAGCCCATATCAGAATGCACATAGCCGATCTCACGCACCGTGTTACGGGTGATCTCTTCGATATCAACCCATGCGCTGGTGGTGATCTCACCGCCAACCAGAACCATGCCTGTTTTGACATAGGTTTCACACGCTACGCGCGCTTTAGGATCCTGGGTCAGGATCGCGTCCAGCACTGCATCGGAGATTTGGTCAGCAATTTTATCAGGATGTCCTTCTGATACGGACTCGGACGTAAACAGGTGTTTTGCCATGTTTTATTTCACCTAAGAGGAATTTGGTTAGCTCAAGCTGCTGTGTGGATTAGCCAAAGGAGATAATTCTACCAAGGCCTGCAGGTTTTTGACACTGGCAGTATGAGTGTTAATCAGTATAGATGGATTAACATCTGGACGTCTATTTTAGGTCACTTCTTCACCCGATTTCCAGTTTTTTTTGACTAACCTCTCACTCAGTTGAAATTACGGCTGGCAATAATTCCTGACGGCCCTGGCAACACGCACATTTATCTTTTGCTTTTTACCCCTGTTCTCGGTATAAAACGCGGCGCGCGGCTCATACAAAAAAGCGCTCGATGAACTCATCGTGTCGCCACTTCCAGCCGGGTTAAGCAGTGAACTTTTAGCTTTGGCTTGTGGTCCGTTTCAGCAGAGGCGGCCGTGGAGGTGATACGAGATAATGAACCATCGTTTTCCGCTAATTCAGCGCAGCCGTTCTGGCGCGCATTTGATTCCCGCAACCCGCATTTCTAGTCTGCAAACCTGCCGATGTTATACCCATCTCGGCGCTTCTCAGGATTCCAGGGCCGGTCACGCTTTGTGAAAACTGAACAAGGGCGCTCTTGTTAATACAAGAGTTTTCTCGTGGTTTCGCCGAACCTTGTCATACAGAGTTCGGATACGTGTTTTACAATGATATGAATAAGAAACCGGTCGCACGGTCTGGATTTCAGCATACTCTGCTGGGAAACGGAGCCGTTTATGGGTTGTTATCGCCGTATAACGCTGCGATAGTAGTCAACTGTTTTACACTTAATACAAAGAGTTGAGGTTCGCTATGTCTGACGACATGTCTTCTTTTTCGCCTTCGTCAGCGGGCGAACAGGGTGTACTACGTTCTATGCAGGAGGTTGCGATGAGCTCCCAGGAAGCCAGCAAGATGCTGCGCACTTACAATATTGCCTGGTGGGGCAATAACTACTACGACGTCAACGAACTGGGCCACATTAGCGTTTGCCCGGACCCTGACGTCCCTGAAGCGCGCGTGGATCTCGCCAAACTGGTGAAAGCCCGCGAAGCACAGGGCCAGCGTTTGCCTGCACTGTTCTGCTTCCCGCAGATCCTGCAACACCGCCTGCGTTCGATTAACGCCGCGTTCAAACGTGCGCGTGAATCCTACGGTTATAAAGGCGACTATTTCCTGGTTTACCCGATCAAGGTGAACCAGCACCGCCGCGTGATTGAATCGCTAATCCACTCCGGCGAACCGCTGGGCCTGGAAGCAGGTTCAAAAGCAGAACTGATGGCCGTGCTGGCGCATGCGGGCATGACCCGTTCGGTTATCGTCTGTAACGGCTATAAAGACCGTGAATATATTCGTCTGGCGCTGATTGGCGAAAAGATGGGTCATAAGGTCTATCTGGTTATCGAGAAGATGACCGAAATCGCTATTGTGCTGGAAGAAGCCGAGCGTCTGAACGTGATCCCACGCCTCGGTGTGCGTGCGCGTCTGGCCTCTCAGGGGTCTGGTAAATGGCAGTCCTCCGGCGGCGAAAAATCCAAGTTCGGCCTGGCGGCGAACCAGGTACTGCAACTGGTGGAGATCCTGCGCGAGCGCGGTCGTCTGGACAGCATTCAGCTGCTGCACTTCCACCTCGGTTCGCAGATGGCCAACATTCGCGACATCGCGACAGGCGTACGTGAGTCGGCGCGTTTCTACGTTGAGCTGCACAAGCTTGGCGTGAATATTCAGTGCTTCGACGTGGGCGGCGGCCTGGGTGTGGACTATGAAGGCACGCGTTCTCAGTCTGACTGCTCTGTGAACTACGGCCTGAACGAATATGCTAACAACATCATCTGGGCGATTGGCGATGCGTGTGAAGAACACGGTTTGCCTCATCCGACGGTGATCACTGAGTCCGGCCGTGCAGTAACCGCGCACCATACTGTGCTGGTGTCCAACATTATCGGCGTAGAGCGTAGCGAAATTTCCGAAGCCACACCGCCGCAGGATGATGCGCCTCGTTCCCTGCAAAATATGTGGGAAACCTGGCAGGAGATGCACGAACCTGGCACGCGCCGTTCCCTGCGCGAGTGGCTGCACGACAGCCAGATGGATCTGCACGATATTCACGTTGGCTACTCTTCAGGTAACTTTAGCCTGCAGGAGCGCGCGTGGGCCGAACAGCTCTATCTGAACATGTGTCATGAAGTGCAGAAACAGCTTGACCCGAGCAACCGCGCGCACCGTCCGATTATCGACGAGCTGCAGGAACGTATGGCGGACAAGATTTACGTCAACTTCTCCCTGTTCCAGTCGATGCCGGATGCATGGGGTATCGATCAGCTGTTCCCGGTTCTGCCGCTGGAAGGGTTGAACCATGCTCCGGAACGTCGAGCGGTGCTGCTCGACATCACCTGTGATTCCGACGGCGCTATCGACCACTACGTGGATGGCGATGGTATTGCGACCACCATGCCAATGCCGGAATACGACCCTGAGAACCCGCCAATGCTGGGCTTCTTCATGGTCGGGGCATACCAGGAGATCCTCGGCAACATGCACAACCTGTTCGGTGATACCGAAGCGGTTGACGTGTTTGTCTTCCCGGATGGCAGCGTGGAAGTGGAGCTGTCTGACGAAGGGGATACAGTGGCGGACATGCTGGAATACGTTCAGCTGGATCCGAAAACGTTGCTCACCCAGTTCCGCGACCAGGTGAAAAATACCGGTCTTGACGAAACATTGCAGCAGCAGTTCCTGGAAGAGTTTGAAGCGGGTCTGTACGGGTACACCTACCTGGAAGACGAGTAAGGTAAATCTCCCTTTCCCTATGGGAGAGGGGCGGGGTGAGGGCATCAGACCGCACAATGCCCTATACTCTCTTGAACCCGTATGAATTAGCGGCGATAATTCGCCCCAATATGCTATTTACGAATCAATCCCTTCCTCGTCGGGTTTAACGACGCGGAGGGGATTTTTTTTCATCTGTTTTTAATGAATCGACTTTAAAAGAGGTCAGGACATGAGCACTTTAGGTCATCAGTACGATAACTCTCTGGTATCTAACGCGTTTGGTTTTTTACGCCTTCCGATGAACTTCCAGCCGTACGACAGCGATGCCGACTGGGTTATCACTGGCGTGCCATTTGATATGGCAACCTCCGGTCGTGCCGGTGGGCGTCATGGCCCGGCAGCCATCCGTCAGGTATCGACTAACCTGGCCTGGGAGCACAACCGCTTCCCGTGGAACTTTGACATGCGCGAGCGTCTGAACGTGGTGGACTGCGGTGACCTGGTGTATGCCTTCGGCGACGCGCGTGAGATGAGCGAAAAACTCCAGGCGCACGCCGAGAAGCTGCTGGCTGCCGGTAAGCGCATGCTCTCCTTCGGTGGTGACCACTTCGTGACCCTGCCGCTGCTGCGCGCCCATGCCAAGCACTTCGGTAAAATGGCGCTGGTGCACTTTGATGCACATACCGACACTTATGCGAACGGCTGCGAGTTTGACCACGGCACCATGTTCTTCACCGCGCCAAACGAAGGCCTTATCGATCCAAACCACTCCGTGCAGATCGGTATTCGTACTGAGTTCGATAAAGATAACGGCTTTACCGTACTGGACGCCTGCCAGGTGAACGATCGCGGTGTTGACGACATCATCGCGCAGGTGAAGCAGATCGTGGGCGATATGCCGGTCTACCTGACCTTCGATATCGATTGCCTGGATCCAGCGTTTGCTCCGGGTACCGGTACACCTGTGATCGGCGGCCTGACTTCTGACCGTGCCATCAAACTGGTTCGTGGTCTGAAAGATCTGAACATCGTCGGGATGGACGTGGTGGAAGTGGCTCCGGCTTACGATCAGTCCGAAATTACCGCTCTGGCTGCGGCGACGCTGGCACTGGAAATGCTTTACATCCAGGCGGCGAAAAAAGGCGAGTAAGTTTAGCGGTTAAGTAAAAGCCCTCACCAGCTGGTGAGGGCTTTTTTGTGCTTTTGAAAAGGAGGCACAACAGCCTCCTTCTGAAATTATTTAATTCCGTCTGCGGCCATACGGTCGCGAATATGCTGCGCGCGTTCTTCTGAGGCTGGGTGATCATCAAACATTGAGCTTTGACGTCCTGCTTCCAGTTTGGCCAGTTTTTCGAAGCTGGTGGCTAAACCTGATGGATTAATGCCGCGTTTGCGCAACAGGTCGTAGGAGTAGTCATCCGCTTCGGACTCCTGACGCTGGGAGAACTGAGAATTAACCAACTTCTCTCCGACATCGCCAAGCTGCGACTGCGACAGGCTACCAACAATACCGCCCGCTGAAGCCGCCGCCGCGCGAATAGCATTGGTACCTAAGGCAACTTGCATCCCTTTCTTCACGTGACCGAGCGCAACGTGGCCCATTTCATGGCCGATAACCGCTTCAACTTCGTTGTCGGTCATCATATCCATCAGCCCGCTATAGACGCGGATACAACCGTTCGCCATCGCGAAAGCGTTCACGTCTTTGGCCATGTAAACCTTGTAGTTTACCGGCTGGCCGTTGATGTTATCGCCCAGCGCGGAAGCAATCTTATTCAGACGCTGCGTGTAGGTACTGTTAGCAGGGGCAAGTGTGGCTTTTCCGTCCATATCTTTACAGGCCTGGTCGCTCAGCGCTTTTACCTGCGCGTCGCTCAGGGAATAAGCCTGAAAAGCTTCTGCGCCTGAGGTCATCAGGCCGTTAGAATCCATATTCTGACAGCCACTCAGCAGGAGCGTTGTTCCCAGGGCCAGCACTATTGCACGCATTTTCATGTGGTTGCTTCCGTACTCGTTAATCTGAATAAAATCCGAAAAGTACACCGGCAACGAAGCCGGGGTCGGGCTAAGTATAAGGAATATCTACGGGGCCGGGCGAGCAGATTGCGCAACATGCGAGCATGATCCAGAGATTTCTTAAGCTGCAAAAGAATGCTCCATGTACATGGCATGCCGCTTGGGTTACATTGTTGGCACTTTTTTCCGGCGTAGCCCAAAACGCGCTGTCGTCAAGGGCATGGCCTTTAACAGTCCGATCTGGAGTTAAAATGTCCTCACGTAAAGAGCTTGCTAATGCTATTCGTGCGCTGAGCATGGACGCAGTACAGAAAGCCAAATCCGGCCACCCAGGGGCCCCTATGGGTATGGCTGATATCGCCGAAGTCCTGTGGCGTGATTTCCTGAACCACAACCCGCAGAACCCGGCATGGGCTGACCGCGACCGTTTCGTGCTGTCCAACGGCCACGGCTCTATGCTGATCTATAGCCTGCTGCACCTCACTGGCTACGATCTGCCAATTGAAGAGCTGAAAAACTTCCGTCAGCTGCACTCCAAAACTCCAGGTCACCCGGAAGTGGGTTACACCGCTGGTGTTGAAACCACGACCGGTCCACTGGGCCAGGGTATTGCGAACGCTGTGGGTATGGCGATTGCTGAGAAGACCCTGGCGGCGCAGTTCAACCGTCCTGGCCACGACATCGTAGACCACTTCACCTACGCGTTCATGGGTGATGGCTGCATGATGGAAGGCATTTCTCACGAAGTGTGCTCCCTGGCGGGTACCCTGAAACTGGGCAAACTGGTTGCGTTCTACGACGACAATGGTATCTCCATTGACGGTCACGTTGAGGGCTGGTTCACCGATGACACCGCTAAACGTTTTGAAGCCTATGGCTGGCACGTTGTGCGTGGTGTTGATGGCCACGATGCTGACTCGATTAAACGTGCAGTAGAAGAAGCGCGCGCTGTCACTGACAAACCATCCCTGCTGATGTGCAAAACCATTATCGGCTTCGGTTCACCGAACAAAGCCGGTACCCACGATTCTCACGGTGCGCCACTGGGCGACGCGGAAATTGCATTGACGCGCGAAGCGCTGGGCTGGAAACACCCGGCATTCGAAATCCCATCTGACATTTATGCTCAGTGGGATGCCAAAGAAGCAGGTCAGGCGAAAGAAGCCGCATGGAACGAGAAGTTCGCTGCGTATGCTAAAGCCTTCCCACAGGAAGCTGCTGAGTTCACCCGTCGCATGAAAGGCGATATGCCGTCTGACTTCGATGCAAAAGCGAACGAGTTCATCGCTAAGCTGCAGGCGAACCCATCTAAAATCGCCAGCCGTAAAGCGTCTCAGAATGCGATTGAAGCATTTGGCCCACTGTTGCCTGAATTCCTGGGCGGTTCTGCTGACCTGGCGCCTTCTAACCTGACCCTGTGGTCCGGTTCTAAAGCGATCAATGAAGATACTGCCGGTAACTACATCCATTATGGTGTACGTGAATTCGGTATGACGGCAATTGCTAACGGTATCTCCCTGCACGGTGGTTTCCTGCCGTATACCTCTACCTTCCTGATGTTCGTAGAGTACGCACGTAACGCCGTACGTATGGCTGCGCTGATGAAACAGCGTCAGGTGATGGTCTACACCCACGACTCCATCGGTCTGGGCGAAGATGGTCCAACTCACCAGCCGGTAGAGCAGGTGGCTTCTCTGCGTGTGACTCCGAACATGAGCACATGGCGTCCATGTGACCAGGTTGAATCCGCAGTGGCGTGGAAATACGGTGTTGAGCGTCAGGATGGCCCAACCGCACTGATCCTCTCCCGCCAGAACCTGGCACAGCAGGATCGTACTCCAGAGCAGTTGGCGAACATCGCTCGCGGTGGTTATGTGCTGAAAGATTGTGCAGGTCAGCCTGAACTGATCTTCATCGCTACCGGTTCTGAAGTTGAGCTGGCTGTTGCGGCATGGGACAAACTGTCTGCCGAAGGCGTTAAAGCGCGTGTGGTCTCCATGCCGTCTACCGATGCGTTCGACAAGCAGGATGCTGCATACCGCGAGTCCGTACTGCCTAAAGCGGTTACTGCTCGTGTGGCGGTGGAAGCGGGTATTGCTGACTACTGGTTCAAATATGTGGGCCTGAATGGCGCAATCGTCGGTATGACCACCTTTGGTGAGTCTGCACCGGCAGAGCTGCTGTTCGAAGAGTTCGGTTTCACCGTTGAGAACGTTGTAGCGAAAGCGAAAGAACTGCTGTAATCGCCGTTTCGCCCGGTGGCGCTATGCTAACCGGGCCTACAAATGGCTCGAAAGTAGGCCGGGTTAGCGCTAGCGCGCCACCCGGCTTTTTTGTTGTCATTATTCCACCAAAAATGTGACGCAAGTCATATAGCTCGCTTATTCATCTGGACAGACATTCCTTTTATTCCCCGATTCGCTTATTCTTGCTGAAGCGTTTCAGTCGATTAAATGTTCGACAATTGACCAATCAATCGCAGTTTGTGACAGCAAGGATTCCCCTTCGGGCGTAGCTGGATTACTCTTTCAGCCACCTCAAACCCAGGGATAGCTTTGCAGGAGATCTATGACCGTACGCGTAGCGATTAATGGCTTCGGTCGCATCGGACGTAATGTGGTTCGTGCTTTGTATGAATCCGGACGTCGGGCGGAAATGACCGTGGTGGCAATCAATGAACTGGCGGATGCTACGGGCATGGCGCATTTGTTGAAATATGACACCAGCCACGGACGCTTTGCCTGGGATGTGCGCCAGGAAAGAGATCAGCTTTTTGTCGGTGATGACGCTATTCGTGTGCTGCATGAGAACAGCATTACCGGGCTACCCTGGCGTGAATTGGGTGTGGATGTGGTGCTTGACTGTACCGGCGTGTATGGCAACCGCGAACATGGCGAAGCCCATCTGGCAGCAGGTGCGAAAAAAGTCCTGTTTTCTCATCCCGGCAGCAACGATCTCGACGCGACCGTCGTGTTTGGCGTCAATCAGCATGAGCTGCAAGCTGAACACCGCATTGTCTCCAACGCCTCCTGTACCACTAACTGCATTATTCCGGTCATTAAACTGTTAGACGATGCATATGGCATTGAATCCGGCACGGTGACCACGATTCACTCCGCCATGCACGATCAGCAGGTGATCGACGCCTACCATCCGGATTTACGACGCACTCGCGCGGCGAGCCAGTCAATCATTCCGGTGGACACAAAACTGGCTGCAGGGATCACACGTATTTTCCCGCAGTTTAATGACCGTTTTGAAGCGATTGCCGTGCGCGTTCCGACGATTAACGTCACTGCAATTGACCTTAGTGTGACGGTGAAAAAACCGGTAAAATCCTGTGAAGTCAACATGTTGCTGCAAAAAGCGGCACAGGGTGCATTTCATGGTATAGTTGACTATACGGAATTGCCGTTGGTCTCAGTAGATTTTAACCACGACCCGCACAGCGCCATCGTTGATGGCACTCAAACGCGCGTCAGTGGCGCACACCTTATCAAGACGCTGGTTTGGTGTGATAACGAATGGGGCTTTGCTAACCGAATGCTCGACACAACGTTAGCAATGGCCGCTCAAGGTTTCAGGTAAGACGCATCGTGCGTCTGCAAAACTTTAAGAATCAACGAGAGGATTCACCATGTCTGTAATTAAGATGACCGATCTGGATCTGGCTGGTAAACGCGTTTTCATCCGTGCTGATCTGAACGTACCGGTTAAAGAGGGTAAAGTGACCAGCGACGCGCGTATCCGTGCATCTCTGCCAACCATCGAACTGGCTCTGAAGCAGGGCGCTAAAGTGATGGTAACCTCCCACCTGGGTCGTCCAACCGAAGGCGAGTACAACGAAGAGTTCTCTCTGCTGCCAGTTGTTAATTACCTGAAAGACAAACTGTCCAACCCGGTTCGCCTGGTGAAAGATTACCTGGACGGCGTTGAAGTTGCTGCCGGTGAACTGGTTGTTCTGGAAAACGTTCGCTTCAACAAAGGCGAGAAGAAAGACGACGAAGCACTGTCCAAAAAATACGCTGCACTGTGCGACGTATTCGTAATGGATGCTTTCGGTACGGCTCACCGTGCGCAGGCTTCTACCCACGGTATCGGTAAATTCGCAGACGTAGCCTGTGCAGGTCCTCTGCTGGCTGACGAACTGGAAGCGCTGGGTAAAGCACTGAAAGAACCAGCTCGTCCAATGGTTGCTATCGTTGGTGGTTCTAAAGTTTCTACCAAACTGACCGTTCTGGACTCCCTGTCTAAAATTGCTGACCAGCTGATCGTTGGCGGTGGTATCGCGAACACCTTCGTTGCTGCTCAAGGTCACAACGTGGGTAAATCCCTGTACGAAGCAGACCTGGTTGACGAAGCTAAACGCCTGCTGAGCACCTGTGATATTCCAGTTCCAACAGATGTTCGTGTTGCTACTGAGTTCTCTGAAACTGCAACGGCGACCCTGAAGTCTGTAAACGACATCAAAGACGAAGAGCAAATTCTGGACCTGGGCGACGTTTCTGCACAGAAACTGGCTGAAATCCTGAAAAACGCAAAAACTATCCTGTGGAATGGTCCTGTTGGCGTGTTCGAATTCCCGAACTTCCGCAAAGGGACTGAAATCGTTGCTAACGCTATTGCAGACAGCGAAGCGTTCTCTATCGCAGGTGGTGGTGACACCCTGGCGGCAATCGACCTGTTCGGTATCGCTGACAAGATCTCCTACATCTCCACTGGTGGCGGTGCATTCCTCGAATTCGTGGAAGGCAAAGTACTGCCAGCAGTAGCAATGCTCGAAGAGCGCGCTAAGAAGTAAGCCATTCAAGGGCAGGGAAACCTGCCCAATTTTCAGCGCGCTTTTAAGAGCTCGCACCTTTTCTAACGGCCGAAGATACAGGACTAAGCAACATGTCTAAAATTTTTGATTTCGTAAAACCTGGCGTTATCACTGGTGATGACGTACAGAAAGTGTTCCAGGTAGCTAAAGAAAACAACTTCGCTCTGCCAGCAGTTAACTGCGTAGGTACCGACTCCATCAACGCCGTACTGGAAGCCGCTGCAAAAGTTAAAGCACCGGTTATCGTTCAGTTCTCTAACGGCGGTGCTGCGTTCATCGCTGGTAAAGGCGTGAAAACTGACGTTCCTCAGGGTGCTGCAATCCTGGGTGCTATCTCTGGTGCGCACCACGTACACCAGATGGCTGAACACTACGGTGTTCCAGTTATCCTGCACACTGACCACTGCGCGAAGAAACTGCTGCCGTGGATCGACGGTCTGCTGGACGCGGGTGAAAAACACTTCGCTGCTACCGGTAAGCCACTGTTCTCTTCTCATATGATCGACCTGTCTGAAGAGTCACTGCACGAAAACATCGAAATTTGCTCCAAATACCTGGCGCGCATGGCCAAAATGGACATGACCCTGGAAATCGAACTGGGTTGCACCGGTGGTGAAGAAGACGGCGTGGACAACAGCCACATGGACGCTTCTGCACTGTACACCCAGCCAGAAGACGTTGATTACGCTTACACCGAGCTGAGCAAAATCAGCCCACGCTTCACCATTGCAGCGTCCTTCGGTAACGTGCACGGCGTTTACAAACCAGGTAACGTGGTTCTGACCCCAACTATCCTGCGTGATTCTCAGGAATATGTGTCTAAGAAACACAACCTGCCGCACAACAGCCTGAACTTCGTCTTCCACGGCGGTTCCGGTTCTTCTGCTCAGGAAATCAAAGATTCCGTAAGCTACGGTGTAGTGAAAATGAACATTGATACCGATACCCAGTGGGCTACCTGGGACGGTATTCTGCAGTACTACAAAACTAACGAAGCTTACCTGCAGGGCCAGCTGGGCAACCCGAAAGGCGAAGACCAGCCGAACAAGAAATACTACGATCCACGCGTATGGCTGCGCGCAGCGCAGACTTCCATGGTGACCCGTCTGGAGCAGGCTTTCAAAGAACTGAACGCGGTTGACGTTCTGTAATATGAATTTGCCCCAATAAAAAAGGCTTCCTTCGGGAAGCCTTTTTTTTAGCCTGTAATGCAGGTTCCTTTTTTGCCCGCCAGTATTTGCGGTGCATCGTTGAGCGCGCCGATAAACGCTGTGTTTCCCGTTTGCTGCACGAACTGTATCACTGCTGCTGCCTTCGGCCCCATCGCGCCGTCCGGAGCGGCAAAAGGTGCTAGCTCCTGCAACGTGACATGCCGAAGCGGGCGAGCCTGCGGCGTTCCCCAGTTTTCGTAGACCGCATCGGCATCGGTCAGGATCAATAAATGATCGGCATGAATAGACTGCGCCAGCACCGCTGCGGTCAGGTCTTTATCGATGACCGCTTCCGTCCCCTCATAGCCTTCTCCCTGAGCGATCACCGGGATCCCTCCGCCCCCACAGCAAATCACTAAATGCCCGGCGTCCATCAGCGTCGAGATTGCCTTATCATCAACGATTTTTAGCGGAAGCGGAGAGGGGACCACGCGACGGATATAATTACCGTCTGCTTTCATAATCCAGCCGTAACGCGACTCAAGCGCTGCCTGCTGCTCGGGTTGATATACCGGGCCAATGTATTTTCCCGGCAGGGAAAATGCGGGATCGTGTACATCTACCTCTACGCGGGTCATGAGCGTTGTGACCGGCACGTTTCGCACAAAATGCGTCAGTTCCTGCGCGATGGCGGAACCAATCATCCCCTGGCTTTCAGCTACCAGCAGGTCCAGCGGCCAGGCGGGCGATTCGGTATAGGCCGCATTCTGCAGTGCCAGCAGGCCGACCTGCGGCCCGTTGCCGTGAACGATCACCAGCTGGTAATCACCCGCCAGCGCGGCGACCATTTTGGCAAAGACCTTAATGCTGCGCTGCTGATTTTCTGCGCTCAGGACGTCCCCACGCTGTAATAACGCATTGCCCCCAAGAGCAATAACAATTTTCTTTTTCATTATGACCTCTGTGGTAAATAACTCGCGGTCAACATAAAGGTTTATGAAAACGATAATGTGATAGGCGTTACAACCCGGCGACCACAAAAAATATCTCGTTAATTAATGATGTTTCGCTTTTGTTTATTTAATTAATTTTAAAAGTCATTATTAGATTTTTTTTAATAATATCGATGCCAATTCCCAGGAATTTATAACAATAGATTTTGTGTGACTTTGTTCAAATGAAATAGCGTTATACCCCGATACTGTAACGGCAGTTAAAACATCAAACCTCACGTATCAGCGCGATAACATGAGGTATTCAGCGGTAATTATTACCGGGAGATTGCTTATGTCTGCATCATATGACGTGGCTGAGGCCACAAAGAAAAAAGGAATACCGGCCTGGTGGGTCACAATTTTCCTGTTCTGGCTTGGCTGGATTTTTATGTACGCCGACCGTACGGTACTAAATCCTGTGATGGGCGAACTGGAAAAAGAATTCGGCCTGAGCGGTACGCAGTTAGGGATACTTAATTCAGTATTCTATTTTTCTTATGCTTTATTGCAGGTCCCTGCCGGGATCCTCGGCGATAAAATTGGTAAGAAAAAAGTACTGGTTCCTGGCTTTATTCTTTTTGGCGTTTTTACCGCGGTGACCGGTTGGGCAAAAAGCTGGTACACGCTGCTCTTTGCGCGAGTCGTGACCGGCGCAGGGGAAGGGACATATTACGGCCCTCAGTACGGATTATCCTCTGAACAAATCCCGAAAAAATACCGTTCTCTCGGTAGCGCGATAATTAACAGCGGTATGGCATTTGGTATTGCCCTCGGATTAATGACCTCCAGCTGGCTGGTCTACGACCAGGGCTACTCCTGGCGAATGCCGTTTTACGCTATGGCCATACCTTCTGTTCTGGTCGGGGTTGCAATCTGGCTGTTCGTTAAGGAAAAGAAACGCACCGCCGAAGCCGAAGGACAGACGGTTAAGAAAGGTAAGTTCAGCGATCTCTTTAAGAACCGTAACCTGATCCTGACTTACATCATGGTGTTCTGCAGCCTGTTTGGCTTCTTCGTGATCCTGACCTGGCTTCCTTATTACCTGCAAAACGAACGCGGCATTCCGGGCAGCGAAACCGGGTTTATCTCCTCGCTGGTGGCGTGGATCTCTATTCCGGGTGCGCTGCTGTTCTCCAGCCTCTCCGATAAGTTAGGCAAGCGTAAGCCATTAATTCTGTTTTTAGTACCGGTGGCGATAGTCAGCATGTTGTCCATCGTCTGGATGCCAAATATGACCGGCGTTATCGTCGCGCTTTGCGTGTACGGCCTGGTAGGCAAGCTGGCGCTGGACCCGGTACTGGTGGCGCTGGTTGCCGACAGTGTGGATGAAAACAACTACAGCACCGCATTCGGATTATTCAATTTCATTGGTATGAGCTCATCCATTCTGGCACCGATTATTGCCGGGGCCGTTCGCGATATGACGGGAAGCCTGGCTTCCAGTTTCTATGTTTCCGCGGTACTCCTGGCGATTGGTCTGTGCGGGATGCTGTTCTTAAAAGAAAAACGCGCATAAAGAGGTAGCGGTAATGATTTACGCCTTTGTTAAAAAGGGAAGTTTTCAGGATTCCGTCAGCCTGATGATTATTTCCCGCAAATTAAGCGAGCACCCGGAAGTGGATCAGGTCTCCGTCATGATGGGAACCCCAGCCAATAAATCAATGCTGGATTCAACGGGCTTCTGGCATGACGATTTTTCCCAGTCGACACCAAACGATATATGCGTCGCCGTACGCACCGAATCCGAACAGCCCGAGATCCTGGACGTTATCCGCGAGCAGTTAGAGAAAGAGCTGAACGCGATTGCCACTGCGTCGGGAAGTTCGCACCAGTTGGTGAAAGCACGGCGCTGGGAAAGCGCCTGTCAGAAACTGCCTGATGCCAATCTGCTGCTGGTCTCCGTTGCCGGAGAGTATGCAGCGTCGGTCGCCAAAGAAGGGTTACTGGCTGATAAAAACGTGATGCTGTTTTCCGATAACGTGCCGGTTGCGCAGGAAGTTGAGCTGAAAACGCTGGCTCGCGAGCGTGGACTGATTGTTATGGGGCCGGACTGCGGTACGGCGATGATTGCCGGCAGCCCGTTGGCTTTTGCCAACGTCCTGCCCGAGGGGGGAGTTGGCGTAATTGGCGCGTCCGGGACGGGTATTCAGGAAATCACCTCTCAGATTGCCCTTCACCAGCAAGGCATAAGCCATGCCATCGGTTTGGGGGGACGCGATCTGAGTGCTGACGTCGGTGGCCTTAGTGCGCTTACCGCGCTAGAGATGCTGGCAGGAGATGAGGTAACAAAGGTCATCGCATTCGTTTCTAAGCCGCCGTCACCTCAGGTGCGCACCCGGGTTATTACAGCCATGCAGAGTGTCGGTAAGCAGGTAGTCGCGCTCTTCCTCGGGAGTAAACCGGAGCAGCGTCGCGACGGCAACGTCTGGCTCGCGCACTCGCTCTCCGATGCAGCCCGGCTCGCGGTGCTGCTGATGCGCGTGGCTAAGCAGCGCCAGTCTCAGCCAGAGGTGGTGGGGAAAGGCATTTGCGGTTTGTATGCCGGCGGTACGCTGGCAGCGGAAGCGGCGATGTTGCTTTCCGAGGAGCTGGGCATTCCGCTGAGCGAAAGCCATCAGGATGGAATCATGCTGGCGTTTGAGGAGCATCGTATCGTCGATTTAGGAGATGACAGTTACACCCTTGGCAGACCGCACCCGATGATCGACCCAACTACCCGCAGCATCGAAATTGAAAAGCTGGCGGCTCAGCCTGAGACGGGCGTTTTGCTGCTGGACGTGGTGCTGGGCTATGGCGCCTGTGCCGATCCTGCGGCGGCGGTGGTTGAGGCGATTGAAAAAGTGCGCTCGCAGCGCGCTGAGCCTCTAGCAGTTATCGCCACGCTGACCGGTACCGAGGACGATCCTCAGGGGCGTGACGGGCAGTTAGAAAAGCTGCGGCAGGCCGGCGTCGTCGTTGTTGAGACGCTGGAAGAGGCCGTTTTGCTCGCCAGCAGCCTGATCCAACACCAGACCCCGAGCGCATCAGACAAGCACTGCGCACTTCTCGACGGTGTTCAGGTTATCAATGCCGGACTGCGTAGTTTTGCGCTGGATTTACAAAGCAGCGGAACGCCGGTTGTCCACTATCAGTGGGCACCTGTCGCCGGCGGCAACGCCCGTCTTGCCAGTTTACTCAAACAGTTACATTAAGTTCAGAGGTACAAATATGTATTCATCTATTGCACAGGCCAATGAAGCCATCATTGAACGAATCAAAGCTGCGCGTCCACACTGGGTTGCTGTCCGTCCGGCCAAAGAGGCTGTAACTGAACTTTCTTCCGGGCGTAAGCTATTGCATGCGGGTCCACCGATTGCCTGGGAGGAGATGACCGGTCCAATGCGCGGGGCGTGCATTGGGGCAGCGCTTTTTGAAGGCTGGGCCGAGCGTGAAGAGGATGCGGTGCGCCTGCTGGAGCAGGGAGAAGTGGCGTTTATCCCGTGCCACCATGTTGGCGCCGTGGGGCCAATGGGCGGGATCACCTCGGCGAATATGCCTGTGCTGATTGTGCGTGATGTGGTTCATGGTAACCAGTCTTGCTGCAACCTGAACGAAGGTATCGGCAAGGTGATGCGTTTTGGCGCGTACGGTGATGATGTACAGCAGCGGCTGCGCTGGATGCGAGATACGCTTGCCCCGGTTCTTCAGGCAGCGCTGAGCAAAATTGACAATGGAATCGACCTGACAGCGATGATGGCGCAGGCCATTACCATGGGCGACGAGTTCCACCAGCGCAACATCGCCGCGTCTTCTTTATTACTCCGCACGCTCTCTCCGGTAATTGCAGGGCTGGACCGCCCGCAGGCTGAAATCATCGAGGTGCTGCAGTTCCTGAGCGTAACTGACCAGTTCTTCCTCAACCTGGCGATGGCTTACAGCAAAGCGGTGATGGATACGGCCGCGCAAATCAAAGCCGGTACCGTAGTCACGGCTATGACGCGCAACGGTCGCGAGTTTGGTATCCGAGTCAGCGGTACAGGTGACCGTTGGTTCACTGCACCCGTGAATACGCCGCAGGGTCTGTTCTTTACCGGTTATAGCCAGGCGGATGCGAACCCGGATATCGGCGACAGCGCAATCACCGAAACGCTGGGGATTGGCGGTGCGGCGATGATTGCGGCACCTGGCGTCACGCGTTTTGTCGGGGCGGGCGGCATGGGTGCCGCGCTGGAAACGTCGGAAGAGATGGCTGAAATCTATCTCGCCAGTAACCCGCTCTTCCAGATCCCCTCCTGGGACTTCAAGGGAGCATGTCTGGGGTTAGATGTCCGTAGGGTTGTTGAAACCGGGATCACGCCGCTGATTAACACCGGTATCGCTCACCGCGAGGCGGGGATCGGACAGGTGGGTGCCGGAACGGTGCGCGCACCGCTGCCGTGCTTTGAAAAAGCCCTTGAGGCTCTCGCTGAGCTGTATCACGTTACCGCGTAATGGTTAAAAGGGGCGGTCCTGCCGCCCCGGAGTTCTTGCTATGATCCTGGAGTCTATGGCCTATGGTGGCGTTGAGCGTCTGAGTGACGGAGAGTGGCATCTGCACAGCCGCTTCACTCAAGCGATCAACTACGTTCATGCTGATGGCACGCTGATGTCTTTTATCCGTTACGGCAAAGGGGTTGCGCCTGCCGGTGTATTACTCTCAACGCGGAATTTTGCGAAAGTGTACGATGCCAAACGGTGGACCAAACGGGGTAAAACTCTGCTGGGGTATGACGCCTCTATCTTGTTAAGACGTCGGCTCAACCTGGCCCCTCAACGCGGTACGATGCCCGTGCCGGATTTGCGAGACTACCCCGAACAAACGGGGCTGTGTGGCCCGCTCTGCCAACTGGACGCGGGTGCCATTGCCTTCAGGTTATTGCTGGATGGCCTCGCCCAGTGGAAGAACGGTAATCCCCCTTCCTGGACAGGATTAATTGGCATGGGGCCCGGCCTAACGCCCGGTGGTGACGACATGCTGACAGGCGCGCTGGCAGTGTTACATGCTTCACACTTTTTTCCGCAACTCCAGGCTTGCCCATTTTTACCCTCGGCCGATCAACTCATGACGCTCACAACTTCGGTAAGCTGCAGTTACCTCAACAGCGCCCGCTACGGCGAATTTTCTACTCCGGTTCTTCATCTGCTGCGCTGCCTGCAGGCCGGACGCGATCCGCACAGAGCCATTCGGCGGCTGGTGCTGATGGGGCATACGTCGGGCGCTGATATCGTTGCCGGCATGGTGATTACGTTGCGATGGTTACAGATCCAGAAGGAAAGGCGAGAACATGCTCGATCAGGAAACAGTGCGGACATTTATACGGGTCGCGGAGACCGGGAGTTTTTCGCGAGCAGCCGCTTCACTCCATAAAACGCCCGCAGCGATCAGCTACCGGATTAAAACGCTTGAGGAGCAGACCGGCACGCAGCTCTTTTTACGCACCACCCGTTCAGTGAGCTTAACCCCTGCGGGCACGCATCTGCTCGAAAACTGTCGGCAGTGGCTGAGCTGGCTGGATGCCATGCCGGATGAACTGCAGCAAATTAATGCGGGTGTCGAAAGACAGATCAATATTGTTGTTAACAATCTGCTCTACCAGCCGCGCTCTGCAGCCAGGCTGTTAACCTGGCTGCATCAACGTTTTCCCTTCACGCGTTTCCAGCTTTCCCGACAGGTGTATATGGGGGTGTGGGATACGTTGCTCTATGATGATTTTCATCTCGCCATCGGGGTGACGGGCTCGGAATCCCTGTCAAATACCATTTCTCTTCTTCCACTGGGTGAGATTCGCTGGCGCTTCGTTGTTGCAAGCGATCACCCGCTTGCTTCACATCCAGCGGATCGCTTAACAGACGATATGCTGCGCAAGTATCCGGCAATCAATATTGATGATACCTCGCGTAATCTGACGCGTCGGGTGGCGTGGCTGCTCGGCGGGCAAAAAGAAATTAAGGTGCCTGATATGAGCACAAAAATTGTCTGTCATGTTAGCGGGCTGGG
Source organism: Enterobacter ludwigii (assembly GCA_023023105.1). Classification (NCBI taxonomy): domain Bacteria; kingdom Pseudomonadati; phylum Pseudomonadota; class Gammaproteobacteria; order Enterobacterales; family Enterobacteriaceae; genus Enterobacter; species Enterobacter ludwigii. The sequence goes on along the minus strand of CP083824.1, from coordinate 3,846,178 downwards.
GGTAGGTTTTCTGCCAGAGCGTCAGTGTCAGCCCTATATTGAGTCCGGGCAACTGGTGGCACGAGATGTGGTAAACCCACGCCAAAAATCTCCGCTTTCGGTGGCGTGGAAGTCCGTCGGTAGCGGAAAAGTGATTGATGAGATTGTGACGTTATTTCGCAATAAAGATCTGCTGGTAGCGGAATTTACCAACGAGATTGACCGTCAGCTTAACTAACTCCTGCAGAAATCAGCCGCCGTAAATGGCATATTTTCCTGCTTTTGTTTACCTTTAACACTGGCGTTTTCGTGATTAAGATCTCGTTAGCGCGTGTTTTGGGTTATTAACAAGGAAAATTGAATGGACGATCTCGGTGTAGTAGATGGTATTAACAATGCGGGAACCTGGCTGGTGCGCAACCAGGCATTGCTGCTGAGTTATGCGGTTAATATTGTAGCAGCCATTGCGATCATCATCGTCGGGATGATCGTGGCGCGTATCGTATCGAACGCGGTTAACCGCGTAATGCTGGCCCGTCACATTGACGCCACGGTGGCTGACTTCCTCTCCGCACTGGTGCGCTACGGCATTATCGCCTTTACGCTGATTGCGGCGCTGGGACGCGTCGGCGTACAGACCGCATCGGTAATCGCCGTGCTTGGTGCAGCAGGTCTGGCTATTGGCCTTGCATTGCAGGGCTCGCTCTCGAATCTGGCCGCCGGCGTACTGCTGGTCACCTTCCGCCCATTCCGTTCTGGTGAGTACGTTGACCTTGGTGGGATTGCCGGAACGGTACTTCAGGTACAGATTTTCTCTACCACCCTGCGTACCGTTGATGGTCGTATTGTTGTTGTGCCAAACGGGAAAATTATTGCAGGCAACATCATCAACTTTTCCCGCGAACCTGTGCGCCGAAATGAGCTGATCATCAGCGTGGCATATGATTCTGATATCGATCAGGTGAAGTCGCTGATTAGCAATATCATTGCTTCAGACGATCGTATTCTGAAAGACAAAGAGCAGACCGTACGCCTGAACGAACTGGGTGCTTCTTCGATTAACTTCGTGGTACGTATCTGGAGCAAAAGCAGCGATCTGCAAAACGTCTACTGGGATGTTCTGGAGCGTATCAAACGTGAGTTCGATGCTAACGGCATCAGCTTCCCGTACCCGCAGATGGACGTAAACGTCAAAAAAGTCAAAGAAGCAGAATAACTTCACCACCAGGCCCGGTAAGCGTTAGCGCCACCGGGCATTATTTTTATAAGCACGACTAATCCCCAATTAATATTATCAATTTCCTCTAATGTGATTCGCGCAGTATAGTCTGCTTCCAGAACAACACTGTGAGAGTTTCGTCATGTTATCCTATTACTTTCAAGGGCTTGCCTTAGGTGCGGCCATGATCCTTCCGCTTGGCCCGCAAAATGCGTTCGTGATGAACCAGGGCATTCGCCGCCAGTATCATCTGATGATTGCTCTCCTGTGCGCGGTAAGCGATTTGCTGCTGATCTGCGCCGGGATTTTTGGCGGTAGTGCATTGCTGATGCAGTCGCCGTGGCTTCTTGCATTGGTTACCTGGGGCGGCGTGGCGTTCCTGCTGTGGTACGGTTTTGGCGCACTGAAAACGGCCATGAGCAGCAACCTTGAACTCGCAAGCGCTGAAGTCATGAAGCAGGGGCGCTGGAAGATCATCGTCACCATGCTGGCGGTTACCTGGCTTAACCCGCACGTTTATCTCGATACTTTTGTGGTGCTGGGGAGCCTGGGCGGACAGCTGGATGTTGAGCCGAAGCGCTGGTTTGCGCTTGGCACGGTCAGCGCCTCTTTCCTCTGGTTCTTCGGTCTCGCCATACTTGCGGCATGGCTGGCCCCTCGTCTTCGCACTGCTAAAGCGCAGCGGATCATCAACACGCTGGTGGGTCTCGTGATGTGGTTTATCGCCTTCCAGTTGGCAAAAGAGGGCATTCACCATGTCCAGGAATTGTTCAACTAAGCCATTGTCTTATGGACAACTGAACAAGACCCGCTAAGCTTGCTGGCATGCGCCCTGTTGTTGGGGCACTCTTCGCAACATGGAGGAATGACAGTGAAGTTTAAAGTGATGGCCCTGGCGGCATTAGTGAGTTTAGGTGCGGTGTCGGTGCAGGCAAGTGAACTGCCAGATGGCCCGCACATCGTCACTTCAGGCACCGCAAGTGTGGATGCGGTACCGGATGTTGCAACCCTGGCGATTGAAGTCAATGTGGCTGCGAAAGATGCGGCATCTGCCAAGAAGCAGGCTGACGATCGTGTTGCGCAATATCTCTCTTTTCTTGAGCAGAACGGTGTAGGTAAAAAAGATATCAACTCCGCTAACCTGCGTACTCAACCCGATTACGACTACCAGAACGGCAAAAGCATTCTGAAAGGCTACCGTGCTGTGCGTACTGTCGAAGTGACGGTGCGTCAACTGGACAAGCTGAATGCATTATTGGATGGCGCGCTGAAGGCGGGGCTGAACGAAATTCGCTCTGTGTCGCTGGGCGTTGCGCAACCGGAGAAATACAAAGACGAAGCGCGTAAAGCGGCGATTGATGATGCGATGCATCAGGCGCAACAGCTGGCCGCTGGCTTTAACAGCAAGCTCGGCCCGGTTTACAGCGTGCGTTACCACGTCTCTAACTATCAGCCAAGCCCGATGGTGCGGATGATGAAAGCCGATGCGGCGCCAGTATCTGCTCAGGAAACTTACGAGCAGCCGACTATTCAGTTCGACGATCAGGTTGATGTGGTGTTCCAGCTGGAACCGACTCAAAAGCCAGCTCAGTAACCGGTAGGCCGGGTAGGCGAAGCCGCCACCCGGCTTATTTTTTAATCCTGTCTCAACACCTTATGTCCGTACGCCAGTAGCGCATCGGTCACGTTGCGCATCATGCGGCTTTCCGGCGCAAAACGGTGCCAGTAAAGCATCCGGCGCTGATACAGCCCCGGCGTTAGGTCAATCAGCTCTCCGCTTTTCAACTCTTTCTCAATCTGCAGATGCGGGATCATGCAGCAGGTGGTGCCCTGACGCGCAAGCTGCACGAAGGCTTCAGACGAGTTGACGATATGGCACGGTACGCTGCCCGGCGGCAGGTCAAAGTTTTGCTGCAGGAACGCCTGATGCATATCGTCCAGATGGTCGAACGCTACGGCGGGAGCTTTCAGCAGCGCGGCGCGGGTGACGCCGTTCGGGAAGTAGCGCTCGGCAAAGGCTTTTGAACCGACAAACAGGTAATCCAGAGCACCTAACTGATCGACAAGACAGCTCGGCAGCGCCTGAGGCTGAATACTGACCGCACCAACCACTTCACCACGACGCAGGCGCTCCTGGGTACGGGTTTCATCTTCAACCTGTAAATTCAGACGGATAGGTGAATCTGCCAATACCGGGGCCAGGGCCGGCAGCAGCCAGGTTGCCAGACTGTCGGCGTTGACCGCCAGAGAGAGCAGCAGTGGCGTAGAGCCCGTTTGTTCGTCACCCAACCACTCATCTTCCAGCAGTTCAACCTGGCGCAGCAGGGCGAGGAGCTTTTGCCCTTGCTCGGTTGGACGTGGCGGCACGGTGCGTACCAGCAGCGGCTGGCCGAACATGTTTTCAAGCTGTTTGATACGCTGTGATACGGCGGACTGCGTGATGCAAAGCTTTTGCGCCGCGCGCTCAAAACCTCGTTCACGAATAACTGCATCAAGTGCCTGTAGTGTTCTGTAGTCCGGACGTTTCATTGCTCTGGCTGGCTCCTTAATTTGGCTTATTCTGCACTATGACACAATTTTCCCTTTGTGACAGACGAATTCCACCTCACGTGTTCTATAATGCGGCCTAAGTTTTCACACCACAGGCAAAACGATCATGACGCAGGATGAACTGAAAAAAGCAGTAGGATGGGCCGCTCTCCAGTATGTACAGCCGGGTACCATTGTCGGTGTCGGTACGGGATCAACCGCGGCACACTTTATCGATGCGCTGGGCACGATGAAGGGGCAAATCGAGGGCGCGGTTTCCAGCTCCGATGCTTCCACGGAAAAGCTGAAAAGCCTCGGCATTACCGTTTTCGATCTCAACGAAGTTGACCGTCTGGGGATTTACGTTGATGGCGCGGATGAGATTAACGGCCATATGCAGATGATCAAAGGCGGTGGTGCAGCGCTGACGCGTGAAAAAATCATCGCCTCCGTTGCGGACAAGTTCATCTGCATCGCGGACGCCTCCAAGCAGGTCGATATTCTGGGTAATTTCCCGCTGCCGGTGGAAGTGATCCCGATGGCCCGTAGCGCGGTTGCCCGTCAGCTGGTGAAGCTGGGCGGTCGTCCGGAATATCGTCAGGGCGTAGTCACTGATAACGGTAACGTGATCCTCGACGTTCACGGTCTGGAAATCCTTGATGCTATTGCGCTGGAAAATGCCATCAACGGCATTCCAGGCGTAGTGACCGTAGGGCTATTCGCCAACCGTGGCGCGGATGTGGCGCTGATCGGCACCGCTGACGGCGTGAAAACCATCGTAAAATGATCTGACGGGGGGAGTCCTCCCCCCGCTAAAAAATTTTTGAAAAGCTAAATTCGGTGACTTGTGTCACGTTTTTACGCCTCTTTTGCCGATCCTGCCGCATTCACAAATTTCTGTAGCATTTTCCTCTGTCATTTTACCCTGTATGACTTTTCTTCAGAGTGCCGACGCAAACGTTCATATTGCTGCAATAGTTTTTTTTGATATGTTGGCTATAGCGGATTTAAATCCAGCACAACATCAGTTCAGATAAAATACAGGGTCGGGTAAATGGCAAAGGTATCACTGGAGAAAGACAAGATTAAATTCCTGCTGGTAGAAGGCGTGCATCAGAAAGCGCTTGATAGCCTTCGTGCAGCGGGTTACACCAACATCGAATTTCACAAAGGCGCGCTGGACACCGAAGAGCTGAAAGCGGCCATCCGTGATGCCCACTTCATTGGTCTGCGATCCCGTACCCACCTGACTGAAGATGTAATTGCTGCGGCGGAAAAACTGGTTGCCATTGGCTGTTTCTGTATCGGCACCAATCAGGTCGATCTGAATGCAGCCGCCAAACGCGGTATTCCAGTGTTCAACGCCCCGTTCTCCAACACCCGTTCCGTGGCGGAGTTAGTGATTGGCGAGTTGTTGCTGCTGCTACGCGGTATCCCTGAAGCTAACGCCAAAGCACACCGCGGAGTCTGGAATAAACTGGCAGCGGGGTCATATGAAGCCCGTGGTAAAAAATTGGGTATCATTGGTTATGGTCACATTGGTACTCAACTGGGGATTCTGGCTGAATCTCTCGGGATGCATGTCTATTTTTACGATATTGAAAGCAAGCTGCCTCTGGGTAACGCGACGCAGGTTCAGCACCTGTCTGATCTGCTGAACATGAGCGACGTGGTGAGCCTCCACGTGCCGGAAAATGCCTCCACCAAAAACATGATGGGCGCGGAAGAGCTGGCGCTGATGAAGCCGGGCTCACTGCTGATCAACGCCGCGCGCGGCACGGTTGTCGATATCCCGGCACTGGCGGATGCGCTGAAGCGTAAGCATCTGGCGGGTGCGGCCATCGACGTCTTCCCGACGGAGCCTGCGACCAACAGCGATCCGTTTAATTCTCCGCTGTGCGAGTTCGATAACGTGATCCTGACGCCACACATTGGCGGCTCGACCCAGGAAGCGCAGGAGAACATCGGTCTGGAAGTGGCGGGTAAACTGAGCAAATATTCTGACAACGGTTCTACGCTCTCTGCGGTGAACTTCCCGGAAGTGTCTCTGCCGCTGCACGGTGGTCGTCGCTTGCTGCACATTCACGAAAACCGTCCAGGTGTGCTGACCGCCATTAACCAGATCTTTGCCGAGCAGAGCGTCAACATCGCCGCGCAGTATCTGCAGACGAATTCTCAGATGGGTTATGTGGTGATTGATATTGAAGCGGATGACGATGTTGCCGAGAAAGCACTGCAGAGCATGAAGGCGCTTCCGGGGACGATTCGCGCGCGTCTGCTGTACTGATTGTGTTGTGTCGGGTGGTGGCTGCGCCACCCGGCTTTATTCTACCAGGTCCAGGTTTTACTGGGCGTCACCACCGCCGGCAGCGGCACATCCCATTTTTCCACCGGCAATGCCTCCACGCCCTGACAATCATGCGCGTAACCCACCGGCTGTAGCCCATACTGTTGCCAGTTTTGCAGCGTCCGGTCGTAAAAGCCGCCGCCCATCCCTAAACGCTGGCCCTGTTCATCAAACGCCACCAGAGGCGTAATCAGCACATCCAGCTGTGACAGCGGCAGCACGTCACGAACATCCAGTTTTGGCTCAGTGATTTTCAGACGATTCACGACCAGATCGCTGTGCGGGTGGTAGTGAAGAAACAGTAGATTACCTTCGCTAAACGGATGCAGCACTGGCAGGTAAACTTTCTTCCCGGCTCGCCAGAGTTGCTCGATGAGAGGTTGGGTATCCAGCTCGCCATCAAATGAGAGAAACAAGGCGACGGTATGCGCCATCACAACAGGCGGATACGCCATCATGCGCGCGGCAGCCTGCTGGGCAAAATGCGCTTGCTGATCGGAGGTTAACGCACGACGGCGTTGACGAATTAACTGACGAATGTCCTGGCGTGAAGCAGAAACTTCAGGGAATTGAGTCATGGTAGTCGGTAGAAGAAAAGAGAGGGAATCTCCGAGATGCCGCCGCAGGCTGTAACCCTTGAACCCTTGGTTCAAGGTGAATGTGTCGTCATAGTTTTAAGGCTTCTCGGACGGACCGAGCATGCTCACCAACCATGGAGCGCCACATTCTTGTGGTATGAAATATCGGCTCAGGGGACTGGCCCGCTTGCGAACATCTCAGAGAAATTTTGTCTTCACAGTTACTCTACCATAGTCAACTGAGAAGTGTTATTCAAACTTTGGTCCCGGTCTTTCGGGATTGCGACCTTGATCAAGCAATGCCTGTTCTATGGTCTGCTGGAGCATTTTAATGCGCTGCTCCATGCTTGCCGCGTAGTCGCGGGTCTTCGCTTTTTCCTGAGTCAGTTCATAGCTGATGTTCAACGCGGCGATGAAAACCAGCTGCTCAGTATTTGTGACTCTAGTGCGTTCTTTTAGATCTTGCAACCGCTGATTCAAATCGTCCGCAGCCTGATTCAGGGCATCCCTTTGTTCAGGTGGACAATTCACTCGCAGTGAACGGCCAAAAATCTGGAGATCGACGGGTTGTGCAGACATGCCACCTTCCTGCTGATTGACTGCGCTGCCTTCGCTTATTGCCCCGGGGGCCGCGAAGGGGCGACACTATAGCTACCCTGATGTGAAGATACAAGCCCTTTTCTGGTATCACCAGGGTCCAAAGTGGTAGCATATCATGAAACTTCCCCCCTTTGACGACGAATGCTCATGTCTATACAGAACGAAATGCCTGGTTACAACGATTTAAACCAGTTACTGAACCAGCAGGGAGTGGGTTTAACCCCTGCCGAAATGCACGGTTTGATCAGTGGCATGCTGTGCGGCGGAAACAGCGACAGCTCATGGCAGCCGCTGATCCACGACCTCACGAACGAAGGGCTGGCGTTTGGTCACGAGCTGGCGGAAGCGCTGCGTAAAATGCACGCCGCCATCAGTGATTCACTGGAAGATGATGGCTTCCTTTTTCAGCTTTATCTGCCTGAGGGCGATGACGTAAGCGTGTTTGATCGCGCTGATGCGCTGGCAGGGTGGGTAAACCACTATCTGCTGGGGCTGGGTGTGACACAGCCTAAACTCGATAAAGTGACCGGCGAAGCCGGTGAAGCGATCGACGACCTGCGTAACATTGCACAGCTTGGTTACGATGAAGACGAAGACCAGGAAGAGCTGGAAATGTCTCTCGAAGAGATCATCGAGTATGTGCGCGTGGCGGCGTTGCTGTGCCACGACAACTTTACGCGCTCACAGCCGACCGCGCCGGAAGTCCGCAAACCAACCTTACATTAAGAAAAATAACGCACAGGAGGGTGTCATGGTTATCTCGAATCAAGAGTATTCGCGCCGCCGCCAGGCGCTGCTCGCCAAAATGCAGCCGGGAAGCGCTGCGCTGATTTTTGCCGCGCCCGAAGTAACGCGCAGTGCCGACAGCGAATATCCCTATCGCCAGAGCAGCGATTTCTGGTACTTCACCGGCTTTAACGAGCCGGAAGCGGTACTGGTGCTGATTAAAAGCAATGACACCCACAACCACAGCGTGATTTTCAACCGCGTACGCGATCTGACGGCCGAAATCTGGTTTGGCCGCCGCTTAGGCCAGGAGGCCGCGCCGGCGAAGCTGGGCGTTGACCGTGCGCTGGCGTTTAGCGAAATCAATCAGCAGCTCTATCAGTTGTTGAATGGTCTGGATGTGCTTTACCACGCCCAGGGCGAATACGCGTATGCCGATGAAATAGTCTTTACTGCCCTGGATAAGCTGCGCAAAGGCTCGCGGCAGAACCTGTCCGCCCCCGCCACGCTCACAGACTGGCGTCCGGTCGTGCATGAGATGCGCCTGTTCAAGTCCGAAGAAGAACTGAATTTGATGCGTCGGGCAGGTGAAATCAGCGCGCTGGCGCACACCCGAGCGATGGAGAAATGCCGTCCCGGAATGTTCGAATACCAGCTGGAAGGCGAAATTCACCACGAATTTAACCGCCACGGCGCGCGTTATCCCTCTTACAACACCATCGTTGGCGGCGGAGAAAACGGCTGCATTCTGCATTACACCGAAAACGAAAGTGCGCTGCGCGACGGCGATCTGGTGCTGATTGACGCCGGTTGCGAATATCAGGGCTACGCGGGGGACATCACCCGTACCTTCCCGGTGAACGGTAAATTCTCACCGGCGCAGCGCGCGATTTACGACATCGTCCTGGAATCGCTTGAAACGGCGCTCAGGTTGTATCGCCCCGGGACCTCCATCCAGGAAGTGACCGGCGAAGTTGTGCGCATCATGATTACCGGCCTGGTTAAGCTCGGTATTCTGAAAGGGGACGTAGACACTCTGATTGCTGAAAATGCACATCGACCGTATTTTATGCACGGCCTGAGCCACTGGTTGGGGCTGGATGTGCATGATGTGGGGGCGTATGGCGCAGAGCGTTCGCGCGTGCTGGAGCCGGGCATGGTATTAACCGTAGAGCCTGGGCTGTATATCGCACCTGATGCCGACGTGCCTGAAGAGTACCGCGGGATTGGCATCCGCATTGAAGACGATATCGTCATTACCGAAAGCGGCAACGAGAACCTGACGGCCAGCGTGGTCAAAAATGCTGACGATATCGAGGCGCTGATGGCAGCGGCACACAAATGAGCGTGATTATTGTTGGCGGCGGAATGACGGGGGCCACGCTGGCACTCGCTATTTCGCACATGACACAGGGGAAACTCCCGGTGCATCTGGTGGAAGCCGTTGCTCCAGAGGCTTCCGACCACCCCGGTTTTGATGCCCGCGCCATTGCGCTGGCGCAGGGGACATGTCAGCAACTGTCACGAATTGGTATCTGGCAGGCAATTGCCGACTGTGCGACGGCGATCAACACCGTTCATGTTAGCGATCGCGGTCATGCGGGTTTTGTCACGCTGGATGCGCAGGATTATCGTATTGATGCCCTGGGGCAGGTCGTTGAGCTGCACGACGTCGGATTACGTCTGTTCCGTCAGCTCCAGGATGCACCAGGCGTCACGCTGCATTGTCCGGCGCGTTTGGCCAGTTTTAGTCGCACTGAAGGAGCGGTCAGCGTGACGCTGGAAAATGGCACTGTTCTTGAAGGCCAGCTTTTGGTTGCCGCAGATGGTTCTCGATCTGCGCTCGGCACCCAGTGTGGTATCGAGTGGCGTCAGCAGGCTTATGGGCAGGTGGCGGTCATCGCGAATGTCTCCACGGCCGGAGCGCACAGCGGCAGGGCGTTTGAACGTTTTACACAGCATGGTCCGCTGGCGATGCTGCCGATGTCGAACGGACGCTGCTCGCTGGTGTGGTGCCATCCCCAGAGTAAGTCTGAAGAGATTCAGTCCTGGTCCGACGAACGTTTTTGCACTGAGTTGCAAAAAGCCTTTGGCTGGCGGTTGGGACAGATCGCTCATGCAGGCAAGCGGACGGTATATCCGTTGTCGCTGACGACAGCGTCTCAATCCATCTCGCATCGTGTCGTGCTAGTGGGCAATGCCGCGCAGACGCTGCATCCGATTGCGGGTCAGGGCTTTAACCTCGGGTTACGTGATGTCATGAGCCTTGCAGAAACCCTTTCGCAAGCGTGGGGTGAGCAAAAAGATTGCGGTGCGTACTCAGTGCTAAGCCATTACCAGAAGCGACGTCAGGCGGATAAAGAGGCGACGATTGGTGTCACTGATGGTCTGGTTCATCTTTTTGCCAATCACTGGGCGCCGCTGGTTGCGGGCCGTAACCTCGGGCTGATGGCGATGGAATTATTCATTCCGGCACGTGACGTGCTGGCGCAGCGGACCCTTGGTTGGGTCGCGCGTTAAGGAGTTATCACCGTGCAAAATGTTGATGTCGCCATCGTTGGCGGCGGAATGGTTGGACTGGCGCTGGCCTGTGGTTTACAGGGCAGCGGCCTGCGCGTGGCCGTGCTGGAGCAAAAGCAGCCCCAGCGTGTCGCACAGGATGCGCCGCCGGAACTCCGCGTCTCGGCAATTAATGCGGCCAGCGAAAAGCTGCTGACGCGCCTTGGTGTCTGGTCAGATATCGTGGCGCAGCGTGTCAGTTGCTATCACGGCATGGAAGTATGGGATAAAGACAGCTTTGGTCATATCGCTTTTGATGACGAAAGTATGGGCTATAGCCATCTCGGTCACATCATCGAGAATGCCGTTATCCATCATGCGCTGTGGCAAAAAGCGCAGTCATGTAACGATGTTACCCTTATGGCACCTGCACAAATCCAGCAGGTCGCGTGGGGTGAAAACGAGGCGTTTATTACCCTGCAAAGCGGCGACATGTTGACTGCACGTCTGGTCGTTGGCGCTGATGGTGCGAACTCCTGGCTGCGTAATAAAGCCGATATTCCGCTGACGTTCTGGGATTATCGTCATCATGCTCTGGTGGCGACAATCCGCACTGAAGAGCCGCACGGCGGTGTCGCGCGTCAGATCTTCCACAATGACGGCATTCTGGCCTTCCTGCCGTTAAGCGATCCGCATCTGTGCTCGATTGTCTGGTCCCTGGTGCCAGAAAAAGCGCAGCTGATGCAGGAGGCCACGCCAGATGCGTTCAACCAGGCACTGCGTATGGCGTTTGATAACCGTCTTGGGTTATGCACGCTTGAGAGCGAGCGTCTGGTGTTTCCGTTAACCGGACGCTACGCGCGTCAGTTTGCGGCTCACCGTCTGGCGCTGGTGGGGGATGCGGCACACACAATTCATCCGCTGGCCGGGCAGGGCGTTAACCTTGGCTTTATGGATGCGGCAGAGCTGGTTGAAGAACTGCGTCGTCTGCATCGTGAAGGGAAAGACATTGGTCAGCATCTGTATCTGCGTCGCTATGAGCGTAGCCGCAAGCACAGCGCGGCAATGATGCTGGCGGGCATGCAGGGTTTCCGTGAGTTGTTTGCCGGTGCCAATCCGGCGAAAAAACTGCTACGCGACATCGGCCTCAAGCTCGCTGATACGCTTCCCGGCGTTAAACCTCAGCTTCTTCGTCAGGCGATGGGTCTTAACGACCTACCGGACTGGCTGCGCTAATTTAGAACCCCGTCACATTTTATTTTCCCGGCCTCTGTGCCGGGGAAATTCCCTCGTTTGAAATATTCTAATTTCACCTCATTTTTCGCATTAGATAATCTAATCTTGCTGATTTTATGTTACGGAAATTTGGCCCATATTTCCGCAGGAAATATCGCCATGTGCTAAATCCTGTTAGATCATTGTTAATTTTGTGCGGGGTTAATCGCATTTTTCCAGTGAATAACTCTGTAGGCTTTTCAGCGTTTTTTGGTCATAAGCTAATGTGATGACCCATTTTACCTTATGGTTAATCGCCGGTTTCGGTGGTAAGTTCAGGTAAAAGAGAACGTTTGCGTCGGCCCCTGAAAACGAGGCTGATACCGGGTTTCACGGTGAATTTTTCAACGAGGACAAGATGGCTCAACAGACTCCTTTGTACGAACAACACGTGTTATGCGGCGCCCGCATGGTGGACTTCCATGGCTGGATGATGCCGCTGCACTACGGCTCGCAGATTGATGAGCACCACGCGGTGCGCACCGATGCCGGTATGTTCGACGTGTCCCACATGACGATTGTCGATCTGCGCGGTAGCCGCACCCGGGAGTTTTTGCGTTATCTGCTGGCAAACGACGTCGCCAAACTCAAGACGCCGGGTAAAGCGCTCTATACCGGCATGCTAAATGCCTCCGGCGGCGTGATTGACGACCTCATCGTCTATTACTTCACAGAAGATTTCTTCCGCCTCGTTGTTAACTCCGCTACCCGCGAAAAAGACCTCTCCTGGATTACCCAACACGCTGAACCTTATGCCATCGACATCACCGTTCGTGACGATCTGTCGTTGATTGCCGTACAGGGCCCAAACGCCCAGGCGAAAGCCGCATCTCTGTTCAGCGACGAGCAGCGTAAAGCGACTGAAGGCATGAAGCCGTTCTTTGGCGTGCAGGCAGGTGATTTGTTTATCGCTACCACTGGCTATACCGGTGAAGCGGGTTACGAAATTGCGATGCCAAATGAGAAAGCCGCAGATTTCTGGCGTGCGCTGGTGGAAGCCGGTGTGAAGCCAGCGGGTCTGGGCGCACGTGATACGTTGCGTCTGGAAGCGGGTATGAACCTCTACGGTCAGGAGATGGATGAAGGTGTCTCTCCGCTGGCGGCCAATATGGGCTGGACCATCGCATGGGAACCTGCTGACCGTGAATTTATTGGCCGTGAAGCGCTGGAAATTCAGCGTGAGAAGGGTACTGAACAACTGGTGGGTCTGGTGATGACCGAGAAAGGCGTACTGCGCGGTGAACTGCCGGTGCGTTTTACCGATGCTGATGGCAATCCGCGTGAAGGCGTGATCACCAGCGGTACCTTCTCCCCAACGCTGGGCTACAGTATTGCACTGGCACGCGTGCCGGCAGGCATTGGCGAAACGGCGGTGGTGCAAATCCGCAACCGTGAAATGCCGGTCAACGTGACCAAACCGATTTTTGTTCGCGCCGGTAAGCCGGTCGCCTAATCATTTTTATCAGGAGAAATTCAATGAGCAATGTGCCAGCAGAACTGAAATACAGCAAAGAACACGAATGGCTGCGCAAAGAGGCGGACGGCACTTACACCGTAGGGATCACCGAGCACGCACAAGAGCTGCTGGGCGACATGGTGTTTGTTGATTTGCCAGAAGTGGGCACGACCGTAGGCGCAGGCGATGACTGCGCTGTGGCGGAGTCCGTAAAAGCGGCATCTGACATCTACGCCCCTGTGAGCGGCGAAATCGTTGCCGTCAACGACGCGCTGAGCGACTCCCCGGAGTTGGTCAACAGCGAGCCTTACGGCGAAGGCTGGATCTTTAAGATCAAAGCCAGCGACGAAGCGGAAGTTGCTGCACTGCTGGATGCGACCGCGTACGAAGCACTGCTAGAAGACGAGTAATTGTTAATCCCCCTCTCCCACAGGGAGAGGGCAGGGGTGAGGGTGCTCATCTTCCCCTCACCCTAACCCTCTCCCCATGGGAGAGGGAACTTAAATTCACTGCACGTTTCAGGAACCATCGCTCATGACACAGACTTTAAGCCAGCTTGAAAACCGTGGCGCCTTCATTGAACGTCACATTGGGCCGGATGCTCAGCAACAGCAGGAGATGCTGAAGACAGTTGGCGCGGATTCATTAAACGCACTGATCGGCCAGATTGTGCCAAAAGATATCCAGCTTGCCACGCCGCCTCAGGTGGGGGAAGCCACTACGGAGTTCGCCGCACTGGCGGAGCTGAAGGCCATTGCCGGCCTGAACAAGCGCTACAAGTCTTACATTGGCATGGGCTACACCAACGTGCAGTTACCGCCGGTTATCCTGCGCAATATGCTGGAAAATCCAGGCTGGTACACCGCTTATACACCTTATCAGCCAGAAGTGTCTCAGGGTCGTCTGGAAGCGCTGCTGAATTTCCAGCAGGTAACGCTGGATCTGACTGGCCTGGATATCGCTTCCGCGTCTCTGCTGGATGAAGCGACTGCCGCGGCAGAAGCCATGGCAATGGCCAAACGCGTAAGCAAGCTGAAAAATGCGAACCGCTTCTTCGTGGCCGCCGATGTTCATCCGCAAACCCTGGACGTTGTTCGCACCCGTGCGGAAACCTTCGGTTTTGACGTGATTGTCGACGATGCAGACAAAGTGCTGGATCATCAGGACGTCTTCGGCGTGCTGCTGCAGCAGGTAGGCACCACCGGTGAAGTTCACGACTACAACGCACTGATTGCCGAGCTAAAATCCCGCAAGGTAGTGGTCAGCGTCGCCGCTGATTTTATGGCGCTGGTATTGCTGACTGCGCCGGGCAAACAGGGCGCGGATATTGTCTTCGGCTCTGCACAGCGCTTCGGTGTGCCGATGGGCTACGGTGGCCCACACGCGGCGTTCTTCGCTGCAAAAGATGAATTCAAACGCTCCATGCCGGGCCGTATTATCGGGGTCTCAAAAGACGCTGCCGGTAACACTGCGCTGCGCATGGCGATGCAGACTCGTGAGCAGCATATCCGCCGCGAGAAAGCGAACTCCAACATTTGTACCTCGCAGGTTCTGCTGGCCAACATCGCCAGCCTGTACGCGGTCTTCCACGGTCCGGTTGGCCTAAAACGTATTGCCAGCCGTATTCACCGCCTGGCGGATATTCTGGCCTGCGGCCTGCAACAGAAAGGCCTCAAGCTGCGTCATGCCCATTACTTTGACACGCTGTGTGTTGAAGTGGCAGACAAAGCAGCAGTACTGGCGCGTGCGGATGCCGCGGAGATCAACCTGCGCAGCGATATTCACAATGCGGTCGGTATTACGCTGGATGAAAGCACCACCCGCGACGATATCCTGAACCTGTTTAACGTGTTGCTGGGTGATGCACACGGCCTGGACATTGATACGCTCGATAAAGAGGTTGCCCTCGACAGCCGTTCTATCCAGCAAAGCATGCTGCGTGATGATGCGATCCTGACGCATCCGGTCTTCAATCGCTATCACAGCGAAACCGAGATGATGCGCTATATGCACTCTCTGGAGCGTAAAGATCTGGCGCTGAATCAGGCGATGATCCCTCTGGGCTCTTGCACCATGAAGTTGAACGCCGCTGCTGAGATGATCCCTATCACCTGGCCTGAGTTCTCTGAACTGCACCCGTTCTGCCCACCTGAGCAGGCGGAAGGTTATCACCTGATGATCAATCAGCTTTCCGACTGGCTGGTGAAGTTGACGGGGTATGACGCGCTCTGCATGCAGCCAAACTCCGGTGCACAGGGTGAATATGCCGGTCTGCTGGCGATTCGTCATTATCACGAAAGCCGTAACGAAGGGCATCGTGATATCTGCCTGATCCCAAGCTCCGCACACGGTACCAACCCGGCCTCTGCCCAGATGGCGGGGATGGAAGTGGTGGTGGTGGCTTGCGATAAGAACGGTAACATTGACCTCGCCGACCTGCGTGCAAAAGCCGAACAGGCTGGCGACAAGCTCTCCTGCATCATGGTGACCTACCCGTCTACTCACGGTGTGTATGAAGAGACAATCCGTGAAGTGTGCGAAGTAGTGCATCAGTTTGGCGGCCAGGTTTACCTCGACGGCGCGAACATGAACGCCCAGGTTGGCATTACCTCTCCGGGCTTTATCGGCGCGGATGTGTCGCACCTGAACCTGCATAAAACTTTCTGCATTCCGCACGGCGGTGGCGGCCCGGGTATGGGGCCAATTGGCGTAAAAGCGCACCTGGCACCGTTTGTTCCGGGTCACAGCGTCGTGCAAATCGAGGGGATGCTCACCCGTCAGGGCGCGGTCTCTGCGGCACCGTTTGGTAGTGCCTCTATTCTGCCAATCAGCTGGATGTACATCCGCATGATGGGTGCAGAAGGGCTGAAGCAGGCAAGCCAGGTGGCGATCCTGAACGCCAACTATATTGCGACTCGTCTGAAGTCTGCTTTCCCGGTGCTCTATACCGGCCGTGATGGTCGCGTGGCGCACGAGTGCATTCTGGATATTCGTCCACTGAAAGAGCAGAGCGGCATCAGCGAACTGGATATCGCCAAGCGTCTGATCGACTACGGATTCCACGCCCCGACTATGTCGTTCCCGGTAGCGGGTACGCTGATGGTGGAGCCAACGGAGTCCGAAAGCAAAGCCGAGCTGGACCGCTTTATTGATGCGATGCTGGCGATCCGCATGGAGATCGATCGCGTGCTGGACGGCGAGTGGACGCTGGAAGATAACCCGCTGGTTAACGCACCGCACACCCAGCATGAGATGGTGGCAGAGTGGAACCACGGTTATTCCCGCGAACTGGCGGTCTTCCCGGCAGGTGTGGCAAACAAATACTGGCCGACCGTGAAGCGTCTTGATGACGTGTACGGCGACCGCAACCTGTTCTGCTCCTGCGTGCCGATGAGCGAATACCAGTAATATTGTTGGTGTAGTAACCCAGGCCGGGTAAGGCGTAGCCGCCACCCGGCTTTTTTATTGGGAGAAGCGTATGAGCATTGCACTTGTAACAGGCGCCAGCCGCGGCATCGGGAAAGCCACCGCGCTGCAACTGGCACGCGAAGGCTATACCGTGGCGGTGAATTATCAGCACAACATTAAAGCCGCGACGGACGTCATCAGGCAGATCGTTGAAGCGGGTGGTAAAGCCTTTGCCGTCCGCGCAGATATCAGCGATGAAGCTCAGGTGCTGAGGATGTTTGACAGCCTCGATCGTGAAGGTGAGCCGCTTACTGCGCTGGTCAATAATGCGGGCATTTTGTTTGAGCAATCCACTATCGAGAATCTCTCCGCGGAGCGCATTAACCGCGTCCTGGCGACCAACGTCACGGGCTACTTCCTCTGCTGCCGGGAAGCGGTGAAGCGCATGTCCTTCAAACATGGCGGCAAGGGTGGGGCGATCGTGAATGTCTCTTCCGCGGCGTCGCGCCTGGGCGCGCCGGGTGAATATGTGGATTATGCCGCGTCCAAGGGGGCGGTGGATTCGCTGACAACCGGGCTATCGCTGGAGGTGGCGGCACAGGGCATTCGCGTCAACTGCGTGCGTCCGGGTCTGATCTATACCGATATTCATGCATCGGGCGGTGAACCGGGGCGCGTAGACCGGGTTAAGTCGATGCTACCGATGCAGCGCGGCGGCCAGCCGGAAGAGGTGGCCCAGGCGATAGTCTGGCTGCTGAGCGAGAAGGCGTCGTACGTCACGGGCAGTTTTATAGAGCTGGCTGGCGGGAAATAAATGCCGGGTAGCGTCATGCCACCCGGAAAAAATTACAGCGCCTCGCCGTTGCTGGCAATCACGCCTTTATACCACTCGAAGCTTTTCTTACGGGAACGCGACATGTCGCCAGTACCGTCGTCGTGTTTGTTCACATAGATAAAGCCGTAGCGCTTGCTGTACTGGCCGGTGGTGAACGACACGCAGTCGATGCAGCCCCACGGGGTATACCCCATAAGATCCACACCATCGTGCGTGACCGCCTTCATCATTTCTTCCACGTGAGCACGCAAATAGTCGATGCGATAGTCGTCGTTGATGCTGCCGTCTTCTTCTACTTTGTCGTATGCACCGAAACCGTTTTCTACGATAAACAGCGGTTTCTGATAACGCTCGTACAGCTCACACAGGGAATAGCGCAGGCCAACCGGATCAATCTGCCAGCCCCAGTCAGACGCTTTCACATGTGGGTTCGGTACGCTGCCCTCAAAGCCGGAAATGGCATCACCGGTGCCGCCTTCTGCTTTCACAGCGTTGGTCATGTAATAGCTGAAACCTAAATAGTCACAGGTTCCTTCACGCAGGATCTGTTCGTCACCCGCTTCCATTTTGATGGAGAAACCACGGCGTTCCCACTCGTTCAGCACATAAGATGGGTAGTAACCACGCAGCTGGACGTCGGTAAAGACATAGCGCTCGCGCATGGATTCCTGAGCAAACATCACATCTTCTGGTTTGCAGGAGAATGGATAGAGTGCAACCATCGCCAGCATGCAGCCGACTTTCATCTCTGGGTTAATACGACGGGCGGCTTTTACCGCCAGAGCGCTGGCCACGAACTGGTGGTGCAGCACCTGATACATGGTTTCTTCCGGGTTGTCGTGCTCGGTATAGACCACCCCAGAGCAGCAGTAGCCGAACAGCGGCGCGCGCCAGTTGCGCTGGTTGTTGATTTCGTTAAAGGTCATCCAGTATTTGACCTTGTTTTTGTAGCGCTCAAATACCACTTCCGCGAAGTGCACAAAGAAATCGACCACTTTACGGTTAGTCCAGCTGCCATACTCCTGAACCAGATGCAGCGGCATTTCGAAGTGGGAGAGGGTGATGACCGGCTCGATGTTGTATTTGAGCAGCTCGTCGAACATGTCGTCGTAGAACTTCAGTCCTTCTTCGTTTGGCTGTGTCTCATCCCCTTTCGGGAAGATGCGCGTCCAGGCGATAGAGGTACGAAAGCACTTGAAGCCCATTTCCGCAAACAGCTTGATGTCTTCTTTGTAGTGACCGTGGAAATCAATCGCTTCATGGTTTGGGTAGTATTTACCCGGCACCACTTCCCGGGTGATTTCTCGCGGAACGCCGTGTGCGCCACCGGTCAATACGTCGCAGATGCTTGGCCCTTTACCGCCTTTGTTCCAGCCGCCTTCAACCTGGTGAGCGGCAACTGCGCCACCCCATAAAAAATCTTTTGGTAAGGTCAATTTTTTCATCATTACTATTCTCAATATATGGCTTATTGATTTCGAGTCTAGCAAAGTGAAATTAAATGTCACGATATAACAATTTGTGTGAAATGTGATTTGTCACATCAAAAAAACAGGGTGTTTTATTCTGTCAATTTCTTCGCCAGTTTGCGGCCGAGAGATTCCAGAATATAGATAACGGGGATTTGCGTGGTGATATCATAAACGCCCCCAATACGCGTCTGGGGGACATGCCATGAGAGATTAAAGTCTGCCAGTTTTGCCAGACGCGAGTGTTCGTGGCTGGTAATGGAGAGCACCTTGCAGTGATGCAGGCTGAACTGGCTGGCGAAACGCAGGATCTCCTCAGTCTCACCGGAGACAGAAAGCACAATCGCCAGCGCATTTTTAGCCATATCATTGGTGACCGGGAAATAAGGATCGTCGATATGGTTGCTGAATTTACCAATATTTGAAAAGAAACGTGCACCATATTTTGCCAGAGAGCCTGACGTACCCGCGCCGACAAATATAATTCGCTCAGAAGACAAAATAATATCTACCGCGTTATCTAATAACGCATCGAACTCTTCATTATTCACGCTTTTAAAGAAGCTGATAATTTCGCTGGTACCGAAGTTTGCCTGCTGGGGCTCGTTTTGCTCCAGATAGAGTTTGAAGCGTACGCGAAATTCAGAATAACCTTCGCAGTTGAGCTTGCGGCAAAAGCGCAGGATCGTAGTGGTTGAGACACCAGCCGCGTCCGCCAGCTCGCGGATGGTCATGTACATGACTTTGTCACGATTTTTAATGACATAGTTGTAGACCATCATCTCCAGATTATTGAGACTGGCAATGGCGGTGTGGGTGAACATAGTCACAATGGCAAAACTCTCATTCAGACCTCATCCGTCCATCATAACATGCAGCCAGATTGCAGGATCCAATTTTATGCTATTGATTCATAATGATTAAATTTTTATGTGAACAAATGTTAGGTGAATAGATTATTTATGTATATGATTTTTATATACAAAAAATCATGATGAAAATATTTTAGCTAACAGGTGTTCACTGGAATCATTCTCAGTTAGCATAGTCTTGCGATGAATAATCATCTTTTGTTTTCCCGGAGTTTTGTATGGCGAGCAGACCATTAATCGCACAGGGATATTCGCTGGCTGAGGAAATAGCCAACAGCATCAGCCACGGCATTGGCCTGGTGTTTGGGATTGTCGGTTTAGTATTATTGCTGGTGCAGGCGGTAGACACCAATGCCAGCGCGATGGCCATTACCAGCTATAGCCTGTATGGCGGGAGTATGATCCTGCTGTTTCTGGCTTCTACGCTGTATCACGCAATTCCGCATCAACGGGCCAAGATGTGGCTTAAGAAATTTGACCACTGTGCCATCTATCTTCTTATTGCCGGTACCTATACGCCTTTTCTGCTGGTGGGGCTCGATTCACCGCTCGCCCGCGGCCTGATGATTGTTATCTGGAGCCTGGCACTGCTGGGGATCCTGTTTAAGCTGACGATTGCCCACCGGTTTAAGATATTGTCACTGGTGACCTATTTGACGATGGGCTGGCTGTCGCTGATTGTGGTTTATCAGTTGGCAATCAAACTGGCGGCGGGTGGGGTAACATTGCTGGCTGTTGGCGGGGTGGTTTATTCGCTGGGCGTGATTTTCTACGTTTGCAAGCGTATCCCTTACAACCACGCTATCTGGCACGGTTTTGTACTGGGCGGCAGCGTGTGTCACTTCCTGGCGATTTATTTGTACGTGGGGCAGGTGTAGTTTTTAGTCGGGTGGCGGCGGCGCCTTACCCGACCTACGGGATCTGTAGGCCCGGTAAGCGCAGCGCTACCGGGCGATACAGAATTACTCTTCCAGCGAATACGGTAGTGGTTCAATACTCAATGTATTGGCATCGTCACGCACGCGGAACACGCTATTGGCTTCCATGTCATTATTCATAACGGCCTGAACCAGAAGACGGCCATCTTCCAGCTGTACGGCTGCTAACACGGTGCCGGTGCGGCGCCAGTTATCACCCATCTTCAGCTCTAAATCTTCGCCCGCTTCAGGTACACGGCTGGCATGACCCGCGAGTGTCCACAGCGCACGTTTGTTTGCCCCGCGGAATTTTGCACGAGCCACCATCTCCTGGCCGGTGTAACAGCCTTTCTTAAAGCTGATACCACCCAGAGCCTGGAGGTTGGTTGCCTGAGGAATAAACTGCGCGCTGTTTGCTGCGTCAATCACCGGCAGACCTGCTTCAATGTTCAGTGCCAACCACTGCTGACTGTTGTTGAACTGGGCCTCACCGCGTAGCGCCTCGGTCACGCGCTCTGCTGTGGCGACATCCGTCACTAACAGGAAACGCTCCTCCGGGTGTTCGAACCACAGGATAGAGCTAGCACCTTCGCTGACTACCTGTTTTTCGGCATCGGGCAATTCGCTGAACAGATTTTTCAGCGCGGCACGCGCCTGAAAACCCGCCACACCCAGCAGGATATGTTCGTCGTCCGGGGCAATCGTGACTTTGGAAAAGACGGCGTACTTTTTCAGCTCTTTGAGTTGGGCGTCTTGCAGGCTACGGCGCTCAATAAAGGCAAAGCCGCCCTGACGGCGGAAGAGACGCAGGTTACTCCACATTTTGCCTTTAGGGTCGCAATGTGCGGCCAGCAGGTGCTGGTGTTCAGTCATCTGGCTGACATCGGCGGTCACCTGACCCTGCAGGTATTTTTCGGCATCGGCTCCGGTGAGTGTTGCCAGCGCCCAGTCATCAAGAGAAATAAGCGTCAGCGGCAGACGCGCAGAGGCGGCGGGCTGGCGAGGAGAAAATGGTGTAAATGCCATAACGATATCCTGAATTGCTTAACGCTTTAATAATGCCTAATGGTAAAAGAGCCTGCTGGCAATGCAAGCGCTTTCAGCAGACCATTTGTGCCATAAACCGGTTCTGCGTAACGCCACGCAAAATAGTGTAATCCGCTGTCTTCGTGGGGTTTATTCTGGAAGCCTGCTTGTAGATCGCAAGATTCCAGTAAAGAAACGGTCAAAAACACGTTACACTAGCTGGTGTCCCCGTAGCGAAATCAAGAACACTGAACGGGGTACCGACTGTGCCAAACGTAATGCAGGAAACAGAACATGGATATTAACAACAAGGCCCGTATTCACTGGGCATGCCGTCGCGGCATGCGTGAACTTGATATTTCCATCATGCCTTTCTTCGAATATGAGTATGACAGCTTAAGCGATGATGATAAGCGTCTGTTTGTTCGCCTGCTTGAGTCTGACGATCCAGATTTATTCAACTGGCTGATGAACCACGGCAAACCCGCCGACACCGAGTTGCAACGGATGGTGCAATTAATTCAAACACGGAATCGGGAACGTGGTCCTGTGGCAATCTGATCTTCGCGTCTCGTGGCGTTCTCAGTGGATGTCTTTATTGCTCCACGGCCTGGTTGCGGCCATTGTATTACTGATGCCATGGCCGTTGAGCTATACGCCTCTGTGGCTGCTGTTACTGTCATTTGTCGTTTTTGACAGCGTACGCAGCCAGCGTCGCATTAATGCCCGTCAGGGAGAAATTAAACTCCTGATGGATTCCCGCCTGCGCTGGCAGGGTAAAGAGTGGGATATTCTCGGGATGCCCTGGATGCTCAACTCCGGCATGATGTTACGGTTACGCAATGTGGACGGTGGGCGTTGTCAGCATCTGTGGTTGGCGGCTGACAGTATGGATGCTTCAGAGTGGCGAGACCTGCGCCGGATGTTATTGCAACAGTCGACGCAGGAGTAAAGTGCGTTAGCTAAACTGTTCTGCCATTTCGCCCAGAATCTGCTCGCACCACGTTTGCAGGCGATCATCGCTGAGATCGTACTGGTTGGTTTCATCCAGTGCGAGTCCAACAAACAGCTCGCCATCGGCAATAATCGGCTTTTTACTGGTGAACTCATACCCTTCGGTTGGCCAGTAGCCGATAAACGTAACGCCTTTCGGTACCAGTTTATCGTGCAGCATACCGAGTGCATCCAGGAACCATTCTCCGTAACCTAATTGATCACCCATGCCGTACATGGCGATAATTTTGCCGCTGAGGTTGAGCGTATCAAGCTGGTCCCAGATAGCTTCCCAGTCTTCCTGTATCTCACCGAAATCCCAGGTTGGGATACCGAGGATCAACACGTCGTACTGCTCCATCAGCGTGAGTGCGTCATCTTTCAGGTTATGCAACGTCACCAGTTCCGGGCCAATGATGTCGCGAATTTTCTCTGCCGCCATTTCGGTGTAGCAGGTGCTGGAACCATAGAACAGACCAATATTCATCGCGTAACTATCTCAATTCTTGCTTTGACTTTGCGCGTAGTGTACCAGAAACCTGTAGCAATCAGGCATAATGGCCTGACTGCAGAATCAAAGGGGCTGATGTGGAAAAGGATCTCGCACTGATCGAACAGTTTCTCGACGCGCTGTGGCTGGAGAAAAACCTGGCTGAGAATACGCTCAGTGCGTACCGGCGCGATCTCACCATGCTGGTTGAGTGGCTGGCCCGTCGGCAGCTCTCGCTGGCGAGCGCGCAAAGCGACGACCTTCAGGCACTGCTCGGTGAACGCGTGGAAGGGGGATACAAAGCGACCAGCTCTGCGCGCTTGCTCAGCGCCATGCGTCGTCTGTTCCAGCACCTCTATCGTGAGAAAATTCGCGAAGACGATCCCAGCGCGCTGCTGGCATCCCCGAAACTTCCGCAGCGGCTGCCGAAAGATCTTAGCGAAGCACAAGTTGAGAGATTATTACAGTCACCCGCAGTTGACCTGCCGCTGGAGTTACGCGATAAAGCCATGCTTGAGCTATTGTATGCTACCGGCTTGCGCGTTTCTGAACTGGTTGGTCTGACGATGAGCGACATCAGCCTGCGTCAGGGTGTGGTTCGTGTAATCGGTAAAGGAAACAAGGAAAGGCTGGTACCGCTGGGAGAAGAGGCGGTTTACTGGCTGGAAACGTACCTGGAGCACGGCCGTCCGTGGTTGCTCAATGGTGCTTCTATCGATGTTCTGTTCCCGAGCCAGCGCGCGCAGCAGATGACACGGCAAACGTTCTGGCATCGCATCAAGCATTACGCCACACTGGCGGGTATCGACAGTGAAAAGCTTTCGCCGCACGTATTGCGTCATGCTTTCGCGACGCATCTGTTAAACCACGGCGCTGATTTACGCGTGGTGCAGATGTTGCTGGGGCATAGCGACCTTTCCACGACGCAAATTTATACTCATGTCGCGACGGAACGCCTGCGGCAGCTACACCAACAGCACCACCCTCGTGCGTGAGTGCCGACGAATTGTAACAGGATCAAATATGAAAAAGTCTTTTGCGCTGTTCACCCTGCTGGCAGCCTCATTTACCGGTTTCGCCCATGCGGATGACGCCGCAATCAAACAGTCGCTGGCTAAGCTTGGCGTCACGGGTAGCGATATTCAGCCAGCACCGGTTGCTGGCATGAAAACGGTGCTGACGAGCAGCGGCGTGCTGTATGTCACCGAAGACGGCAAACACATTATTCAGGGGCCAATGTACGATGTGAGCGGCGCGCAGCCGGTAAACGTCACCAACCAGCTGCTGATGAAAAACCTGAACGCGCTCGAAAAAGAGATGATTGTCTACAAAGCGGCGCAGGAAAAACATGTTATTACCGTCTTCACTGACATCACCTGTGGCTACTGCCACAAACTGCATGAAGAGATGAAAGACTACAACGCGCTGGGCATTACCGTGCGTTACCTGGCTTTCCCACGTGCAGGCGTGCAGAGCCAGCCAGAGCAGGATATGAAAGCTATTTGGTGTGCAAAAGACCGCAACAAAGCGTTTGATGATGCGATGAACGGTAAAGCTGTTACACCTGCATCCTGCGACATTGACATTGCCAACCACTATGCACTGGGCGTGCAATTTGGCGTGAGCGGTACGCCGGCGATTGTCCTGAGCAACGGCTATGTTGTTCCAGGTTACCAGGGACCAAAAGAGATGAAAGAGTTCCTCGACGCGCACCAGAAACAGTTTGGTGGTAAATAATCCGCGTGAAAGCCCCAATAAAATTGCGCCGCCGCGAGGTGGCCGAGCAGATTGATTTGCCAGACGATCTTCCACCACTGCTGAAACGGCTCTACGCCAGCCGTGGCGTGCGTACCGCTGAAGATCTTGAGCGGAGCGTGAAAGGGATGCTGCCCTGGCAACAGCTGAATGGCATCGAAAAAGCCGTGGAAATGCTCTACAACGCGTTTCTGGAAGGAACGCGAATCGTGGTGGTGGGGGATTTCGATGCAGACGGAGCAACCAGCACTGCATTAAGTGTACTCAGCCTGCGCGCGCTGGGTTGCAATAACGTGACCTATCTTGTGCCGAACCGGTTTGAAGACGGCTACGGCCTCAGCCCGGAAGTGGTCGATCAGGCCCATGCCCGCGGTGCACAGATGATCATGACCGTGGACAATGGGATCTCCTCCCATGCGGGTGTCGATCATGCCCATAAGCTTGGGATCCCGGTGCTGGTCACCGATCACCACCTGCCGGGTGACACACTCCCTGCAGCGGAAGCGATCATCAACCCAAACCTGCGCGACTGTGATTTCCCGTCGAAATCACTGGCGGGTGTAGGGGTGGCGTTTTATCTGATGCTGGCGCTGCGTACGCTGTTGCGCGACAAAGGCTGGTTTGACTCCCGCGGGATTGCCGTACCCAATCTGGCCGAGTATCTCGACCTGGTGGCGCTGGGGACAGTTGCAGACGTGGTGCCGCTTGATGCCAATAATCGTATTTTGACCTGGCAGGGTTTAAGCCGCATTCGGGCGGGCAAATGCCGTCCGGGAATTAAGGCCTTGCTGGAGATTGCCAACCGTGACCCGCTCAAACTGGCGGCCAGTGATTTGGGCTTTGCCATCGGACCGCGTCTGAACGCAGCCGGAAGGCTGGACGATATGTCCGTCGGCGTCGCACTGCTGCTTTGCGACAATATTGGTGAAGCGCGTGTCCTTGCCAATGAACTGGACGCTCTGAACCAGACCCGTAAAGAGATTGAGCAGGGAATGCAGGCAGAAGCGCTGACCTTGTGCGAAAAACTTGAACGGAGTGGCGATACGCTGCCTGGCGGTCTGGCGATGTATCACCCCGAGTGGCATCAGGGCGTAGTAGGCATTCTGGCGTCGCGCATTAAAGAGCGTTTCCACCGTCCGGTGATCGCGTTTGCCCCGGCAGGGGACGGCACGCTGAAAGGCTCCGGTCGTTCGATTCAGGGCCTGCACATGCGCGATGCGCTGGAGCGTCTTGATACGCTTTACCCGAATCTCATGATCAAGTTTGGTGGCCACGCGATGGCGGCAGGCTTGTCGCTGGAAGAGGCGAAATTCGATGAGTTCCAGCGTCTGTTTGGCGAGCTGGTGACCGACTGGATCGACCCGGCCCTGTTGCAAGGGGAAGTAGTATCTGATGGCGAGCTTGCCCCCGCTGAGATGACGATGGATGTGGCACAAATGCTCCGCGATGCCGGTCCATGGGGGCAGATGTTCCCGGAGCCGTTGTTTGACGGCCGTTTCCGTCTGTTGCAACAGCGTATTGTCGGCGAACGCCATCTGAAAGTGATGGTTGAACCCGTGGGCGGTGGTCCGTTGCTGGATGGTATTGCCTTCAATGTTGACACGGCGATATGGCCGGACAACGGCGTGCGCGAGGTTGAGCTGGCGTACAAACTGGACATCAACGAGTTTCGCGGTAACCGCAGCCTCCAGATCATCATCGACAATATCTGGCCAATTTAGCGGCAGTAATCTCTATAAAAAAGGGCGTGGATTCGGTACAATCCCGCTCTTATCACCGCATTTTGACAAGTCCATAAAAGAAAACAGACCATGTTTGAAATTAATCCGGTAAAAAACCGTATTCAGGACCTCACGGAGCGCTCTGACGTTCTTAGGGGGTATCTTTGACTACGATGCCAAGAAAGAGCGTCTTGAAGAAGTAAACGCCGAGCTGGAACAGCCTGACGTCTGGAACGAACCTGAGCGCGCACAGGCGCTGGGTAAAGAGCGTTCCTCTCTCGAAGCTATCGTAGATACGCTGGATCAAATGGCTCAGGGGCTGGAAGATGTTTCCGGTTTACTGGAGCTGGCTGTAGAAGCCGACGACGAAGAAACCTTTAACGAAGCCGTGGCAGAACTCGACGTTCTGGAAGAGAAGCTGGCGCAGCTTGAGTTCCGTCGCATGTTCTCCGGCGAATATGACAGCGCTGACTGCTATCTCGATATTCAGGCCGGTTCTGGCGGTACTGAAGCGCAGGACTGGGCCAGTATGCTGACGCGTATGTATCTGCGTTGGGCAGAAGCACGCGGCTTCAAAACCGAAATTATCGAAGAATCTGAAGGTGAAGTTGCGGGTCTGAAATCCGTGACCATCAAAATTATTGGCGATTACGCCTACGGCTGGTTGCGTACTGAAACCGGCGTTCACCGCCTGGTACGTAAGAGCCCGTTCGACTCCGGTGGACGTCGTCATACCTCCTTTAGTTCTGCATTCGTTTACCCGGAAGTTGACGAAGATATTGATATCGAAATTAACCCGGCTGACCTGCGTATTGACGTTTACCGCGCATCTGGCGCGGGTGGTCAGCACGTTAACCGTACAGAATCTGCGGTGCGTATCACCCACATTCCAACCGGGCTGGTAACGCAATGCCAGAATGACCGTTCCCAGCATAAAAACAAAGACCAGGCCATGAAGCAGATGAAAGCGAAGCTTTATGAACTGGAAATGCAGAAGAAAAATGCTGAGAAACAGGCGATGGAAGATAACAAGTCTGACATCGGTTGGGGCAGCCAGATCCGTTCTTATGTCCTCGATGACTCCCGCATCAAAGACTTGCGTACCGGGGTTGAAACCCGCAACACGCAGGCGGTGCTGGATGGCAGCCTGGACCAATTTATCGAAGCAAGTTTGAAAGCAGGGTTATGAGGAACCAACATGTCTGAACAACAAGCACAGGGCGCTGACGCGGTAGTCGATCTTAACAACGAACTGAAAACCCGCCGCGAGAAGCTGGCAGCACTGCGTGAGCAGGGCGTGCCGTTCCCGAACGATTTTCGTCGTGACCATACCTCAGACCAACTGCACGCTGATTTCGACGGTAAAGAGAACGAAGAGCTGGAAGCTCTGAACGTAGAAGTGTCAGTGGCAGGCCGTATGATGACCCGTCGTATCATGGGTAAAGCCTCTTTCGTGACCTTGCAGGACGTTGGCGGCCGTATTCAGTTGTACGTTTCCCGTGACGATCTGCCAGAAGGCATCTACAACGAGCAGTTCAAGAAATGGGACCTGGGCGATATCCTGGGCGCGAAAGGTAAACTGTTCAAAACTAAGACCGGTGAACTGTCTATCCACTGCACCGAACTGCGTCTGCTGACCAAAGCCCTGCGCCCGCTGCCGGACAAATTCCACGGCCTGCAGGATCAGGAAGCGCGTTATCGTCAGCGTTACCTGGATCTCATCTCTAACGATGAATCCCGCAATACCTTCAAAATTCGCTCCCGGATCATGGCCGGTATCCGCCAGTTCATGGTTAACCGCGACTTTATGGAAGTGGAAACCCCAATGATGCAGGTGATCCCTGGCGGTGCGTCTGCACGTCCGTTCATCACCCATCACAACGCCCTGGACCTGGACATGTACCTGCGTATCGCGCCGGAACTGTACCTGAAGCGTCTGGTGGTGGGT
Source organism: Enterobacter ludwigii (assembly GCA_023023105.1). Lineage (NCBI taxonomy): Bacteria > Pseudomonadati > Pseudomonadota > Gammaproteobacteria > Enterobacterales > Enterobacteriaceae > Enterobacter > Enterobacter ludwigii. Next base: position 3,817,536 of record CP083824.1, on the reverse strand, counting down.
GGTTTCGACCGCGTGTTTGAAATCAACCGTAACTTCCGTAACGAAGGTATCTCCGTTCGTCATAACCCAGAGTTCACCATGATGGAACTCTATATGGCGTATGCGGATTACAAAGATCTGATCGAGCTGACAGAATCTCTGTTCCGTACCCTGGCACAGGATATTCTGGGCACCACGCAGGTCCCTTACGGTGAAGAAGTGTTCGACTTCGGCAAGCCGTTTGAAAAACTGACTATGCGCGAAGCGATCAAGAAATACCGTCCGGAAACCAACATGGCCGATCTGGATAACTTCGACTCTGCGAAAGCGATCGCTGAAAGCATCGGTATCAAGGTTGAGAAGAGCTGGGGTCTGGGCCGTATCGTGACCGAGATCTTCGAAGAAGTGGCCGAAGCGCACCTGATTCAGCCGACCTTCATCACCGAATACCCGGCAGAAGTTTCTCCGCTGGCGCGTCGTAATGACGTGAACCCGGAAATCACTGACCGTTTCGAGTTCTTCATCGGTGGCCGTGAAATCGGCAACGGCTTTAGCGAGCTGAACGATGCGGAAGATCAGGCTCAGCGCTTCCAGGATCAGGTTGACGCGAAAGCGGCAGGCGATGACGAAGCGATGTTCTACGACGAAGACTATGTGACTGCGCTGGAGCACGGCCTGCCACCAACTGCAGGTCTGGGTATTGGTATCGACCGTATGGTGATGCTGTTCACTAACAGCCACACCATCCGTGACGTAATCCTGTTCCCGGCGATGCGACCGGTGAAATAAGGCGTTAAGATGTAAAAAAAGCCCCGAAAGGGGCTTTTTTATTGCGCCGCGAAGGCTTTGAGTTTTTCGCGGGCGGTCGTCGCTTCCATGACCATCCAGGGGCTAAAGGCCCAGGGCGTCGCGTCCAGCGCGCTGAATAACGTGTCCAGTTCAATCCACTGATACTCCATCACTTCACCTTCGTTTATCGTCACTTTATTGGTGATGCGGGCAGCAAATACCGGGCAAATTTCGTTTTCTACTATCCCGGAAGGGTCGATTTCGCGGTAGCGAAAATCTGATGCGACAGGGGTGATATCGGTAATTTCGGCGCCGACCTCATAGCGGCAGCGTCGGATAATAGCCTGCTCCGTCTCTTCACCCGATTGTGGATGTCCGCACACGGAGTTAGTCCAGACACCCGGCCAGGCTTTTTTGCTTAACGCGCGTCGGGTCACCAGACATTCGCCTTTGGCATTAAACAGCCAGGTGGAGAAAGCCAGATGCAGCGGGGTATGCGAGGTGTGAGCGGCGTACTTTTCCTGAGTGCCAATCACCATTCCCTGGTCATTTACCAAAATAACGTGTTCTTGAATACTCATTCATGCTCCAGTGCCAAAATGCCGAGTGGTTCAGCACCATCAGCCGGGGCATTATACGGCATTCTTATACGAACGGTTTATCCCACAGAGCGGAAAAGGGCTGACCCATATCTATCCGGACTGTTATCATAGAGCGCCATTCACGCTGACCGAGGATCTGTTTTGTTTGCAGGAAGCCTGACGAGAAATCCCATCACCGCCATTATTTACCTGATGCTAACGCTATTGCTGGCAGGTTGTTCAGGGAGCAAATCTTCGGATATGGGTAGCTATTCCGGTTCGGTCTATACCGTTAAGCGCGGGGACACCCTGTATCGAATTTCGCGCGCTACGGGGACCAGCGTGAAGGATCTGGCGCGGTTAAATAATCTCTCTCCGCCATACACCATCGAGGTGGGTCAGCAACTGAAGGTTAGCGGTGGAACGTCTTCTGGTAAAAAATCCTCGTCGAAGGGCAAAACTGCCAAAGTGACGCCATCCTATCAGGTGCCTCAATCGTCATGGCCACCGGTTGGACAGCGCTGCTGGATTTGGCCTGCCAGCGGTAAAGTGGTCGCCCCTTACTCACTCTCTGAAGGTGGCAACAAGGGTATTGATATTGCCGCTACACGCGGTACGCCGGTTTATGCCTCTGGGGCAGGGAAGGTGGTTTACGTCGGTAATCAGCTGCGCGGTTACGGCAATCTGATTATGATTAAGCACGGTGAAGATTACATCACGGCCTATGCTCACAACGACACGATGCTGGTTAACAACGGGCAGAACGTCAAAGCAGGGCAGAAGATTGCCACCATGGGCAGCACCGGTACGGATTCGGTTAAGTTGCACTTCCAGATCCGCTATAAGGCGACGGCCATCGATCCGCAGCGTTATCTTCCGGCTCCTGGTAGCAAACCGAAGTGCTAAGTGATTATTTTATCGCCATTTAGTTGTGAAGAGGCTTGTATGAAGGTGCGTAAGGTCTATAATGCCATACGCACCTCAAAGCGGGCGTAGTTCAATGGTAGAACGAGAGCTTCCCAAGCTCTATACGAGGGTTCGATTCCCTTCGCCCGCTCCAATCTTATGATAAATCAACTGGTTATGATTTATCAGTTAGTTACGTTGCCCTGCTTAAGCAGGTACAACTTAAACTACCCATTGTTCTACGCCCGCACCTGTCGCGTAATTGGTCTGTGGTACAAGGGAGCATATCATCACGCTGGCGGTGGTTCCTGGTTCTTACCACGACAGCAAAATATGGAACAAAAAGCCCAATACCTGGCATAACTCCCGAACAGAATGATCACACGCATTTTAAGCCCGATGCGTGGCCCCATGAGCCACGTAAACAGGTGAATAGTGGTAATGCCCCGGTAGCTACAGATCCGGCTCTGCTAGCGCTTCGCTTACGCTCCTAACGGTACACGAGCACCCTGATAAGGTGTGATCCTTCTGACAATCTGATGAAGTCGCTACGCTCCGCTTGTCTTCTTACCACTAACGGGGCTTTATGGCCTCTATTGTCTATAACCAGGGAGAAGGGGAAAGGCTGGAGACTTCCAGCCTTTGGCGGTCATCTTACTTTCTTGAAGATGAGCAAGATCAAAACAATACAAATGGCACTACCGACAAATGCAGTAATTAAGAGGTTATCCACTGACCGCGATAAGTCATCTATGATCGCTTCACATAAACGAGCTTCCATCTGACCAGTTGAAGGGGGGCCGTTGTATTTCCGGGTTAGCCCAAAATCAAGCACTGGTATCATCAAGGCGATAGAGTAGATGGCGAATACTAAAGCAATGCCTCCCCATCGAAGGATAGCCTTTGCTCTATTCGTCAATGTCATACGAGGTGAATCGCCACGCGTTTAACAGACACCTCAGAGTCATTTAAGATGACTTAAAGAGAGGTGCCCATGAGCGGTAAGCGTTATCCTGAAGAGTTTAAAACTGAAGCAGTCAAACAGGTTGTTGATCGCGGTTATTCTGTTGCCAGCGTTGCAACACGTCTCGATATCACCACCCACAGCCTTTATGCCTGGATAAAGAAGTACGGTCCGGATTCTTCCACTAATAAAGAACAGTCAGATGCTCAGGCCGAGATCCGCCGTCTCCAGAAAGAGCTGAAACGGGTTACCGACGAACGGGACATATTAAAAAAAGCCGCGGCGTACTTCGCAAAGCTGTCCGACTGAGGTACGCCTTTATCCGTGACAACTCCTGTTGCTGGCCTGTTCGCCTGCTCTGTCGGGTGCTGGATGTTCATCCCAGTGGTTTTTACGCCTGGCTTCAGCAGCCGCATTCACAACGCCATCAGGCAGACCTGAGACTGACAGGACAGATTAAACAGTTCTGGCTGGAATCGGGATGCGTCTATGGTTATCGCAAAATCCATCTGGATCTGCGTGACAGCGGGCAACAGTGCGGAGTAAACAGAGTCTGGAGACTGATGAAACGTGTCGGAATAAAGGCTCAGGTCGGATACCGAAGCCCGCGGGCACGTAAAGGCGAGGCCAGTATCGTGTCACCCAACAGGCTCCAGCGACAGTTCAATCCGGATGCTCCTGATGAGCGTTGGGTAACGGACATAACCTACATCAGGACCCACGAAGGCTGGCTGTATCTTGCCGTTGTTGTTGATCTGTTCTCACGCAAAATTATCGGCTGGTCCATGCAATCCCGGATGACAAAGGACATTGTCCTGAACGCACTGCTGATGGCTGTATGGCGGCGTAATCCCGAAAAACAGGTGCTGGTTCATTCGGATCAGGGCAGTCAGTACACAAGCCATGAGTGGCAGTCGTTCCTGAAATCACACGGCCTGGAGGGTAGCATGAGCCGTCGCGGTAACTGCCATGATAATGCGGTTGCAGAAAGTTTTTTCCAGTTGTTGAAACGTGAACGGATAAAGAAAAAGATCTACGGAACGCGGGAAGAAGCCCGCAGTGATATTTTTGATTACATCGAAATGTTTTATAACAGTAAGCGTCGGCATGGTTCTAGCGAACAGATGTCACCGACAGAATATGAAAACCAGTATTATCAACGGCTCGGAAGTGTCTAGATTATCCGTGGCGATTCAAACCACCTAAAACGCCGCCAATAGTTCCGCCAGAATAACCCGAAGATGATCCAACCGTTGATGCACTATTAGCAAGCCCTTCCTCCACTCGACCTGTCAGGCTCTCAGAATTTGGCTTGAAGTGGTCGATATTCGGATACTGCTCCCTGAATTTGCTGGTAACTTCTATAACGTTCATTGAGGACAGAGAGTCGCTCTTCTCCGTCAAGTAACGCTGTAATGATACAGGGATAGTGAAATCTTCTTCATTGTCGATACGAAGCTGTGTCGTTGTTGATGTGTAGCTGGTATCGAAGATATTGGTCCCTGCCTTTCTGATAGCTTTCACTGTATGAGTGGTGCAGTTGCTCCCGGTGAGATCGTAAACGTCTATCACTTTTCCGTTTCGTTTGGTGCGTTCCCCCATTGAATTTGTGAATACGGGAGTCGTACCTGAGTTCCATAGAGATTCAAAAATTCTGCGGGTTTCTTCGGGTGTAACGTCATCGATCTGGAATACTCTTGCCCGAACTTTGTAGAGTTCTTCACGATAGTAAAGGCGAGCATCATCACCAGTTAGGAAGTTAAGAATCCCATCACCTGTAAGTGTGGCGGGGCCTTTTCGACCAAAGCGCCCGTAGGTGTAAACGTAGATTGAATTATTCTGATGTACGGATACGAAAGCGTGTCCTGCATCCGTGGTTTCAGTCCAGATGTAAACGCCGTTCAATAGCTGATTATCTTCTGGCTTGCAGGTGTCAGCAAAATTATCAGTTTCAGGACCTGCTATCGGGCCGGGGAGAACGGGAAATTCAACGTTGTGGGATTGAGCAGCGTTGGTTTCCGTTTGTCCCGTAGATAACTCGTAAGTGTCAAAGATGGAAGGAATAAAACGTGATTTGCAGGGGCAGGAGCTACGGCTGTGCAGTGTTCCGGCTATCCTTTTTCCATGTATATCATCGGTATCAAGACCGCCACAGATACGGTAACGGCCTGGATGTTTACCACAGGTTACTTGATGGCCTTCACATGCCATGTCTTTACCGAAAAATTGATGGTCAGGGAATCCTTCGAGAATCCTACCACCGCAAACTGTCTTATCACCTCTGAATAAAAAGTGACCAACGGCCATTCATCCTTATCCTTATGTTACTTGTAAGTCCATGCGGAAAGTGTAGTCTTTTGGCTCTGGCGAGTAAATGAGCAAATGTAACAAAATCAGCGTGTAAGCGTGGTTAAATTTGAGTTAAGCAACACTAAGGGAAGGGGGGGCGCCTCCTCGCATTATTCTCTCAAAGCCTGTAACCACATCATAAGCAAATGAAGCTGGCTTCCTGGTGGTTGGCGGCCCCTGCCACCTCAAAAGACTACTGAGGAGGTAAAATGTTCTGGGAATCGGAAAGGCTGCTATACAGGCATGCTGTGATGTCAGATTTGGAGGACTTGTTTCGTATTTACGCCAATCCAGAAACAAATGTTTGTAACCCGGCTGGCCCACATCGCGATATTCAGCAGTCCAGAAATTCTCTGGAAAAACGGATAACAAATACAACTCTCTACGGCTTTAATGATTGGGCGATAATGACTAAAGACAACCCAAATAAAATCATTGGTTTTGGTGGTTTTTTTGTAAGTGATACCGATGGGAAGCTGATTAACAATCTCGGTTACAGATTCGAGCCTAATGAATGGGGCAAAGGGTATGCTACTGAGCTTTCCAGAAGAGCTATTAGCTATGGGTTTGATGAAGTAGGTTTAAAAGACATTTCAGCTTTCCTTTGGGAGGATAATCTCGCGTCTAAGAGAGTACTTGAAAAGGTTGGGATGAGATTCGTTGAGAGATCCGAGAAAACCGACAACGAGCCAACATCTTTAACGTTCAGACTTACTTATGACGAATGGTTGGCTTATGGCGGTGATTAATAAAATTCATTTTCCTGCTTGGACCAAGGTTGGAAGTAGTGCCAGCGTAAACACTAAGCTGTTTTTGCATGTTCGTTTTTTACTTGCGCCATTGTGACCTGCTCCCCGTTGATTAGTACACCCCGATGTTAGTAATGTCTTCATAAGCCACATGAGGACATCCCCATGAAGAAGCGTTTTTCCGACGAACAGATCATCAGTATTCTCCGCGAAGCCGAAGCTGGGGTACCCGCCCGTGAACTCTGCCGCAAGCATGCCATTTCCGATGCCACGTTTTACACCTGGCGTAAGAAGTATGGCGGTATGGCGGTGCCTGAAGTTAAGCGCCTGAAGTCGCTTGAGGAAGAGAACGCCAGACTCAAGAAGCTGCTTGCCGAAGCCATGCTGGATAAAGAGGCGCTTCAGGTGGCTCTTGGGCGAAAGTACTGACGACAGACCAGAAGCGGGAAGCCGTGATGTTGATGTGTGATGCGACCGGTCTGTCGCAACGTCGTGCCTGCAGGCTTACAGGTTTATCCCTGTCGACCTGCCGCTATGAGGCTCACCGTCCGGCTGCTGATGCGCATTTATCAGGGCGCATCACTGAGCTGGCACTGGAGCGCAGGCGTTTTGGCTACCGTCGTATTTGGCAGTTGCTGCGCCGTGAAGGGCTTCATGTTAATCATAAGCGCGTGTACCGGCTTTATCACCTCAGTGGCCTGGGCGTAAAACGCAGAAGACGTCGTAAAGGGCTGGCAACAGAACGTCTGCCGCTGCTCCGTCCGGCGGCGCCCAATCTGACCTGGTCGATGGATTTCGTCATGGACGCACTTTCCACCGGTCGCAGGATCAAGTGTCTTACCTGCGTCGATGATTTCACAAAGGAATGCCTGACGGTCACTGTTGCCTTTGGGATTTCAGGCGTTCAGGTCACGCGTATTCTGGACAGCATTGCACTGTTTCGAGGCTATCCGGCGACGATAAGAACTGACCAGGGGCCGGAGTTCACTTGCCGTGCACTGGATCAATGGGCCTTTGAGCATGGTGTTGAGTTGCGCTTAATCCAGCCGGGCAAGCCAACGCAGAACGGATTTATTGAGAGCTTTAACGGACGATTTCGCGATGAATGTTTGAATGAGCACTGGTTCAGCGATATCGTTCATGCCAGGAAAATTATTAATGACTGGCGGCAGGATTATAACGAATGCCGCCCGCACTCCACGCTGAATTATCAGACACCGTCTGAATTTGCAGCGGGCTGGAGAAAGGGTCATTCTGAGAATGAAGATTCCGACGTTACTAACTGAGTGTTGTATCTAATCGTGGGGGCAGGTCAATTGCGAGAGGGATTGAACGACCTGATTGAAGGCCACCCCATTCTGATGCCAGAAAACGGCAAGTATCAGGGATTATCACGCCTCTTGCTCTGCTTTAATGCGCTTCACAGTGGATGTGTTGACGTTGAAATCCTTCGCTACATTGCGCACAGAGCCGCCAGCCGCAAGCGCTGAGACAATACCTGCACGGTCTACTGCTTTACCTTTACCACGCTTTGCAGGGTTCACTGCTTTCGCCTCTCGCTTACGTTCCAACATCAACTCACGCTTACAAGTGGCAACTGCTGACAGCATAGTGAGCATCATCTTTCCTATTGTGCTGGTAATGTCTGCCGTGATCCCTTCCTTATGAAAGCGAACTGCCACCCCTCGATCATTCAATTGTTTGACCAACTCCAGAATGTTCAGCGTATTACAACCTAAGCGGTCGAGGCTGTGGACGTGGAGAGTGTCACCTTTATGCAGAAATGCCAGGCAAGCTGCCAACCCTGGTCGATTGGTATCCTTGCCTGAGAACTTATCGGAATACTCAGCGCGGAACTTATCCCGACGACGCAACAGCCAAGACACATACACAAACAGAAAAGGCCGCATCCCGCAGCCTTTTCTTTTTCCATTCACCCTTTCGGGAACACCCAAACATGCTTCTCAGGCAGCGAAAGATGGCAGTGCTGCGGGTCGCGAACCTCATGCCCATACGCGCGGATTACAAAATCATCCCCCGCCGTGCGGAACAGGTACTCCCAGCGGTCGCCAAGATACATGCTGGTGAGCAGCGGTAGCTCAAGCTGATTTTCCCCTGGCCCCTCGACCACCGCCACGCGCTCGACGCGGATCACCGCCGTGGCTTCATCACCGCTTTGCACCCCTTCGCCCGCCTGGCCCCACAGCACCCAGCCTTTCCCCTCGATGCGCGCTTTGCCGTCGCGTACTTCGGTGACCTTGCCGTGCAGGCGGTTGTTACTGCCCATAAACTCGGCGGTAAACAGCGTTTTCGGCGAGCCATACATCTCCTGCGGCGTGCCCTGTTGCTCAATTTTACCGTTGTTGAGCAGCAGGATGCGGTCAGAAATGGACATTGCTTCATTCTGGTCGTGCGTCACCATCAGTGCCGATAACCCGAGCTTGATAATCAGCTCGCGCAAGAACACGCGGGCCTCTTCGCGCAGCTTGGCGTCGAGGTTAGAAAGCGGCTCGTCCAGCAAAATCACCGGTGGGTTGTAGACCAGCGCGCGGCCAATCGCCACGCGCTGCTGCTGTCCGCCGGAGAGCTGGTGCGGGTGACGTTTGCCAAGATGCCCCAGACCAAGCTGATCCAGCACATCCTGCACGCGCTGCTGGATCTCTTTGGCCGGCACTTTACGCAGTTTGAGCGGGTAAGCCACGTTTTCAAAAACGGTTTTGTGCGGCCACAGGGCATAGGACTGGAACACCAGCCCCAGGTTACGCTCTTCCGCAGGGACCTCACTGCGCGGCGTGCCGTCGTAAACTTTGTTTTTGCCAATAATAATCGAACCCTGGGTGGGTTTCTCCAGGCCCGCTACTGCGCGAAGCAGGGTGGTTTTGCCGCTGCCGGAGGGGCCTAACAGGGAGACCACTTCGCCGCGCTTGAGGTTCATGGAGACACCTTTTAAAACAGGATTGTCGCCGTAGGTTAAGTGCAGATCGTCAACCGCTAATTCAATCATGTATTTTGACTCCGAAACGAAGGGCAATGCCCAGACCTACCACGACCAGCAGGATGTTAATGAAAGAGAGCGCCGCCACGATATCAATGGCACCCGCGGCCCAGAGGGAAACCAGCATCGAGCCGATGGTTTCCGTGCCGGGCGAAAGCAGGTACACACCCGTTGAGTATTCGCGTTCAAAGATCAGGAACATCAGCAGCCACGAACCGATAAGACCGTAGCGGGAGAGCGGAATGGTAACGTGACGGGTGATCTGGCCACGCGTTGCCCCGGTGCTGCGCGCCGCTTCTTCAAGCTCCGGCCCTACCTGCAGCAGCGTGGAAGAGATGAGCCTCAGCCCGTAAGCCATCCACACCACGGTATAGGCCAGCCAGACGCTGAAAATGGTGCTGCGCAGCGAACGCAGCCAGACGATGACGTTTTCGCGCATCCAGTCCGTCCAGGCAAACCCGGAAAGCCAGCCGGATTTCAGCGCGTTATCCAGCCACATCGGCAGGAACAGGAACACCCACAGGAATGCCAGACCCGCCAGCAGGCCAGGCACGGCGCGCGGTACCAGCACGCTGTAGTCCAGGAAACGCGTGGTGTTATCCGGTTTACGGTGCATGGCAATGCCGACAAACAGGTAGCAGACCACCGCCAGCGCGCCGCCAATCACGCCAATCGCCATGGAGTTGACGATGGCGCGCAGCAGGTTGGGCTGCGCCCAGATGGTGCGGAAGGTGTTCAGAGAGAGCTCATCCCACAGCGAAACGCCCACGCCCCAGTTGGAGATAAACGCGCGCAATACCACGCCGAGCAGCGGAACGCCGATGGTGACGGTGAGCCAGAAGGCAATCACCGCGCCAGCAACCCAGCGCCATTTACCCAACGGTAGCGCGCGGGCCTGAGAGGCTTTTCCCTTCATGGTGACGAAGCGGTTGGCGGTGCGCATCAGGCGACGCTGGAGCATCACCAGCGGGATGGTGATGCAGATCAGCACCACGGCAACCGCCGCCATCAGGTTATAGGATGGGGTACCCATCTTGTTCGTCAGCTTATAGAGATAGGTCGCCAGTACCATGTTGCCTTCCGGGTCGCCGAGGACCAGCATCAGGCCGAACACTTCCAGCCCCAGGAAGAACAGCAGCACGGTGGCGTACAGAATGGAAGGGCGCACCATCGGCAGGCTGACGGAGGTCATCACCTGCCAGGGCGACGCCCCCGCGGTGCGCGCGGCCTCTTCCACATCAGAACCCACGCTGCGCAGCGCTGACGAGATATACAGATAGGCATGCGGGACGTGCGTCAGACCGGCGATGACCACAATGCTCGACATGTCGTAGATATTCCACGGCACAAAGCCAATCAGCGCCTCAGCCCACTGGGAGAGAAAGCCTACCGGACCCGCGGCCACCACGTAGCCGAAGCCCAGTACCATCGGTGAAACGAAAATCGGGACCAGGATCAGCGGCTCAATCAGCCGGCGACCGGGCAGGTCGGTACGCACCATCAGAAACGCCAGCACGCCGCCCAACGGAATAGAGATAAAGACCAGCCCGAAAGCAAGAATAAAACCACTTTTCAGGGCTTTATAAAAATCAGGGTCGGTGAAAATAAACTCAAATGATTCAAAGCTCCACTCTTTTGACGGCGAAAAGAACGGGGCGGACAGGAAGCTCTGTATCACGATAAACGACAGCGGCGTGTAGATAACCAGGGCGGTTATCAGCACGACGATGCCTCGCGGCAGGCTTTGCCACTTTCTGCGTAATGTATTCATGGGGTATCCCTGGTGTTGCAGCCCAGAAAAACGAACTCAGTCGATAAGGGAGCGCGGCGGCCTGCGCCGCGCTCAGACGCTTATTTGCCGGCGGCGGTACGCCACTCTTTGATGTACTCCAGGCGTTTTTTCGGCTGCAGGTATTCCAGCAGCGTTTCATCAACCGGGATCGGCTTCAGCGCGTTGCCGAGGATTTTGGTCAGGCCGTCGATATCATTTTTCCCTTCGATATCGTTACGAATGGACGGAATGTCAGCCTGGTTTGCCAGAATGTTTTGCCCTTGTTCAGACAGCACATAGTCGAGCCACAGTTTTGCCGCATTGCTGTTTTGCGATTGCTGGCTGATGAACGACACGCGCGACAGCACCAGGGTGTAATCTTTTGGATAGGAGATGCCGAGCGACGGATCGTTCTTCGCACGTGCTTCCGCATAAGATCCGAGGATATTAAAGCCGATCAGGTTTTCACCGGAGGAGACGCGCTCCATCATGGTACCGGTAGAGGACTGTACCGATAAACCACCTTTGGCAACGTCTGCCAGGGTTTTGAAGTAATTAGGATCGGCGTTGTGATCCTGGACTGAAAGCATAAAGCCCAGACCCGATTTTTCGATGTCGTAGGTGGTGACTTTGCCCTTGAATTTGTCCGTCTGGCTGGCAATCAGCTTCGCCAGCGCGGTGTGAGAGTCCGGCACGTCGCCGGCCGGGATCAGACGCTTGTTGTAGATAAAGACCACCGGCTCATAGGTGGTGCCGTATGCCTTATCTTTCCAGACCGCCCATTCCGGCAGTTGGCTTTGCTCCGGAGATTTGTACTCCATGGCGTAGTCGGTGGCGAGCTTCAGACCGGTGTCCATGGATGAGCTCCAGACCACGTCGCCGCTCACGCCGCCGGAGGCCTGTTCGCTGATGAAACGGTTGTACAGCTCGGTGCTGTTCATGTCGTTGTATTCAACTTTGATGCCTGGGTAGGTTTTTTCGAAGCCCTGGATCAGCGGCCCGGTAGCTTTGATGTCGGTGGTGGAGTAGATAACAACCTTGCCCTCTTTCGTTGCGGCATCAACAACTTTTTGATACTCAGCAGGATAGCCCTGCGGCAGGGCAGACAGTGCAGAAGCAGAGAACAGTACAGTAGCGGTAAGCAGAGAAATTCGGAACGTGTTCGACATTATAGTTAACCTTTTAGTTACATTTGAGGAACTAATTGTCAACATAGCGCAGTGGGCTCCACCCACAATAGGGTGAAGCGGGCAATGATTCCGAAGTGTGATTGTTGCCGTCGTTTCAGCAATTAACACCATAAAATCCGCGAACGTTAGCCTGTGAACGGTTTCGGATTACGGTTTATCGGCGGCTTTGCGGTACAACCTTCGCGGATGACCAATATTGCCATACAGCATTTCGACGCTGATTAACCCGCTCTCCACGCAGTATTCAAGATAGCGACGCCCCGTGGTTTTACTGATCCCGACGTTCTCCACTACCTCTTCCACCGACATCGCCCTGTCGGGATTGTCGGCGAAAAATTGTTTCATCCGTTCCAGCGTTTGGGGCTCAATCCCTTTCGTCGACGGTGTAACGGACGATTCCGCGGCAGGCAGGTTAAACAGGCGATCCAGCGCATGCTGGTCGACCACCTTCACCTGCTGTACGGTATGGATGAAGCGCATAAACCGCTCAAGAGAGGCGTGCAGACGCTGGAAAAAGACGGGCTTAATCAGATAGTCGAACGCACCGCTGCGCATGGCATGGCTGCAGGTTTGCATATCACTGGCGGCGGTGATGAAGATCACCGAGCATTCGTAGCTTTTTAGCAGTGGGTTGTCGATTAACTCCACGCCTTTACCGTCCGGAAGATAGTTATCCAGCAAAATTAGCCGCGGCTGATGCTGACGAATCAGGCTACAGGCCTGCTCAATGGACGCGGCGATGCCCACCACGCGCAAAAGGAAATTTTGCTCGATATACTCGCGATGCAGCTCCGCCAGGTGCGGTTCATCTTCAACTATCACAACATCAAGTGGTCGGGTCATGCTGTTGCCCATTCGGAATAAACACAGAAAAAATAGTGCCCTGTGGCGTGTTGTCGGCAATCTCAATACTGCCGCCAGCCTTATCGATATATCCTGCCACCAGAAACAGACCAATACCGTGCTCGGTGCCGACAATGTCGTTCTCACTGTCTGGTTTACTGCTGAACCCCTGGCGGAAGATATGCGGCTTCATCGTATCATCCACCCCACAGCCACGGTCAGCCACCTCTATCAATAACTCCTGATTGCGGTCAGAAATGTAGAGCTCAACAGGTGCAGGCACCGGCGCTTTCAGGGTTGCATCCACGGCGTTATCCAGCAGATTACCAATAATGGACATCAGCTCCGTTTCATTGAGGGTGGCTGGCATGCGGGTGAGCTGACAGGCGGGATCAAACAGCAGTTCAATGCCTTTTTCGCGTGCGCTGACATATTTTCCTAACAGCAGCCCACACAACGCCGGAGAAACAAAACGGGCAGAGACAAAGTCCAGCACGCGCTGCGCCCCTTCTGACTGCACCTGGATGTAACGGATTGCCTCGTCGTAGTGTTTCATCTGCAGCAACCCCACCAGCGTGGCGGTCCAGTTCAGCTGTTCGTGGCGCATAATGCGCAGGTTATCCGCATAGCGCTTGATCTGACTGAGCTGGCTGCTAAGCGTGTTAATGTCGTTTTTGTCGCGAAAGCTATATACCCAACCACTCTCGACACCCGGTTCAACCTCGATCGCCACGCGGTTAACGATCACCTCTCGCTGATTAAGCACCGCAATCTGGTCGTGGTTGCCGCTGCTCACCGAAGCGTAGCGCTGAGACAGGAATCCCGGGGAGGTTTGCAGAACATCTTTCAGCGGTTTGCCGATAAGGTCTTTCTCACTTTGCCGAATATCCAGCATCTCTCGTGCCGCACGGTTAATGAGAATCAACTGCTTCTCTTTATTAATGGCGAATATCCCTTCATACATGGCTTCCAGCAACGCTCTTTGCTGCAAAACCAGTTGAGCAATATCCTTTGGTTCAAGCCGGAACATCTGCTTTTTAAGATTGCGGGTAAACAGCCAGGAGAAAATAAACAGCAGCAGCAGAAGACCTGCACCGTACAACCCGGATTGCCAGAGAATGCGGGCATTAATATTGGCGATATATGAGGTCAGATAGCCGACGGAGACAATGCCAATCACCTGGTGCTGTGCGTTAAAGATGGGGGCTTTGCTGCGCAGTGAAACCCCGATTCCGCCCTGGCGCACGGAAATAATGGTTTTGCCTTTTAACACCTCGGCATTATCCCCACCGATCATCGGTAAATTAATCCGCTCCGGGGATTCAGAATGATAAAGGTGCTGTTCCTGGGGATCGCCAATCACAATATAGCTGGCATCGCTTTCGGCACGCAGCGGCTGAATTAACCGGGCAATGCCGGGGATATCTCGGGCCGCAACCATTGCCGCCAGACCCGGCATCAGCGCGATCTGACTGGCCTGAACCCTGGCGCGCTGGCCAAGATCGTGATGGAGCTGTCGGTCAATAAAATGAAACAGGATCGTTCCCAGCAGAACTAACAGCAGGCAGGAGAAGCACACCAGCGCTAAAAAAAGCTTTACCTGAAAAGAGAGTCTGCGTTTCATTCAACCTGCGGTAGCCATTTAAAAGTGAGACATTTGCGGAGCCTGACATGCACATCAGGGGCGCGCAATCCGGCATGAAAAGAGTTGTGACCTGGCTTTTCGTTTTCGGTGTAATAGCCATCGGGATCGCGTAAGGCTATGCTTCATTTCATACCAGAATAATTACAGAGGCAATGTCATGGATAAAGAACTACTGGATGCAGGTTACCGGGCCTATACCGGCGAGAAAATTGATGTTTACTTCAATACCGGGATCTGTAAACACTCAGGTAACTGCGTTCGCGGAAGCGCTAAGCTGTTTAACCTGAAACGTAAACCGTGGATCATTCCCGATGAAGTGGACGTTGAAACGGTTGTACGTGTGATTGATACCTGCCCGAGCGGTGCGTTGAAGTATCGCCAAAAATAAGCGAGGAACCATGGATATTCTGGAAGGCCATAACAAGTTTTACGTGAACGATGCTCACGGAAATCAGGTCGCGGAGATTGTCTTCGTACCGACCGGCGAGCACCTGAGCATTATTGAGCACACCGACGTCGATCCGAGCCTGAAAGGGCAGGGCGTTGGCAAACAGCTGGTGGCGAAAGTGGTGGAGAAGATGCGCGGCGAGAACCGTAAAATTATTCCGCTGTGCCCGTTTGCTAAACATGAGTTTGATAATACGCGGGAATATGACGATATTCGGGCGTAAGTAACACCGGCGATGGCCGGTGTTTTTATCTTACCTGCTCAAACAGCAATACCATCGCTATCAGCACCATCAACCCTCCCGATGCTCTGCTCACCAGACGCGCCGCCTGTGGCCGGGTCGCCAGCACGGCTTTCGAGCCATACCCCACCAGCAGGTAGACCAGCGTACAGGTGATAAGATGCATCATCCCAAGCGCAGACATCTGCATCGCTATCGACCAACTTCCGGTTGGGTCTGTAAATTGCGGAAGCAGGGCCAGGAACAGCAAAAAAACTTTCGGGTTTAGGCCGCTAATACAGAGTCCTTTCACCGCCCACTGTGTCCAGTTTCCCGTATGGCGGGTGGCCTTTTCCGGTGCGGCTGGGTGACGCAATAACGTTATGCCAAGCCACAGGAGATACAGGGCTCCCGCCACGGTCAGCCCGGCTAACGCCATTGGATGTTGAGCAATTAAAACGCCCACGCCCGCAACCACGATCATCGTAGCCAGCAGATGACCGGACATCAGCCCCATCACAGCCGGGACCACGCGTCGACCGTTAATCCCGGCGCTAATGGCATAGGCCCAGTCCGCCCCCGGTGTCATGATAAGCAGAAAAGAAACCACCCAAAAGCCGGCCACAATACTCATTTCCATAGTCCTGAAGACCCCCGCAGTGCGTCAAACGTTGAGAAAAAGAATATCGCTAACCCTGCGAAATAGGCTTTCAATGTTATGCTTACAACACGGTAAAACTGAGAAAATCTTCCACATGGATAGCATTGATCGAAAAATTCTTGCGGAGCTGCAATCTGACGGTCGTTTATCACTTACGGAGCTGGCAGAGCGGGTGAATCTGAGCCTCTCGCCGTGCCATCGTCGCGTGCGGGCGCTGGAGCAAAGCGGAGCCATAACGGGATACCGCGCCAGCCTCGATCCCGCCAAAATGGGATTTAACTTCCTGGCGATAGTATTTGCGACGCTTAAAGAGGGTGACAGAAAAGCGGTTAGCGCCTTTGAAGATGCGGTGGAAGAGATACCGCAAATCGTGCTGGCACAGCGTTTATTTGGCGATCCCGATTATTTGATGCACGTTGTGACGCGTGACCTGTCTGCATTTCAAAAACTCTATGACGAGAAACTCTCAGCGATGCCGGGCGTGCAGCATCTTCGCTCGACGCTTGTCATGAAAACGGTCGTGCAGGACAGGCCTTTTCCGCTGGATACGACAGGACGAGACTGAATGGCGTGCCCGGCAGAGCGCCGGGCACGAAAGGGATTAGCCGACAAACATCACCGACACGCACAGCACGCCGACGATCAGCGTCAGCAGGTTGCCAATGGAACGGTACTGTTTCAGGGACGGGATCAGATACGTCGACAGCGTCGGCATGATAAACAGGATCATGGCGATAAGCGGACCGCTGATGGCATAAATCATCGAAATGGCATTCGGGTTTATGCAGCAGACCGCAAAGGTGATTAACGACACCCCGATAATGGAAACTGCACGGTTAAAGGCGCGGCTCTTTTTCACGCCCACCTGATTCAGTGACGATTTCACGATCTCCGTTGCCCCTTCAATCACGCCAAAATAGGTGCCGAGGAACGATTTCGACATCGCAATAATCGCCACGATAATCCCGGAAATACCCAGCCATGCCGGAGAGGAAGGCATCATCGACAGCGCGGACAGGATCGTAACCCCTTGCTCTTTGGCGGTCACAATATACGACGGTGGAATAGAGAGCAGGCAGCTGAAGACAAAGAACAGCACGCTCAGGCAGATAATCAGGTATGCCACCTTCATGATTTTCTTGCATTTATCCATAGCACCGTCAGCAAACTTCTCACGACGGTCAACGGCAAACGTTGAGATAATCGGGGTATGGCTGAAAGCAAAAACCATCACCGGAATCGAAATCCATACCTGATGCAGGGTATGTTGATCAAATGCCATCTGGCTGGTGAGCAGCGACGGCTGCCAGCTTCCCGTCAGATACAGGGAGACAAACAGGAAATAGGCAATCAGGGGAAACACCAGGAAGCCCATCACTTTTATCGTGATATGCCGTCCCATCAGGAAGATCAAATTGAGAACCAGCACCACCCCCAGGCTGACCAGTACGCGAACGGCGGTATCCACCGTCAGGTGTTTTGCCAGTTGCTCCGTGAGCGAGTTGGTGATGGCCACCGCATAAATCTGCACCACCACAAAGAAGGCGATGAAATAGAGCGTGGTGATCAGGTTGCCAATCTTCCTGCCGTAATAGTGCGATACGGCGCCGGTGATCCCTTCATTGCCTTTGGTTTTCGACGACAGGATAAATTGTGCCAGCGCTCGGTGCGGCCAGTAGGTTAACGGATAAGCCACAAGGGCGGTAATAAACAGGACGATAGCGCCTGCGGAGCCCAGCTGAATGGGCAAGAACAGCGTTCCTGCGCCCACGGCCGTGCCGTAGAGAGCGAAACTCCAGAGAGTCTCATCTTTTGACCAAATTTTCGACATTAGAGCAACGTATCAACTATCAAACCATCGGAATGGAGTGCAATTTACCATAGTTATGCGTAGAGAGCGCAGTTGCTTCGACGGAGTTTGGCCGGACCAGTCGTCCGGCCAGGGGGGAGTTAGCCTGCCAGGGCGCGTCTTTGCTGACGACGCTTAATGAATTTTTCACGTAACGTGTCATATGCCCAGTTGTAGAACATGGTGTACGGCAGGAAGAACAGGAAGAAACCTATTTCCAGCGTGAATGCCTCTAGCAGCGTGACGCCCAGCACGGCGGCGACAATCGACAGGCCGATCACGATGAACCCGCATTCGAACCCCAGGGCATGCAGCGCACGGACTTTTGCCGTACGTTTGACGCGCTGAACTGGCCAGAAACGGTCGAAGCCGAAGTTATAAATAATGTTCCACAGCATGGCGGTGGTGGCCAGAATAATGGTTAACCCGCCCATCTCAACCACGGAACGCTGCATGAGCCACGCCGCCGTAGGGGCGAGGATCGCCGTGGCAATCCCTTCAAAACAGACAGCATGAAAGATCCGCTCCGGCAGTTTACGTTGGAGTGCATCCTGATGTTGCATAGTCATAGACCTCGTTAATTCGCCAGTATGGGCGTTGATGGGGCCTATTTTTATCGCTAAAGCTGATATATTAAAGATGGTATCCATCGTAAAAGTAGATAGACCATGCGCTATTCCCCCGAAGCCCTTACTGCGTTTGTTGAAACCGTCGCGGCGGGTTCTTTTTCTGCTGCCGCACGCCGGTTGCGTAAAAGCCAGTCGACGATCAGCACGTCCATTGCCAATCTTGAAGCCGATCTGGGTTTCGAGCTTTTTGACCGCTCGGCGCGCCAGCCGGTGTTGACGGCTCAAGGGGAGCAGGTGCTGGGCTATGTGCAGGCTATCCTCGCCGCCAGCACGCGGCTTGATGAGCTGGCAGTATCATTAACGGCAAAAACGGAGGCGCGTCTGACATTTGTCCTTTCCGATACCCTTAATCCGGATGTGCTGGAAGATCTCATGAACCAGTTTGACCGGCGCTTTCCTCATACGGAATTCGAATGCCTGATTGGCGAAGAAGAGGACGTCATCGATCTGCTGCAAAAGGAGCGAGCGCAGATTGGCCTGACGGAAGCGCGGGACAGTTACCCTACGGATATCGGCTTCACACGGCTGCCGATGCAGACCCGCATGGCAATATATGTTGCGACCACGCATCCTCTGACCTGTCAACCTGAAATTCAGGCCGACGAACTGCACGGCTGGCGAGAGTTGCGGCTCAGCACCTATCTTGAGCGCGAGGCGGCGCTCGCGCGCGGGCCCGTCTGGTCAGCGCCGAATTACCTGTTACTCTTGAGTATGGCAGTACAGGGATTTGGCTGGTGCGTGTTGCCGTGCGCACTGGTGGATGAATTTGCCGCCGCGAAATCGTTGGTACAGCTCAATGTTCCCGGCTGGCCGCGGGCGACAGGGATCGATCTGCTATGGAATAAACGATCCCCACCAGGTATTGCCGGAAGCTGGCTGCGGCAGTATCTGCAGGATGCGCGCTGATCCTTGTGATTAAACTCACTATTTTTAAACAATTAAGATAATTGCCAGTAACAATCCTCTACTATCGTCATGTCATTTAACACAGAGGTCGTGATGAAAGATGTCGTAATAGTGGGTGCGTTGCGTACAGCTATCGGCTGTTTTCAGGGAGCGCTTGCGCGTCACTCGGCGGTTGACCTGGGTAGCGTGGTGGTAAAAGCGCTGGTGGAACGTAGCGGGATCGCAGCCCATGAAATTGATGAGGTGATCCTGGGACAGGTTCTGACTGCCGGAGCCGGGCAAAACCCTGCGCGCCAGGCGGCGCTGAAAGGTGGGTTGCCCAATACCGTCTCCGCAATCACCATTAACGACGTCTGTGGATCAGGACTAAAAGCGCTACATCTTGCAACGCAAGCCATTCAGTGCGGTGAAGCGGATGTGGTCATTGCGGGCGGACAAGAGAACATGAGCCGCGCGCCGCACGTATTGACCGACAGCCGTACCGGCGCACAGTTAGGCAACAGCCAGTTGCTTGATAGCCTGGTGCATGACGGGCTCTGGGATGCGTTCAATGATTATCATATGGGTGTGACGGCGGAAAACCTGGCGCGCGAGTACGGCATCAGCCGTGAGCTGCAGGATGCTTATGCCTTAAGCTCGCAGCAAAAGGCGCGCGCGGCGATTGATTCCGGCCGTTTTCGCGATGAAATTGTCCCGGTCAGCACGCAGCGTCAGAACGGCGAGGTTGTCGTGGTGGATACCGATGAGCAGCCGCGTACCGACGCCAGCGCTGAAGGTCTGGCGAGGCTTAACCCTGCTTTTGAAATGCAGGGGTCGGTTACGGCGGGAAATGCTTCCTCCATTAATGATGGCGCAGCGGCCGTCATGATGATGAGCGAAAGCAAAGCCCTTGAGCTGGATCTCCCCGTAATGGCCCGCATCAAGGCGTTTGCCAGCGTAGGTGTTGATCCTGCGTTAATGGGGATCGCGCCGGTGTATGCTACCCGTCGCTGCCTGGATCGTGCGGGGTGGCAGCTCTCAGATGTGGATCTGATCGAAGTAAACGAAGCCTTTGCCGCGCAGGCGATCTCGGTCGGCAAAATGCTGGAGTGGGATCCCCTGCGGGTAAACGTCAACGGCGGGGCGATCGCGCTGGGACATCCTATTGGTGCGTCCGGCTGCCGGATCCTGGTATCGCTGGTCCACGAAATGAAAAAGCGGAACGCCCGTAAAGGCATTGCCACACTCTGTATAGGTGGCGGGCAGGGGGTGGCGCTGGCCATCGAACGTTAACCTCTTCTCATTCTAAAAAACCTCCTGCGGGAGGTTTTTTTATGGTGCTGTGTTTCTCAATCCCCATTTATCGTGATCCGAACGTCATTTCCGATACAAACAAAAATAAAAATGAAACGTTGTTTTAAATATAATTGAAAAGCCCACTTTATGCCGATAGTATGTGCTCATCATGAAAACGGAACGCTGTTTCGTTTATTATCTGCCTTCGGGCATGACCACATCTGGAGGTTATCGTGGACATCAGACAAAGCATCCACAGTGCGCACGCCAAAACGCTGGACACTCAAGGGCTGCGCAATGAGTTTTTAGTCGAGCAGGTGTTCGAGGCCGACAAGTACACCCTGGTCTACAGCCATATCGACCGCATTATTGTGGGCGGGATTATGCCCGTCACGAGCAGCGTCTCCGTGGGCGGTGAGGTCGGTAAACAGCTGGGCGTGAGCTATTTCCTCGAGCGTCGCGAGCTGGGTGTGATTAACATCGGCGGGCCGGGTACCATCACCGTAGACGGACAGTGCTATGAGATTGGCCATCGCGAGGCGCTTTACGTGGGTAAAGGGGCGAAAGATGTGATCTTCGCCAGCATCGACGGCAGCAGGCCTGCGAAGTTTTACTACAACTGCGCCCCGGCTCACTCCACTTACCCAACCAGGAAGGTCACTCCGGCAGACGTTGCCCCTGTGACGCTTGGCGACAATCTCACCAGCAACCGCCGCACCATCAATAAATACTTCGTGCCGGATGTGCTGGAGACCTGCCAGCTCAGCATGGGGCTGACCGAACTCGCGCCGGGTAACCTGTGGAACACCATGCCGTGCCACACCCACGAGCGCCGCATGGAAGTCTACTTCTATTTCAACATGGACGAGGACGCCTGCGTGTTCCACATGATGGGACAGCCGCAGGAAACGCGCCATATCGTAATGCATAACGAGCAGGCGGTGATTTCACCGAGCTGGTCCATTCACTCCGGCGTAGGGACGAAAGCCTACACCTTTATCTGGGGAATGGTGGGCGAAAACCAGGTCTTCGATGATATGGACCATATTGCGGTCAGCGATCTGCGCTAGTCGCGGGCAGTGAAGCATAAACCTGCCTGTGAGTGACAGGCGTTGAAAGAGTAAGGAATAAACATGATTCTGGATGCATTCTCTCTTCAGGGGAAAGTGGCTGTGGTTTCGGGGTGTGACACCGGACTGGGTCAGGGGATGGCGTTAGGTCTGGCGGAAGCGGGTTGCGATATTGTGGGGATTAATATTGTTGAACCGACTGAAACCATTGAACGCGTGACGGCACTGGGTCGCCGTTTCCTGAGCCTGACTGCCGATCTGCGTAAAATCGACGCCATTCCTGAACTGCTGGAACGTGCTGTCGCGGAATTCGGGCATATCGACATTCTGGTAAACAATGCCGGACTGATTCGTCGTGAAGATGCGATTAGCTTCACTGAACGCGACTGGGACGATGTGATGGATCTGAACATCAAGAGCGTGTTCTTTATGTCCCAGGCAGCGGCGAAGCACTTCATCGCACAAGGGAAAGGCGGCAAGATCATTAATATTGCCTCGATGCTCTCTTTCCAGGGCGGTATCCGCGTGCCGTCTTACACCGCGTCCAAAAGCGCTGTAATGGGCGTGACCCGCCTGCTTGCAAACGAATGGGCGAAACATAATATCAACGTCAATGCGATTGCACCGGGCTACATGGCGACCAACAACACGCAGCAGCTGCGTGCGGATGAACAGCGTAGCGCGGAAATCCTTGAGCGTATTCCTGCTGGCCGTTGGGGGCTGCCGGGCGATCTTATGGGGCCGATTGTCTTCCTGGCCTCCCCGGCATCAGATTACATCAACGGTTACACCGTGGCTGTAGACGGTGGCTGGCTGGCGCGTTAATTCCATCTGTATTAAGCACCTCTGCCCATGGGCGGAGGTTTTTTTTACGTAAAATTGGCTTAGTCCATATCGGTAAAGATGAAAAATCCATACTGAAAAATCATAAATGACGGAAATCACACTTTTATTTCTTAGATATTAATTGATTAGTAAAAATACGTGATTATTCGCCACGAGTTGAAATTGTAATGTCCATCACAGAACCGTATGCCGTAGCGGAATAATCCATAACTTCGCGATTTCCGGCCTGACACTTTTCCTCGCTTTCTCGTAATTTCAGTTAACGAATTTTGCTGTTGAGGCAGGAAAAATATGACATCTATAAATGACTCTACCCTTATGCCCGCTGCGCTGCGTGATACCCGCCGCATGAATCAGTTTGTTTCCATTGCGGCCGCGGTAGCGGGCTTATTATTTGGACTGGATATCGGCGTGATTGCCGGTGCATTACCGTTTATAACCGATCACTTTACCCTGAGTAGCCGTCTGCAGGAGTGGGTGGTGAGCAGCATGATGCTCGGCGCGGCCATCGGCGCGCTGTTTAATGGCTGGCTCTCGTTCCGCCTGGGGCGTAAGTACAGCCTGATGGTCGGGGCGATTCTGTTTGTTGCCGGCTCCATTGGTTCCGCGTTTGCCACGAACGTTGAAGTGTTGCTGCTTTCCCGTGTGCTGCTCGGTGTGGCGGTCGGGATTGCTTCCTATACGGCACCGCTCTACCTCTCCGAAATGGCGAGTGAAAACGTGCGTGGCAGGATGATCAGCATGTATCAACTGATGGTGACGCTGGGTATTGTTTTGGCGTTCCTGTCCGATACCTACTTCAGCTACAGCGGCAACTGGCGCGCGATGCTCGGCGTGCTGGCTTTACCGGCACTGGTGCTGATTGTACTGGTGGTTTTCCTGCCAAACAGTCCGCGCTGGCTGGCGCAAAAAGGACGTCATGTGGAAGCCGAAGAGGTGCTGCGCATGTTGCGCGATACCTCGGAAAAAGCACGGGAAGAGCTGAACGAGATCCGTGAAAGCCTGAAGCTGAAGCAGGGAGGCTGGGCGTTATTTAAGATCAACCGCAACGTGCGCCGCGCGGTGTTCCTCGGCATGTTGCTGCAGGCAATGCAGCAGTTCACCGGGATGAATATCATCATGTACTACGCGCCGCGCATATTCAAAATGGCGGGATTCACTACCACGGAACAGCAGATGATGGCCACACTGGTGGTGGGGCTTACCTTTATGTTCGCCACTTTTATTGCGGTGTTCACCGTGGATAAAGCCGGACGCAAGCCGGCGCTGAAAATTGGTTTCAGCGTAATGGCGCTCGGTACGCTGATCCTCGGATACTGCCTGATGCAGTTTGATAACGGTACGGCGTCAAGTGGTCTTTCCTGGCTCTCTGTCGGTATGACCATGATGTGTATTGCCGGGTATGCGATGAGCGCCGCGCCTGTGGTGTGGATCTTGTGCTCCGAAATTCAGCCGCTCAAATGTCGTGACTTTGGCATCACCTGTTCCACGACCACCAACTGGGTATCGAATATGATCATCGGCGCGACATTCCTTACGCTGCTGGACGCCATTGGCGCGGCGGGAACGTTCTGGCTCTATACGGTGCTGAACGTGGCGTTTATTGGCGTCACGTTCTGGTTAATTCCAGAAACAAAAGGCGTCACGCTGGAACATATTGAACGCAAGCTGATGGCGGGAGAGAAACTGCGTAATATAGGCGTGTGATCGTATTGCCTGTTTAAGCGCTTACAACGTATGCCGGAAGGGCATAAAGGGGGCGCTTAATCACAATAATCAGGTGGTGAAATTCACTACTAATTTTGGCAGGGGACAGATAAATCAAAAGATTTCATTTTAAGATAATTCTTAAGTTGCGGTATCATCGGACCACCGCTAACGTTTGAGCAAAGATGCACTGCATCCTAAAAATATTTCATATGTCTGAGATGGATATCAAAAAAAGCACCGATCTTGATTTTCCCCATTATGCCCCCCCGGCCGTACACGCTAAAGAAATAGATCTTCTCGGCCTGGTAGCAGTTCTTGTGGCAGCGAAAAAGCGTATTGTCACCATTACCCTTGTTTTTGCACTAGTGGGGTTGGCCGTTTCATTTTTACTGCCGCAGAAGTGGACCAGTAAAGCGGTGATTACCCCGGCAGAACAATCGCAGTGGAACCCGCTGCGCCAGATGATGGTGGCATTACAGGTGCTTGATGTAGACGTGAAGATTACCCGTCCGGAAGTCTTTGACCTGTTCATTAAAAAGTTTCAGTCGCAGTCATTGCTTGAAGAGTATCTGAAATCCTCTCCTTACGTGATGTCGCAGCTTAAAGACGCCGAGGTGGATCCGCTTGAACTGCATCGGGCGATAGTCAATATCTCAGATAGAATGAAAGCGGTGAATGACGCCCAGGGAAAAGACGCGGACAAAGCGCCATTTGTCTCCTGGACATTAAGCTTCACCGCGCCGACAGCGGGTGATGCTCAATCCGTCCTGGAGGGATATATCGACTATATTACGGCTATTGTCGAGAAAGAGACGGTGCAGAATATCCGTAACCAGATCGCCCTCAAAAAGAACGTTGTTGAGCAGCAGCTGGAACTGGATCGCGTCCGCCTGACCAATATTCACAATACTAACCTGCAGCGACTGAATTATTCGCTGGAAGTGGCGAATGCAGCAGGCATCAAGAAGCCGGTCTACAGCAACGGACAGGCGGTAAAAGATGACCCGGACTACTCTGTTTCGCTCGGCGCTGACGGGATCGCACAAAAGCTGCAGATTGAAAAAAATCTGAAGGACGTGACCGAGCTGAATGCGGATTTCCAGAACCGCGAATACCACCTGGCGCAGCTGAAAAAACTCTCCTTTGCCGATGTCAAACTTGAGCCATTCAGATACCAGCTTTCCCCCTCCATGCCGGTGAAAAAAGATGGCCCGGGTAAGGCATTGATTGTCGTTCTGGCGGCGCTTCTGGGGGGGCTGTTTGCCTGCGGTAGCGTTTTATTGCGCGAAGCGATGCTCACCCGTAATCCGCTGCCGGAGCCGGTGACGGAATAAACTCTGCAGGTTAACAAGGCGCTGAATACAGCGCCTTTTTTTATTGGCGTCGGTTGTGTTAAAAGAGAGACCAGAGATAAGGAGGGGTGATGAAAACAATCGGTCTGTTAGGTGGAATGAGCTGGGAATCAACAATCCCGTATTACCGCCTGATTAATGAAGGGGTAAAGCAGCGTCTGGGCGGCCTGCACTCCGCAAGCCTGCTGCTGCACAGCGTTGATTTCCATGAAATCGAGGCCTGCCAGTCGAGCGGTGAATGGGATAAAGCCGGGGAGATCCTGGCACAGGCGGCGCTGGGGCTGGAGCGTGCGGGAGCAGAGGGAATTTTGCTCTGTACGAACACCATGCATAAAGTTGCTTCCCGGATAGAAGAGCGTTGCTCGTTACCCTTCCTGCATATCGCCGATGCGACCGGGCGTAAAATTGCTGCATCCGGAATGTCGCGTGTGGCACTGCTGGGTACGCGCTATACCATGGAGCAGGATTTCTATCGCGGTCGCTTGAGTAGTGAGTTTGGGATTGAAAGCCTGATCCCGGATGAGGCTGACCGGAAACGCATCAATCAGATTATCTTTGATGAGCTTTGCCTGGGGACATTCAGTGAACCTTCCCGCGCGTATTACGTCAGCGTGATCGAGAAGCTTGCACAGAAGGGGGCAGAAGGTGTGATCTTTGGCTGTACTGAGATCGGCTTACTGGTTCCGGTAGCGCGCAGTCCAATCCCGGTGTTTGATACCACAGCGATCCATGCTGCCGATGCCGTGGAGTTTATGCTCTCCTGAGCGGGCTTGCGCCGGGAACGTCCCGGCTCAGGTCTGTGCATTGGCGGCGTCATAAGCGGATTGCGCCGCCACAATCGCATCCATATTACTTTCCACCCAGTGTGCCAGCACGGTCACTGTTTCGGTTAACGCCTGTCCCAGCGGCGTCAGACTGTACTCCACCGTCACCGGAACGGTCGCGAAAACCTCACGTGAAACCAGCCCATCGCGTTCCAGCTTGCGTAATGCCTGGGTCAGTACCTTTTTGGTGATCCGCTGAATATCCCGTTGCAGCTTGTTAAAGCGCATTGGCCCGTTTTCAAGACGCGCGAGGATCAGCAGCGCCCATTTGTCGGCGATACGCGCCAGCACGTCGCGGGTAGGGCAGCGCTCATCGAACACGTTATAAGGAGGCATCTCCTCTTTCAGTACGACAGACTCAGTCATGGTGGTTCCCTCGAGGTAACCAGGTGAGGTAAAAGTGCCTTCTTACGCCCGCGAATATTTGCGTGTATAAAACGACGTAAGGTTTCTATTTGATACCAGGGAACCGAAAATGGCAACTGCTCGCAGAGCAATTTTAAAACCGTCTTAATCTTTTGACTCACAAGGCAATATTGCATCAGGAGATCTATTATGAGCGTTGTAGTTATCTATTATTCAGGCTATGGCCACACCCAACGTGTTGCTGAAACAGTCGCAGAGGGCGCGCAGGCTGAACTGATCGCCATCGACAGCAATGGTGAAATTCAGGAAAGCGACTGGCAAAAATTGAACGAGGCAAAGGCGATTATTTTTGGTGCGCCAACTTACATGGGCGGTGTGCCGTGGCAGTTTAAGAAATTTGCTGATGCCACCTCTAAAGCCTGGTTCGTTCGCAGCTGGCAGGACAAAGTGTTCGCGGGCTTCAGTAACAGTGCGAGCCTGAACGGTGACAAGCAAGTTTCCCTGCAATACCTGCAAACGCTGGCATCGCAGCATGGTGGGATTTGGGTGAGCCTGGGCCTGCCGCCATCGAATACGCAGGCTGCAACGCGTCAGGATATCAACAACCTCGGTGGCTCTGTCGGGCTGCTGGTACAGTCTCCGTCAGATGCGGATGCGGGCGCGATTGCCAGCGGCGATCTGCAAACGGCAGTAAAATTCGGTGAGCGTGTTGCCGCTGTGGCTAAGCGTTTTAACTGAGTCAGAGGACGCCCGCTGACTTAGTCGGGCGTCTTTTCCAGTACCTTCTTCAGTTGTGCGGTTAGCGTGCTTAACCCACTTTGCAGATGTTCGCTGAACGCATCTACCAGCGCAGAGGCCGGACGATGCATCGGGCGGATCAGGCTGACGGTAAAGGGGACTGAAACGCTAAACTGTCGAACCACAATCCCACTTTCCGCATAATCCAGCGCCGTGAGCGGATTAACCACCGCGACGCCCACGCCGGCACGAACCATTGCGCAAATAGATGCGGCACTGTGCGTTTCGACCACCATTCTTCGTTTCACCTGATGCTCGGTAAAGAGCGTATCCAGCAGCTGCCGGTAGCTGTCCGTCTGTGACAGGCTGATGTAGTTCTCGCCGTGGAAATCCGCAGGGGTCAGTACGCTTTTTTTGGCAAGGGGATGGCCAGCAGGCAGGACGCAGACCTCATCTAGCGCCAGTAATTCTGTGCGCTGCGTTCCCGCCGGCGTAGCGAGGGTTTCGGTTAATCCCAGGTCATGACGCTGCGCCGAAAGCCACTCTTCAAGCAGCGGTGACTCCTGCGGGACGATGGTCAGGTTCACCTCGGGATAACGGGCCAGAAAAGGCTGTATCAGCATCGGCAGAAACGACTGCGAAAACACGGGCAGACAGACAATCGACAGCTCGCCCTGGCGAAATTCACGCAGGCTCTCCGCCGCGCTGACAATTCGGTCCAGCCCGTACCAGGAGCGCTGAACTTCCTCGAACAGACGCAACCCTTGCACCGTTGGGTGTAACCTGCCGCGGGTGCGTTCAAACAGCTTCAACCCAAGCACCTGCTCGAAGCGTGCCAGTTCCCGGCTCACCGTCGGCTGTGAGGTATGCAGCATCTGCGCGGCTTCGGTGAGATTGCCGGTGGTCATCACAGCATGAAAAATCTCGATATGGCGTAAGTTGACGGCGGGCATAGGGCACCTGAAAGCAGAGAAGTATCCATATCATTTTTGCATAGACTCGCGATAAAACGATATTTTTTATTCTTTTTCCGCTGTGGCGTAATCATAAAAAAATGAATTTATCCGGAGAAGACCATGCCACGCCCACTCGACCAGACTGATACCGATTTGAACGCTGAAAATCTGCTGCGCTTGCCAGCGGAGTTTGGCTGCCCGGTTTGGGTCTACGACGCACAGATCGTTCGCGAGAAGATCGCCGCTCTGCATCAGTTTGACGTGGTGCGCTTTGCTCAAAAGGCATGCTCCAATATTCACATTCTGCGCCTGATGCGTGAGCAGGGTGTTAAGGTGGATTCCGTTTCACTGGGCGAAATCGAGCGTGCGCTGGTGGCCGGGTTTGATCCGAAAGCCGATCCGGATGCGATCGTCTTTACCGCCGATGTGATCGACGATGCGACGCTTGCGCGCGTCCATGAATTGCAGATCCCGGTAAATGCCGGGTCTGTGGATATGCTTGAGCAGCTAGGCCAGGTTTCACCAGGTCATCGCGTCTGGTTACGCGTGAACCCGGGTTTTGGTCATGGTCATAGCCAAAAAACCAACACCGGCGGCGAAAACAGCAAACACGGTATCTGGTATGCCGATATGCCAGCCGCGCTTGACGTGTTGCAGCGTTATAACCTGAAGCTGGTCGGCATTCATATGCACATTGGCTCTGGCGTGGATTATGCTCATCTTGAGCAGGTCTGCGGGGCGATGGTGCGTCAGGTTGTCGATTTTGGTCAGGATCTGGAGGCCATCTCCGCTGGTGGCGGGCTTTCTATTCCTTACCGTGAAGGTGAAGAGGCGATCGATACCGATCACTATTACGGTCTGTGGAGCGCCGCGCGTGACCAGATCGCTGCGCATCTTGGTCACGCTGTGAAACTGGAAATTGAGCCGGGTCGTTTCCTGGTTGCCGAAGCCGGTGTGCTGGTGGCGCAGGTACGCAGTGTGAAAGAGATGGGATCACGCCATTTCGTGTTGATTGATGCCGGTTTTAACGATCTGATGCGTCCGTCCATGTACGGCAGCTATCACCACATAACGGCACTGGCTGCCGATGGTCGCGATTTAACGCACGCGCCGCGCCGTGAGACGGTCGTTGCGGGGCCGCTGTGTGAATCGGGTGACGTGTTCACTCAGCAGGAAGGTGGCAAAGTGGAAACCCGCGCGCTGCCAGAGGTCAAACCGGGCGATTATCTTGTACTGCACGATACCGGTGCCTACGGGGCTTCTATGTCATCTAACTACAATAGTCGCCCGCTGCTGCCGGAAGTGCTGTTTGATAACGGCAAGGCACGGCTGATCCGCCGTCGCCAGACCATTCAGGAACTGCTGGCGCTGGAACTCATTTGATTAAAGTACGGCCCCGTGGTGACCGAATCGCGAAGTACCAGCGTGCCGGTAAACGGCGGGATCGCATCGACAGGCTGGTTTTTTGCCAGCCTGATGGCCTGATCGATAGCGGTGACAATCATATTGTCGATAGGCAGATAAACCGATGAAAGTGCAGGTTCCAGCCATTTCGCGCTTGGGGCATCGTCAAAACCGAACAGCGAAATATCCTGCGGGATCTTAAGCCCCGCCTGGTGTAACGCTTTGGATGCACCCAGCGCCATATCATCGTTACAGGCAAACAGGGCGCTAAACGACACGCCATCGGCAATGAGCTCTTTACACAGCTCATATCCCCGCGTCATTCCCGCATCGCCATACTTTACCCGGCGTTCGTCCAGACGAATGCCGTGCTTTTCCAGCGCCTTACGGTAGCCCATCAGTCTCGCTTTCCCGGTTGGGGTATGGATCGGGACGGTGATACAGGCGATCTCCCGGTGACCCTGATTGATCAGGTAATCCACTGCCTTAAAGGCAGCATCCTGTTGTTCGAAGAACACGCAGCGATCCGGCGCCTGGCTGACTTCACGGTTGATAACCACCAGCGGGGTTTGCACGGTATTCATCAGTTTGATGATCGCTTTTTCGCTCATATAGCGCGTGTACAGCACAATGGCATCACATTTGCGATCGGCCAGCATCTGCACTGCCTGTTCTTCCTGCTCTGGTGCGTCGTGTCCATCCGTGACGATCAGCTGTTTCCCGTGGGTTTCGGTCTGCCGTGATGCCTGTTGCAGAAGGCGACCAAAGTAAAAACCATCGAAGGTTGAGACGACCAGACCAATGCTGTTGCTGGTCTGGTTAGCCAGTGAACGCGCGAGAAAGTTCGGGCGGTAGCCCAGCTCTTCCATCGCAGCAAACACCTGCTGACGCGTACTCTCTTTAACCTGACCTGTGCCGTTCAGTACGCGCGATACCGTGGCCTTCGACACGCCCGCACGCAGTGAGACATCCAGCATTGTTGCCATTCTACATTCCTGCTTCCACGTAATGGTCTGCAGTTTAACACAGACCTCGCAGCGTATAAGCGATGCGGGGGACGCAAAACTTCTGCCACGATCACGCTTTTTGGTAACGATCCGCCCGCCGACATAACGGCCTGCCCGCAGTCAACGAAAATGGCCGGGTTCTGGTAAAATAGTGTACAAACTGGCCGTGGGCATCAGGCCTGAGCATCGAACTGAAAAACACAGGTAAAACATGGATAAGGCTAACATTCTGCCGCTTTACGCCGCACCGCAGTATGCGGAGCAAGTGACCGACTGGATCTGGCACGCCTTTGGTGAGGGGCTTCCCCGGGCGTTTTTTCATAGCATTGTTGAGCACAGCCAGACGCCGGGTGCTTTGCCATTGACCTTTATTGCTGTGCAAAACGAACAGCTTCTCGGCACTGTGGGGCTCTGGCGTTGCGATCTGATCACCCGGCAGGATCTCTTCCCGTGGCTGGCGGCGTTGTACGTTGACGACGCGGCGCGTGGTAAAGGGTTAGCCGGGCAACTCCAGCAGCATGTTATGACCTATGCTGCTCAGGCCGGGTATCGCGAGCTGCATTTGTGGTCTGCCTGCCGTGACTTCTATGAACGTTACGGCTGGCAATATATTGGCGATGCACTGGAGTACCCGAATAAAACGGTACACCTTTATCGCTATTCCTCTCCTGCTTCTGCTGGCGATGCTACGGAGTGACGGCGCACTAAGGTCGGGCTGAAGAGATGGGTAATGTCCGGTGGCTGGCGTTTCTCAGCCAGGGCTAACGCCAGCTCTGCGGCCTGCGTTGCCATCGTGATGATAGGATAACGTACCGTGGTCAGGCGCGGGCGCACGTAGCGGGAGACCAGCACATCATCGAAACCAATGAGTGAAATTTCTGACGGCACCTCAATCCCGTTGTCATTTAGCACCCCCATTGCCCCGGCGGCCATGGAGTCGTTATAACAGGCAACGGCGGTGAAATTTCGTCCACGGCCAAGCAGCTCAGTCATAGTCTGCTCACCGCCGCTCTCATCCGGCTCACCGTAGGCTACCAGGCGGTCATTACACGGGAGACCGTTTTCGCGCAAGGCATCGTAGTAACCTTGTAGCCGATCTTCCGCATCAGAAATGGGGTGGTTTGAACAGAGATAACCAATTCGTGTGTGTCCCTGTTGAATCAGATGACGGGTCGCGAGCCAGGCACCATAGCGGTCGTCGAGCGCCACGCAGCGTTTTTCAAACCCAGGAATAATACGGTTGATGATCACCATGCCGGGGATCTGCTTCATCAGATGAATAA
Source organism: Enterobacter ludwigii (assembly GCA_023023105.1). Classification (NCBI taxonomy): domain Bacteria; kingdom Pseudomonadati; phylum Pseudomonadota; class Gammaproteobacteria; order Enterobacterales; family Enterobacteriaceae; genus Enterobacter; species Enterobacter ludwigii. Next base: position 3,785,231 of record CP083824.1, on the reverse strand, counting down.
GTTCGGTATCGGGAAGCATTTTGGCGTGAACAACCAGCGCAGCGCAGCGGTGGCGGATAAGCTGTTCGATGGCCTGGCGTTCTTTTTGTTCATTATGGTAGCCATTACCGATCAGCAAAAAATTGCCTGTCTGATAAGACACTTGCTCCACCGCTTTAACCATCGCGCCGAAAAAGGGATCAGACACGTCACCCACAACCAGCCCAATGGTTTCAGTGGACTGCTGGGCCAGCGCGCGGGCATTGGCATTGGGATGGTAGTTCAGGGATTCCATGGCGTTTTGCACAGCCTGGCGTGATGCGTCACTGGCTTTTGGCGAGTCATTAATCACGCGCGAGACGGTTGCCACCGAAACTCCTGCCAGACGGGCCACATCCTTTATTGTCGCCATTAAATACCTTCTTAGTGGGGGTAAGCGTTTACACACCCGGTAGTGTTGCGGAAAAGTGGTGCGCATTCAAGGGGAGTGGATTTCAGTTCTCCACAAACGTGACGCAGCACAACCCTGACGGTGTAATCGTTACACGACCAGTCATGTCTGAATAATGTCAATCTGAACCTTTAGTTACACTTTGCCTCAGGCTGTTGCGATTGTCCGATAGCGAGGACGTGAAAGAGGTTGGTAGAGTTGAGATCCCAGAGGTATTGATTGGTGAGAATTCTTAGTACGGTTTCGTACTCATCTCTTGCACCAACCTGCGCGGATGCGCAGGTTTTTTTTCGCCTCCACTTTAGCTGTCGCTCCTGTATCACTTCTCGTGTAATCTGCCACCATTTACTATCAACCCTCCACACTGGCTGGCAAAGGGAGTTGAGATGCTATTTGGGTTCTTCCGTACACTATTCCGTATTCTTTTTCGAATCCGCGTCACTGGCGATGCCCAGGCGCTTCGCGGCGAACGCGTTCTTATCACACCAAACCATATTTCCTTTATAGATGGCATTTTACTGGCGCTGTTTTTGCCTGTGCGTCCGGTGTTTGCGGTTTATACCTCCATCAGCCAGCAGTGGTATATGCGTTGGCTCACACCGCTGATTGATTTCGTGCCGCTCGACCCGACTAAACCGATGATGATTAAACATCTGGTACGTCTGGTGGAGCAGGGGCGTCCGGTGGTCATCTTCCCTGAGGGACGCATCTCGGTGACGGGCTCGCTGATGAAAATCTACGACGGCGCGGGGTTTGTGGCGGCGAAGTCAAAAGCCACCGTGGTACCACTGCGTATTGAAGGGGCGGAGTTAACCCGCTTCAGCCGTCTTAAGGGACTGGTAAAGCAGCGCCTGTTCCCCAAAATAACGCTGCATATTCTGCCGCCGACCTCGTTACCGATGCCTGACGCACCGCGTGCCCGCGATCGTCGTAAAATCGCGGGTGAAATGCTGCACCAGATTATGATGGAAGCGCGTATGGCCGTTCGTCCGCGCGAAACGCTCTACGAGTCCCTCCTTTCCGCACAATACCGCTATGGGGCGAAGAAAAACTGTATCGAAGACATCAACTTTACCCCGGATACCTATCGCAAACTGCTGACTAAGACCCTGTTTGTGGGCCGCATTCTGGAAAAATACAGTAAGAAGGGTGAAAAAATTGGTCTGATGCTGCCTAACGCGGGCATCAGCGCTGCAGTGATTTTTGGTGCCGTTTCGCGTGGTCGTATACCGGCGATGATGAACTACACGGCGGGTGTGAAGGGGCTGACCAGCGCCATCACCGCCGCTCAGATTAAAACTGTTTTTACCTCTCGACAGTTCCTGGATAAAGGCAAGCTCTGGCATCTTCCCGAACAGCTCACCCAGGTGCGCTGGGTCTTCCTGGAAGATCTGAAAGCAGACGTGACCACTGGCGATAAGCTGTGGATTTTTGCGCACCTGCTGATGCCGCGTCTGGCGCAGGTCAAACAGCAGCCGGAAGATGATGCGATTATCCTATTTACCTCTGGTTCGGAAGGTAACCCCAAAGGTGTTGTCCACAGTCACAAGAGTATTCTGGCGAACGTCGAGCAGATCAAAAGCATTGCTGACTTTACTGCGAATGACCGTTTTATGTCGGCGCTACCGCTGTTCCACTCCTTTGGGCTGACGGTGGGGCTGTTTACGCCGCTGCTGACCGGTGCTGAAGTGTTCCTCTATCCAAGCCCGCTGCATTACCGCATTGTGCCGGAGCTGGTGTATGACCGTAACTGCACCGTCCTGTTCGGGACATCTACTTTCCTGGGTAACTATGCGCGTTTTGCCAACCCGTATGATTTTTATCGCGTGCGGTATGTGGTAGCTGGCGCAGAAAAGCTGCAGGAGAGCACGCGTCAAATCTGGCAGGACAAGTTTGGTTTGCGCATTCTTGAAGGCTATGGTGTGACCGAGTGCGCACCGGTGGTTTCGATTAACGTGCCGATGGCGGCAAAACCGGGTACGGTTGGCCGAATTCTGCCGGGGATGGATGCGCGCTTGTTGGCCGTGCCGGGCATTGAGGATGGTGGCCGTTTGCAATTGAAAGGGCCAAACGTGATGAACGGTTATCTGCGCGTGGAAAACCCGGGTGTGCTGGAAGCGCCGACGGCGGAAAACGTTAAGGGTGAGGTTGAAACGGGATGGTACGACACCGGCGATATTGTCCGTTTTGATGAACAAGGTTTTGTGCAGATCCAGGGGCGTGCAAAGCGCTTCGCCAAAATCGCCGGTGAAATGGTCTCTCTGGAAATGGTTGAGCAACTGGCGACGGCCGTCTCCGCCGATAAGATTCATGCGACCGTGGTGAAGAGTGATGCCAGCAAAGGTGAGGCGCTGGTGCTGTTTACCACTGACAGTGAGCTTAAGCGCGACAGGCTACTTAGCTATGCGCGTGAACATGGTATCCCTGAACTGGCGGTGCCGCGCGATATTCGCTACCTGAAGCAGCTCCCGGTGCTGGGGAGCGGGAAGCCCGATTTCGTGACCCTGAAACGCATGGTTGAAGAGGCGGAACAGCAAAATGCGTGAGTCAGTACACACTAACACATCGCTCAGATCAAAAGGCATGATGGCGGTCATCGCCGCGCAGTTTCTCTCTGCGTTCGGTGATAACGCGCTGCTGTTTGCCACTCTGGCGCTGCTGAAAGCCGAGTTTTATCCAGACTGGAGCCAGCCGATCCTGCAGATGGTGTTTGTGGGCGCTTACATTATCTTTGCCCCTTTTGTGGGGCAGGTGGCGGACAGTTTCCCGAAAGGCCGGGTGATGATGTTTGCTAACGGCCTGAAATTGCTGGGTGCCGCAAGCATTTGTTTTGGTTTTAATCCGTTCATTGGCTATACGCTGGTGGGCATTGGCGCTGCCGCTTACTCCCCGGCGAAATATGGCATCCTCGGGGAGCTGACAACGGGTGATAAGCTGGTGAAAGCCAATGGTCTGATGGAGTCTTCCACCATTGCGGCCATCCTGCTTGGCTCCGTTGCGGGTGGGGTGCTTGCCGACTGGCATGTGCTGGCCGCTCTGGGGGTCTGTGCGGTGGTGTATGGCGGGGCGGTTGTGGCTAACCTGTTTATCCCGAAGCTGCCAGTTGCACGCCCGGGACAATCCTGGCGCTTTAAGCCGATGACCGGCAGTTTCTTCAACGCCTGTCGCGTGCTGTGGCGTAACGGTGAAACGCGCTTCTCCCTGATGGGAACCAGTATGTTCTGGGGAGCGGGTGTCACGCTGCGCTTCCTGCTGGTGCTATGGGTGCCGGTGGCGCTGGGTATCACCGACAATGCGACTCCAACCTACCTTAATGCGATGGTCGCAATCGGGATTGTTGTTGGTGCGGGGGCGGCAGCGAAACTGGTGACGCTTGAGACGGTGGCGCGCTGTATGCCGGCAGGGATCCTTATTGGCGTAGTCGTGCTTATTTTCTCGCTGCAACACGCGCTATTGCCAGCTTATGCCCTCCTGATCCTGATTGGTATTCTGGGTGGATTCTTCGTGGTGCCGCTGAATGCGCTACTGCAGGAACGTGGCAAGCAAACTGTCGGTGCAGGCAACGCCATTGCGGTACAAAACCTGGGTGAAAACCTGGCGATGCTGTTGATGCTGGGACTTTACTCGCTGGCGGTAAAAGTGGGCGTGCCGGTGGTGGGGATTGGCGTCGGGTTTGGTGGGCTGTTTGCGCTGGCGATTGCTGGCTTGTGGATCTGGCAGCGTCGGCGTTGAGTTCTTTGCCGGGTCAGGCGAAGCCGCCACCCGGCAAAAGCGTCCAGCTATGGTGCCGGGTATGTATATACCTGATTCACCGCTTCAATCTCCGCTAACACCTCTTCACTCAGGTTCAGATGGAAACTCTCAATGTTGGTTTTCAACTGTTCCACAGTGGTCGCGCCCAGTAGGGTGCTCGCAACAAACGGCTGACGCCGTACGAAGGCCAGCGCCATCTGCGCCGGATCAAGACCGTGACGTTTCGCGATATCTACATAGGCTGCAACGGCTTTCTGCGTCTGCTCGCCGCTGTAGCGGGTAAAGCGGCTAAAGAGGGTATTACGCGCGCCAGCCGGTTTCGCGCCGTTCAGGTATTTCCCCGTCAGCGTGCCAAATCCAAGACAGGAATAGGCGAGCAGTTCCACTTCTTCATACTGCGTCACTTCGGCCAGTCCCACTTCATAGCTGCGATTAAGCAGGCTGTACGGATTCTGGATGGTGACGATACGCGGCAGATCGTGTTTATCCGCCAGGTGCAGGTAACGCATCACACCAAAGGCCGTTTCGTTAGATACGCCGATGTAGCGGATTTTACCCGCTCGCTGGCACTCGGTCAGCGCTTCCAGCGTTTCCAGTAGCGTAACGGCAGGGGCGCTCTCATTCCAGCTGTAGCCGAGTTTACCAAAGCAGTTTGTTGGACGCTGAGGCCAGTGAACCTGGTACAGGTCGAGATAATCTGTTTGCAGGCGCTTCAGGCTGGCATCGAGCGCGGCACGGATATTCTTGCGATCGAGGATCTGATTTGGACGGATCCCAGCATCGTTATTACGTGCGGGGCCGCTGACTTTCGACGCAATGACCAGCTTTTCACGGTTGCCACGTTTTGTCAGCCAGTTACCGACGTAGGTTTCGGTAAGCCCCTGTGTTTCCGGACGCGGGGGGACAGGGTACATCTCTGCGACATCAATCAGGTTAATCCCCTGGCTGACGGCATAATCGAGTTGCGCATGGGCATCGGCTTCGCTGTTTTGTTCACCAAATGTCATCGTGCCCAACCCCAATTGGCTTATCTCCAGAGAGCTGTGGGGGATACGGTGATAATGCATAGCCGGCTTCCTTCAATAGACATGTAGACCGCGTCAGGAACTTCCCGACAAAGGAATATAAACATGGCAGAGGGGAAGCAAAAGGGGAAGAAAAAAATCAAAAAGGCCAGCAAGCGACTGACCTCTCTCTGTTTATCGCTCGATAATTTGTGAGACTTCGTCGCGGTTGATCTGCATTTTATTGCCTTGCTGATCGCGATAGCTGACCAGACCGGTATCATCATCCACTTCAGGTTTTCCGTCGGTCAGGATCATCCGACCATCTTTTGTCGCCATGACGTAATCGCTGCTACAGCCCGATACTGCAAACGCTAAGCCGACTGCTGAAATTAACACTGCCCATTTTTTCATCGTTATCGTCCTCACCTGGCTGGTATCAAATCATAGTGTAGTATTAACCCGATATGCCGGCAGGAGGAAGCGGTAAAATCTTAAAAACCAGATGATTATGTTTGGGATCTCTCAAAATGAGTAAAAAACTATGTTTTTAGTAAAAAATGGCGTGCAAGCACTGCGCCGGTGAAATTCTTTTTGAGATAAAAGCCGCGCGGCAACGTCAGTATTGGCTCGCCCTGCGCACCGATCGCTTCGGTAAGCGCTTTACTGTTGGCTGCCTTCGGGCGCAGCTGTAACACTTCCCCGTGTCGGGCTGTGATGCGCTCTACCTGGCCAAGAACGATCATATCCATCAGTTCCTCCCAGTCCAGACGCAATTGATGCTCCTCCTCTTCATTCGGGCTCCAGAGCAGCGGTGCGCCAACGCGACGATCGGCCAGTGGAATGTGGCGTTCACCTTCAACCGGTACCCAAAGCACGCGTTTCAGCTTATGGCGAACGTGGCTGGTCTCCCATGTCACACCGGTATTGCCGGTTAATGGCGCAACGCAGACAAAGGTGGTCTCAAGTGGCTTCCCCTGGCTGTCTATGGGAATGGTTTTTAACTCTACGCCAAGAGCCGCAAAATCTTGCTCTGGTTTACTCCCCGCATTGGCACCCAGCCACAGTTCAAGCAGCATGCCCGTCCAGCCTTTATCCCGTTTCAGATCCTTCGGGATCGGAATCCCGGCCATTGCCGCCAGCTCGCCCAGCGAAAAGCCAGCCAGGCGTTGAGCCTGCTGGAGCAACTGGCCTTCGCTGGATGGAGGTGAAAGCAAGGGTGTAAGCGGATGCATGAAGATAACCTTTTGATTAAAAAATAAACGAAGAAATTGTCCCCTGTGGATAGAGTTTAACTTTTTCTGTACGAATATTCCATGTGTATGATTTATAGGTTTTTTTATTAGTTTGAAATCGTTTCATCTGAGAAGAAAAACCGGTTGTTCAAATCTGGTCACTGACAATGAACAGGATCTTACACCATGTTATCCACAGAAAAATGGGATAACTGGGCATAACCCTGACTACTGTTTCAATTTACAGCCTTGACGTGCGATGAAAATCGAATTTTCAGACAATTTGTGCCTAACTTATTGGCACAATCTGTGGATAAAACCGACGCTGTTCGATCTTTCATCAGCGCGACGATCCCTGATGTGATGATCGTCACGCTATTCTGTGTTTTGTTTGTGATGACACACTTAACTGCATGAAAATAATACCATTATATAATATTGATGAAAGCGGGACGCAGACGGGGATTGAGGTTGTTCATCGGTAATCAGACACTTTTTCACAACTATATCCACAGAAAAGGTGAATAAAAATCCCTTTGCAGACTCTTATCTGTTTATAACTCAGCACTTATTTGTGAGTTATTCAAATGTTATTAGGTTGCAGGCCTGTAAGAGAGTGGTTTACCGCCTCCCTGTAGTGTGAAACAATCATTCATATATAAGGTTTAGTTTGGGGTAGTCCGGTGATTGATGACGATGGCTACCGCCCGAACGTAGGAATAGTAATTTGTAATCGTCAGGGCCAGGTAATGTGGGCCCGGCGATATGGTCAGCACTCCTGGCAGTTCCCGCAAGGCGGGATCAATCCTGGAGAGTCCCCAGAACAAGCGATGTACCGGGAGCTTTTTGAAGAGGTCGGTTTAAGCCGAAAAGATGTTCGCATCCTGGCTTCGACCCGCAACTGGTTGCGTTACAAGTTACCGAAACGTTTGGTGCGTTGGGACACAAAGCCGGTTTGTATCGGCCAGAAACAGAAGTGGTTTCTGTTGCAGTTGGTGGGCAACGATTCAGACATCAATATGCAAACCAGCAGTACGCCGGAGTTTGATGGTTGGCGCTGGGTAAGCTATTGGTATCCTGTTCGTCAGGTCGTGTCATTTAAACGCGATGTTTACCGTAGGGTGATGAAAGAGTTCGCAAGTGTGGTAATGCAGCTTCAGGAGATCCCCCCTAAGCCGCAGAGCGCACCTGCCTGGCGACGTAAAAGAGGTTAAGCTACGCAAATCATGCTCACCCGCTTGCGAGAAATAGTCGAGAAGGTGGCCAGTGCTCCGCGTCTCAATGAGGCGCTGAACATTCTGGTCACTGACATCTGTCTTGCGATGGAGACCGAGGTCTGTTCGGTGTATCTGGCCGACCACGATCGGCGCTGCTATTACCTGATGGCGACCCGTGGTTTGAAAAAACCACGCGGACGCACCGTAACGCTCGCATTTGATGAAGGTATCGTGGGTCTGGTTGGGCGGCTGGCTGAACCTATCAACCTTGCCGACGCGCAAAAACATCCCAGCTTTAAATACATCCCTTCCGTAAAAGAAGAGCGCTTCCGCGCGTTTCTTGGCGTGCCGATTATCCAGCGTCGCCAGCTGCTTGGCGTGCTGGTTGTTCAGCAGCGCGAGCTGCGTCAGTACGATGAAAGCGAAGAGTCTTTCCTCGTCACGCTGGCCACGCAGATGGCTGCGATCCTCTCCCAGTCTCAGCTTGCCGCACTTTTCGGTCAGTATCGCCATACTCGCATTCGCGCCCTTCCTGCGTCGCCAGGTGTGGCGATTGCAGAAGGCTGGATGGACGCCACGCTACCGTTAATGGAGCAGGTTTACGAAGCCTCAACGCTTGATGAAGCGCTTGAGCGTGAGCGTCTTACTGCTGCGCTGGAAGAGGCGGCGAATGAATTTCGTCGTTACAGCAAACGCTTTGCCGCAGGTGCGCAAAAAGAGACGGCGGCCATTTTTGATCTCTATTCACACCTGCTTTCCGATGCGCGTTTGCGTCGCGAGCTTTTTGCGGAAGTGGATAAAGGCTCAGTCGCGGAGTGGGCCGTTAAAAAGGTTATCGAAAAATTTGCCGAGCAATTTGCGGCACTGACTGATGGTTACCTGAAAGAGCGGGCGGGAGATCTCCGAACCCTGGGACAACGACTGCTGTTCCATCTGGATGACACCATTCAGGGGCCAAATGCCTGGCCAAAACGGTTTGTGCTGGTCGCCGATGAACTCTCCGCGACGACGCTGGCTGAGCTGCCTCAGGACAGGCTGGCCGGTGTGGTAGTGCGCGATGGTGCCGCCAACTCACACGCTGCCATTATGGTGCGTGCACTGGGTATTCCTACCGTGATGGGCGCAGATATCCAGCCGTCAGTGCTGCATCGACGCACGCTGGTTGTCGATGGCTATCGCGGTGAGCTGTTGGTTGATCCTGAGCCGGTTCTGCTCCAGGAATACCAGCGTCTTATCAGTGAAGAGAACGAATTAAGCAAGCTGGCAGAAGATGACGTTAACCTGCCCGCACAGCTAAAGAGCGGTGAGCGGATCAAAGTTATGCTCAACGCCGGCTTAAGCCCTGAGCACGAAGAAAAGCTTGGCAGTCGCATTGATGGTATCGGCTTATACCGCACCGAAATCCCGTTCATGCTGCAAAGTGGGTTCCCCTCAGAAGAAGAGCAGGTTGCGCAGTATCAGGGAATGCTGCAGATGTTTAACGACAAACCTGTCACCCTGCGTACTCTGGATGTCGGCGCTGATAAACAGTTGCCCTATATGCCGATCAGCGAAGAGAACCCGTGTCTGGGCTGGCGCGGGATCCGTATTACGCTCGACCAGCCGGAGATCTTTCTGATCCAGGTGCGCGCCATGCTGCGCGCGAATGCCGCGACGGGCAATCTCAGCATTTTATTGCCGATGGTCACCAGCATTGATGAGATCGACGAATCACGGCGCTTGATCGAACGCGCTGGCCGTGAAGTCGAAGAGATGATTGGCTACGCGATCCCGAAACCGCGGATTGGGGTGATGCTCGAAGTGCCGTCTATGGTCTTCATGTTGCCGCAACTGGCCAACCGGGTTGATTTTATCTCTGTCGGCACGAACGACCTGACGCAATATATCCTGGCCGTCGACCGTAACAACACCCGTGTCGCCAGTATCTACGACAGCCTGCACCCGGCGATAATCCGCGCGTTAGCGATGATCGCTCGTGATGCGGAACAGTACGGGATTGATTTACGCCTGTGTGGTGAAATGGCCGGGGATTCAATGTGCGTCGCGATCCTGATTGGTCTGGGATACCGCCATCTGTCTATGAACGGTCGCGCCGTTGCACGTGTGAAGTACCTGTTGCGGCATATTGAAATCGACGATGCCCGAGAGCTGGCTGTACGCAGCCTGGAAGCGCAACTGGCTACTGAAGTCCGTCATCAGGTTGCTGCGTTTATGGAACGACGCGGTATGGGCGGCCTGATCCGCGGCGGCCGCTAATCATCTTTCTCCCTCTCCCTGTGGGAGGGGGCACCAGCGCGCATAAAACCCTATACACATCTTTTACATCTCTGGCGCATCCTCCGCGCCCGCCTTATGCTATGATTCGCAACTTTGGAGCCTCTGCTTACGGCAGAATCGCATTTCTACCGCTGTCCACTTTCAGCGGAATAACAACATCTTGTGGTGACAGATGAACAGTGGTTATCTGCATTTTCCGGAATTTGATCCGGTCATTTTCTCAGTAGGACCTGTTTCGCTTCACTGGTACGGTCTGATGTACCTGGTGGGCTTCATTTTTGCCATGTGGCTCGCTGGCCGCCGCGCCAGCCGTCCTGGCAGCGGCTGGACCAAAAACGAAGTTGAAAACCTGCTTTATGCGGGCTTCCTCGGCGTGTTCCTCGGTGGCCGTATTGGGTATGTGCTGTTCTATAACTTCCCGGTATTCCTGAACGATCCGCTCTATCTGTTCCGCGTGTGGGATGGTGGTATGTCTTTCCACGGCGGCCTGATCGGCGTGATTCTGGTGATGGTGATTTTTGCCAAACGCACCAAACGCAACTTCTTCCAGGTTTCAGATTTTATCGCACCGCTGATCCCGTTTGGTCTCGGTGCTGGCCGTCTGGGCAACTTTATCAACGGTGAACTGTGGGGGCGCGTTGACCCAAGCGTGCCATACACGATGCTCTTCCCGGGCTCCCGCGCAGAAGATATCGCGCTGCTGCCATCACACCCGGAGTGGCAGTCTATTTTCGATACCTATGGTGTGCTGCCGCGCCATATGTCTCAGCTTTACGAACTGGCGCTGGAAGGCGTGGTGCTGTTTATCATCCTGAATCTGTTTATCCGCAAACCGCGTCCGATGGGGGCTGTTTCTGGCCTGTTCCTGATTGGCTACGGTGCGTTCCGTATCATCGTCGAGTTCTTCCGTCAGCCAGATGCACAGTTTACCGGCGAGTGGGTGCAGTACATCAGCATGGGGCAAATTCTCTCCATTCCGATGATTGTCGCGGGTGCCATTATGATGATTTGGGCGTATCGTCGTCGTCCACAGCAACAAATTTCCTGAGGAACCATGAAACAGTATCTTGAATTGATGAAAAAAGTGCTCGATGAGGGCACGCCGAAAAACGACCGTACCGGTACCGGCACGCTCTCCATTTTTGGCCACCAGATGCGCTTCAATCTGCAAGAAGGCTTCCCTCTGGTGACGACAAAGCGCTGCCATCTGCGCTCGATCATTCATGAACTGCTCTGGTTTCTGCAAGGCGATACCAACGTTGCGTATCTGCACGAAAACAACGTCTCAATCTGGGACGAATGGGCAGACGAAAACGGCAATCTGGGCCCGGTTTACGGTAAACAGTGGCGCGCATGGCCAACGCCTGATGGCCGCCATATTGACCAGATCACCACCGTGATGAACCAGCTGAAAAACGATCCGGACTCGCGTCGTATTATCGTTTCCGCCTGGAACGTGGGGGAACTGGATAAAATGGCGCTGGCCCCGTGCCACGCGTTCTTCCAGTTCTACGTGGCAGACGGCAAGCTCTCCTGCCAGCTCTACCAGCGCTCCTGCGACGTGTTCCTCGGCCTGCCGTTTAACATTGCCAGCTATGCGCTGTTAGTCCACATGATGGCGCAGCAGTGCGACCTGGAAGTGGGCGATTTTGTCTGGACCGGTGGGGACACCCATCTTTACAGTAACCATATGGAACAGACGCATCTCCAGCTGACCCGCGAACCGCGTGCGCTGCCGAAGCTGATTATCAAACGCAAACCGGAGTCTATCTTCGACTACCGCTTTGATGATTTTGAGATTGAGGGTTACGACCCGCACCCTGGCATCAAAGCGCCCGTCGCTATCTGATGTAGCAAAGCGTGACACAACCGGTGCTTTTTAGCGCCGGTTTTTTTTCGCCTTCATCCCGTTTCACGAAGCGTTATCCAGAAAGCGTGCAACACGCTGCAACTCGGTCGATTCTCTGGATAACGACTCGGAAAACAGCAATCCGCTGCTCGTCACCTTCACGGCACTTCGCCACACTCCCGGTATGAAAAAAGAGAATGGTTTTACGCTTATCGAAACACTGGTAGCGATTTCGTTGATTGTCATCCTCAGCGCGTCAGGGTTATACGGCTGGGACAGCTGGCAACGACAGCAGCGGCTGTGGCAAACCGCCAGTCAGGTTCGCGATTACCTGGTGTTTCTGCGCAACAATGCCAACCGGCACAACCGCGACCATCAGGTAACCCTTCAGCGGATTGGAGGCAGAGACTGCCTGGTGAGCTCAGTTATGAAGAGTTGCGAGAAGGGGAGTCCCTTTGTGCTGATGCCACTCTGGCCTGAAGTCACGGTGAGTGAACTAACACCGTCATTAGGGTTTTATGGATTAAGAGATACGGCATGGGCAGGGCGGATACGCATACAAAGTCGAGCAGGAGAATGGCTGATTATTGTCTCAAATGGAGGACGCATCAGAATGTGCAAAAGTTCAGGGGACGGTTCATGTCAATGAGACAGCGCGGTTTCTCACTGATTGAAGTGCTGATTGCTACGGCGATCAGCAGCCTTTTGCTGGTAAGCGCATCGCGTTTTTTACCCGGGTTGCAGCGGGTTGTACTACTGCAATCCGGCCAGCGAGAGCTGGAAGAAGAGGTCTGGCAGCGCCTGTTCGCCCTCGGTAAACATCTTCAGCGCGCAGGATATTGTGCCGGAAACTGTCAGGGACAAGGGCTGGTGATTGGCAGGGAAGGGAGCTGTGCCATTGTACGGTGGGATGCTAACAGTAACGGCAATTGGGATAACACCGCATCAGAAAATGACAGCACCGGTTTTCGTCTGGAAGCAGGAGCGCTGGAAATGCTGCGTGGGGCAACTTCGTGTGAAGGAAAGGGATGGGAAAAGCTCACCGAACCGGACAAGCTTGTGATCCTGCACTTTATGGTACGTAAAGTTGAGCATGCCGGTTTTGCACCAGAGTTGAATATCGAACTGACCGCCAGTCGTAAAGGTGAGCATAGGGAGCCATATCAGGCTTTATATGGGGTCACGGGGTATAACTTGTGAACCGTCAACGCGGAATGTCTTCGCTGGCGTTGGTTTTGCTTTTACTGGTGCTCGGTACTCTGATCCTCACCGGTCTCAACCAACAACTCACAACGTTTAGTGCGCTCGTGGGTGATGAGAGCCGTTCACTCCAGCAGCAGGCGTCTGTGCAATCTGCACTTGAGTGGGGACGCGTTCAGGATTGGTCGTCAGAGCCCCAGATTCAGTGCAAAAAGGCATCGTCATGGCGAGTTTGTTTACGGCTATTAAGTGAGAAGGATGTTTTGCTTATTGCTGGAGTCAACGACCTGCAGCTCTGGCGCACAGGAGAGATAATCGACGGCAAGATTCGCTTCTCGCCTCACGGCTGGAGTGATTTTTGTCCGCTAAAGGGGAGTGTGTTATGCCTGTTGCCATGAACAAAGAAAGAGGGTTTAGCTTGGTTGAGGTTCTCCTGGCGATGATGCTGATGGTGATAATCGTGACCGCACTGTCAGGTTACCACCGGGCACTGGCGACGCGGTTCACCTTGTTTAGCCAATATCGTCAGCTCTGGCACCATGCCTGGAACCAGTCCCAGCTCTCAACAAATGCACTACCGGAAGGCTGGCAGGCCAACCGGGGGCAGACAACGCTCGCCGGATGTGTCAGCATCACGGTTACACTTATTTCTCCTCTGGGGCGACGCGGTGAGATAACGCGTCTGCATTGCCCGGTTAGCCAGTAGTCGGGAGCGTCTATGTTAAGGGTTTACCACTCAAATCGTCTGGATGTGCTGGAAGCACTGATGGAATATATCGTTGAGGGCGGGCGGCTTGACGATCCTTTTGAGCCTGAAATGGTGCTGGTGCAGAGCACCGGTATGGCACAGTGGCTGCAAATGTCGCTTTCCCGCAAATTTGGCATTGCCGCGAACATTGAGTTCCCACTACCCGCGAGCTTTATCTGGGAGATGTTTGTCCGCGTGTTGCCGGATATCCCGGAGCAAAGTGCGTTCAACAAGCAAAGCATGAGCTGGAAGCTGATGGCGTTGCTGCCGGAAATGCTTCAGCGCGATGAGTTCGCGATGCTGAACCACTATCTCAATGACGATACCGATAAACGCAAGCTGTTCCAGCTCGCGTCGCGTACCGCCGATCTCTACGATCAATATCTTGTTTATCGTTCTGACTGGTTAATTCGTTGGGAAGCAGGTGAGCTGGTGGAGGGGTTACCGGAGGCGCAAATCTGGCAGGCGCCACTATGGAAAGCGCTGGTGGAGCACACGGAGAAACTTGGCCAGCCTAAGTGGCACCGTGCCAATCTGTACGATCGGTTTATCTCCATACTTGAAAATACGTCGGAGCGACCAGCCCGACTGCCATCACGCGTGTTTATCTGTGGAATATCTGCATTACCCCCAGTCTATCTCAAGGCGTTGAATGCGCTGGGTAAACATATTGATATTCATATTTTGTTTACCAACCCTTGCCGGCAATATTGGGGGGATATCCTCGACCAACGCTGGCTTTCGCGGCTGGTGACTCGCCAACGAAAACGCCTTTTTGAAGAACGAACCATCCCGCTGTTTAAAGACGGCTCGACTGCCGGGCAACTTTTCGATGAAGAAGGTATCCAGAACCTGCCCAATCCGCTGCTTGCTTCGTGGGGGAAGCTGGGGCGTGATTACATTCACATGCTTTCTGATATCACTTCATCAGGTGAAGGCGACGTGGATGCCTTTGTTGAGATCTCCCCGGATAGCCTGCTGCATAATATTCAGTTAGATATTCTGGAGCTGGAGAACCGTGCCGTCATGGGTGTTACGGCGCAAGAGTTTGAACGCAGCGACAGGAAGCGGAGGCTGGATCCTGACGATCGCAGTGTCACCATCCACGTTTGCCACAGCCCGCAGCGCGAAGTTGAAATCCTTCATGACCAGCTGTTGCACATGCTGCAGGATGATCCTGAGCTGACGCCGCGCGATATCGTGGTGATGGTGGCGGATATCGACAATTACAGTCCCTTCATTCAGGCCGTTTTTGGCAGTGCGACGGGTGAACGATACCTGCCTTACGCTATCTCGGACCGCCGTGCCCGTCAGTCTCACCCGGCTTTGCAGGCCTTCATCACCCTGTTGTCACTGCCTGATAGTCGGTTTATCTCCGAAGATGTTCTGGCATTACTGGATGTTCCAGTTCTGGCTGCCCGCTTCAACATCAATGAAGAGGGGTTACGCTACCTTCGCCAGTGGGTGAACGAATCGGGTGTTCGCTGGGGGATCGATGACGATAACGTCCAGTCGTTCGGACTCCCCCCAACTGGGCAGCATACCTGGCGGTTTGGCCTGACACGTATGCTGTTGGGATATGCCATGGAAAGCAGTCAGGGGGAATGGAATGAGGTACTGCCTTACGATGAGACCAGTGGGTTAATTGCTGAACTGGTGGGGCATTTGGCTTCACTATTGATGCAGCTTAACCGCTGGAGAAGTGAGTTAATGCAACCGCGTACTCTGGAAGAATGGCTCCCGGTTTGCAGGGCATTGCTCAATGATTTCTTCCTGCCAGACAGTGACACTGAAGCCGCAATGGCGCTCATTGAAACGCAGTGGCAGGCTATCGTCGACGAGGGCGTGAATTCCCATTATCACGAAGAGATCCCCTTGTCACTGCTGAGGGATGAGTTGACGCAGCGGCTTGACCAGGAGCGAATCAGTCAGCGTTTCCTGGCGGGCCCGGTGAATATCTGCACCCTGATGCCAATGCGTTCTATCCCGTTCAAAGTGGTGTGTCTGCTTGGCATGAATGACGGTATTTATCCACGTGCACTGGCACCACTGGGATTTGATCTGATGAGTGCTAATCCAAAGCGGGGTGACCGTAGTCGTCGTGATGACGATCGCTATCTCTTCCTTGAAGCGCTCATTTCCGCCCAGAGTAAGCTCTATATCAGTTACATCGGCCGTTCAATTCAGGACAACAGTGAGCGTTTCCCTTCTGTTCTGGTGCAGGAGCTGGTGGATTATATCGGACAGAGCCACTACCTGCCGGGGGATGAAGAACGTAACTGCGATGAAAGTGACAAGCGGGTGAAAGCGCATATCACCTGTTGTCATAGCCGCATGCCGTTTGACCCGGTGAACTACGTGGTGAGTGAGCACCAGAGCTATGCTCACGAGTGGCTTCCTGCGGCGAAAAAAGAGGGAACTGCGCATACCGATTTCATTCAGGCGCTTGACCCTCGGCCCATTGACACACTGACATTTGAACAGCTTCAGCGGTTTTGGGCGCACCCGGTGCGGGCCTTTTTCCAGCAGCGATTACAGGTCAATTTCCGCTCTGAAGAGAACGAAATTCCCGATGCGGAGCCCTTTACGCTGGAAGGGCTGGAGCGCTATCAGTTAAACCTGCAGCTGTTGAATGCACTGGTTGATCAGGAAGATGCTGACAAACTTTTTCGCCGTTACCGCGCAGCAGGGCAATTGCCTTATGGGGCGTTTGGTGAAATTGTCTGGGAGGCGCAGTGCCATGAGATGACAGCGCTGGCCGAGCGCGTAAGGGAGTGTCGACAACCCGGTAAAAGCATTGAAATTGATCTCAACTGTAACGGCGTTCAGTTGACGGGTTGGCTAACCCAGGTTCAGCCGGACGGGCTGCTACGCTGGCGACCTTCTATGCTTAGCGTTTCACAAGGGTTGCAACTCTGGCTGGAACATCTTGTCTACAGTGCGATGGGTAATAAAGGCGAAAGCCGGATATTCGTGCGCAAAGAGGGCGAATGGCGCTTCCCGCCGATGGAGTCTGAACAGGCGTTACGTTATCTGTCTTTGTATATTGAGGGCTACCGTCAGGGCATGAACAAACCACTTTTGTTACTGCCTGAGAGTGGCGGTGCCTGGATAAAAGCCTGTTATGACGTACAGAATGATGCAATGTTAACGGATGAGGCGTCACTGCAGAAAGCGCGAAGTAAATTTATACAAGCCTATGAAGGAAACATGATGGTACGTGGCGAAGGTGAAGATGTCTGGTATCAGCGCTTATGGCGTACTCTTGAACCAGAGTACTTCGAGACGATCACGGAAGAGGCACTGCGTTACCTGTTACCGTTGTTCAAATTTAATCAGTCCTGAGTGTTGTATAAAAATTGCACAGGAAAGGGTGTTCATTTATGATGCACCTGTTATCACGGACTGATGTACTCAAAGAAAGAGATGCTGGCGTGCCCAGCACGCAGTTTGTTAATGATGTAGCCGTGATAAAGAGGTCGTAATGCCAGGCAGCACCTTGTTTAAAGCGTTGGTTTTGTTTGTCGCCCTTTGGGCTCCCTTCACTCAAGCAGACTCCGGTTGGCAACCTGTTCAGGAAACTATCCGTAAGAGCGAAAAAGATACCCGCCAGTATCAGGCTATTCGCCTTGATAACGGCATGACCGTGCTGCTGGTTTCCGATCCGCAGGCGGTGAAATCCCTCTCGGCGCTGGTGGTGCCGATTGGGTCACTGGAAGATCCTGATGCCCATCCTGGGCTTGCGCACTATCTGGAACATATGACGCTGATGGGGTCTAAAAAATACCCGCAGCCAGATAGCCTGTCCGAATATCTGAAAATGCACGGCGGTAGTCACAATGCCAGCACAGCACCGTACCGTACGGCTTTTTATCTCGAAGTCGAAAATGATGCACTGGAAGGGGCGGTCGATCGCCTTGCTGATTCCATCGCTGCACCGCTTCTGGATAAAAAATATGCTGAACGTGAACGCAATGCCGTTAATGCTGAGTTAACCCTTGCCCGTACGCGAGACGGTATGCGCATGGCCCAGGTGAGCGCCGAAACCATTAACCCGGCGCATCCGGGTTCGCGTTTCTCCGGTGGTAACCTGGAAACATTAAGCGATAAGCCAAACAGCCCGGTGCTTGATGCGCTGCATGCGTTTCGCGACAAATATTACTCCGCGAACCTGATGAAAGCGGTTATCTACAGCAACAAACCGCTGCCAGAGCTGGCAAACATGGCCGCTCAGACGTTTGGTCGTGTGCCGAATAAAAATATCGACTTGCCTCAGATAACCGTTCCGGTAGTCACGGACGCTCAAAAAGGGATTGTTATCCACTACGTGCCCGCCTTGCCGCGCAAGGTGTTACGTGTTGAATTCCGCATTGATAACAACACGGCACAGTTTCGCAGTAAAACCGACGAGCTGGTGACCTATCTGATTGGCAACCGTAGCCCGGGTACGCTTTCTGACTGGCTGCAAAAACAAGGGCTGGTGGAAGGGATTCGAGCCGACTCCGATCCCGTTGTGAACGGCAATAGCGGTGTGCTGGCGATATCTGCAACCCTGACCGACAAAGGGCAGGCAAACCGTGATGAAGTGGTGGCGGCGATCTTTAGCTACCTTTCTCTGCTGCGTGATAAAGGCGTCGATAAACGCTACTTTGATGAACTGGCTCACGTGCTGGATCTCGATTTCCGTTACCCGTCCATTACCCGCGACATGGACTATGTGGAGTGGTTGGCGGATACCATGATCCGCGTGCCGGTGGAACATACTCTCGATGCGGTCAATATCGCCGATCAGTATGATGCTGACGCCGTAAAAGCCCGCCTTGCGATGATGACCCCGCAGAATGCCCGCATCTGGTACATCAGCCCGAACGAACCCCATAACAAAACGGCCTATTTTGTAGACGCCCCTTATCAGGTGGACAAAATCAGCGCCCAGACCTTCGCCGACTGGCAGAAAAGAGCCGGGGAGATTGCGTTGAAACTGCCGGAGCTGAACCCCTACATTCCGGATGATTTCTCGCTGATCAAAGCCACAAAGGATTATCCGCACCCGGAACTTATTATTGATGAGCCGACGTTGCGCGTGGTGTATACCCCAAGCCGCTATTTTGCGAGCGAGCCAAAAGCCGATGTCAGCGTCGTTCTGCGTAACCCTAAGGCGATGAATAGCGCCAAAAATCAGGTGATGTTCGCCCTGAATGACTATCTTGCTGGCATCGCGCTCGATCAGCTCAGCAATCAGGCGGCCGTGGGGGGAATCAGCTTCTCAACCAATGCCAATAACGGTTTGATGGTCAATGCAAATGGCTACACTCAGCGCCTGCCTCAGCTGTTCCAGGCGCTGCTTGAGGGCTATTTTAGTTACACGCCGACGGAAGAGCAGCTTGAGCAGGCCAAATCCTGGTATGCGCAGATGATGGACTCTGCGGAGAAGGGCAAAGCTTACGATCTTGCGCTTATGCCAGCGCAAATGTTGTCGCAAATTCCTTATTTCCAGCGTGAAGATCGCCGCGCGTTACTGCCTTCTATCTCATTGAAAGATGTCCTCGCTTACCGTGATGCATTGAAAACCAACACGCGTCCCGAGTTCTTGATCGTCGGCAACATGAGTGAAGAGCAGGCCAAAACGCTGGCGGAGAATGTACGCACCCAGCTCGGCTCGAAAGGTGACGAGTGGTGCCGCAACCAGGATGTGCTGGTTGAGAAAAAACAGAATGTGATTTTTGAAAAGGCGGGCACTAGTACGGATTCTGCGCTGGCAGCGGTGTTTGTACCTACGGGTTATGATGAATTCTCCAGTTCAGCGCGGAGTGCCGTTCTGGGACAGATTATTCAGCCGTGGTTCTATAACCAGCTACGTACAGAAGAGCAGCTTGGCTATGCGGTCTTTGCGTTCTCCATGAACGTTGGCCGCCAGTGGGGGCTGGGTTTCCTGCTGCAAAGTAGCGATAAACAACCGGCCTATCTCTGGCAGCGTTATCAGGCTTTCTTCCCAAAAGTGGAAGCAAAACTGCGCGCCATGAAACCGGACGAATTTGCCCAGATCCAGCAGGCCGTCATCGCCCAGGTGATGCAGCCACCGCAGACATTGGGTGAAGAAGCGTCACAGCTCAGCAAAGATTTTGATCGCGGTAATCTGAACTTTGATTCGCGTGATAAAGTAGTGGCCGAGATAAAACAGCTGACGCCTCAGAAGGTTGCCGAGTTCTTCCATCAGGCGGTGATTAAGCCGCAGGGAATGACCATCCTGTCTCAGGTTTCCGGTAGCCAGAACGGGAAAACGGAGTACGTGAACCCGAAAGGCTGGAAAGTCTGGAAGAGCGTCAGCGCGCTGCAGCAAACTATGCCCTGGAGTAAGAAAGAATGACCGATACCGCTGAGCCTCTTGATCCGTTACGTTTACCTCTACAGGGGGAACGATTGATTGAAGCTTCAGCGGGAACGGGAAAAACCTTCACCATTGCCGCGCTCTATCTGCGCCTGCTGTTAGGGCTTGGCGGTAACGCGGCTTTTCCACGTCCTTTAAGCGTGGAAGAGCTGCTGGTCGTCACCTTCACCGAGGCTGCCACCGCGGAGTTGCGCGGCCGTATTCGTTCCAATATCCATGAGCTGCGTATCGCCTGTCTGCGTCAGAGTACGGATAACCCTCTCTACGCGAGCCTTCTGGAAGAGATTGCTGATAAGCAACAGGCCGCCCAGTGGTTGCTTCTCGCTGAACGGCAGATGGACGAAGCGTCCGTCTTCACCATTCACGGTTTTTGTCAGCGAATGCTGAGCCTGAATGCGTTTGAATCCGGCATGCTGTTTGAGCAGCAGCTCATTGAAGATGAATCCGTGCTTCGCTATCAGGCCTGCGCGGATTTCTGGCGTCGCCATTGCTACCCCTTACCGCGAGATATCGCAGAAGCGGTACATGCGTTATGGAAGGGCCCCGAGGAGCTTCTGCGTGCCATCGATCGCTATCTTCAGGGTGAAGCACCGGTAATCAAATCTCCGCCGCCAGCAGATGAAACTCTCGCTTCTCGCCATGAAAAAATTACCGCCAAAATTGCGGCCATCAAGCAAAAGTGGAATACGTCGGTCGGCGAGATTGAGGCGATCATCGAAAATTCCGGGATCGACAGACGTAAATTTAACCGTGCAAATCAGGGGAAATGGATCGATAAGATCAGCGCCTGGGCACAGGAAGAGACGCGAGGGTATCAGCTCCCGGATGCGCTTGAAAAATTCTCTCAGCGTTTTCTGGTTGAACGAACCAAACCCGATGGCATTGTGCCGGAGCATCCGCTGTTTGTGGCTATCGAAGCCCTGCTGGCCGAACCGTTGACGCTCAATGACCTGATGATCACCCGCGCTATGGTGGAGATCCGTGAAACCGTCTCGCGTGAAAAGCGTCGCCGCGGTGAACTTGGGTTTGACGATATGTTGAGCCGCCTGGATGCCGCGTTATGCAGCGAAAATGGTGAAGCGCTTGCCGCGGCTATTCGTAACCGTTTCCCGGTTGCGATGATTGACGAGTTTCAGGATACCGACCCGCAGCAGTACCGCATTTTCCGCCGTATCTGGAGACAACAGCCTGATACCGCGCTGTTGTTAATTGGCGATCCTAAACAGGCTATTTACGCTTTTCGTGGTGCGGACATTTTCACCTATATGAAAGCCCGCAGCGAAGTTGATGCGCATTACACTCTGGATACCAACTGGCGTTCATCTCCCGGGATGGTAGAGAGCGTCAATGCGCTTTTCAGCCGCATGGATACGGCATTTATGTTCCGGGAGATCCCTTTCCAGCCGGTAAAATTTGCGACAAAAAATGCCTCATTGCGCTTCGAATTCAACGGTACGACTCAGCCCGCCATGAACTTCTGGCTGCTGGACGGAGAAGGCTGTGGCGTTGCGGACTATCAAAATGCCATGGCACAGCACTGTGCCGCGCAAATCCGTGACTGGCTCAGTGCGGGGGCATGTGGCGAGGCGGTGCTCTGGAGGGGCGAGGAGTCAACCCCTGTAAAGGCATCGGATATTACGGTGCTGGTGCGTAGCCGTCAGGAGGCCGCGCTTGTCCGCGATGCCCTGACATTGCTGAACATTCCGTCCGTCTACCTCTCAAATCGGGACAGTGTTTTCGAAACGCTGGAAGCGCAGGAGATGTTATGGCTGCTGCAGGCGGTGCTGGCCCCGGAGAGGGAGAGCACGCTTCGCAGCGCGTTAGCCAGCGCGATGCTCGGGCTGAATGCGCGTGATATTGATGCGCTCAACAACGACGAAGACGCGTGGGATGCGGTAGTGGAAGAGTTTGTTTACTACCGGGATAAATGGCACAGACGCGGTGTAATGGCGATGATACGTGAGCTCATGGCGCAGCGTCACATTGCGGAGAATATGCTTGCGACCGCGGGCGGTGAACGTCGTCTGACCGACATTTTGCACATCAGTGAACTCCTGCAGGAAGCGGGCACGCAACTGGAGAGTGAACACGCTCTGGTGCGCTGGCTGGCGCAACAGATTGCCGACCCGAACAGTAATTCGTCCAGTCAGCAGATGCGTCTTGAAAGTGATAAACATCTGGTGCAGATCGTCACCATTCACAAGTCGAAAGGCCTGGAGTATCCGCTGGTCTGGTTGCCGTTTATTGCCAATTACCGCGTGCAGGATCAGGCCTTTTACCACGATCGCGAGTCATTTGAGGCGGTGCTCGATCTCAGTAAAGCTGAGTCCAGCGTTGAGCTGGCAGAGGCCGAACGTCTGGCGGAAGATTTACGCCTGCTCTATGTAGCGTTGACCCGTTCGGTCTGGCACTGCAGTATGGGTGTCGCCCCACTGTTTCGTCGCCGTGGTGAGAAGACCGGGGAGAGCGATTTTCATCTGAGTGCGCTGGGGCGGCTTATTCAGCTCGGTGAACCCAAAGATGCAGCAGGCCTGCGTCAGTGTATCGAATCATTATGTGGGGATCATACTGCTCTGCACATTCCGTCGCAGCCCGATAATAGCCGCTGGCAAATGCCGGAGCTGCGCGAGGTTGAGCTCCATGCCCGTCAGGTTGTGCGCACCATTGCTGACGACTGGCGTGTGACGAGTTATTCCGGTTTACAGCAGCACGGGCAGAGCATTGCCCAGGATCTGATGCCAAAACTGGACGTCGATGCAGCAGGGACCGGTAGCGTACCTGTTGAGCCAGCGCTCACTCCGCATCAATTCCCGCGTGGCGCCTCACCAGGCACATTTTTACATAGCCTGTTTGAAGAGCTGGATTTTACCCAGCCAGTCTCTGAGGAGTGGGTGCTAAAGATGTTGCAGAGTGGAGGCTATGACGCACAGTGGCAGCCGGTTCTCACCGACTGGATCAGCACGGTTCTGCACGCCCCACTGACGGCGCAAGGGATCTCTCTGAGTCAGTTGACTAACAAAGATAAACAGGTGGAGATGGAATTTTATCTCCCTATTGCCAGCCCCCTCAGAGCCGACGCGCTTGATGCGTTGATCCGCGAGCATGATCCGTTATCTGCCGGTTGCCCAGCGCTGAACTTCCGCCAGGTGCAGGGAATGTTAAAAGGGTTTATCGACCTGGTTTTCCGCCACGAAGGGCGTTACTACCTGCTGGACTACAAATCGAACTGGTTGGGTGAAAACAGCGAAGCCTATACCCAGCAGGCGATGGCATCAGCCATGCAAGCACATCGCTACGATCTGCAGTATCAGCTCTATACCCTGGCGCTGCATCGGTACCTGCGGCATCGCATTGCCGATTATCGTTACGAAGACCATTTTGGCGGCGTTATTTACCTGTTCCTGCGCGGAGTGGATGCTAGCGACCCGCGCTCTGGCATCTTTAGTACGCGTCCGGCTGTGGAACTGATTGAAAAAATGGATAACCTGTTTGCCGCAAGCACAGAGGAGGTGGCATGACGATGCAGGCGCTATTGCTGGAAGCGGTAGAACAACGATTACTCCGCCACCTCGATGTACAGTTCGCCATGATGGTGGCAGGCGATGAACCCGCCGTGATGCTCGCCGCCGCAATCCTGAGTAAAGACGCGGGAGAGGGGCATGTCTGCCTGCCGCTGTCGCGTCTGGTTGTTGATGAGAAAATGCCTCCGGCTTTACAGGCGTGTTTCGCGTTGCTGGATGACGCAGTGGACTGGCAGGCGATATTACTCGGCTCGCCCGCCGTGAGCGGAACCGATACCGGGACGCCGATGATCCTGAGCAGCGAACGTTTGTACCTTAACCGGCTGTGGCGCAATGAACTGACGGTGGCGCGTTTCTTCAGCGAGACGAATGCGCCTCTGCCTTGCGATGAAGCGCAACTCCGGCACGTGCTGGATACGCTGTTTACCTCTGATGAGGCGACAGACTGGCAAAAAGTCGCGGCAGCCGTGGCGTTGACGCGGCGGATCTCGGTTATCTCTGGCGGCCCGGGAACCGGGAAAACGACCACCGTGGCAAAACTGCTTGCCGCGTTGATCCAGCTATCGGGCGAGCACAAGTGCCGTATTCGTCTGGTGGCCCCCACTGGCAAAGCGGCGGCTCGTCTGACGGAATCGTTAGGTGGGGCATTGCAAAAGCTGCCGCTCACCGGGGAGCAACTTGCGCTTTTCCCAAATGAAGCCAGTACGCTGCACCGACTGCTTGGTGCTCAGCCAGGCAGCCAGCGTCTGCGATATCATGCGGGTAACCCGCTGCATCTGGACGTACTGGTGGTAGATGAAGCATCGATGATCGACCTGACGATGATGTCGCGGTTGATTGATGCTCTGCCGCCCCATGCGCGCGTCATTTTTCTGGGCGATCGTGACCAGCTTGCTTCAGTGGAAGCTGGGGCGGTGCTGGGGGATATTTGTACTTACGCCAGCTTTGGCTACACAGCCGCGCGTGCTCAGGAGCTGGCGCGTTTGACCGGATGCGTACTTGAACCCGATAACTCGCCGGTGGCGGGAGCGCTACGCGACAGCCTGTGCCTGCTGCAAAAAAGCTATCGTTTCGGCAGCGACTCCGGTATCGGCCAACTGGCTGCCGCGGTAAACCGTGGCGATCGGCACAGTACCCGTGCGGTGTTTGACGGTACGTTTACCGACATCGAGAAAAAATCACTGCAAAGCGGAGAAGAGTATCAGGTGATGCTGGATGACGCCCTGGAGGGGTATCAGCATTTCCTGGCATGTGTCCAACAGCGCAACTCACCAGAGCAGGTCATTGCCGCCTTTGGTGAGTACCAGTTACTGTGCGCACTGAGGGAAGGGCCGTTTGGCGTCAGTGGGCTGAACGACAGGCTGGAGCAGCTTCTTGTTCAGAAGCACAAAATCAACCGCATGCCGCATTCGCGCTGGTTTGAAGGACGACCCGTAATGATCTCCCGCAACGACAGTGCGCTGGGGTTGTTTAACGGGGATATCGGGATTGCGCTCGATCGCGGCCAGGGGCTGCGCGTCTGGTTCCAGTTACCGGACGGTAGCGTGAAGTCTTTCCAGCCCAGCCGTTTGCCTGAGCATGAAACCGCGTGGGCGATGACGGTGCATAAATCCCAGGGCTCCGAGTTTAACCATGCGGCGCTGATCCTGCCGACACAGCTTTCACCTGTTATTACCCGCGAACTGATTTATACCGCGATTACGCGCGCGCGTCAGCGCTTGTCACTCTATACCGATGAACGTGTGCTGGTGCAGGCCATTGCCACCCGTACAGAGCGCCGGAGCGGACTGAGCGCGATATTTGAGTCTCTTTAAGCGAAAGCCCTCACCAGACGGTGAGGGCATCGTATTATCCCAGATCAGCCATCAGCACTTTTGAGCGGCGCTGATAGTTGTACATCTCTTTCTTCGTTTCTGGCAGATAATCTATATCTACCGGCGTGAATCCTCGCTCCTGGAACCAGTGAATGCTGCGTGTCGTCAGGACGAACAGCTTGCTCAGGCCCATCTGGCGGGCTTGCGCTGCCACGCGCTCAAGCAGCATTTCGCCGCGTGAGGAGCTGCGGTAATCAGGATGCACCGCCACGCAGGCCATTTCACCGATCTTCTCTTCCGGGAATGGATAGAGGGCGGCACAGGCAATGGTCAGGTTATCGCGCTGAATAATGGTGAATTTGTCGATCTCCATTTCCAGCTGTTCCCGCGAACGACGCACCAGAATACCCTGTTGCTCCAGCGGCCGGATCAGTTCCAGAATACCGCCGATATCATTGATGGTGGCGCGGCGGATCTGCTCCGCACTCTCCATCACAATCTGTGTACCAATACCGTCGCGGGAGAACAGCTCCTGCAGTAGGGCGCCGTCTTCCTGATAGCTGATCAGGTGGCTGCGGCGCACGCCGCTGCGACAGGCTTTCACCGCACCACGCAGAAAACGCACGGTACCAGAATGGTAGTCACCTTCAGCTTCCAGTGCTTCTACGCGGGCCTGGGCTTCATTAGGGAAGAGTTCGGGCACAATCACCCCTTCATCGTTTACGACACCCTGGGAAGAGCAAAACCCAATCATTTTTTCCGCCTTCAGCTTGATCGCTAGCTGCGTGGCAATCTCCTCAGACGTCAGGTTAAAGCTTTCTCCGGTCACGGAAACGGCGACCGGGCCCATCAGCACGATGGCACCGCTGTCGAGCTGGCGGTGGATTGCCTCTTCATCAATACGACGAATACGTCCGCTGTGGCAATAGTCCACGCCATCGTCCACGCCGAGCGGCTGGGCAATGATGAAGTTACCGCTCACGACGTTGATATGCGCACCCTGCAATGGCGTGTTGTTCAGGCTCATCGACAGGCGAGCCGTAATATCCAGCTGCAGCAGACCTGCAGCTTGCTTCACCAGCTCCAGGGTTTTCGCATCCGTAACGCGGGTATGTTTGTGGTAAATCGGCTCGTGGTGGTGTGCGGCCAGGTTGGCGTCGATCTGCGGGCGCGCGCCATAGACCACCACCAGGCGGATCCCGAGGCTGTGTAGCAGGCCAATGTCATTGACGATGCTGGAAAAATTTTCATGCTCAATGGCTTCGCCGCCAAGCATGATGACAAACGTTTTTCCCCGATGGGCGTTGATATAGGGAACAGAATGGCGGAATCCCTGGACCAGTTCGGTTCTACGCTCCTTCACCATGGCACAACCCTTAATGAATGTTTATTCGTAATTTGTGTATTTTTATTCGATTGTGGATACATGTGCAAGCGCAAATTTTCCGCGACCCACAGAAATTAATAAGTAATCCGTGCGTTAACGTATGATTGTTTACCCTTTTATAGATGACAGTTTATGCGTCATTCGTTAAAGTTTTCGGTCAATTTGGACATTTTGTATATCAGTCAGTTTTCTTGCTCGGGAGAAGCATGTCGGGATCCAACTCAGCAATAAGCCGTCGCCGTTTGTTAAAAGGGGCCGGGGCAATGTGGTTGCTTAGCGTCAGTCAGGTAGGATTAGCCGCCACAAGTCAGGTGGTGGCGGTTCGCGTCTGGCCGTCGTCGACCTATACGCGCGTGACGGTTGAATCCAATCGCGTGTTGAAATATAAGCAATTTGCCTTAAGCAATCCTGAACGCGTGGTCGTGGATCTCGAAGGGGTGAATCTCAATTCCGTGCTGAAGGGGATGGCGGCGCAGATCCGCGGTGACGATCCGTTTATTAAATCGGCGCGCGTCGGGCAGTTTGATCCGCAAACCGTGCGTATGGTGTTTGAGCTGAAGCAGAACGTTAAGCCTCAACTGTTTGCTCTCGCGCCTGTTGCGACCTTCAAAGAGCGTCTGGTAATGGATCTCTACCCGGCGAATGCGACGGACATTCAGGATCCTCTGTTGGCGTTACTGGAAGATTATAACCAGGGCAATCTTGAGAAGCAGGTTCCACCTGCGCAAAGTGGCCCACAGCCGGGTAAAGCAGGGCGCGATCGTCCGATTGTGATCATGCTTGATCCGGGGCACGGTGGGGAAGACTCGGGTGCTGTCGGAAAATATCGCACCCGCGAAAAAGACGTGGTGCTGCAAATCGCCCGCCGTCTGAAGGCGTTGATCGATAAAGAAGGCAATATGCGCGCCTATATGACGCGTAATGAAGATGTCTTTATTCCGCTGAAAGTTCGCGTGGCAAAAGCGCAGAAGCAGCGCGCCGATTTGTTTGTGTCTATCCATGCGGATGCGTTTACCAGCCGCCAGCCAAGCGGTTCTTCGGTGTTTGCGCTCTCAACCAAAGGGGCGACCAGTACTGCCGCGAGATATCTCGCGGATACCCAGAACGCCTCGGATCTCATCGGTGGTGTGGGCAAAAGCGGCGACCGTTATGTCGATCACACCATGTTCGATATGGTGCAATCACTGACCATCAACGACAGCCTGAAATTTGGTAAAGCGGTGTTGGGCAAGCTGGGTAACATCAATAAGCTGCATAAAAACAGCGTAGAACAGGCCGGGTTTGCGGTGCTCAAGGCGCCGGACATTCCGTCCATTCTGGTAGAAACCGCGTTTATCAGTAACGTTGAAGAAGAGCGTAAGCTCAAGACGGCAAAATTCCAGCAGGAGGTAGCGGAGTCGATTCTGGCAGGGATCCGGGCGTATTTCTCTGACGGGGCGACGCTGGCGCGACGCGGGTAAATCTTTCAGCCGGGTGAAATACCCGGCAAATTCACAAACGACAGATACAAAAAAACACCCTTAAGGGTGTTTATTGTTTTAAGAAGTGTTGGTTGCGGGGGCCGGATTTGAACCGACGACCTTCGGGTTATGAGCCCGACGAGCTACCAGGCTGCTCCACCCCGCGTCCGTCTTTCTACTTCTGTAGAAACTTACTTCTTCAAATTTGATTGGTTGCGGGGGCCGGATTTGAACCGACGACCTTCGGGTTATGAGCCCGACGAGCTACCAGGCTGCTCCACCCCGCGTCCGTCTTTCTACTTCTGTAGAAACTTACTTCTTCAAATTTGATTGGTTGCGGGGGCCGGATTTGAACCAACGACCTTCGGGTTATGAGCCCGACGAGCTACCAGGCTGCTCCACCCCGCGTCCGTGGATGCGCACTATACTCGGATAGGTTTGTGATGCAACCCCTTTTTCACATAAATCATGATTTTGTATGCAAATTGAACGACATGGCTCTGTTTGGACTATTTTTTGCGCAAAATTTGCCAAAGGTCATGCGATCGCATTTCATTAGCCCTGGCGGTTTGTTATCTTCATCACGCGGAAATGGGCAACTTAAAGACGAGATATAATGAAAGGACGTTGGGCGAAGTATCTGATGACGGGCGCAATGGTAGCCATTCTTGCGGCCTGCTCTTCCAAACCGACCGATCGCGGTCAACAGTATAAAGACGGGAAATTATCCCAGCCTTTCTCCTTAGTTAACCAGCCTGATGCGGTTGGCGCACCGATTAACGCCGGAGATTTCTCCGAGCAGGTCTATCAGATCCGCAATGCGTCACCACGCCTGTATGGCTCACAAAACAACGTTTACAGTGCAGTACAGGACTGGCTGCGCGCGGGCGGCGATACGCGCAACATGCGCCAGTTTGGTATCGACGCCTGGCAGATGGAAGGGGCAGATAACTACGGGAACGTCCAGTTCACGGGGTATTACACGCCAGTGATTCAGGCGCGGCACTCCCGCCAGGGCGAATTCCAGTATCCAATTTATCGTATGCCGCCAAAACGCGGTCGCCTGCCGTCCCGTGCAGAAATCTACTCTGGTGCGTTGAGCGAAAACTACGTCCTGGCTTACAGCAATTCACTGATGGATAACTTCATCATGGATGTTCAGGGCAGCGGTTATATTGATTTCGGTGATGGTTCGCCCCTTAACTTCTTCAGCTATTCCGGTAAAAACGGCCATGCCTATCGCAGTATTGGTAAGGTGTTGATCGATCGCGGCGAAGTGAAGAAAGAAGATATGTCGATGCAGGCGATCCGCGAGTGGGGCGAAAAACACAGCGAAGCCGAGGTGCGCGAGCTGCTGGAGCAGAACCCGTCGTTTGTCTTCTTTAAACCGCAAAACTTTGCTCCGGTGAAAGGGGCGAGCGCTGTACCGCTGATTGGTCGTGCGTCGGTGGCATCGGATCGTTCAATTATTCCTGCTGGCACTACGCTGCTCGCGGAAGTGCCTCTGCTGGATAATAATGGCAAATTTAACGGCCAGTATGAGCTACGTCTGATGGTGGCGCTGGATGTGGGTGGGGCGATTAAAGGCCAGCACTTCGATATCTATCAGGGGATTGGTCCGGATGCGGGTCACCGTGCCGGCTGGTATAACCACTACGGACGCGTATGGGTGCTCAAAGCAGCGCCGGGCGCAGGAAGCGTATTCAGCGGCTGATTGTGGTATTCTGAGCGCAATACGGATTCATGTTCAGGGTGAGGAGAAACCTCACCCTTTTTACATCTGAGGTTTTATGTCAGTGGTAATCAGTGATGCCTGGCGTCAGCGTTTTGGCGGCACGGCACGTCTCTATGGTGAAAAAGCCCTGCAGCTGTTTGCGGATGCGCATGTTTGCGTCGTGGGTATTGGTGGTGTGGGTTCCTGGGCGGCAGAAGCGCTGGCGAGAACCGGTATTGGCGCAATCACGCTGATTGATATGGACGACGTGTGCGTCACCAACACCAACCGTCAAATCCATGCTCTGCGTGATAACGTCGGTCTGGCAAAATCTGAGGTCATGGCGGAGCGTATTCGTCTGATCAACCCTGAATGCCGGGTGACGGTCATTGACGACTTTGTGACAGCCGATAACGTCGCAGAGTACATGAATAAAGGCTACAGCTATGTGATTGATGCCATTGACAGCGTACGCCCTAAAGCGGCGCTGATCGCTTACTGTCGTCGTTACAAGGTACCTCTGGTCACCACTGGTGGCGCAGGAGGGCAGATCGACCCTACGCAGATCCAGGTGGCCGATCTGGCGAAAACCATTCAGGATCCGCTGGCTGCCAAGCTGCGTGAAAGGCTGAAGAGCGACTTTAACGTGGTGAAGAACAGCAAAGGCAAGCTCGGCGTTGACTGCGTGTTTTCTACAGAAGCGCTGGTCTACCCGCAGGCTGATGGCTCTGTCTGTGCGATGAAAAGTACGGCGGAAGGGCCAAAACGTATGGATTGTGCCTCAGGCTTTGGTGCGGCCACCATGGTGACCGCGTCCTTCGGTTTTATAGCTGTATCTCACGCCCTGAAGAAGATGATGGCGAAAGCAGAACGTCAGGCCTGAGCCTGACGTGCCGCATCCTGTACCGCTTCGCTGAGCGCGATCAGACCCTGGCCGCGTGAGGCGCTAAGCTGCGCCCGCAGTCCAAGCTCATCAAACAGCGCCAGCGGCGAGTGTGCCAGCAACTCCGCCGCGCTTTTCCCCTCGACGGCGGTTAACAGTACCGCCAACAGCCCGCGGACAATACGTCCTTCGCTGTCGCCAAAGAAATGCAGCTTCTCGCCAGCGACGCTGACGCCCAGCCAGACGCGGTTCTCGCAGCCAGCGATCTCTTTTGCCTGGGCTTTTAGGTCGTCAGACAGCGTCGGGAGCTGTTTACCGAGAAGGATTAACTGGCGATATTTATCTTCCCATTGTGAGAGAGGGGCGAAGGTCTGTTTTAAGGTCTCTTCTGTGATGACCGTGCCGAACGGGTGTCCGGCTAAAGCAGCGTGAGTCATTAATCCACCAGTATTTCAAGGGCGCGGTCGACGGCGGCAACCAGCGCATCAACATCGCTTTGGGTATTATATGGCGCAAATGAGGCGCGTAGCGTACCGCTAACGCCGAGCGCCGCCAGGAGCGGCTGGGCACAATGCTGTCCGGCACGCAGGGCAATGCCATACCCGGCAAGTAGCGTCACCATGTCGCTATGATGAACGCCCGCAAAATCAAAGGCGAGCAGGCTGGAATCCTGAACGCGGAACGAGCGGAAACCCGGGCGCTTTTTGAGTTCTTCCTCTGCGAGCGTCGCTAGTCCGCGGCTCCAGTTTTCAGCCTGAGCAGTGTCTGTTTCAGCAAGCCATTCGAGAGCGGCACTCAGACCAATGACGCCGGCCACGTTTGGCGTACCGGCTTCAAGGCGATAGGGAATCTCCTGGGTTTTAAAGCCGTCGAAGGTCACTTCGGTAATCATTTTGCCGCCACCGAGCCACGGTGTCATTTGCGCCAGCAGTTCCGGCTTACCGTACAACGCACCGATGCCGGTTGGGCCGTACAGCTTGTGTGCAGAGAAAGCGTAAAAATCAATATCCAGCTTTTGCACATCAGCAGGGAAATGCACGATCCCTTGTGCGCCATCGACCATCACCACCATGCCGCTGGCATGGGCGATGCGAATGGCCTGACCCAGATCCGGACATCCCCCCGTGACGTTCGACATCTGCCCGAGGGCCAGAATGCGGCTGCGTGAAGTAATCAACTCAGGCAGTTGAGCCACGTCGGGTAGGAGATCTGGTCCCAGCGGGAGTTTCACAATACGTGCCCCCGTTTGCTCAGCTACCATCAACCACGGTACCAGGTTGGCATGGTGCTCTGCCTCACTGACGATGATCTCATCTCCAGGCTGTAGCAACGGGCGTGCATAGCACTGGGCCACCATATTGATGGCTTCGGTCGTACCCCGCGTCCAGACGATATTTTTCCCGCCTTCTGCATTGATCAAACGTGCTACCTGATCGCGTGCGGCTTCATAGCGCGCGGTCAGACGCTGCGCTTCGGCAAACTGGCTGCGATGCACATTCCCGGCGCTCAGGCTGTAGAACTGCTGCGTCGCTTCAATAACCGCCTGTGGCTTCAGGGCGGTGGCAGCGCTATCAAGATAAATACCGGCATCGGCCAGCGCCGGAAACTGTTCGCGAAAATGTGCGGGACTGAAAGCGTTCATGGGATTCCTCATTTCAATAGCAAGATCGTCGCGCAATTTCAGCGGCAGGGCAAGGAGGTTGATATCTATCAGAATTGTCTGCTTATCCTGATGACCCCAAAAAAGCAGGTTATGCTAAATAGTGTTAGGCGGATGTTTTAGCCTGTTATAAATCGAGGTTTGAATAGCATTAATTGCTAAAGGAGAATAATCATGAACAAGACAGCTGCAATCATTTCTGCCTGTGCGTTTACTTTTGCCCTGAGCGCCTGTTCTGGTAACAACTACGTGATGCACACCAACGATGGTCGTTCCATCGTTTCGGAAGGGAAACCGTCAACTGATAATGATACCGGGATGATTTCATACAAAGATGCCAACGGGAACAAGCAGCAGATCAACCGAAGCGATGTTAAAGAGATGGTTGAGATTCAGCACTAAGATCGCAGGCGAAAAAAAAGCACCGCAAATTGGCGGTGCTACATTAATCACTATGGACAGACAGGGTAAATGTACAGGAAGTGAAAAATTGGTAGCGTTGCTACCGTGGTCTGAATCGCAGACCAATTGCAAACACAACAACACAACATCACAACCGTAAGCCAAAAGCCCTTCAGAACACGCATTCCAAAAAAAGCTCTTCGTTCCGGCTCAGGAAGTGCCGCCACTATAGGTATTTGCTGGTAGTTCCTCAACGGACAAATTATAATGTCTCAGATAAAAAAAACTAATAGGTTAAGCGTTGTTTCCTGTTTGTTAAAATCCGTTAACATCTAAGCCAGATAACCATGTCGAAGCGATTGCCACCCCTTAATGCATTACGTGTTTTTGATGCAGCAGCACGTCACCTGAGCTTTACACGTGCAGCAGATGAGCTTTTTGTGACACAGGCCGCAGTAAGTCACCAAATCAAGTCCCTGGAGGATTTTCTGGGCCTTAAGCTGTTTCGTCGACGCAACCGTTCATTGCTGTTGACCGAAGAGGGGCAGAGCTATTTTCAGGATATTAAAGAGATTTTTTCCCAGCTCACGGAGGCCACGCGTAAGCTGCAGGCCCGAAGTGCAAAAGGTGCCCTGACTGTTAGTTTATTGCCCAGTTTTGCCATTCAATGGCTGGTGCCAAGACTCTCAAGCTTTAACTCAGCTTATCCGGGGATCGACGTTCGAATCCAGGCGGTAGATCGTCAGGAAGACAAGCTGGCAGATGACGTCGATGTCGCCATTTTTTACGGTCGCGGTAACTGGCCGGGCTTGCGCGTCGAAAAATTATACGCAGAATATCTCCTGCCGGTCTGTTCGCCTCTGCTATTAACGGGTGAAAAGGCGCTGAAGACACCTGCTGACCTGGCGCAACATACACTTTTACATGATGCGTCTCGCCGTGACTGGCAAACTTATACCCGTCAATTAGGTCTTACTCATATAAACGTGCAGCAGGGGCCCATTTTTAGCCACAGTGCGATGGTGTTACAGGCTGCTATTCACGGGCAGGGCGTGGCGTTGGCGAACAACGTCATGGCGCAGTCCGAAATTGAGGCTGGCCGCTTGGTTTGCCCTTTTAATGATGTTCTGGTCAGCAAGAATGCGTTTTATCTGGTTTGTCATGACAGTCAGGCAGAACTGGGTAAAATAGCCGCTTTCCGGCAGTGGATACTGGCGAAAGCGGCAAGCGAGCAAGAAAAATTCCGCTTCAGGTATGAACAATAACGTTTGTGTGCCGGGCACGCATCAATTCAGGACTTAAACATGACCAGCCGATTCATGCTGATTTTTGCCGCGGTGAGTGGCTTTATTTTTGTTGCACTGGGCGCTTTTGGCGCACATGTATTAAGCAAGTCTTTGGGCGCAGTAGAGATGGGCTGGATCCAGACCGGCCTTGAATATCAGGCATTCCACACGTTGGCTATTTTTGGGCTGGCGGTGGCGATGCAGCGCCGTATCAGTATCTGGTTTTACTGGAGCAGCGTCTTTATGGCGTTGGGCACCGTGCTTTTCAGTGGCAGTCTCTACTGTCTGGCACTTTCGCATTTACGCCTGTGGGCGTTTGTTACACCTGTCGGTGGCGTTAGCTTCCTGGCGGGTTGGGTATTAATGTTTATCGGAGCTATCCGTCTGAAACGCAAGGGCGTTGTTCATGAATAAGGTTGTTTTATATTGTCGCCCGGGGTTTGAGAAAGAGTGCGCCGCGGAAATTACCGATAAAGCGGCAAAGCGCGAGGTCTTCGGCTTTGCGCGCGTTAAAGAGAATGCAGGCTATGTGGTATTTGAATGCTATCAGCCTGAAGACGCGGATAAGCTGGCGCGTGAACTACCTTTCAACTCATTGATCTTTGCCCGCCAGATGTTTGTCGCGGGTGAACTGCTGAAGGATCTTCCGCCGGAAGACCGTATCACCCCAATTGTCGGCATGCTGCAGGGCGTGGTGGAGAAGGGCGGGGATCTGCGCGTTGAAGTGGCGGATACCAATGAAAGCAAAGAGCTGATGAAGTTCTGCCGCAAATTTACCGTACCGCTGCGTGCAGCGCTGCGTGATGCGGGTATCCTGACGAACTACGAAACGCCTAAACGTCCGGTGGTGCATATCTTCTTTATCGCACCAGGCTGCTGCTATACGGGGTATTCATACACCACCAACAACTCTCCCTTCTTTATGGGCATCCCGCGTTTGCGCTTCCCGGCCGATGCGCCGAGCCGTTCAACGCTGAAGCTGGAAGAAGCCTTCCACGTCTTTATCCCGGCAGATGAGTGGGACGAGCGTCTGGCAAACGGCATGTATGCCGTCGATCTCGGTGCGTGCCCGGGCGGCTGGACCTACCAACTGGTGAAACGTAACATGTGGGTTTCATCTGTCGATAACGGCCCGATGGCACAAAGCCTGATGGATACCGGGCAGGTTACCTGGCTGCGTGAAGATGGTTTCCGCTATCGTCCGAACCGGAACAACATCTCCTGGATGGTGTGCGATATGGTTGAGAAACCGGCCAAAGTGGCCGCGCTGATGGCTTCCTGGCTGGTGAACGGCTGGTGTCGTGAGACGATCTTCAACCTCAAGTTGCCAATGAAAAAGCGCTATGAGGAAGTGTCGCAGAATCTGGCTTATATTCAGCAGCAACTGGATGAGCATGGCATTAATGCGGAGATCCAGGCGCGTCAGCTGTATCACGACCGCGAAGAGGTGACGGTGCATATTCGTCGCTGGTGGGCCGCTGTCGGTGGACGTCGCGACGAGCGATAGTGTGTGCTTTATTTTGCCCGGTGGCGCTGCGCTTACCGGGCAGACAAATCGTGAATTGTATTAACGTTCCAGCCTTAACTGCTGCAAGTTTCCGTCCAGCAGTAAACTCGTTTGTAGCGTCGCTACATCCCGGCAGATAAAGGCCATCTCTTTGTGTGCTTCAAGCTTCTTGCGCCATTTTTCCGGCACCTCATCCAGCCTGGCGTAAATTCCCTCCAGACTCTGAAAATCCGTTAGCAACTGAGCGGCACTTTTTGGTCCTATACCCGCGACACCCGGCACCTTCGAGCTGCTGATCCCCGCCAGCCCCCAGTAATCTGGCAGCTGTTCAGGCGAGACGCCAAACTCACTGGCAATGAAAGGGGCATCGAGCCAGCGTTTCTGGAAGTAATCACGGATGCGGATCGTAGGTGAGAGCAGCTGGCAGTAGCCTTTATCGGTTGAAACAATCGTCGCCTGATGCCCAGCGCTGGCAACTTTAACCGCAAGTGTTGCCGCCAGATCGTCAGCTTCATTGCCATGCGCCCCCCAGCAAGGGACGCCGCGCTGTTCAAAGGCGGCGCGAATGGCGGGCATCTCGTCATGCAGATCGTCTGGCATCGGGGCACGTCCGGCCTTGTAATCCGGAAGGCGCTGATGTCGCCAGCCAGTGTTACGCGCTTCGTCGTCAAACACGGCCACAACATGAGTCGGTTCGCTATGGCGGATAAGCTGCTCCAGTGCGTGCAGGCAAGTGTCTTTACAGGGGGTGCCTTGTACCGCATGGATCCGGCGAATCAGGTTGAGTGCGTCGACAATAAGCAAATGAACAGCCACAGAGATTCTCCCTTAAATCTGATGGGTAAAGGGTAACACTGTCGGCAGGATGAAACGAATAGTGTGAGGGGAAACAGGAAGAAGCCTCGCAAAACGAGGCTTCCTGAGAGGCTTAATCGCAGGTAACGATCTTCATCGCCAGACCGCCGCGAGAGGTTTCGCGGTATTTGGCGTTCATATCTTTCCCGGTTTCGTACATGGTTTCGATAACTTTATCGAGACAGACGCGCGGTTCGCTGGTACGACGCAGGGCCATACGTGCAGCGTTCACCGCTTTCACGGAAGCGATCGCGTTACGCTCGATACACGGCACCTGTACCTGTCCGGCAACCGGGTCACAGGTCAGCCCCAGGTTATGTTCCATGCCAATTTCTGCAGCAATGCACACCTGCGTTGGGCTTGCACCCAACAGCTCAGCCAGACCCGCCGCCGCCATAGAGCAAGCCACACCGACTTCACCCTGACAGCCTACTTCCGCACCAGAAATTGACGCGTTCATCTTATACAGGGAACCGATCGCACTGGCGACCAGCAGGTAGCGCGCCAGAGAGTTAGCGTTCACTTCGCGGATAAACTTGTCGTAGTACGCGAGCACGGCCGGAACGATACCGCAGGCACCGTTGGTCGGCGCGGTGACCACGCGGCCACCTGCGGCGTTCTCCTCGTTTACTGCCAGCGCGAACATGTTGATCCAGTCCACAACTGCCATTGGGTCTGTTGTCGTTTTGTCGGTGCTGACCAACATACGGCGCAGCGCTGCTGCACGACGCGGCACGCGAAGCTTGCCAGGCAGAACGCCTTCGGTGGTGATCCCGCGCTCAATACCGCCGCGCATCACTTCCCAGACGTTAGCAAAGTGCTGTTCCAGCTCCGCTTTGCTGTGAAGCGCCAGCTCGTTTTTCATCATCAGGCCGGAGAGGGAAAGTCCTGTCTCCTGGCAGTGACGCTGAAGGTCCGCCGCAGTTTTGTACGGATAAGGCACGTCGACCGAAGAGGTACTGGTTTGACCAAAGTGGTCTTCGTCGACGATGAAACCGCCGCCGATAGAGTAGTAAGTCTGGCTGTATACCGCTTTGTCGCCGGCCAGCGCAGTGATACGCATACCGTTTTCGTGCAGCGACAGGTTGTCAGCATGGAAATTCATGCAGCGATCAACCGGGAATTCCACTTCATGTTCGCCATTTGCCAGCAGCAGGCGACCGTGGGTATTAACGTCCTGGATGAAGCCAGGGATCGCGTCAATATCAACGGTATCCGGCAGGTTTCCCGCCAGGCCCATGATAATGGCGATATCGGTATGGTGGCCTTTCCCGGTCAGGGAAAGAGAACCGTAAACATCAACAACCACGCGGGTTACGTCGTGCAGAATGCCGCGTGCAATCAAGTCATCCGTGAACTGCTTACCGGCTTTCATTGGTCCGACGGTGTGAGAGCTGGAAGGACCAATACCGATTTTGAAAATATCGAATACGCTAATCATGATGCGTCCATTGCTTTCAGTCAGAGAGGAAGAATGCGCCGCCCGAGGACGGCGCAGGAGGTATTAGCTGAACAGTGAGAAGAAAATAGCGGAGATGGCAATCAGACCCATCACAACAACGAAGACGTTGCTGATGTGGCCGCTGTATTTACGCATCGCAGGCACTTTCTGAATCGCGTACATCGGCATCAGGAACAGAATCATCGCGATAACCGGGCCACCCAGAGTTTCAATCATGCCCAGGATGCTTGGGTTCAGAGTCGCAACTGCCCAGGTGGTGATCAGCATGAACAGAGCGGTGATTTTGTTCAGCTTGCTGATTTCAATGCTCTTGCCTTTACCGCGCAGAGATTTGATCACCATACCGTTGAAGCCTTCACGCGCGCCCAGGTAGTGACCGAGGAAGGATTTGGTGATGGCGATAATCGCGATGATAGGTGCCATCCACGCAATGACTGGTGCGTTAAAGTGGTTCGCCAGGTAAGACAGAATAGAGATGTTCTGCTCTTTCGCTGCTGCCAGATCCGCCGGGGAGAGGCTCAGTACGCAGCTGAACACGAAGAACATCACGGTCAGTACCATCATGATGTGTGCACGTGCCAGGATGCTGGAGCATTTCTTCTCTGCACCGTTGCCGTACTCTTCACGCTTCGCCACTGCGAAGGAGGAGATGATTGGGGAGTGGTTGAAGGAGAAGACCATTACCGGAATCGCCAGCCACAGGGTCATCAGCAGGCCGTTACCGGTTGCAGATGCGCTGCTCAGGGACAGGGTTTCCAGTGCTGCACCGTTCCACTGTGGGATCAGGTAGCAAGCCAGTACCATCAGAGCAATCACGAACGGGAAGACCAGTACGCTCATTGCTTTAACAATCATCTGCTCACCGAAGCGCACGATAGTCATCATGCCTACGATCAGAATCAGAGACAGAATTGCACGCGGAGGCGGCGTCATGTGCAGCTGGTGCGTCATGAAGCTTTCAACGGTGTTGGTGATTGCCACGCTGTAAACCAGCAGGATTGGGTAAATCGCGAAGAAGTAGAGCAGGGTAATCAGTTTACCTGCGCCGATACCGAAGTGCTCTTCAACCACTTCAGTGATGTCTTCGCCCGGGTTTTTACCGGACAGCACGAAGCGGGTCAGACCGCGGTGTGCGAAGAAGGTCATCGGGAAAGCAATGATGGCCATGATGATCAGCGGGATCAGACCGCCGACGCCTGCGTTGATAGGAAGGAACAGTACACCAGCGCCGATTGCCGTGCCGTAAAGGCCAAGCATCCACATGGTATCCGTTTTGCGCCAACCACTTCGGGATTCAATCGAAGCAACGGTGCTGGTTTGAGTGGTTTCCATCTGTATCTCCTGGAGGAAGCAAATTGTCAGGTTTTAAGTCAAATCCGATGAAAAAGTGCCTGACGGTAATATGAAATTCGTTCAGTGACGGTTTTTTAATAATTTTCACCCGTAACTATTGGCGGGCGGAAAGATACATTCTCGTTATGAATCTATCAGTGATCGCGATCTCAAATGCAATAATCCACTTATGATGTGGGCATCTTTAGACCATTTATCTGTTAAAAAAACATCAAAGAGAATTTACGGGCGCGAAGGCTACCACTAACGACATGTGAGCTGAAAGTCAGGCCCGTGATATAGGTGTCTTTAGCTGTAAAGAAACGGGTTTTTAGTATTTTCTGGCAGGTAATTTGGATTAAGGCTGATAACTTGCGGTTGTAAAATCGAGGTAATCGTTTGCGTCCTCGCGTGATTTGTAAAAGACATAAGCGATCTCTATGAATTGCTTCGGTAATAAAAAAGCCGGGACGCGTTGTACTGCGACCCGGCTTTAAAGAGAAGACGCTAAGCGTTAAGTGCAGATCTCGTAGCAAGGAATGTAGGCTGAGCCTGGCAGCTTCATGCGGTGCTGAGCGACAAAGCCCTGCAGCATGTCGTCCATGCGACGCATCATCTCGCGGTCACCGTGTATTTTGTACGGACCATATTGTTCAATGGCGCGGATGCCCATCTCTTTCACGTTCCCCGCCACAATCCCGGAGAAGGCACGACGCAGGTCGGCGGCCAGAACTTCCACCGGCTGATCCGGGTAGAGTTTCAGGTTCGCCATATTCTCGTGCGTAGGTTCGAATGGGATCTGCAGGTCCGGCGCAATGCGGATTGACCAGTTAAAGCTGTAGGCATCACCGGTATCACGACGATTCTCTTTCACCAGCGGCATCGCTTTTTTCATCTGACGCGCCACTTCTGCTGCATCATCAATGATGATGCGATAGTGACGACGCGCGGATTCCCCCAGCGTATGCTCGATGAACTCGTCCAGCACGCGGAAGTAGTCGGCGCTCTCTTTTGGTCCGGTCAGGATCAACGGCAGAACCTGATCTTTATTGGCCGGGTTCATCAGAATGCCCAGCAGATAAAGCAACTCTTCCGCTGTCCCCACGCCGCCCGGGAAGATGATTATGCCGTGGGCGATACGGACAAACGCCTCAAGACGTTTCTCGATATCCGGCATGATAATCAGCTCATTAACCAGCGGGTTAGGTGGCTCAGCAGCGATGATTGACGGTTCGGTCATACCGATAAACCGCCCCTCTTTGTAACGCTGCTGCGCATGCCCAACCGCGGCACCTTTCATTGGCGCTTCCATTGCCCCTGGGCCACAGCCCGTACAGATATTCAGTTCACGCAGGCCGAGTTGCGTTCCCACCCGACGGGCATAGAGATATTCGGTTTCGTTAATGGAGTGGCCGCCCCAGCAAACGACCATGTTCGGTGCTTCGCCGACGTGCAGGGCACGAGCGTTTCGCAAAATCGAGAATACCAGGTTGGTGATATGGACAGAGCTTTCCAGATCGAGATGCTGGAAACGGCCCGCGTTGTGGATCTGCCCGTTAACAAACAGGATGTCACGCAGCACGGCAAACAGGTTGGCCTGAAGTGAGCGAATAATGCGCCCGTCGACGAAGGCGTCTTCCGGCGGGTTGATCACTTCCAGTTTCACGCCACGCTCGCGGCGCAGCACGTTGATATCAAAGCTTTCGAAGCGGGACAGCAGTTCTTTACTGTTATCTGTCAGGCTTCCGGAGTTCAGTACGGCAAGTGAACAGTTACGAAACAGTTGATAAAGATCGCTGCTGGCCGTGCGTTTAAGCATGTCCACTTCCAGCTGCGACAACATATCCATTGAGCCAAGCGGGCTAATATGTGTAATCAAGTGAGCTCCTTACGGGACGATTATCGTCTTTCCCTGTTGATTACAATAGCCCTGGCTTATGAGATTTCACAACACTTCGGGCGGAATACCGCCCGCATATTATGAAAATATTTATGTTACTGACGCACCAGACGGCCAGTCGCAGGCACAAAATTGGTATTGGTGCGCCACGGGTTAATATCCAGCCCACCACGTCGGGTATAGCGCGCGTAAACGCTCAGCGTCTCAGGATGGCAGAAACGCTGAATGTCATTAAAGATGCGCTCCACGCACTGCTCGTGGAATTCATTGTGATGACGGAACGACACCAGATAGCGCAGCAGTTTTTCCCGGTCAATTTTCGGGCCACGATACTGGATCTGCACGGAACCCCAGTCCGGCTGATGGGTAATCAGGCAGTTGGACTTCAGCAAATGGCTGACCAGCGTCTCTTCGACCACCTTCCCGCTCGCCGCGTTTTCAAGGTAATCAGTGCTGAATTCGTAGCTGTTCACCTCGATATCCTGATCGTCGATGCATGTACCGTTGAAGTGGGCAATGGGCTGCCCTTCGAGTTCATCCAGACGATACAATGAAACGCTTACGTTGCCCTGAGCGCAGGCACTTAAATCACGTTCCAGGGTGTGCTGAACGTCGTCCCAGCTATTGAATTTTGTCTGGTTAAAACTGTTGAGATAGAGCTTAAAACTTTTGGACTCAACGAGATTAACGCTGGCGTAATCCAGCTCAACATGGCCCACCGCCACCTGCGGCAAACCGCGAGCGTTAAGCCACGAGAGTTCGTACAGCGTCCAGATATCTCCGCCGACAAACGGCAGTGCATCCGCGTGTAAACCCAGAGGATCGCGATTCAGGCTGCGCGGCACACCCTGCAGCAGGCTTGCATCGTAGGTGTCGCGGTAATCGGTCGATTTACCCAGCGTTAAGCCGGTTAACGCCTGATGATTTTCGTAAGACATGTTTCATAGCCACTTTACAGGTACACTTATGGCCTGAGTTTATCCTGTCTTACAAGAAGAGAGAAATCGGTGGACATCGAAACTGCAAATGCCCTCACTACCTTCACGACCCGTTATTGCGATGCATGGCATGAAAAGCATGACACATGGCCACAAAGTACTGATTTATATGGCGTGCCGTCACCGTGCATTATCTCTTCTCAGGATGATTACGTGATCTGGCAGCCAAAGCCCAACACCAGTGAGCAAAATGTAAATGCGGTTGAACGGGCAATGGATATTGTGATACAACCTGCCGTTCATGCGTTTTATACCACGCAATTTGCAGGGGATATGCCTGCACGCTTTGCTGATATTACGTTGACCCTGTTGCAGACGTGGAGTGAAGACGATCTGCAGCGTGTTCAGGAAAACCTGATTGGGCATCTGGTCACGCAAAAGCGCCTTAAGCTTTCTCCGACACTCTTTATTGCCACGCTGGATAGCGAACTGGATGTAATATCCGTCTGTAACCTGTCTGGTGAAGTGGTTAAAGAGACAATCGGTACCCGCAATCGCGAAATCCTCGCCCCCTCTCTTGCGGATTTCCTTACCCGAATTGAGCCACTGCTGTAATACTTGATGCTACAGCGCGTGTGAGAGATCTCTTACAAGGTTTGTGAGAGATCGCTGGAACATTCAGTATTACCTTATTTAATTAAGATTAATATTACTCTGTTTTTCAATGGATTACTTGTTCATTGCATGACTTTTAGCGATTTCTTAAGGCTTACACAACTGACTGGGTGGGTTGTAAGACGAAGCGGAATAGCGGATTCTATCTCCGTCGACAGGACGCCGACACGAGAAACGAACATCAGGATGATGGCGTTTCTTACTCAGGACACGTCAGGATGGCGCTGCAGGAAGGCTTCAGGATGAAGCAAAAGGATAACGCAGGATGCGTAAGGGACACCTCCAGGAAGGAGAATGAGAGCCGGTCAGGATGAGCGGTGGGTCAGGAAGGCCAGGATGTTTCAGGATGAAACAAACATATCAGGACGATATGTGCAGGATGCATCGGTTTACGGATGACCAGGCCTTCGGGCATCAGGAAAAGTTGTCACGGATGAGCAGGGAGCACGAATTGTAGCTGGAATGCTGCGAAACGAACCGGGAGCACTGTTTTTACAGTGCTCCCTTTTTTTATTTCTGTCTTCCGCAATGCTATGCTGCGCGCCGTTCATTTTTTCAGTTGAGGTTACTATGACGCAACACGATCGCGTTCGTGCCCGGTTGCACGCCATCGAAGCCCTTTTGCGCCAACATCAGCTGTGGCAGGAGACTGCACCGCAGCCAGAAGCGTTCGCAAGCACACAGCCATTCTGCCTGGATACGCTGGCACCGTTCGAGTGGCTCCAGTGGGTATTAATTCCGCGTATGCACGCACTGCTGGAAGGCGGTCATCCGCTGCCACAGGCCTTTGCTGTTTCTCCCTATTATGAAATGGCGCTTGAGGCGACGCATCCAGCGCGCGACGTGATGCTGGTCGAACTGGAAAAGCTGGATGCCCTGTTTGCCGGTGAAGATGCATGACGCTTGAGATCCTCTATCAGGATGAGTGGCTGGTGGCGGTGAATAAACCGTCCGGCTGGCTGGTGCACCGAAGCTGGCTGGATCGCGACGAGAAAGTCGTGGTAATGCAAACCGTGCGCGACCAGATTGGCCAGCATGTTTTCACTGCCCATCGTCTCGACAGGCCGACCTCCGGCGTTCTGCTGATGGGGTTGTCCAGCGAGGCAGGCCGCCTGCTGGCGCAGCAGTTCGAACAGCACCAGATCCAGAAACGCTACCACGCGATTGTCCGTGGCTGGCTGACGGAAAGTGCCACGCTGGACTATCCGCTGGTGGAGGAGCTGGACAAAATTGCCGATAAATTTGCCCGTGATGACAAAGGCCCGCAACCTGCGGTGACGGATTATCGTGGCATGGCGACTACCGAAATGCCGGTGGCAACCAGCAAATTTCCGACCACACGCTACAGCCTGGTTGAGCTTCTGCCTAAAACCGGGCGTAAGCACCAGCTGCGACGCCATCTTGCGCACCTGCGCCACCCGATTATTGGCGACAGCAAACACGGCGATCTGCGCCAGAACCGCAGCGCGGCCGAACACTTTGGTTGCCATCGTCTGATGTTGCACGCCAGCGAGCTGAGCCTGACGCACCCGTTTACCGGCGAACCGCTAACTATACGCGCGGGGCTGGACGACGTCTGGATGCAGGCGCTGTCACAGTTTGGCTGGCTGGGACAACTCCCCGAAAATGAAAGGGTTGAGTTTGTATCGGGCAACGTTCAGGATGAACAGTAAACGCATTCAATATGGGAAAATATCATGGCTGAAGTAGGCATTTTTGTCGGCACAATGTACGGCAACTCGCTGCTGGTAGCGGAAGAGGCTGAGGCAATACTCGCCAGCCAGGGCCACAAAGCCACGGTCTATGAAGACCCGGAACTGGCAGACTGGAAAAAGTATCAAGATAAATACATTCTGGTGGTGACCTCCACCACTGGACAAGGCGATCTCCCGGACAGCATCGTGCCGCTTTTCCAGGGAATTAAAGACCAGCTCGGCTATCAACCGGACGTTCACTACGGCATCATTGCGCTGGGCGATAGCTCTTACGCCAACTTCTGCGGC
This sequence comes from Enterobacter ludwigii, assembly GCA_023023105.1. Classification (NCBI taxonomy): domain Bacteria; kingdom Pseudomonadati; phylum Pseudomonadota; class Gammaproteobacteria; order Enterobacterales; family Enterobacteriaceae; genus Enterobacter; species Enterobacter ludwigii. The sequence goes on along the minus strand of CP083824.1, from coordinate 3,740,331 downwards.
GGCGGTAAGCAGTTCGATGCTCTCCTGCAGGAACAAAGCGCCCAACGCGTCGGCGAGATGCTGCTGATTGATGCGGGCGAACACCCTGAGCCTGAAAGCGAGTCGAACCCATGGGTTGAACACTGGGCGACGCTCCTTAAATAGTTCTGTATGCCGGGTAAGGCGTAGACGCCACCCGGCTGTACATCCCGCACCAAACGCCAATTCCGTGAACCACCTTCAACTCCCCTGGGCTAATGCCATAAACAACCTCTCACACCCCCTTTAATACTGTGTTTTTGCACGGTGAGAGACGGTGTCACTCCTTCATATACTTTTCCGGTCACTATAAAACGGCGTCAGGCCGTACCAAAACGACAAAACACAAATCTCATTCTGATTACCCTACCGGTGCTGTACAGAATGAACCAGGCGAAAGCTATGTTTCAGGAGTGCAACAATGAGTACATTAAGCCACGCAGCGAGCAGCGCTGAGAAGCGCACCAATGCCCGCTACTGGATAGTGGTGATGCTGTTTATCGTCACGTCCTTTAACTATGGTGACCGCGCCACGCTGTCGATTGCCGGCTCGGAAATGGCAAAAGACATCGGCCTTGATCCGGTGGGCATGGGTTACGTTTTCTCTGCATTCTCATGGGCCTACGTTATCGGGCAAATTCCTGGCGGCTGGCTGCTGGACCGTTTTGGATCTAAACGCGTCTATTTCTGGTCCATCTTTATCTGGTCGATGTTCACCCTGCTGCAGGGGTTCGTCGATATCTTCAGCGGCTTCGGCATTATCGTGGCGCTCTTCACGCTGCGCTTCCTGGTAGGCTTAGCGGAAGCGCCTTCCTTCCCGGGCAACAGCCGCATTGTGGCGGCATGGTTCCCGGCGCAGGAGAGGGGAACGGCGGTAGCGATCTTCAACTCCGCACAGTACTTCGCAACGGTGATCTTCGCGCCCATCATGGGCTGGCTGACGCATGAGGTGGGCTGGTCGCACGTATTCTTCTTCATGGGCGGGCTTGGGATCGTCATCAGCTTCATCTGGCTGAAAGTGATCCACGAACCTAACCAGCATCCCGGCGTGAACAAGAAAGAGCTGGAGTACATTGCCGAAGGCGGAGCGCTGATCAACATGGATCAAAAATCCGAAAAAGCAAAAGTCCCGTTCAGTCAGAAATGGGCACAGATCAAACAGCTTGTCGGCTCGCGGATGATGATCGGGATCTATCTTGGCCAGTATTGCATCAACGCCTTAACTTACTTCTTTATCACCTGGTTCCCGGTTTATCTGGTGCAGGCGCGTGGTATGTCGATTCTGAAAGCGGGGTTTGTCGCCTCTGTTCCGGCAATCTGCGGCTTCGTTGGGGGGGTGCTCGGCGGGGTGATTTCCGACTGGCTGATGCGCCGCACCGGTTCCCTGAACATCGCGCGAAAAACGCCGATTGTGCTCGGCATGCTGCTCTCCATGACCATGGTGTTCTGTAACTACGTAAATACCGAGTGGATGATTATCGGCTTCATGGCGATGGCTTTCTTCGGTAAAGGGATCGGTGCGCTGGGCTGGGCGGTGATGGCAGATACTGCGCCAAAAGAGATCAGTGGTCTGAGCGGCGGTCTGTTCAACATGTTCGGCAACATCTCCGGGATTGTCACCCCCATCGCTATCGGCTACATCGTCGGCACGACGGGCTCTTTCAACGGTGCGCTGATCTACGTGGGTGTGCATGCGCTGGTGGCGGTGCTGAGTTACCTGGTGCTGGTGGGGGATATCAAACGCGTCGAACTTAAACCTGTTGCGGAGCGTGGATGATGACAACGCAATCAAGCCCAATCGTCACTGAGATGAAGGTCATCCCGGTGGCCGGGCAGGACAGTATGCTGCTGAATATTGGCGGCGCACATAACGCCTGGTTTACCCGTAATATCGTTGTGCTGACAGACAGTGCAGGGAATACCGGCGTGGGCGAAGCGCCTGGCGGAGAGGTGATTTATCAGACGCTGGTCGATGCCATACCTCGGGTGGTGGGTCAGGAGATCGCCCGGCTGAATAAGGTGGTCCAGCAGGTACATAAGGGAAATCAGTCGGCAGACTTTGATACCTTCGGAAAAGGGGCGTGGACGTTTGAACTGCGCGTCAATGCTGTCGCCGCTCTGGAAGCCGCCCTGCTTGATTTACTGGGCAAGACCTTGCATGTCCCGGTCTGCGAATTACTGGGGCCCGGCAAGCAGCGCGATGCGGTGACGGTGCTCGGCTATCTGTTTTATGTTGGCGATCGCAACAAAACCGATCTGCCTTATCTGGCTCACTCGCCGGGCAGCCACGAGTGGTATCACCTGCGTCATCAGGAAGCGCTCTCCGGTGAAAGCGTTGTCCGGCTGGCTGAGGCGGCGCAGGATCGTTACGGTTTTAAAGATTTCAAGCTTAAAGGCGGCGTACTGCCAGGTGAGCAGGAGATTGAAACGGCCCGGGCGCTGAAAAAACGCTTCCCGGAGGCGCGTATAACGGTTGATCCGAACGGAGCATGGCTGCTGGATGAAGCGATCAGCTTGTGTAAAGGGCTGGGGAATGTCCTGACCTATGCGGAAGATCCCTGCGGCGCCGAACAGGGGTTCTCGGGTCGTGAAGTCATGGCCGAGTTCCGTCGCGCCACCGGGTTGCCAGTCGCCACCAACATGATCGCGACCAACTGGCGCGAAATGGGTCACGCTGTGATGCTGAACGCTGTCGATATTCCGCTGGCTGACCCGCATTTCTGGACGCTTTCAGGTGCAGTACGTGTCGCACAGCTGTGCGATGACTGGGGGCTAACCTGGGGCTGCCACTCCAACAACCACTTTGATATTTCGCTGGCGATGTTTACCCACGTTGGCGCGGCGGTACCGGGTAACCCCACCGCTATCGACACCCACTGGATTTGGCAGGAGGGTGAAGCTCGCCTGACCAAAAATCCGCTTGAGATCAAAAACGGCAAAATTGCTGTGCCGGATGCGCCTGGGCTGGGTGTAGAGCTTGACTGGGATCAGGTTCATAAAGCCCATGAGGCGTATAAAAAACTGCCTGGTGGTGCGCGTAACGACGCAGGACCGATGCAGTACCTTATCCCCGGTTGGACATTTGACCGTAAGCGCCCTGTTTTCGGACGTCACTGATAAAAGGATTGAACGATGAGCACTTTTTCTACCCCCGTAGTCACTACCATGCAGATCATTCCGGTTGCGGGCCATGACAGCATGCTGATGAACCTGAGTGGTGCGCATGCGCCATTCTTTACCCGCAATATCGTGATTATCAAAGACAACTCCGGTCATACCGGTGTAGGCGAAATTCCAGGTGGGGAGAAGATCCGTACTACGCTGGAAGATGCCATTCCATTAGTCGTCGGTAAAACGCTGGGCGAGTACAAAAATGTGCTGAACACCGTGCGCAGTACTTTCGCTGACCGCGATGCGGCTGGACGTGGGCTGCAAACGTTCGATCTGCGTACCACTATCCATGTGGTGACCGGTATCGAAGCGGCAATGCTGGACTTGTTAGGCCAGCACCTGGGCGTTAACGTCGCGTCACTGTTAGGCGATGGCCAGCAGCGCAGCGAAGTGGAAATGCTGGGCTATCTGTTCTTTGTCGGCGACCGCAAACTGACGCCTCTGCCGTATCAGAGTCAGCCAGATGAACAATGCGACTGGTACCGACTTCGCCACGATGAGGCGATGACTCCGGATGCGGTGGTGCGTCTGGCGGAAGCCGCTTATGAGAAATACGGCTTCAACGATTTCAAACTGAAGGGGGGCGTGCTGGCGGGCGAAGAAGAGGCGGAAGCCATCTCTGCGCTGGCGAAACGTTTCCCGCAAGCGCGCGTAACGCTCGATCCGAATGGGGCCTGGTCTCTTGATGAAGCGATCGGAATCGGTAAACAGCTGAAAGGCGTGCTGGCCTATGCGGAAGATCCTTGCGGGGCTGAACAAGGTTTCTCCGGCCGCGAAGTGATGGCGGAATTCCGCCGTGCAACAGGTTTGCCAACGGCAACAAACATGATAGCAACCGACTGGCGCCAGATGGGGCATACGCTTTCTCTGCAATCTGTCGATATTCCGCTGGCTGACCCGCACTTCTGGACGATGCAGGGTTCAGTGCGCGTGGCGCAGATGTGTCATGAGTTTGGCCTGACCTGGGGCTCGCATTCCAACAACCACTTCGATGTGTCGCTGGCAATGTTCACTCACGTTGCCGCTGCCGCACCGGGTACGATCACTGCGATTGACACGCACTGGATCTGGCAGGAAGGCAATCAGCGCCTGACCAAAGAGCCGTTTGAGATCAAAGGGGGCATGGTGCAGGTGCCGTCCACACCGGGGTTAGGTGTTGAGCTGGATATGGATCAGGTTATGAAAGCTCACGAGCTGTATCAGAAACATGGCCTAGGTGCGCGCGATGATGCGATGGCGATGCAGTATCTCATCCCGGGCTGGTCATTTGATAATAAACGTCCGTGCATGGTGCGATAAATGTGCAGGGAACGCTCCCATTGCTGGTCATTTGCGTGGTGTATGCTTAACGTAACAACGATGCGTAAGGATGGCTTATGAAAATTGTTATCGCACCGGACTCATATAAGGAAAGTTTGAGTGCGCTTGAGGTTGCGACAGCGATAGAGCGTGGTTTTCGCGAGATCTTCCCCGAGGCGGTTTACGTCAAACTGCCGGTCGCGGACGGTGGCGAAGGGACGGTTGAGGCGATGATCGCGGCAACGCAGGGAAGCATTATGCATGTTCCGGTGACCGGCCCGCTGGGCGAGCACGTGGACGGGTTTTATGGTTTGTCCGGTGATAAGCAGAGCGCCTTTATTGAAATGGCAGCGGCCAGCGGCCTGGAGCTGGTTGCGCCTTCGCAGCGTAATCCTCTGAGAACCACCTCCTGGGGAACAGGTGAGCTTATCCGTCATGCGCTGGATGCGGGCGTTAAGCATATCATTATTGGCATTGGCGGCAGTGCAACCAATGACGGCGGTGCAGGGATGGTGCAGGCGCTGGGCGCTAAATTGCTCGACGCGAGTGAACAGCCTCTTGGGCAGGGCGGGGGCGAGCTGGGAAAACTCGCGCGTATCGACCTGAGCGGGCTGGATAAACGCCTGGCTGAGTGCCGGATTGAGGTGGCCTGTGATGTCACTAATCCGCTCACCGGAAAGGATGGCGCGTCAGCCGTATTTGGTCCGCAAAAGGGGGCCACTCCCGAGATGATCGTCACCCTGGACAACGCGCTTGCTCAGTATGCGCGGGTCATTGCCCGGGATCTGGATATCGATGTGTTGAACCTTGCCGGCGGCGGCGCAGCGGGCGGTATGGGGGCAGCACTGTATGCCTTTTGCGGTGCGCAGTTGCGCCAGGGGATTGAGATCGTGACCGATGCGCTACACCTGGCCGACCAGGTAGCCGATGCGGATTTGGTGATCACGGGTGAAGGACGCATCGACAGTCAGACGATCCACGGCAAAGTCCCGGTAGGTGTGGCGAAAGTGGCCAAACGCTTTAACAAACCCGTCATCGGTATTGCGGGGAGTTTGACGGCGGATGTTGGCGTGGTACACGAACACGGCATTGATGCGGTGTTTAGCGTGATCTACACCATCTGCTCACTGGAAGACGCGCTGGAAAATGCCAGTGAAAATGTCCAGACGGCCGCAAGGAATATCGCGGCGGCGCTGAAAATAGGGCAGGCATTTTAGCTGTGATTGCCGGGAAAGGCGAAACCGCCACCCGGCTTTTACCTCAGCTTCCCAGCACTTTCATCGCTTCCCGCGTCACATTATCCATCTCATCCAGCAGCTCCAGGAATTCCGGTTCAAGCTCAGATTCCGGCGTACCGGCACGCAGTTGCTGCTCCAGCAACTGGCAGAGATTTTTCAGCCGCGGCACGCCGCTGTATCCACAGCTGCCGTGCAGCTTGTGAATCGCTTCCAGCAGATCGTCCGGGTTTTCACCCACCAGTTGCTCTTCAACCTTATTGCGAATTTCCGGTAGAAACGCGACCAGCATTTGCAGCATTTCGCGCGCTAAGTCGGGTTTTCCTGCTGCCTGACGCAGCGCAAGCTGCCAGTCAAAAGTCGCGTTCTGATTGACGCTAATCTCAACCGGCTCGGCAGATGGCGTGTACGTCCCGCCTGAATGCCCCGGTTTATAGCGTAACAACAGGTTATGAAGTTTCTCTTCGTCGATAGGTTTAGCCAGATAATCATTCATCCCGGCACTCAATAGCTTCTCTTTCTGACCGGCCATCGCATGCGCGGTGACCGCAATCACCGGGGTCTGCTGCTGATGCGGGAGCTGATGGATCAGCTCACAGGCCCGAATGCCATCCATACCCGGCATTTGAATATCCATCAGAATTAAATCGAACTGCATCTGTTTAGCCTGTTCAACCGCCTGCGTGCCACTGGTACACAGTTCAACATGCTGAACCTGGTCTTCAAGCAATACGCCAATGAGCTTCAGGTTGGCCGGATTATCATCCACGGCCATCACGCTCATCGGCAATTTTTGCTCATTGTCAATTGGAGGCAGGGCATTCTGGCTAAGACGGCAATATTCCGTCAACGCTGGCAGCAGTCGGGTCGCGGTGAGCGGTTTTAGCAGACACGCGGCGGCCCCGTCATTCTTCAACTCTTCTGCATTGAGCTGGGCATGGCAGGGTAGCGCCAGCAGCAGATAGTCGGTCATTGACGCGGCTTTCGCCAGCCGTTCCTGTTGCATGGTCAGTTCGCCGGTGAAAGTGACCGGGATCCCCATCAGCAGAATGTCGTAGTGTTCAACGGCAAGGGCTGAGAAGGTTGGGCTGTAGACCACTTCCAGCGGCGTGGTGCTTAAAATATCGAGCGCACACTGCGCCGCCGCTGCGTTAGGCTCGACGTAGGCCAGACGCTTGCCTTTCAGGCAGTCTGTCACCGGACCATCGGTCAGCACGTTCGGGTTGAGGTCCAGATTAATGTGGAACCAGAAGGTTGACCCCCGGTTCGGCTGGCTGTGGAAAGAGATATCTCCTCCCATCTCATTCACCAGTCTCTGCGTGATCACCAGCCCCAGACCAGTACCGCCATGACGGCGGGAGATACTGGCGTCTGCCTGACGAAACGCCTGGAACAGCCGCGACTGATCGCGCTCAGGGATACCGATGCCGGTATCGCGGATCTGCACTTCAATCTGAACCTTGTTATTACTGATAGAACGTTTTTCCACCAGAATGTCGATGTTACCGCTTTCGGTGAACTTAATGGCATTTCCGACAAGGTTAGTAATAACCTGCTGCAGACGTAGCGGGTCGCCAATGACGTTATCCGGCACATCGTTCTTGATGTTAAGTGTCAGCTCCAGCCCTTTATCGTGCGAGGAGTGTGCGAGCAGCGTGACCACTTCATCCAGTGTACTCCGCAACGGGAACGGGATACTTTCCAGAATAAGCTTGCCTGCTTCCAGCTTGGAGAAGTCCAGCACGTCGTTAATGATCGCTAACAGGTTATTAGCGGAGCGCTCGATAGTGTGCAGATGGTCGCGCTGAGTCGGGTTAAGCTCGCTTTTCAGCGTCAGGCGGGTAAAGCCGATCACGCCATTGAGCGGCGTACGCAGCTCGTGTGACATATTGGCAAGGAATTCAGATTTAATACGTGCTGCTTCCTGTGCACGCTTTTTCGCCAGATCCAGCTCAACGTTCTGAATCTCCATCTGTTCCAGCGTTTCGCGCAGGTCAGACGTGGCCTGGTCAACGTTGTGCTGCATCTCTTCGTGATACGCCGCCAGAGACATCGCCATCGAGTTGATGCCATTTTTCAGCATATCCAGCTCGCCCAGCATAAACCCTTCAACGCGGCTGTCGAGCTGACCCCGGCGAATGCGATCAACCGTATTGACCATGTTGCGTATGGGGCCCGTCACGTCTCGCATCAGACGCCAGCCGAAGATCAGTGCAATACCGATGCAGAACAACATCATCACGCCAGAGATGAAAATTTCTTTGTACTGCTGTAGCCGTACCGACTTGAGATCCAGCTCCAGTGCAACATATCCCAGCATATTGTTGCTGGATTTGGCATCGGATTGCGCAGACTCATCGGGGGAATAACTTTCTGAAATGATCGGCGTGCGCAGGATCATGATATCCCCGCGCCGAAGTACGGTGAGCTGGCGCGGGAACGGCGTGCCGTCAGGGATTTTCAGGGACGCCGGATCGAGATGAAAATTCGAGGTAACAAACAGACGGTTATGTTCGTCGTACACGGAAATGGCGCGAACAATGTCCGAGTGACGGCGGTGGAGCACGCTGATTAACTGACCAATGGACTCGCGGTTTTGCAGGTTCATCCCATACTCACTGGACACGGCCAGCGGTTCGATGATGCTGGCACCCGCATCTTCCAGTTGGCGCTGCAAATCGTTATAGCGGTGCACCACAAAGAAGATACTCAGCAGCAAACCGATAAGAACGGTGGGGGCGAGGATCAAAATCATCATGCGCGCGCGCAGGCTGTAGTTGGTCATGGCGTTCCGTTATGGGACAATTAAGATAATTATGTTTATGTGAGAAAAATCTCGGCGATGGCGCAATTCTACTCTGCAAAACGACGCGTGACGACGCGTCAAATCATCACTGTTGAAGCTACGGACCTGGATCCTTTTGGCCAGGGGGTAGCACGACACAATGGTAAGACTCTGTTTATAACAGGTTTACTGCCAACAGAACGAGCAGAAATTACGCTGACAGAAGATAAACGCCAGTACGCCCGCGGACAGGTGAAGCGTCGCCTCAACGATAGCCCGCAGCGTGTGGAACCGCGTTGCCCGCACTTTGGTATCTGCGGAGGCTGTCAGCAACAGCATGCGAGCACAGAATTACAGCAAAAAAGCAAAAGCAGCGCCCTGGCGCGTCTGCTTAAACATGACGTAAGCGAGATTATTGCCGGTGAGGCGTGGGGTTATCGCCGCCGTGCGCGCCTGAGTCTCAGCTTTCAACCAAAAACTGAGCGGCTGGAGATGGGGTTTCGCAAAGCCGGCTCCAGCGATATCGTTGATGTGAAGCATTGCCCTGTTTTGGTGCCCCATCTTGAGGCATTGCTTCCAAAAGTGCGCATTTGTCTCTCCGGGCTGGAGGGGGTTCGCCACCTTGGGCATGTCGAACTGGTCATGGCAAATAATGGCCCGCTGATGGTTTTGCGCCACACCACGCCGTTGTCGAAAAAAGATCGCGAAAAACTGGAACACTTTTCGCATTCCCACGACCTGGCGCTTTTCCTGGCACCACAAAGCGAGATACTTGAGCAGGTTACAGGTGACGCGCCCTGGTATGCGTCAAACGGACTACGCTTAACGTTCAGCCCGCGGGATTTCATTCAGGTAAATGATGGCGTTAATCAGCAGATGGTTGAGAAAGCGCTGGCGTGGCTGGATGTTCAGAAAAGCGATCGGGTGCTCGATCTGTTCTGCGGAATGGGTAACTTCACGCTGCCGTTGGCGCTAAAAGCCGCCAGCGTCGTCGGCGTGGAAGGTGTTGAGGCGCTGGTGGCTAAAGGGCAGGAGAACGCAGAGCAGAACGGCTTGCAAAATGTGACCTTCTTTCATCAAAATCTTGAGGAAGATGTCACCCAACAGCCGTGGGCGAAGCAGGGCTTTGATAAAATTTTACTCGACCCGGCTCGTGCTGGTGCACCGGGTGTCATGGCACATATTATTAAACTCGCGCCGAAGCGTGTGGTCTATGTTTCCTGTAACCCGGCAACGCTTGCCCGTGACAGTGAGGCATTAATCAGTGCGGGTTACCAGATTCGGCGTCTGGCAATGCTGGACATGTTCCCGCACACTGGACATCTGGAATCGATGGTGTTGTTCGAGCACATCTAATTTGTTTGGCTTGTCGACTTCGACAGGCCCTGGTCCCTAAAGGAGAGGACAATGGTTGCGGTAAGAAGTGCACATCTTAATAAAGCTGGGGAATTTGACCCACAAAAATGGATCGCAAGTCTGGGAATTTCCAGCCAGCAGTCGTGTGAACGCTTAACCGAAACCTGGGCCTATTGTTTGCGCACCACGCAGGGGCATCAGGATGCCGATCTTCTCTTATGGCGCGGCGTGGAGATGGTTGAAATCTTATCCATGCTGAACATGGATATCGAAACGCTGCAGGCCGCGCTTCTGTTCCCGCTTGCCGATGCGGACGTCGTCACTGAAGACGTACTGCGCGAAAGCGTTGGAAAATCGGTCGTGGCGCTGATCCACGGCGTACGCGATATGGCTGCCATCCGCCAGCTTAAGGCTGCGCACACTGACTCTGTCTCTTCAGAACAGGTCGATAACGTTCGCCGCATGCTGCTGGCCATGGTGGATGATTTCCGCTGTGTGGTCATCAAACTTGCCGAGCGTATTGCCCATCTGCGTGAAGTGAAGGATGCACCGGAAGACGAGCGCGTGCTGGCTGCCAAAGAGTGTACAAACATCTATGCGCCGCTCGCAAACCGTTTAGGGATTGGTCAACTGAAATGGGAACTGGAAGATTACTGCTTCCGCTACCTGCACCCGGCGGAATATAAACGCATTGCCAAACTCCTGCATGAGCGCCGTATCGACCGCGAGCATTATATCGAGGAGTTTGTCAGCGGGTTGCGTCAGTCAATGAAAGAAGAGAATGTGCGTGCCGAAGTCTACGGTCGACCAAAGCACATCTACAGTATCTGGCGCAAAATGCAGAAGAAACATCTCGCTTTTGACGAGCTGTTTGACGTGCGCGCAGTACGTATCGTGGCGGAGCGTCTGCAGGACTGCTATGCCGCGCTGGGGATAGTGCACACTCACTTCCGACATCTGCCGGATGAGTTCGATGACTACGTCGCGAACCCGAAACCTAACGGCTACCAGTCTATTCATACCGTTGTGCTCGGCCCTGGCGGCAAAACGGTCGAAATTCAGATCCGCACCAAACAGATGCACGAAGACGCCGAACTGGGCGTTGCCGCGCACTGGAAATATAAAGAAGGCACCTCCGGTGGGGCGCGTTCCGGCCATGAAGATCGCATCGCCTGGCTGCGTAAGCTGATTGCGTGGCAGGAAGAGATGGCCGACTCCGGCGAGATGCTTGACGAGGTGCGCAGCCAGGTCTTTGACGACCGGGTGTATGTCTTTACCCCGAAAGGGGATGTCGTTGATCTGCCTGCGGGCTCTACACCGCTCGATTTTGCCTACCATATCCACAGTGATGTGGGGCACCGCTGTATCGGGGCGAAAATCGGCGGGCGCATTGTACCGTTCACCTACCAGCTGCAGATGGGCGACCAGATTGAAATTATCACCCAGAAGCAGCCAAACCCGAGCCGGGACTGGCTGAATCCAAACCTGGGTTACGTGACGACCAGCCGTGGGCGTTCCAAAATTCACGCCTGGTTCCGTAAACAGGATCGTGACAAGAACATCCTTGCGGGTCGTCAGATCCTTGATGATGAGCTGGAGCATATTGGCATCAGCCTGAAAGAGGCGGAGAAGTTCCTGCTGCCGCGCTACAACTTTAACGAGCTTGATGAGCTGTTAGCGGCCATTGGCGGCGGCGATATCCGTCTGAATCAGATGGTGAACTTCCTGCAGGCGCAGTTCAATAAGCCGAGTGCGGCAGAGCAGGATGCAGCCGCGCTGAAGCAGTTGCAGCAGAAAACCTATGCCCCGCAGCAGCGCAGCAAAGACAATGGTCGCGTGGTGGTGGAAGGCGTAGGCAATCTTATGCACCACATTGCGCGCTGCTGCCAGCCTATCCCGGGCGACGATATCGTCGGCTTTATCACCCAGGGGCGCGGAATTTCGATTCACCGCTCCGACTGCGACCAGCTTGCCGAGCTACAATCGCATGCGCCTGAGCGCATCGTGGAAGCGGTCTGGGGCGAGAGCTATTCCGCGGGTTACTCGCTGGTGGTGCGCGTTACTGCCAACGATCGCAGCGGGCTGCTGCGCGACATTACCACCATTCTCGCCAACGAGAAGGTCAACGTGCTGGGCGTCGCCAGCCGCAGCGATACCCGCGAGCAGCTTGCCACCATCGATATGACCATCGAAATCTATAACCTGCAGGTGCTGGGCCGCGTGCTGGGCAAACTGAACCAGGTGCCGGATGTGATTGACGCGCGTCGTCTGCACGGCGGTTAAACACACTCTTCTGTAAGCCGGGTAAGGCTTTGCCGCCACCCGGCTTGTTTTTTTAATGGAAAACACTATGACTCAAATCGACCGCCTGCTCGGCATCATGAAACGTCTTCGGGACCCGGAAAACGGCTGTCCGTGGGACAAAGAGCAGACTTTCGCCACCATCGCCCCGTACACACTTGAAGAGACCTATGAGGTGCTGGACGCCATCTCTCGTGAAGATTTTGACGACCTGCGCGGCGAGTTGGGCGATCTGCTGTTCCAGGTGGTGTTCTATGCACAAATGGCGCAGGAAGAAGGGCGCTTTAACTTTGACGACATCTGTGCCGCCATCAGCGACAAGCTTGAGCGCCGCCACCCCCATATTTTTGGTGATGCCACTGCAGGGAACAGCGCGGAAGTGCTGGTCCGCTGGGAACAAATCAAAAGCGCCGAGCGTGCAGAGAAATCTCAGCACTCCGCGCTGGACGATATTCCTCTGAGTCTGCCTGCGCTGATGCGTGCCCATAAAATTCAGAAACGCTGCTCTGCAGTCGGGTTTGACTGGACGTCCCTCGGCCCGGTACTGGACAAAGTGCATGAAGAGATAGACGAAGTGATGCACGAAGCGCAGCAGGCAGTGGTGGATGAAGCAAAGCTGGAAGAGGAGATGGGCGATCTGCTGTTTGCGACTGTCAACCTTTCACGCCACCTGGGCGTAAAAGCGGAAACCGCGCTGCAAAAAGCCAACATTAAGTTCGAGCGTCGTTTTCGCGAAGTCGAACGAATTGTGGCCTCGCGCGGCCTGGAAATGACCGGGGTAGACCTCGATGTGATGGAAGAAGTCTGGCAGGAAGTAAAACGCCAGGAATCTGATCTCTAACGGATTTTTGCGATCAAGCGCAATTTGTGTGATTTTTTAAATGACAAGCGCTTGATTTGCGTCAAAAACATTTACCCAAAACGGGCTATTTTCTCACTCCTTATGTTTGTCATGGCCTGGAATGGAGACGGAGAATGAAAGTTTGTGGCGCTCGCCGTGTTCGGGTATACTACTTTCCCGTCCTGGTTATTCCATCGTTTCACCCTAACTTCTCAGGTTCAGCATGACAACGAACTATATTTTTGTGACCGGCGGGGTCGTATCCTCTCTGGGTAAAGGCATTGCCGCAGCCTCCCTCGCAGCCATTCTTGAAGCCCGTGGCCTCAATGTGACCATGATGAAACTGGATCCGTACATCAACGTCGATCCGGGCACCATGAGCCCAACCCAACACGGGGAAGTGTTCGTTACTGAAGACGGCGCTGAAACCGATCTGGATCTTGGCCACTACGAGCGTTTCATCCGCACCAAAATGACCCGTCGTAACAACTTCACGACTGGCCGCATCTATTCCGACGTTCTGCGTAAAGAGCGCCGTGGTGACTACCTGGGCGCGACCGTGCAGGTTATCCCACACATCACGAACGCAATTAAAGAACGTGTTCTTGCCGGTGGCGAAGGGCATGACGTAGTGCTGGTTGAAATCGGCGGTACTGTTGGGGATATCGAATCCTTACCATTCCTGGAAGCGATTCGTCAGCTGGCGGTGGATATTGGTCGTGAACACGCGCTGTTCATGCACCTGACGCTGGTGCCTTACATGGCAGCCGCAGGTGAAGTGAAAACCAAACCGACTCAGCACTCGGTGAAAGAGCTGCTCTCCATTGGTATTCAGCCTGACATCCTGGTTTGCCGTTCCGATCGTGCTATCCCGGCGAACGAACGTGCGAAAATTGCATTGTTCTGTAACGTGCCTGAAAAAGCCGTTATTTCAATGAAAGATGTCGATTCCATTTATAAAATCCCGGGCCTGTTGAAATCACAGGGCCTGGACGATTATATTTGTAAACGATTCAGCTTGAACTGCCCGGAAGCAAATCTGTCCGAATGGGAACAGGTTATTTACGAAGAAGCTAATCCGGCTGGTGAAGTGACTATCGGTATGGTCGGCAAGTATATTGAACTGCCGGATGCCTATAAGTCAGTGATCGAAGCGCTGAAACACGGTGGTCTGAAGAACCGTGTCTCCGTGAATATCAAGCTGATTGATTCGCAGGATGTTGAAACGCGTGGCGTTGAAATCCTGAAAGATCTGGATGCAATTCTCATCCCTGGCGGCTTCGGCTACCGTGGTGTAGAAGGCAAGATCGCCACCGCGCGCTATGCGCGTGAAAACAATATTCCATACCTCGGCATCTGTCTGGGTATGCAGGTTGCGCTGATCGAATTTGCGCGCAACGTAGCGGGAATGGAAAACGCGAACTCTACGGAATTTGTGCCAGACTGTAAGTACCCTGTAGTGGCGCTTATCACTGAATGGCGTGACGAAGACGGTAACGTCGAAGTCCGTACCGAGAAGAGCGATCTGGGTGGCACCATGCGTCTTGGCGCACAGGCCTGCCAGCTGTCCGACGATAGCGTGGTTCGCAAGCTGTATGGCGAGTCAACCATCACCGAACGCCATCGTCACCGCTATGAAGTCAACAACATGTTGTTGAAACAAATTGAAGCCGCGGGTCTGCGTGTTGCGGGCCGCTCCGGGGATGATCAGTTAGTCGAGATCATTGAAGTGCCAAACCATCCGTGGTTTGTCGCCTGCCAGTTCCACCCGGAATTTACTTCAACGCCACGTGACGGGCATCCGCTGTTTGCTGGCTTCGTGAAGGCCGCCAGCGACTACCAGAAGCGTCAGGCGAAGTAAAAAAAGTTAGAACGGCAACGCGTACCCCTGGTACGCGTTGTTTGTCTGGAGTTTTAGTTTAACTTGTACTGAGGAAAATCTAATGTCCAAAATCGTTAAAGTCATCGGTCGTGAAATCATCGACTCCCGTGGTAACCCGACCGTTGAAGCCGAAGTTCATCTGGAAGGTGGTTTCGTCGGTATGGCAGCAGCTCCATCAGGTGCTTCTACTGGTTCCCGCGAAGCGCTGGAACTGCGCGATGGCGATAAATCCCGTTTCATGGGCAAAGGCGTACTGAAAGCGGTTGGCGCTGTAAACGGTCCTATTGCTCAGGCAATCCTTGGCAAAGACGCCAAAGACCAGGCTGGCATCGACAAGATCATGATCGATCTGGACGGTACTGAAAACAAATCTAACTTCGGTGCGAACGCAATCCTGGCTGTTTCCCTGGCGAACGCCAAAGCAGCAGCTGCAGCGAAAGGTATGCCACTGTTCGAACACATTGCTGAACTGAACGGCACCCCAGGCAAATACTCCATGCCAGTACCAATGATGAACATCATCAACGGTGGTGAGCACGCGGACAACAACGTTGATATTCAGGAATTCATGATTCAGCCAGTTGGCGCGAAATCCCTGAAAGAAGCGGTACGCATGGGTTCTGAAGTGTTCCACAACCTGGCTAAAGTTCTGAAAGCTAAAGGTATGAACACTGCTGTTGGTGACGAAGGTGGTTATGCGCCAAACCTGGGTTCTAACGCAGAAGCACTGGCAGTAATCGCAGAAGCAGTTAAAGCTGCTGGCTACGAGCTGGGCAAAGACATCACCCTGGCGATGGACTGTGCAGCATCTGAATTCTACAAAGACGGTAAATACGTTCTGGCTGGCGAAGGCAACAAAGCGTTCACCTCTGAAGAGTTCACTCACTTCCTGGAAGACCTGACCAAACAGTACCCAATCGTTTCTATCGAAGACGGTCTGGACGAATCTGACTGGGCTGGTTTCGCATACCAGACCAAAGTACTGGGCGACAAAATCCAGCTGGTTGGTGACGATCTGTTCGTAACCAACACCAAGATCCTGAAAGAAGGCATCGAGAAAGGCATCGTTAACTCCATCCTGATCAAATTCAACCAGATCGGTTCTCTGACCGAAACTCTGGCTGCGATCAAAATGGCGAAAGACGCAGGCTACACCGCTGTTATCTCTCACCGTTCTGGCGAAACTGAAGACGCTACCATCGCTGACCTGGCTGTTGGTACCGCTGCAGGCCAGATCAAAACCGGCTCTATGAGCCGTTCTGACCGTGTTGCTAAATACAACCAGCTGATTCGTATCGAAGAAGCTCTTGGCGAAAAAGCACCATACAACGGTCGTAAAGAGATCAAAGGCCAGTAATAGCCTTTAAGCCTTAGAATGAAAATGCCAGTCGAATGACTGGCATTTTTTTTGGCTATTTAAAATCGACTGCCATCTGTTCGGGGATTGTTAGCCCCTGAGTCGTCTGCACGCAGCGGGCGATATAATCCGTAAAGCGGGGTGGCTTCGGCATCCCCATGCTCAACAGCTTATCGTTGCTGAAGCGCACGTTAAGCGTGGCAAACGCACCGTATAAACGCATTGCTTTTAGCATCAGACGTTCGTTGCATGGACCAAAAATATTTTTCAATTCGCGGCGCATTCTAACCAGCGTTTCGTAGCTGACCTGAGCATACCGATCGCCAACAGGGGCTTTCTCCAGCGCCTGCGCCATGGCCTGATCGATATCCGCAAAGCGAACGCTGTTCTCTTCCCCAGCAGAAATATGTACCACTTCCCCAGGACGAGCGTTGCTGGTGAGCAGCATTAACAACGCATCGGCGCAATAATCCACCGGAACAACGTCGATTCTGTCTTCCATTGAGCACATAAACTTCTGCAGCATCAGGCCCATGCTAAAGACCCAGAAAATGCTGCTCGACGGCGTGCAACCGTGACGAGTATGGCCGACGACGATGGACGGGCGAGCGATGAGCAACGGCAGGTTCGGGCACTCCTGGCGCATCAGCTGTTCGATAGTTGACTTCGAAAACGTGTATTCCACCAGGTGTTCTGCATTTTCTCTGAATTCAGCGCTTTCAGCGACCAGGGAATCCTGTTCCGGCGTGCATGACATTGCCGTGCCTACGTGCAGGAAACGCTGTAAGGCCGTCACCCGTTCCATGCGACGCGCCAGCGCCAGCGTGCCCTCGACATTGACCTTCCAGATCAGCGGATTATTACCAAAAGACGCAACAGCTGCACAGTTAACGACGTGCGTGACCTGGTCCAGGCGAGGATCGTCCAGAAATGCTTCCGGCTGGCTGAGGTCACCAATGAGGATATTATCTACGCTCAGAGAAGCCAGTTTATTCTCAGGCACATTGAATTTGCGCATGTTCTCTTGCACACGCTCCAGCCCACCTTGCGGATCGCTGGCACGCGCGAGCAAAAGGAGTTTTACGGGTTTATCATTGGTCAGTATTTTTTCGAGTACTGCACCGCCCAGAAATCCTGTTACGCCTGTAATCAATAACATCTTCATTAATACCGTCTCATTATGGTTGATGAGGCGGATTGTAGGCGCACAAAAGTAAACGGCATTTAAATAATAAAACGCCGAAAATGAAGGCTTCTT
Source organism: Enterobacter ludwigii (assembly GCA_023023105.1). Classification (NCBI taxonomy): domain Bacteria; kingdom Pseudomonadati; phylum Pseudomonadota; class Gammaproteobacteria; order Enterobacterales; family Enterobacteriaceae; genus Enterobacter; species Enterobacter ludwigii. The sequence continues at coordinate 3,722,828 of CP083824.1, read as the reverse complement.
AAGCTTATTTTAAGAAAAGAAAATCAGGTGGATATATTGGACATTGTGGAAAGGAAAAAATTCAATTTATAAAAAAGAATATTTTAAATTAATGATTTTAAAGCTCTTTTATAAGCTCAATCTTACTATTAATAGTTATTCAAAATGTAATAAGCAAAATACTTTGTTACACCATTCATTTGTTCGGTAAATGATTTAAGTGAAACTGAATACCAAAAACCGCAGGCCGTTTTATTTAGCCTGCGAACTATTTTTAGAGTAACAGAGGGAGCGTAGCGCTGGCCGTTTGTTGGCTAACGTCGCCGTAATGCCCGTCCAGCGCAATCATAGAGGTGGTCAGCAGTTCGACCAGCAGCATAACCCCAACCTTAGCATTGAGTGCACCTGCGCTGAGGGGGCCCTCTGGTTTGGCGGCAACCAGTTGAATATCGCTAAGGGAAGCCAGCGGGCTACGGGGGGTATTGCTAAGAGCCAATACCTTAACGCCGCGCTTGTGGGCTAGTTTCACCACGTGCAGTAGATCCCGCGTTGAACCCGAACTGGAGATGGCCACAACCAAAGTCTCTTTCGAAAGGGTCGCCGCATTCATGGCTGCGCGGTGCATATCGCTAAACAGCTGTGCGGGTTTGCCCAGCCGCAACAGTTTGTAATGCAAATACTCCCCGAGGATCGCGCTGGCCGCAACGCCATAAATCTGTACGGATTGCGCCTGGTGCAGCGCCAGCGCCGCCTCTTCAAGCAATGCCCGGTCGAGGAGTCTGGCGGTATCCTGCAAAGCCTGTACCGACTCTTCGACAACGTTATCTATTTCATCTCCGGCCTGTCGCGCGGGCTGGCCCTGCTGAATATCCAGCGCAAGCGCCATTTTAAATTCGTTATATCCCTTGCAGCCCAGCGTGCGGCAAAGACGCGTGACGCTGGCCTCGCTGGTGCGACTTTCGCGCGCCAGTTCAGTGATCGTCAGGTAGAGCACCCGGGCAGGATCGTTGAGGACAAACTCGCCAAGTTTTTGTTGCGTTGGGCTGTACCCGGAAGCCTCCTGGCGTAGCTTCAGCAGCAGGTTTTCATGGTCTGACATGCTAGATCCTTAATGCGTTTCTCTGCGACTAGTGTGGCGGAAAGCAGGGGAAAGATGCCAGTCATTTTGAAAAAGTATGATCATCCTCCTGGTTTTTGATGGTAATTTTCATGTATTGATGTTTTTATGGTAAAAATTTTCATCATTAAATGAGAGGATGAAAAAATGATGCAAATATTCAGCGGGGCTTCTTCTGGGGGATGGTTTGAAAAAGCGCAGCGCTTTGGCAAATCCTTTATGTTACCTATCGCCGTATTGCCAGCAGCAGGTCTGCTGCTGGGGATAGGTGGCGCGTTATCGAATCCAAATACCCTCGCGGCATATCCGTTTTTGGATGTGAGCTGGCTTCAGGCCATCTTCACTATCATGAGCAGTGCGGGTTCAATTGTGTTTGCGAACCTCTCGGTGCTGTTTGCTGTTGGGGTTGCTGTCGGGCTGGCAAAAAGCGATAAGGGCACGGCAGGGCTGGCGGCGTTGCTCGCTTTTCTGGTGATGAATGCCACCATTAACGCGCTGCTGATCCTCACCGGAAAACTGGCGCATGATAATCCTGGCGCTGTGGGGCAGGGCATGACGCTGGGGATCCAGACCCTGGAAACCGGTGTGTTTGGTGGCGTGGTGATCGGTCTCGTGACCTGCGCTCTCCATCACCGGTTTAATAAAATTGCGCTTCCGCAATTTCTGGGCTTCTTTGGCGGTTCACGTTTTGTTCCCATTATCAGCTCGCTGGCAGCAATACTCGTCGGGGCCGTCATGACCGTCGTCTGGCCGCATTTCCAGAAACTGATCTTTGGTCTGGGTGGGCTGGTGGATGCGACGGGTTACCTGGGCACAATGCTCTATGGCTTCATTTTGCGTATGCTCGGCCCATTCGGTTTACATCACATCTTCTATCTTCCTTTCTGGACTACCGCGCTCGGCGGGAGTGAGATCGTCAACGGTCATCTGGTCGAAGGCACACAGCGGATCTTCTTCGCGCAACTGGCCGATCCTACGACGCGTCAGTTTTACGAAGGGACGTCGCGCTTTATGTCCGGGCGCTTCATTACGATGATGTTTGGCCTGCTCGGTGCATGTCTCGCGATGTACCACACGGCAAAACCCGAGAACAAAAAACGCGTCGCCGGGCTGCTGCTCTCTGCGGCATTAACCTCGTTCCTGACCGGGATTACCGAGCCTATCGAGTTCTCCTTCCTGTTTATTGCGCCGGTGCTTTACGTCATTCATGCGCTGTTTGACGGGCTGGCGTTCATGCTCGCACACATGCTGCATATCACCATCGGGCAAACCTTCTCCGGCGGTTTTATCGACTTCGTGCTGTTTGGCATTCTTCAGGGTGAGGCTAAAACCCACTGGATGTTCGTTCCGATGGTCGGCGTGCCGTGGTTCTTCCTCTACTACTTCACCTTCCGCTACCTGATTAACCGCTTTGATTTTGCCACGCCGGGGCGTGAAAAAGAGGCGGTGGCGGATGAGGTCAGTCTGCCGCAAAGCGAGCGCGCTGCAGCGGTAATCGCCGGGCTGGGTGGAAAAGACAATCTGGACGAGGTGGACTGCTGCGCCACGCGCCTTCGCGTCACGGTGAAAGACGGCAGCAAAGTGAATGAAGCAGCATTGAAAGCCACCGGTGCACGCGGCGTCATTGTGCGCGGTAACGGTGTTCAGGTCATTTATGGCCCGCACGTCACGATTATCAAAAACGAAGTTGAAGAGATCTTATCGTAATGAAAACTGTACTGGATAACCTGAAAGGAAAACTGGTCGTCTCTTGTCAGGCGCTGGAAAATGAACCTCTGCATAGCCCGTTTATTATGTCACGGATGGCGCGGGCAGCGTTTCAGGGCGGGGCTGCTGCCATCCGCGCCAACAGCGTGGTGGATATTGCGGCCATTAAACAGGAGGTTTCTTTACCCGTTATCGGCATCATCAAACGGGATTATCCTGGTAGCGCGGTGTTTATCACTGCGACAATGAAAGAAGTGGATGAGCTGATGAGCGTCTCTCCGGAAATCATTGCACTTGATGCGACTGCGCGCGAGCGTCCTGGCGGTGAATCACTGTCAACGCTGGTCAGCCACATCCGTAAACGTTACCCCGGGATAGTGCTGATGGCGGATATATCCAGCGTAGAAGAAGCCGAAACCGCGCAGGAACTGGGCTTTGATTGTGTTGGAACCACGCTTTACGGCTATACGGCGGAAAGTGCGGGTCATGCTTTACCTGTTAATGACTGCGCATTCCTGAAGGATGTGCTGGCTGCCGTCACGGTTCCGGTGGTTGCCGAAGGCAACGTCGATACCCCTGAGCGCGCGGCCAGATGCCTGGCACTGGGAGCGCATATGGTGGTCGTGGGTGGGGCAATCACCCGTCCACAGCAGATCACTGAACGGTTTATGGCAGCGATTGGCGCGCAAAGCACCGATCGAGCATGACCATCTGGCGGGGATCTGCGATAATTATCGTTTATCCCCTTTACTGAGATGACTATGCAGTACCCGATTAACGAGATGTTCCAGACCCTGCAAGGCGAGGGTTACTTTACCGGCGTTCCCGCTATTTTCATTCGTTTACAGGGATGCCCGGTTGGCTGTGCCTGGTGTGATACCAAACATACGTGGGATAAGCTCGCAGATCGGGAAGTGTCGCTGTTTAGCATTCTGGCGAAAACCAAAGAGAGCGATAAGTGGGGGGCGGGCAGTTCAGAGGATCTGCTGGCCATTATTGGTCGTCAGGGCTGGACGGCGCGCCATGTGGTGATCACCGGGGGTGAACCCTGCATCCACGATCTGACGCCGCTAACCGAGCTGCTCGAAAAGAACGGTTACAGCTGCCAGATTGAAACCAGCGGTACACATGAAGTGCGTTGTTCCCACACCACGTGGGTGACGGTATCACCCAAAGTGAATATGCGCGGCGGATACGATGTCCTGTCTCAGGCGCTGGAACGTGCAGATGAGATAAAACACCCGGTAGGTCGCGTGCGTGATATTGAAGCACTGGATGAACTGCTGGCAACCCTCTCGGATGAAAAGCAGCGGGTCATTGCCCTGCAGCCTATCAGCCAGAAAGAGGATGCGACGCGCCTGTGCATTGAAACCTGTATCGCGCGTAACTGGCGTCTGTCGATGCAGACGCACAAGTACCTGAATATAGCCTGAAAAAAAGCCCGGTTTAACCGGGCTTTTTTTACTCGCCGCGATAGACGCAGCCGGCGGTGCAGGTCTCTTTAATCATCACTGCGCTCAGCAGCGGTACCAGCGGTTTCATCTGATCCCAGATCCATTTTGCCAGCACTTCGCTGGTCGGGTTTTCAAGGCCCGGAATATCATTCAGGTAATAGTGATCCAGACGATCGTAAGTTGGCTTAAATGCCGCTTTCAGCTCGGCAAAATCCATGATCCAACCGGTATGCGGATCGACTTCACCGGTGATCTCAAGACGCACCATAAACGAGTGCCCGTGCAGACGGCCACATTTATGTCCTTCAGGAACATGAGGAAGGTGGTGGGCGGCTTCGAAGGTGAAATCTTTAAACAGTGTGGTGGACATGATCGCTCTCAGTAATGCGGAAAAAACCGCCGCATAGTACCGGAAAGCACAATTTTTAGCATTAACTAAAACGGCTCTGAAGCCTGGACTGCAGGAAGTGGCCATTTTTTGTTATCTTTGTTGTGATATTTCAATCAGTTAATTAATCTGTTTTATCGTTAAGCATGATAACTAAAACAGGTTAGTCCATTTGGTTATTTATTATTTCCATCCCTTCTTTAATTGTTAGTATCCTCACCGTTAACCTTATCTTCAGTTTGGATTTATTCGCTTAAAGTCCGCTTGGCTACTGGAACATAACGACGCATGACGACACAGGCCCCACCTTCAAATTTGCTTCCCCTGAACCCGGAGCAGCTGGCGCGCCTTCAGGCTGCCACCTCTGATTTTTCGTCCACTCAGCTTGCCTGGGTCTCCGGTTATTTCTGGGGAATGCTCAATCAGCAACCGGGCGCTGTGGCTGCCGCTCCGGCAACGGCCGTAGAAATTCCGGCCATTACGTTGATTTCCGCCTCGCAGACGGGCAATGCCCGCCGTGTGGCTGAAGCGCTGCGTGACGACCTGCTGGCTGCCAGACTGAACGTGAACCTGGTCAACGCCGGGGATTATAAATTTAAACAGATCGCGTCAGAAAAACTGCTGGTGGTTGTCGCCTCAACGCAGGGGGAAGGTGAGCCTGCTGAAGAAGCGGTGGCGCTGCATAAGTTCCTGTTCTCGAAAAAAGCGCCAAAACTGGACGGCACGGCTTTTGCGGTGTTTGGCCTGGGCGATACCTCTTATGAATTCTTCTGCCAGTCCGGTAAAGATTTCGACAGCAAACTGGCTGAACTGGGCGCAGAGCGTTTGCTGGATCGCGTTGACGCCGACGTGGAATACCAGGCCGCCGCTGCTGAATGGCGTGCCCGCATCGTTGAGGTGCTGAAAGCGCGCGTCCCGAAAGAGACGCAGGCACAGGCCGCGTTTACCGCGACGGGTGCCGTCAACGACATCCATACCAGCCCTTACACTAAAGAGGCTCCGCTGGCCGCGAGCCTGTCGGTTAACCAGAAAATTACCGGCCGTGATTCTGAAAAAGACGTGCGCCATATCGAAATCGATCTCGGTGGCTCTGGCCTGCGTTACCAGCCGGGCGATGCGCTGGGGATCTGGTATCAGAACGATCCTGCTCTGGTAAAAGAGCTGGTCGAACTGCTTTGGCTGAAAGGGGATGAGCCTGTCACTGTGGAAGGCAAAACGCAGCCGCTCTCTGAAGCGCTGCAGTGGCATTTCGAACTGACGGTGAATACCCCGAATATTGTAGAAAATTACGCTACCTTAACCCGCAGCGAATCGCTGCTGCCATTCGTGGGTGATAAGGCGAAGCTGCAGCATTACGCGGCGTCAACGCCAATTGTCGATATGGTGCGTTTCTCTCCGGCTCAGCTGGATGCCGATGCGCTGATCGGCCTGCTGCGTCCGCTGACCCCGCGTCTGTACTCCATCGCCTCTTCGCAGGCCGAAGTGGAGAGTGAAGTGCATGTTACCGTCGGCGTGGTGCGCTACGACATCGAAGGCCGCGCCCGCGCGGGTGGGGCATCAAGTTTCCTGGCGGATCGCGTGGAAGAAGAGGGCGAAGTGCGCGTCTTTATCGAGCACAACGACAACTTCCGCCTGCCTGCGAACCCGGAAACCCCGGTCATCATGATTGGCCCAGGCACCGGCATTGCGCCGTTCCGCGCCTTCATGCAGCAGCGCGCGGCAGATGAAGCGCCGGGTAAAAACTGGCTCTTCTTCGGCAACCCGCACTTTACGGAAGATTTCCTCTACCAGGTTGAGTGGCAGCGCTATGTTAAAGAGGGTGTACTGACCCGCATCGATCTGGCCTGGTCCCGCGACCAGAAAGAAAAAGTATACGTACAAGACAAACTGCGCGAACAGGGCGCAGAGCTGTGGCGCTGGATCAATGACGGTGCCCACATTTATGTCTGCGGCGACGCCAATCGCATGGCGAAAGACGTTGAGCAGGCTTTGCTGGAAGTGATTGCCGAATTCGGTGGTATGGATGCCGAAACGGCAGATGAATATTTAAGTGAGCTGCGCGTTGAGCGCCGTTATCAGCGAGATGTCTACTAATGAGCGAAAAACATCCAGGGCCACTGGTGGTCGAAGGTAAACTGACAGACGCCGAGCGCATGAAGCTGGAAAGCAACTACCTGCGCGGCACCATTGCTGAAGATCTGAATGACGGTCTCACCGGCGGTTTCAAAGGCGACAACTTCCTGCTGATCCGTTTCCACGGTATGTACCAGCAGGACGATCGCGATATCCGCGCCGAGCGTGCTGAACAGAAGCTGGAGCCGCGTCACGCGATGCTGCTGCGCTGCCGCCTGCCGGGTGGGGTGATCACCACCAAACAGTGGCAGGCGATCGACAAGTTTGCCGGTGAAAACACGATTTATGGCAGCATCCGTCTGACTAACCGTCAGACCTTCCAGTTCCACGGCATTCTGAAGAAGAACGTGAAGCCGGTACACCAGATGCTGCACTCGGTTGGGCTGGACGCGCTGGCGACCGCCAACGACATGAACCGTAACGTGCTCTGCACCTCGAACCCGTATGAGTCCGAGCTGCACGCCGAAGCCTATGAGTGGGCGAAGAAGATTTCTGAGCATCTGCTGCCGCGCACGCGCGCTTATGCGGAGATTTGGCTCGATCAGGAAAAAGTCGCCACCACCGACGAAGAACCGATCCTTGGCCAGACCTATCTGCCGCGAAAGTTCAAAACCACGGTAGTGATCCCGCCGCAGAACGATATCGATCTGCACGCCAACGACATGAACTTCGTAGCGATTGCTGAAAACGGCAAGCTGGTGGGCTTTAACCTGCTGGTGGGCGGCGGCCTGTCCATCGAACACGGCAACAAGAAAACCTACGCCCGTACCGCCAGCGAGTTCGGCTTCCTGCCGCTTGAGCATACGCTGGCCGTGGCGGAAGCGGTGGTAACCACTCAGCGCGACTGGGGTAACCGTACCGACCGTAAAAACGCGAAAACCAAATACACCCTGGAGCGCGTGGGCGTTGAGACGTTTAAAGAAGAAGTAGAACGTCGCGCCGGCATTAAATTTGAGCCGATCCGCCCTTACGAATTCACCGGTCGCGGCGATCGCATTGGCTGGGTAAAAGGCATCGACAATAAATGGCACCTGACGCTGTTTATCGAAAACGGCCGTATTCTGGATTATCCGGGGCGTCCGCTGAAAACCGGTTTGCTGGAAATTGCGAAGGTCCACAAGGGTGAGTTCCGCATAACCGCCAACCAGAACCTGATCATTGCTGGTGTGCCTGAAAACCAGAAGGCGAAGATCGAGAAACTGGCGCGCGATCATGGGTTGATGAATGCGGTGAAACCGCAGCGCGAAAACTCGATGGCCTGCGTGTCATTCCCGACCTGTCCGCTGGCAATGGCCGAAGCGGAGCGTTTCCTGCCGTCATTCACTGACAAAGTAGAAGCGATTCTGGAAAAACACGGTATTCCGGACGAGCATATTGTTATGCGTATTACCGGCTGCCCGAACGGCTGCGGCCGCGCAATGCTGGCAGAGATGGGACTGGTCGGTAAAGCGCCAGGCCGTTACAACCTGCATCTCGGCGGCAACCGCATCGGTACGCGTATTCCACGGATGTACCGTGAAAACATTACTGAATCGGAGATCCTCGATTCGGTCGACGAACTGGTTGGGCGCTGGGCGAAAGAGCGTGAAGCGGGTGAAGGCTTCGGCGACTTTACGGTGCGTGCGGGCATCATTCGCCCGGTGCTCGACCCGGCCCGGGATTTCTGGGAGTAACAACGCGAGGTGATTATGTCCGTACTCGATCTAAACGCCCTGAACGATCTGCCAAAAGTCGAACGCATTCTGGCGCTCGCAGAAACCAACGCCCACCTGGAAAAGCTGGACGCCGAAGGGCGTGTGGTATGGGCGCTGGAAAACCTGCCGGGCGACTATGTGCTTTCGTCGAGCTTTGGTATTCAGGCGGCGGTCAGTTTGCATCTGGTGAATCAAATTCGTCCGGACATTCCGGTGATCCTCACCGATACCGGCTACCTGTTCCCGGAAACCTACCAGTTTATTGACGAGCTTACGGACAAGCTCAAGCTGAACCTGAAAGTTTACCGCGCGACGGAAAGCGCGGCCTGGCAGGAGGCGCGCTACGGTAAACTCTGGGAGCAGGGCGTTGAGGGCATTGAGAAATACAATGAGATCAACAAAGTTGAGCCGATGAACCGGGCGCTGAAAGAGCTTAATGCACAGACCTGGTTTGCAGGACTACGCCGCGAGCAGTCCGGCAGTCGCGCCACGCTACCCGTGCTGGCGGTTCAGCGTGGGGTGTTCAAAGTGCTGCCGATCATCGACTGGGATAACCGGACGGTGTATCAGTACCTGCAAAAGCACGGGTTGAAATACCATCCGCTGTGGGATCAGGGTTACCTGTCGGTGGGGGATACCCACACCACGCGTAAATGGGAACCGGGAATGGCAGAAGAAGAGACGCGATTCTTTGGCCTCAAGCGCGAGTGCGGACTGCACGAAGGGTGATCCCATTTCCTCCCTCTCCCTGTGGGAGAGGGTCGGGGTGAGGGCATCAGGCCGCACTAAGCCTTATTAGCTTTCGCCAGCTCCTTCACCAGCGGCAGCATCACCTTCACTACATCACGACTGCGGTGTTCAATCCGCTGCGGCAGTGCGCTATCAATGTGTTGCTGATTATCCAGCATCACGTTATGCCAGCTAATCCCGTCCGGGAAGGCTTTCGATTTAGCCCGCTGCTGATAGCCATCTTTCTTCCCCAGTGCCCAGTTAGTTGCTTCCACATACAGCACCGGAATACCCGCTTTATCGAACACCTCACCATCGTTACAGCAGCCTGTTCCTCGCGGATAATCAGGATTGCCGCCTGGGTTACTGGTGGCATAGACCCCATGGCTGCGGGCAATCGCCAATGCCCGGTCGCGCGTCAATTTTCGCACGGTACCCGGCGTACTTTGTCCGCTGTTGAAATAGAGCTTATCGCCGACGATCAGGTTATCGAGGTTGATCACCAGCAGGGTATTTTTCTTCTCTTTGGCGCTCATGCGCTTCAGGAGATTCTCAGCGCCGAGTTTGCCTTCTTCTTCACCACTGGTGGCAACGAAACGAATCCCGTATTTAGTCGGTATATCCTTCATTCGTTCTGCCAGTTCGAGCATCACGCCCAGACCTGCGGCGTTATCATCCATACCCTGCAGCGTCAGACCACCGAGATTGTTATCGGTATCGGTGTCGCTCATTGGGGCGTAGGTATCGAGGTGCGCCATAATAATGATCTGCTCATCCGCGCTACCTTCGTGAGCCGCAATAACCGTACTACCGGTCACGTTATGCCAGTTTTTGGTTTTATTGCGTGAGGTATAGATATAGCGGCTGTGAAACGTGCGGATATCGCTCTGGTAACCCATGTCGGCAAACTGCTGACGAATATAGTCTGCGGAGAGCATTTCCGCGGGGGAACCGGTCATGCGGCCAGGAAATACGGTGGCAATATGTCGCGCCTGCGTATTCGCGATTTCACCGTACGGTTGATTTTTTGCCTGAGCCGGAAGGATGAAGCAAACGCCGAGCGCCAGGGCAGCAATACGGTGGCGCGTTGCGGAAAACATAGTGAGTCCTTAAAAAACAGAGCAAAATTTTAACCCGCCTAGTATGAAACTGTGATCGTCCATACACAATTTGAATTGCTCTTAAATGCCCGAAATTTCGCGTGTTAAGCACTTTTTGATATTTGCTTTTTCATGGCGTTATTCCATTGAGTAACTACTCATTCCAATTCGTAATTTCATTCGGTCTAAGCCGCCCCCTATAGTCCCTTTATTCCTCGTTGTTAGTGAGTTGCTGCTGTGGACTATCTGCCCTTATTTGCTGCGATTAAAGATAAGCCGGTGCTGGTTGTTGGCACAGGTGAGATTGCCGATCGCAAAATCGTATTTCTGCAGCGCGCAGGGGCGCAAGTGCGGGTCGTTGCAGGGGCGGATTTCGACGAATCACAAATCGACAGCGTGGTGCTGGTGATTGCGGCAACGGAAGACCGCGAGCTGAACCGACGGATCTCAGATGCTGCTCAGGCGCGTTACCGTCTGGTGAACGTGGTGGACGATCAGCCTTTATGCTCCTTTATCTTCCCGTCGATTGTTGATCGCTCCCCGCTGCTGGTCGCTATCTCCTCCGGTGGTACCGCACCGGTGCTGGCGCGCGTATTGCGGGAAAAAATCGAAGCGCTGTTGCCAACCAGTCTCGGACGTATGGCAGAGAAAGCGAGCTACTGGCGCAATCATCTGAAAACCCGACTCACCAGCGTGACGGAACGTCGTCGCTTCTGGGAACGCGTGTTCCGCGGCCGCTTTGCCAGCCTGATGCAGGCCGGAAATGAGACCGCGGCGCAGAAAATTCTTGAAGACGAACTGGATAACCCCGGCAGCACCGGCGGGGAGATCATTCTGGTAGGCGCAGGGCCGGGCGATGCAGGGCTCCTGACGCTGCGCGGCCTGCAGGTGCTGCAGGACGCGGACGTGGTGTTCTACGATCATCTGGTTACTGACGGCATACGCGAACTGATTCGCCGCGATGCGGAGCAAATCTGCGTCGGCAAGCGGGCTGGCGAACACTCGGTACCGCAGCACGACACCAACCAGATGCTGGTTGACGCCGCCAAAGCGGGTAAAACCGTGGTGCGCCTGAAAGGGGGCGATCCGTTCATTTTCGGTCGCGGCGGCGAAGAGCTGCAGGCGGCAGCCGAAGCGGGGGTGCCGTTCCAGGTGGTTCCCGGTATTACGGCGGCTTCAGCCGTGACGGCTTATGCCGGTATCCCGCTGACCCACCGCGATTACGCCCAGAGCGTCACCTTTGTGACCGGCCACTACAAGGCCGACAGCACGCCGTTTGACTGGTCCCACCTCGCTCAGAGCCGACAGACGCTGGCTATCTATATGGGCACGATGAAGGCGGCGGACATCAGCGAACAACTTATTCAGCACGGTCGCGAGGCGAAGACACCTGTTGCCGTTATTTCTCGCGGTACGCGCGTCGATCAGCACGTTGCTATCGGCACCCTTGACGATCTTGCAACCCTGGCGAAAGACGCCCCTATGCCCGCCCTGATCGTGGTGGGGGAAGTGGTGCAGCTGCACAGCACGCTCGCCTGGTTTCAGCACACAACCGACACAGAAGGCTTTGGTTCTTCTGTTATAAATTTGGCTTAAGGAACGGTTATGGACCAAAAACGTCTTACTCACCTGCGGCAGCTCGAAGCGGAAAGTATCCATATTATCCGCGAAGTGGCCGCCGAGTTTTCTAACCCGGTGATGATGTATTCCATCGGCAAAGATTCCAGCGTCATGCTGCATCTGGCGCGTAAAGCGTTTTACCCGGGTACGCTGCCGTTCCCGTTGCTGCATGTGGATACCGGCTGGAAATTCCGCGAAATGTACGAATTCCGCGACCGTACTGCCAAAGCCTATGGCTGCGAACTGCTGGTGCATAAAAACCCGGAAGGTGTGGCGATGGGCATCAACCCGTTCGTGCACGGCAGCGCCAAGCACACTGACATCATGAAAACCGAAGGGCTGAAGCAGGCGCTGAACAAATACGGTTTTGATGCGGCCTTCGGTGGCGCGCGTCGTGATGAGGAAAAATCCCGTGCGAAAGAGCGTATCTACTCTTTCCGTGACCGCTTCCACCGCTGGGACCCCAAAAACCAGCGCCCGGAGCTGTGGCACAACTACAACGGCCAGATCAACAAAGGCGAAAGCATTCGCGTCTTCCCGCTCTCCAACTGGACCGAGCTGGATATCTGGCAGTACATCTATCTGGAAAATATTGAGATCGTTCCGCTGTATCTGGCCGCTGAGCGTCCGGTACTGGAGCGCGACGGGATGCTGATGATGATCGACGACGATCGCATCGACCTGCAGCCAGGTGAAGTGATCAAAAAACAGATGGTGCGTTTCCGTACCCTCGGTTGCTGGCCATTGACCGGTGCGGTGGAATCCAGCGCACAGACGCTGCCGGAGATCATCGAAGAGATGCTGGTGTCGACCACCAGTGAGCGACAGGGGCGCGTGATTGACCGCGACCAGGCAGGCTCCATGGAGCTGAAGAAACGTCAGGGTTATTTCTAAGGAGCCGCCATGAACACGACCATTGCTCAACAAATTGCCAAAGAAGGCGGCGTAGAAGCGTATCTGCACGCGCAACAACATAAGAGCCTGCTGCGCTTCCTGACCTGCGGCAGCGTGGATGACGGGAAAAGTACCCTGATTGGCCGTCTGCTGCACGACACGCGTCAGATTTACGAAGATCAGCTCTCTTCCCTGCATAACGACAGCAAACGTCACGGCACCCAGGGTGAAAAGCTCGACCTGGCTCTGCTGGTGGATGGCCTGCAGGCAGAGCGCGAGCAGGGCATCACCATTGATGTGGCGTATCGTTACTTCTCCACCGAGAAGCGCAAATTTATTATCGCCGATACCCCGGGGCACGAGCAGTACACCCGTAACATGGCGACCGGCGCCTCGACCTGCGATCTGGCGATCCTGCTGATCGACGCACGTAAAGGCGTGCTCGATCAAACCCGTCGTCACAGCTTTATTTCCACGCTGCTGGGGATCAAGCACCTGGTGGTGGCGATCAATAAAATGGATCTGGTGAATTTCAGCGAAGAAAAATTCGACGAGATCCGCCAGAGCTACCTGACCTTTGCCGAACAGCTGCCAGGTAACCTGGACATTCGTTTTGTGCCGCTCTCGGCGCTGGAAGGCGACAACGTCGCGTCCCAGAGCACGAACATGCCGTGGTACAGCGGCCCTACGCTGCTGGAAGTGCTGGAAACCGTTCAAATTCAGCGCGTGGTTGATACCCAACCGATGCGCTTCCCGGTGCAGTACGTTAACCGTCCGAACCTCGATTTCCGCGGTTTCTCCGGCACTATCGCATCTGGTTTCGTGAAAGTGGGTCAGCGCGTCAAAGTGCTGCCATCTGGCGTGGAATCAGCTATTGCCCGTATCGTCACTTTCGATGGTGATCTGCCCGAGGCGGGAGCCGGTGAAGCGGTGACGCTGGTGCTAAAAGATGAGATCGATATCAGCCGGGGCGATCTGCTGGTGGATGCGCACGAAACGCTGGCGGCGGTACAGGGCGCGTCTGTGGATGTGGTGTGGATGGCCGAACAGCCGCTGACCGCTGGGCAAAGCTACGACATTAAAATTGCGGGCAAGAAAACCCGCGCCCGCGTGGACGGTATTCAGTTCCAGGTAGATATCAACAATCTAACCCAGCGTGACGTCACCGAGCTGCCGCTGAACGGCATCGGCCTGGTCGATCTGACCTTCGACGAGCCACTGGTGCTGGATCCTTATCAGCAAAACCCGGTCACGGGCGGGCTGATCTTTATCGACCGTCTGACTAACGTCACCGTCGGTGCAGGGATGGTGCGCGAGCCTAACGAACAGGCCGCCGTGGCGTCTGAGTTCAGCGCCTTCGAGCTGGAACTGAATGCGCTGGTGCGTAAACACTTCCCGCACTGGGGTGCGCGCGATCTGCTGGGAGGGAAGTAATGGCTGCTCATGATGAGAACGTCGTCTGGCATCCTCATCCGGTCACTGTCGCTCAGCGTGAGCAACTCCACGGTCACCGTGGGGTTGTGCTGTGGTTTACCGGGCTGTCGGGTTCCGGTAAATCCACGGTAGCGGGGGCGCTGGAAGAGGCGCTGTATCAGCAAGGCGTGAGCACATACCTGCTGGATGGTGACAACGTGCGCCATGGTCTGTGCAACGATTTGGGCTTTAGCGACGAAGACCGTAAAGAGAATATCCGTCGGGTAGGGGAAGTGGCGAGCCTGATGGCGGATGCCGGGCTGGTGGTCCTTACTGCGTTCATCTCTCCGCACCGGGCAGAGCGCCAGATGGTGCGTGAGCGCGTTGGGCAGGATCGCTTTATCGAAGTGTTTGTCGATACGCCGCTGGAGATTTGTGAAGCGCGCGATCCGAAAGGGCTGTACAAGAAAGCGCGTGCGGGTGAACTGCGAAATTTCACGGGAATAGACGCAGTATACGAAGCGCCTGAATCGCCTGAAATTCACCTGGAAGGTCAACAATTGGTAACAAATTTAGTAAGCCAATTATTAGACCTCCTCAGACAGGACGATATTATCAGATCCTGAGACGGTATCGTTTGGGCGCTATTTACCCGAGCGATGAGTCATGGTCACAGGATTAGCTATGCGCAACAGTGAAAACTACATCATTACCACCGGGTCGGAGCCGATAGCGACCGACGACGAGACGACCTGGTCATTTCCTGGGGCCATCGTCGGCTTCGTCTCGTGGTTACTGGCGCTGGGTATCCCGTTTCTCATTTACGGCGGTAATACGCTGTTCTTCTTTCTCTACACCTGGCCATTCTTCCTGGCGCTGATGCCCGTCGCGGTTGTCGTCGGCATTGCGTTGCATTCGCTACTCAATGGCAAACTCCTTTACAGTGCCGTGGTCACGATTGTGACGGTGGTCCTGATGTTTGGACTGTTATTTTTGTGGCTCATGGGCTAACTTCAGCCATAATTCAAACAGTAACCAACTGTGTGACGATATTGTGCAGGGCGATTCTGCGGAAAAAATGTGGTACATTTGCCCGCGATGTTGCGGCATCTCTGTACCCCCGGCGTAGTGCCCTGGGGCGTTTTGGGATGATGATGCCGTTTTTCAGGGGGCAGGATGGGTAAACTAACGCTGCTGTTGCTGGCTTTGCTGATCTGGCTGCAATATTCGCTGTGGTTCGGTAAAAACGGGCTGCACGACTATAGCCGGGTGAGCGATGACGTTGCGGCTCAGCAGGCAACAAACGCCAAACTTAAGGCGCGAAACGATCAACTCTTTGCTGAAATTGATGACCTCAATGGCGGGCAAGAGGCGATTGAGGAACGCGCACGCAATGAACTCAGTATGACTAAGCCGGGCGAAACTTTTTATCGTCTGGTTCCGGATGCGTCTAAACGCAATCAGGGCTCAGCACAAAACAATCGATAATCAGGCCCAGGATTACGACATGGCAGTAACTTTTTCGGACGTATGCGCCGTGGTGCCGGCCGCAGGTTTTGGCCGGCGCATGCAGACAGAATGTCCCAAGCAATACCTCTCAATTGGCGATAAAACGATCCTCGAACATGCTGTGGCGGCGCTGCTGGCGCATCCACGTGTGAAGCGTGTGATCATCGCTATCAGCCCGGGCGATGCGCGCTTCGCGCAGTTACCGCTGGCAAATCATCCGCAGATTACCGTTGTCGATGGCGGTGCCGAGCGCGCCGATTCCGTGCTGGCGGGCATTCGGGCCGCCGGGGATGCACGATGGGTGCTGGTGCATGATGCCGCGCGTCCATGCCTGCATCAGGACGATCTCGCGCGCCTGCTGGCCCTGAGCGAAACAAGCAAGGTTGGCGGGATTCTCGCCGCGCCGGTGCGTGACACCATGAAACGCGCTGAGCCGGGTAAACGGACTATCGCTCACACCGTTGATCGCGTCGATTTATGGCACGCGTTGACGCCACAATTTTTCCCCCGCGAATTACTCCATGACTGCTTAACGCGTGCGCTTAAAGAAGGTGCGACCATTACGGACGAAGCCTCAGCGCTGGAGTATTGCGGTTTTCACCCTGAGCTTGTTGAAGGACGCGCTGATAATATAAAAGTGACGCGCCCTGAAGATTTACAGCTCGCGGAATTTTATCTTACCCGTTCGACCCATCAGGAGAAGGCATAATGCGAATTGGACACGGTTTTGATGTACACGCCTTTGGCGGAGAAGGCCCAATTATCATTGGCGGCGTACGCATTCCTTATGAAAAAGGGTTGCTGGCGCATTCTGATGGCGACGTGGCATTACATGCTTTAACCGATGCATTACTCGGTGCTGCTGCGCTGGGTGATATTGGCAAGCTATTTCCTGACACGGATCCGGCCTTCAAAGGTGCGGATAGCCGTGCGTTGCTGCGTGAAGCCTGGCGTCGTATTCAGGCCAAAGGTTACACCCTGGGCAACGTCGATGTGACGATCATCGCTCAGGCACCAAAAATGTTGCCGCACATTCCTCAGATGCGCGTGTTTATTGCTGAAGATCTGGGTTGCCATATGGATGACGTCAATGTCAAAGCAACCACCACTGAGAAACTGGGCTTTACCGGCCGCGGCGAAGGGATTGCCTGTGAAGCCGTGGCGTTGCTGATGAAGGCGAACGCATGACAGACTTCGACAATCTGACATACCTCCACGGTAAACCGCAGGGGAACGGGGTGCTGAAAGCCAGCCCCGAAGACTTCCTCGTGGTCGAGGATCTGGGGTTCGCGCCCGATGGCGAAGGCGAACATATCCTGGTGCGCATTCTGAAAAATGGCTGCAATACCCGCTTTGTGGCCGATGCGCTGGCAAAATTCCTCAAAATTCATGCTCGTGAAGTGAGTTTTGCCGGCCAGAAAGATAAACACGCCGTCACTGAACAGTGGCTATGCGCACGCGTTCCCGGCAATACGATGCCTGATTTAAGCAAATTTGAGCTTGAAGGCTGTAAGGTACTGGAGTACGCCCGCCATAAACGCAAATTGCGTCTGGGCGCCTTGAAAGGTAACGATTTTACGCTGGTGCTACGCGAAATCACAAACCGCGATGACGTCGAGAAGCGTTTGGCTGCTATCAACGCCGATGGCGTGCCTAACTACTTTGGCGCTCAGCGCTTTGGTATTGGCGGCAGCAACCTGCAGGGTGCGCTGCGCTGGGCACAAAGTGATGCGCCCGTCCGTGACAGGAATAAACGCAGTTTTTGGTTGTCTGCGGCGCGTAGTGCGTTGTTTAATCAGATTGTGAGCGAAAGGCTGAAAAAACCGGACGCGAATCAAGTTGTTGTTGGCGATGCGCTACAATTAGCGGGACGCGGAAGCTGGTTTGTGGCAACGGCCGAAGAAATGGCCGATGTTCAGTCGCGCGTGGAGGCCAAAACGCTGATGATTACCGCCGCGTTGCCCGGTACGGGCGAGTGGGGGACGCAGGGCGATGCGCTGGCTGCGGAGCAGTCTGCCGTTGCGAATGCACAAGAATTACAATCATTGCTGGTGCGAGAAAAAGTCGAAGCAGCACGCCGCGCGATGCTGCTCTATCCGCAGCAGTTAAGCTGGAACTGGTGGGATGACGTAACCGTCGAGTTACGCTTCTGGCTGCCGGCAGGTAGCTTTGCCACCAGTGTTGTCAGGGAACTTATCAACACATCGGGTGATTATGCGAATATTGCTGAGTAACGATGACGGGATCCACGCGCCGGGCATTCAGACCCTGGCGAAACACCTTCGCGAATTTGCGGATGTGCAGGTCGTGGCCCCCGATCGTAACCGCAGTGGAGCGTCTAACTCACTGACGCTGGAGTCGTCGCTTCGCACTTTTACCTTTGAAAATGGCGATATTGCCGTGCAGATGGGCACGCCGACAGACTGCGTATTTCTGGGCGTGAACGCGTTAATGCGACCGCGCCCGGATATCGTCGTCTCGGGTATTAACGCCGGGCCAAATCTCGGCGATGACGTGATTTACTCCGGTACCGTGGCAGCCGCAATGGAAGGACGACATCTGGGGTTCCCTGCCCTGGCGGTCTCGTTAAACGGTCACACGCATTACGACACCGCAGCCGTGGTGACCTGCTCGATCCTGCGCGCGCTCAGCCGTGAGCCGCTGCGTACCGGGCGCATCCTCAATATCAACGTGCCGGATCTCCCGCTGAATGAAATTAAAGGCATTCGCGTTACGCGATGCGGAAGCCGACATCCGGCCGAACAGGTGATCCCGCAGCAGGATCCACGTGGGAATACGCTTTACTGGATCGGTCCTCCCGGCGATAAGTGCGATGCGGGTCCTGATACCGACTTTGCCGCCGTGGATGAAGGCTATGTTTCGGTTACACCGCTGCACGTAGATTTAACCGCGTATAGCGCGCATGATGTGGTGTCGGGCTGGCTGGATCGCGCAGGAGTGAACGCGCAATGGTAAACAAACGTGTACAAACTCTTCTGGAACAACTACGCGCGCAGGGGATCCGCGACGAGCACGTGCTTGAAGCGCTCGCTCAGGTTCCGCGTGAGAAATTTGTAGACGAGGCGTTTGAACACAAAGCGTGGGAAAACGTGGCGCTGCCTATTGGGCAGGGCCAGACGATTTCGCAGCCCTACATGGTGGCGCGCATGACGGAGCTTTTGGAGCTGACTCCCGACTCCCGTGTACTGGAAATTGGCACCGGATCGGGGTATCAGACCGCCATCCTGGCGCATCTGGTTCATCATGTGTGCTCCGTTGAGCGTATTAAAGGTTTGCAGTGGCAGGCGCGTCGTCGCCTGAAACAACTTGATTTACATAATGTTTCGACACGACACGGTGATGGATGGCAGGGTTGGAAGGCTCGCGCCCCGTTTGACGCTATCATCGTGACGGCGGCCCCGCCTGAAATTCCTGCAGCCCTGTTGTCGCAGCTGGATGAGGGGGGCATTCTTGTTTTGCCTGTCGGGGACGAGCAGCAGCTTTTGAAGCGCGTTCGTCGACGTGGCGGCGAGTTTATTATCGACACCGTGGAAGCCGTGCGCTTTGTGCCTCTGGTAAAGGGGGAGTTGGCCTGAGACTCGGAATTATCCAGGGTTATTAAGGCAAATTCAGCGTATGGTGTGGCGCGAAAGAGTCGTGCCTTCACGGTAAATTTTAAGTCACTGGTAGTTAACACATTCCTGGGGGATAAATGAGCGCGGGAAGCCCTAAATTCACCATCAGCCGTGTTGCGGCATTATCACTGGTTTCGCTTTGGCTGGCAGGCTGTACAAGTTCTAACAACGCGCCTGCGCCCGTCAGTTCCGTCGGCGGAAACAGCGGCTCCGGTAGCACGTCCAGCGGAATGTTGATCACGCCGCCACCTAAAATGGGTACTGCTGCGCCGCAGCAAACACCACAAATTCAGCCTGTGCAACATCCTGTTACACAGCCAATGCAGGTTCAGCCAGTTGAACAACCTGTCCAGACCCAAAATGGCCGCATAGTTTATAACCGTCAGTATGGGAACATTCCTAAAGGCAGCTATACCGGCGGCAGTACCTATACCGTGAAACGCGGGGATACGCTGTTCTACATTGCGTGGATTACCGGGAACGATTTCCGTGACCTCGCCCAGCGTAACAACGTTCAGGCGCCGTATGGACTGGAAGTGGGCCAAACGCTTCAGGTTGGCAACGCCACAGGCAAGCCACTTACGCCAGGTAACACCGTTTCTGCGGCCGATGTGACTGCACAAAATAACAGCGTTAAGCCTGCACAAAAATCCACCACAGTGGTTGCTTCACAACCTGTAATTACGTATTCTGAGGATTCAGGTGATCAGACTGCTAACAAAATGTTGCCGAATAATAAAGGGACTGCGACTGTTGTCACAGCACCCGTGACGGCACCTGTGGTTAGCTCTACTGAACCGACTGCCAGCAGTATGACGTCCAGTTCGCCAATTTCTACATGGCGCTGGCCAACTGACGGCAAGGTTATCGAAAACTTCTCTTCCTCCGAAGGTGGAAATAAAGGGATCGATATCGCAGGGAGTAAGGGACAGGCTATCATCGCGACCGCAGATGGACGTGTTGTATATGCCGGTAACGCTCTGCGCGGTTACGGTAATCTTATTATCATCAAACATAACGATGATTACCTGAGTGCCTACGCCCATAACGACACAATGCTGGTCCGGGAACAACAAGAAGTTAAGGCGGGGCAAAAAATCGCTACTATGGGTAGCACCGGAACCAGTTCTACACGCTTGCATTTTGAAATTCGTTACAAGGGGAAATCCGTAAACCCGCTGCAGTACTTGCCGCAGCGATAATTTGACGGGGCATGCCAGCCAGGGTGTCTCGTTCAGGGATCACGGGTAGGAGCCACCTTATGAGTCAGAATACGCTGAAAGTTCATGATTTAAATGAAGACGCGGAATTTGATGAGAACGGAGTAGAGGCTTTTGACGAAAAAGCCTTAGTAGAAGAGGAACCCAGTGATAACGATTTGGCTGAAGAAGAGCTGTTATCGCAGGGTGCCACACAGCGTGTACTGGACGCGACTCAGCTTTACCTTGGGGAGATTGGTTACTCCCCACTGTTAACGGCCGAAGAAGAAGTCTATTTCGCACGTCGTGCTTTGCGTGGTGATGTTGCCTCGCGCCGTCGCATGATTGAAAGTAACTTGCGCCTGGTCGTGAAAATTGCCCGTCGTTACGGCAATCGTGGTCTGGCTCTGCTGGATCTGATTGAAGAGGGCAACTTAGGCCTCATCCGCGCAGTTGAGAAGTTTGACCCGGAACGCGGGTTCCGTTTCTCAACCTACGCGACCTGGTGGATTCGTCAGACCATCGAACGGGCTATTATGAACCAGACCCGTACGATCCGCCTGCCGATTCACATCGTCAAAGAGTTGAACGTTTATCTGCGCACCGCGCGCGAGTTGTCCCATAAACTGGACCACGAGCCAAGCGCAGAAGAAATTGCCGAACAACTCGACAAACCGGTTGATGACGTAAGCCGTATGCTGCGTCTCAACGAGCGCATTACCTCGGTTGACACCCCGCTGGGTGGCGACTCCGAAAAAGCGCTGCTGGACATCCTGGCCGATGAAAAAGACAACGGTCCGGAAGACACCACGCAGGACGATGACATGAAACAGAGCATCGTCAAATGGCTGTTCGAACTGAACGCCAAACAGCGTGAAGTGCTGGCGCGTCGTTTCGGTTTACTGGGGTATGAAGCTGCAACACTGGAAGACGTCGGCCGCGAAATTGGCCTGACCCGTGAACGTGTTCGTCAGATTCAGGTTGAAGGTCTGCGCCGCCTGCGTGAAATCCTGCAGGGGCAAGGTCTGAATATCGAAGCGCTGTTCCGCGAAT
Source organism: Enterobacter ludwigii (assembly GCA_023023105.1). Classification (NCBI taxonomy): domain Bacteria; kingdom Pseudomonadati; phylum Pseudomonadota; class Gammaproteobacteria; order Enterobacterales; family Enterobacteriaceae; genus Enterobacter; species Enterobacter ludwigii. Next base: position 3,701,204 of record CP083824.1, on the reverse strand, counting down.
AAGCAACCTTTCGTCAAAAAAAGGCCCGTCGTGAGACGGGCCTTTTTCTTTTTTTCTACGGCTGTGCTGTTTCGTGCAGCAAACGCCACGCGATCAAATCACCTTCCAGATTAAGCAGGGCGGTTGACCAGCGCACGTTGACCGGGTGATCGGGACGAGTTTGCGTCTCCCGGTAGTGAAGCACCGCTCCGTGGCTCCATGTCTGTCGAGTTGTTAATTCATCGACGACGATCTTCAGTCCGGGACGGCTTCCGCGCTGTTTTTCCAGAAAGCTGACAAGACCGTCATAGTCGATATGGGTCCCCCCAGGCGGGACCATCAAAAAATCAGGCCGGAAACGGGCGAGCAGTGCGTCAATATCACCTTCGCCATTACCTAACCAGCTTTCGAGCGCAATGTGGAGGTCGATAATCTCTTGTTCGAAAAGCGTCATGAATTCTCCTGTCGCAGTTGTGTTAGCACCTGCTTATTGTTAAGACGAAAAGCATACAGTACAGGCAATAAGGTGATGCCTGCGGCAAAAATAAACATCCCGTGCCACGCGGCGAGAGGTGTCAGATATACCTGGGCCAGGTTCAGCATCTGTGCCAGTAGCAGGGCTCCGGCAAAAAAGCTCAACTGGCGATTAAGATTCCACAGGGCGCTGGCATCCGGCATCTCTTCCCGGCGCGTCGTCAAAAAAGCACTACTCTGAGCCGTGCTGCTGCAAAGACTGCCTCCTGCTCCCATCAATACAAACGCAACGGTCGGTAACAGCGCTGTTGTGGCAGAGTTGACGCTGAGCAACAGCAAAATGCCCAGCGCCTGCAGCAGGCAACCCGTGACAATAAGTGGCCGAGGACCGATGCGGTTAAAGTAGCGGTCCGTCGCTGTGATCGCCATGAATGATGCCAGAGACCATGGCAGCATGAGCATTCCCGTTTCGGCAGGCGTCATGTTCGCTTCGTTCTGAAGATAAAACATACCCGTTACGTTCACCCCAATAAACATGCCGGGTACACATAAATAGACCAGCATGGAAAAACGCAGAAGTGGGTTCATCAGCAAAGGCAGATTTAACAGCCTGGTCGCTTTCATCGGTGGCATTTCGTGTTTCAGCCACAGGGAGGCCAACATAAACGTCACCACCGCAACGGGAAGGGTGGCAAAAAATATCCACCGCCAGCTTAGCATCTGCACCAGAACTCCCCCGATTGCAGGCGAGCAAGCGGGAGCAAGCAACGCCACCAGCATGACCGCTGAAGAAAGTCTGGCACGCTCGTGGGGCTTATACTGTTGCCAGGTCAGTGCTTGTCCGACGGGGATCAATAAGCCTCCTCCCACTCCCTGCAGTACTCGCCAGGCAATCAGGCTTCCCAGTGAGGAAGACAAGCCTGCGGCAACAGAGGTTGCGCTGAACAGTAAAAGCGAGAGCAGGATGACGCGCTTTGGCCCGATGCGGCGTGTCAGCACGGTGCTAAAAGGGATCACCAGCGTCAACCCGGCAATATACCCGTTACTGACCCAGGCTAGCGTTGAAGGCGTAGCGTTAAACGTGTGCGCTATTGCCGGAAAGGCGACACTGGCAATAAACATGTTGATCAAATCAAGAAAAAAGCCCAGTAGATAAACAACGGCGACTTTGCTGCGATACGTCATGGTGGTTCCTCCCGTGAGGTGGCGTATCGTAGCGGCCCGGGAGGTACGGATAAATGCGACAAAGCGAGATATACTGTCAAACACATTTTGACAGTAAAAAGAGTGACGATGATTAATTTACAGCGGACGGCGATGTTTGTAGCGGTAGCTGATACCGGCAGTTTCACTGCGGCAGCCGACGCTATGGGGCTGACAAAAGCCGTGGTTAGCTTCAATATCCGCCAGCTCGAAGCTGAGCTGGGCGTCACCCTGTTGCTGCGTTCCACCCGACGTCTGACCTTAACCGAGGCAGGTGCGCTTTTTCATCAACGCAGCGTCGCGCTTCTGAAGGATGCAGAGCAATTGCAGGACGATGTACGCGCGAATCATGGGGGGCTCACGGGGGAATTGCGGATCACGACCACACCGGAGTATGGCTCAAGGGTCGTGGTTCCTTTGCTGGCCAGGTTTAGCCAGCAGCATCCTGATCTTCGCGTAAGACATGTTTCGTCGTCGCTGCATGCCGACCTAATTTCAGAGCGCTTTGATGTCGCCATCCGGCTGGGGACGCTCGCCGACTCGCGCTATCACGCAGCTGCGATCTCGCACTTCTCCATCCTGCCCGTCGCGACGCCCGAGTGGCTGGCGAAAAATCCAATTGAATCGCTGGAACATCTGGCACAAGCTGACTGGCTCGTTCACGAGCGTCTGGCCTCGCCGTTGCACTGGCAGGTAAAAGATGCCAGCGGTGCATCAGAGACGCTGGAGATTAAAAAAGCACCGCGTTTGTTTGCGGACAGTGCGCAGGCGCTAATGGCCTTTGCTCTTGCAGGAAGTGGTGTGGCGTTACTACCGGAATGGCTGGTGCGTGAGGCACTGGATGCGCGAAATCTGGTGTCGGTTTTACCGGGATACACCTTTGCGAGGCAGGGCATCTACGCGGTTTATCCTGATGCCCGGCATGTACCCGCAAAAGTGCGCAGCTTTATCGATTTTATGCGCACCAGCGTGAATTAATCGTGCATCATCTTTTTGATGAGCGCAGAGAACTGCTCCCGCTCGGCCTTGTTTAGACGTCCTAAAAACGCCTCATCCACCTCATTGCCAACCGGTTTACAGCCTGCAAGCAGGGCTTCTCCTTCTGGCGTCAGGAAGACAAACCGGCGGCGCTTATCCGCAGGATCGAGTTCACGTTTGACCAGCCCGCGCGCCTCCATGCGGCTTAGCATTTCTGCCAGCGTCGCTTTTGTGCTAACCGCGACTTCGGTCAATGCCACCTGTTCAATGCCAGGATGCTCGGCAATTGAGCGCATGACCGCATACTGCGGCTTGGTCAGTTCCGGCAAGGCGTGCTGCCACTGCGCGGTATGCTGTTGAAAAAGCTGACGTAACAGGTGGAACGCCTCTTTTCTTAGTTCCATGAACACTCCGACGGAAAAAATCTCCCACTATGATAGCCGCTATTGCTCCGGATTTTAACGCGGCATTTTTTAGCGATTCGTGTGATCGTGTACGAACGATCTTGTCAGGAAAATGGTTCGGGAGTAGTTTAGTTTTAATGTTCGTGTACGAACAAAACAATTGAGGTGCTGAATGAGATTGATCGTGGGAATGACAGGGGCGACAGGCGCTCCGCTGGGCGTGGCGCTACTCCAGGCCTTGCGGGAGATTCCGGAGGTGGAGACCCACCTGGTTATGTCGAAGTGGGCAAAAACCACCATTGAGCTGGAAACGCCTTACACCGCGCAGGACGTTGCTGCTCTGGCTGACGTTGTCCACAGTCCGGCTGACCAGGCCGCCACCATCTCATCCGGCTCATTTCGCACCGACGGCATGATCGTCATTCCCTGCAGCATGAAAACGCTGGCGGGGATCCGCGCAGGCTACGCCGAAGGGCTGGTGGGACGCGCGGCGGATGTGGTGCTGAAAGAGGGGCGTAAGCTGGTGCTGGTTCCCCGTGAAACGCCGCTCAGCACCGTTCATCTGGAGAATATGCTTGCGCTTTCCCGCATGGGCGTGGCGATGGTGCCGCCCATGCCTGCGTATTACAACCACCCGCAAACCGCCGATGACATTACCCAGCATATTGTGACCCGCGCGCTTGACCAGTTTGGTCTGGAGCATAAAAAGGCACGCCGCTGGAACGGGTTGCAGGAGGCGAAACATTTTTCACAGGAGAATAAAGATGGCATTTGATGATTTGAGAAGCTTCCTGCAGGCGCTCGATGAGCAAGGGCAACTGCTGAAAATTGAGGAAGAGGTAAACGCCGAGCCGGATCTGGCTGCGGCAGCCAACGCAACGGGACGTATTGGCGACGGTGCCCCCGCGCTGTGGTTCGACAAGATTCGCGGGTTTACCGATGCCCGTGTCGTGATGAATACGATTGGCTCCTGGCAGAATCACGCCATTTCGATGGGGCTGCCTGCGAACACCCCGGTCAAAAAACAGATCGACGAGTTTATCCGCCGCTGGGATAAATTCCCCGTCACACCGGAGCGCCGCGCTAACCCGGCCTGGGCGCAGAATACGGTGGACGGTGAAGACATTAACCTGTTCGACATTCTGCCGCTGTTTCGCCTGAACGACGGTGACGGTGGTTTTTATCTTGATAAAGCCTGCGTTGTCTCGCGCGATCCGCTGGACCCCGATCATTTTGGCAAGCAAAACGTCGGTATTTACCGCATGGAAGTGAAGGGCAAGCGCAAGCTGGGCCTGCAGCCGGTACCGATGCACGACATTGCTCTGCATCTGCACAAAGCGGAAGAGCGCGGGGAAGATCTGCCAATTGCGATTACGCTGGGCAACGACCCGATCATCACCCTGATGGGCGCCACGCCGCTGAAATACGATCAGTCCGAGTATGAAATGGCCGGCGCGCTGCGTGAAAGCCCGTATCCCATTGCTACCGCACCGCTGACCGGTTTCGACGTGCCGTGGGGGTCAGAAGTGATCCTCGAAGGGGTGATCGAAGGCCGCAAGCGTGAGATAGAAGGGCCGTTTGGTGAGTTTACCGGACACTATTCCGGTGGCCGTAACATGACAGTGGTGCGTATTGATAAAGTTTCATACCGCACCAAACCGATTTTCGAATCCCTCTACCTCGGCATGCCGTGGACCGAGATTGACTATCTGATGGGGCCAGCCACCTGCGTGCCGCTCTACCAGCAGCTAAAAGCGGAATTCCCGGAAGTGCAGGCGGTGAACGCGATGTACACCCACGGTCTGTTGGCGATTATCTCTACTAAAAAACGCTACGGCGGTTTTGCTCGTGCGGTTGGTTTACGTGCCATGACCACGCCGCACGGTCTGGGCTACGTGAAAATGGTCATTATGGTGGATGAGGATGTCGATCCGTTCAACCTGCCACAGGTGATGTGGGCGCTGTCATCGAAAGTGAACCCGGCCGGTGATCTGGTGCAGTTGCCGAACATGTCAGTGCTTGAACTTGACCCTGGTTCGAGCCCGGCGGGTATTACCGACAAGCTGATTATTGATGCTACGACGCCAGTTGCACCGGACACCCGTGGCCACTACAGCCAGCCGGTACAGGATTTACCTGAAACTAAAGCCTGGGCGGAAAAACTGACCGCGATGCTGGCTGCACGTCAATAAGGAGGAAAAGATGATTTGTCCACGTTGTGCCGATGAACACATTGAAGTAATGGCGACATCTCCCGTGAAAGGGGTCTGGACTGTGTATCAGTGCCAGCATTGCCTGTATACCTGGCGTGATACTGAACCGCTGCGCCGTACCAGTCGGGATCACTATCCAGAAGCATTTCGCATGACGCAGAAGGATATTGACGAGGCACCACAGGTGCCGACCATTCCGCCGTTGCTGTAAAAAAAAGCCCGGTGGCGCTGCGCTTACCGGGCTTACGGGTTGTGTAGGCCGGGTAAGGCGAAGCCGCCACCCGGCAAAAAACTACACTAAACTCTTCAGCCGATAAATCCACTCCAGCGCCTGACGCGGCGTCAGGGAATCCGGGTCGAGGTTTTCCAGGGCTTCTACTGCTGGCGACGTCTCTTCCGCTGGTGCTAACAGCGACATCTGTGTGCCATCAATCTGCGTTGCAGCCGCATTCGGTGAGAGGCTTTCCAGCTCACGCAGTTTCTGACGCGCGCGTTTAATCACCTCTTTAGGAACACCCGCCAGCGCTGCGACGGCCAGGCCATAGCTCTTGCTCGCCGCGCCATCCTGCACCGTGTGCATAAAGGCGATAGTGTCGCCGTGTTCCAGCGCATCAAGGTGGACATTAGCAACCCCTTCCATTTTCTCCGGCAACTGTGTCAGCTCGAAATAGTGGGTTGCGAACAGGGTCATTGCCTTGATCTTATTCGCCAGACTTTCAGCACAGGCCCATGCCAGTGACAGACCATCATAGGTTGATGTTCCGCGTCCGACTTCGTCCATCAGCACCAGGCTGTGTTCCGTCGCGTTATGCAGAATGTTAGCCGTTTCGGTCATTTCAACCATGAAGGTTGAGCGGCCGCTAGCCAGATCGTCCGCTGCGCCCACGCGGGTAAAGATGCGGTCGATGGGGCCAATCTCCACGTTTTGCGCCGGGACGTAGCTGCCGATGTAAGCGAGCAGCGCGATCAGCGCTGTCTGGCGCATGTAGGTACTCTTACCGCCCATGTTCGGGCCGGTAATGATCAGCATCCTTCTCTGCGGTGACAGGTTCAGGGGGTTAGCGATGAACGGTTCGTTCAGCACCTGCTCTACCACCGGGTGACGACCTTCGGTAATGCGAATGCCGGGTTTGTCGGTAAAAGTCGGGCAGGTATAGTTCAGCGTTTCAGCGCGTTCCGCCAGATTCACCAGCACGTCCAGTTCCGCCAGCGCGCTGGCGCTCAGTTGCAGGTCGGCCAGGTGCGGAATCAGCATGTCAAACAGCTCGTCATACAGCTGTTTTTCCAGAGCCAGCGCTTTGCCTTTCGAGGTGAGAACTTTGTCCTCGTACTCTTTCAGCTCAGGAATAATGTAGCGTTCAGCATTTTTCAACGTCTGACGACGCACGTAGTGAATCGGTGCCAGGTGGCTCTGCCCGCGGCTAATCTGAATGTAATAACCATGTACTGCGTTATAGCCCACTTTCAGGGTGTCGAGCCCAAGTCGCTCGCGCTCACGGATTTCCAGCTTATCAAGGTAGTCTGTTGCGCCGTCGGCCAGCGCGCGCCATTCGTCCAGCTCCTCGTTGTAGCCTGGGGCAATCACGCCACCATCACGCACCAGAACCGGAGGCGCATCGATAATAGCGCGCTCCAGCAGTTCGCGAAGCTCGGTAAATTCGCCCATGGTTTCGCGGAGTTTCTGAACGGGGGCGCTGTCTACGTCGCTTAACTGAGTACGCAGTTCCGGCAGCTGCTGAAAAGCATGACGCATCCGCGCAAGATCGCGTGGGCGCGCTGTCCGCAGAGCCAGACGGGCCAGGATACGTTCCAGATCGCCTACTTGGCGCAGGACCGGCTGCAGCTCGGTATAACGATCCTGCAACGCAGCAATCGTCTGCTGACGGCAAACCAGCGTATCGGTATCCCGAATCGGCATATGCAGCCAACGTTTAAGCATACGGCTGCCCATCGGCGTCACCGTACTGTCGAGGACCGAGGCGAGCGTATTCTCGACGCCACCCGCCAGGTTCTGGGTGATCTCCAGGTTACGGCGCGTAGCGGCATCCATGATGATGCTGTCCTGCTGGCGCTCCATCGTGATAGAGCGGATATGCGGCAGGGCGGTGCGCTGGGTGTCTTTCACGTACTGCAGAAGACAACCTGCTGCGCACAGTCCGCGCGGGGCGTTTTCGACGCCAAAGCCAATCAGATCGCGGGTGCCGAACTGGAGATTCAGTTGCTGACGCGCGGTATCAATTTCGAACTCCCAAAGCGGACGGCGGCGCAATCCACGACGGCCTTCGATAAGCGCCATTTCGGCGAAATCCTCGGCATAGAGTAATTCTGCCGGGTTGGTGCGCTGCAATTCGGCAGCCATCGTTTCACGGTCAGCCGGTTCACTCAGACGAAAACGTCCGGAGCTGATGTCGAGCGTCGCGTAGCCAAACCCTTTGCTGTCCTGCCAGAGTGCCGCCAGCAGGTTATCCTGACGCTCCTGCAGCAGGGCTTCATCACTGATGGTACCTGGCGTGACGATGCGTACAACTTTGCGCTCAACCGGACCTTTAGAGGTCGCCGGGTCGCCGATCTGTTCGCAGATAGCGACGGACTCGCCCTGATTCACCAGTTTGGCCAGGTAGTTTTCTACCGCGTGATGCGGGATACCTGCCATTGGGATTGGCTCACCTGCCGAGGCGCCACGTTTGGTCAGAGAGATGTCGAGCAACTGCGATGCACGCTTAGCATCGTCATAAAACAGCTCGTAAAAATCGCCCATGCGGTAAAACAGCAGGATTTCCGGATGCTGTGCCTTCAGCTTCAGATACTGCTGCATCATCGGCGTATGTGCGTCGAAATTGTCGATTGTGCTCATGGAGTTATGATGTCCATTTCTTTGAAAATAAACCGTTTTGATCGGCTGAGTGGCCGTTTGTTCCTTCTATTGTCGCATGAAAAAAAGGTACGGCGCAGAAAAATGTCGCGCTTTACGAGGTGCCTTCCGGCATTAACTCAATGACAATTTTTCCATGCTCTATGCCCACTCTGACCTGGGAATTTGTGGTAAACCCTGCTTGTTCAAGCCAGTCACCTTTTAAGCTCAGCGCCGCATGCACGCTGTAACGCTTTGGTATCTTGGTTTTACGGTCTTCATGACGCTTTCTGAAATATCCCACTTTCAAATGGCGGTAGGGTTTGGTTATCACGATCTCTTGCATAGGGCCTCCTGGCAGCACGGACAATAGTCATTTCTGATGCCTGTATAAAATACCAGTGATTTTCATGAGGTGCAGGCTTAATACTGGAATCAGGCTTCAGAAAAAGGAATGCAACAACTGAAATCTGGATTTTAAAAGTGTATTATTAATGCACTTTATTGCTGGGTAAGTCGTTATGTCTGGTAAACGCATTTCACGAGAAAAAGAGACAATTGCGAAAATGATCGCGTTGTATGAAAAGCAGTGTCCACAGGCTTCTCAGGAAGAGGGTTTTTATCAGCGCTTAAGGCTTATGCCGATAAACGCCTGGATAAGTGTGTATTTGGTGAAGAAAAACCTGCCTGCAAACAGTGTCCGGTGCACTGCTATCAGCCTGCCAGACGTGAAGAGATGAAGCAGGTCATGCGCTGGGCAGGCCCGCGTATGTTGTGGCGTCATCCCATTCTGACTATCCGCCATCTGATTGATGACCGCCGTCCCGTGCCGGAGCTACCGGTGAAGTATCGCCCGAAAAAGTGACTTGTTCAGCTTCTGAGTGGGCGGCAAATCACGTTCAGGGCCAGCGCGCTGCAGAGTGGGAAAAGGGCCAGCAGCAGCCATGGATACATTGCCTGCGTTGAGGGCACCAGCGCGCGATCCAGCATGCTGCCAAACAACAAGTTTCCTGCCAGTACCGCAATGCCTCCGGCGGTGGCGAGTGCGCCGTAGTGCGCGCCAAGCGTTGATTCCACGGCGAACCGCGGAATGAGATCTTTTGCCGATGGCACCAGCAGCATCTGTCCCAGCGTCAACAGCGTCACAAAACAGACTGAGGGCAGTAAGCGAAGCCAGCCTTCCGGCGGCGTCATCGGGGCAAACATCGCCACGCTCGCAAAGGCGGTGGAGAGCAGTAAAAAGCCCAGAGGCAGGATCCTTACCGCGCCCACGCGTCGGGTAAAACGCGCCAGCGGTAACTGTAAGGTAATGATCAGAATGGAGGCCAGCATAAAAAGTGGGCCAAGATCTTTCTCGTTACCGCCAGAACGCTGGATCTCCACTGGCAGCGCCAGATAGAGCTGGTTATAGCTTAACAGCCACGAGCTGTAGGCAATGATAAAGGCGACAAAGCGCGGCTGGCGGAACGTTGTCCACCAGGGCTGTATGTGTAGCGTCTGTGAACGGTGGTGTGAAGCTGGGAGGCAGAAGTAGAGCACCACTAGCGCAATGATAAAGACCCCCGCACCCGCCAGCGCCACCTGGCGGAAACCAAGCCCCGTCAGCAGAGCTCCCGCAACCGGGCCCAGCACTGCACCGAGCTCACCACAGACAGCAAAGAGAGCAAACCATTCCGCCCGGCTACGTTTTCCTTTCGCCTCGCTGTGCGTGCCCGCTTTCGCCAGCAGAGCCTCAATGGAAGGGGAGAATAATGCTCCGCCGATGCCGGTCAGACATGCACCGAGAATAATGGGCCACAGAGATTGCCCGAAGGCCAGCAGCAGATAACCCGCGACGCGGATAACGCACCCGCTCAGGATCACGACTTTCGCGCCAAAGCGATCCGAGAGCGCCCCCCCGACGATAAACATCCCCTGCTGGGAGAACGTGCGTAGCCCCAGGATCAGCCCGATCAGCCCGCCGGAGAGCAGCATATCGTCGCGCAGGAATATCGCCAGGAAGGGGACAACGGCATAAAAACCAATGTTAAAAACAAACTGGCTACCCAGTAAAACGGGCGGCCAGAGTGTGGTGGCAAGGCGAAGGGACATCGTTGTTCACTTGCCCCTAAACGATAAAGTGAATGTGCTTTTTGCCATGGAACGGCGAGATCTCAATTTTGGTTTTTACCCGGAAGACGTCCCAGAGCAGCTCTTCGGATAAGATCTCCTGCGGTGTTCCCGTGGCCACGATTTGCCCTTTTTGCATCACAATCAACGAATCACAGAACATCGAAGCATGATTGAGATCGTGGATAGCGACAATACTGGTCACAGGCAGCTCACTGATCAAATGCATTAACTGCATCTGATGGTGAATGTCCAGGTGGTTGGTCGGTTCATCCAGCAGGATTTCAGTGGGAGTCTGGGCCAGCGCACGGGCAATGTGCACCCGCTGGCGTTCACCGCCAGACAGGCTCAGCCAGCCCTGGTCGCTTTTATCCTGCATGTCCACGCGTTGCAGGGCAGCGGTGACGGTCTCGTCATCGTGCGTGCTCCAGTTTGAAAAAGGGGAGTGGTGCGGAATACGACCGAGCTTTACCACGTCACGTACGCGCATATTCGCATCGGTCATCCCGTGTTGCTCAACGAAGGCGACCCGGCGGGCGAGTTGCTTTTTGGCTATCCGGGAAATATCTTGCCCGTCAAGGGTTACGCTGCCGATGTCCGGGCGACGAAGGCCCGCAAGGATACGCAAAAGCGAGGATTTACCGCAGCCATTTGGTCCTAGCAGCCCGACGGTTTCACCCCGGGAGACCTTCAGAGAGACGTCATTAACGATGACTTTTTTGCCTACCTTCCAGGTAATATTTTCAGCGCAGATGCTCATCACTTATTCCTTGAGCGGTAGATAATCACGGCAAAGAAAGGTACACCCACCAGCGCGGTCACCACGCCTACGGGCAGGCTTTGCGGGGCAATCAGCATGCGTGAGGCGATATCTGCCAGCACCATCAGGATCGCCCCTGCCAGCGCGCTGGCAATCAGCAATGTGCGGTGCAGCGGCCCAAACAGGAAACGCATCACATGCGGCACCACCAGCCCTACAAAGCCGATGGAGCCCGCCATGCTGACGATTGTGGCAGTAATCAGCGCAGTAGTGGTAAAGAGTGCCAGGCGCACCCAGGGGACGGCAATGCCCAGGGACGCGGCGGCATCATCGCCGAAGGTAAAGGCATCCAGCGCCCGGGAATAGTAGAGGCAAACGGCTAACCCAATCAGTACCACCACCAGCACCAGCTGGAATTCAGGCCAGCGAACGCCGCTGAAGCTGCCCAACAGCCAGAACATGACATCACGCGCTTGCTGGGCACTGGCGGAGGTGCTGATGGTGTAGGCGGTAATGGCGTTGAACAACTGAGAGGCGGCTACGCCTGCCAGAATGGTCCGTTCATTACCGCCACGCGCACCGTTCGTCAGGAAGGCGACGAAGGCAAAGGCGGCAAACGCCCCGGCAAACGCGCCCGCAGAGAGCGACACTGCACCGGTGCCTATACCCAATACCACGACGGAAACCGCGCCGGTAGACGCACCTGCAGATACGCCCAGCACGTAAGGTTCCGCCAGCGCGTTCTTCAGCAGGCTCTGTAATACTGCGCCGCAGATGGCCAGCCCCGCGCCACAGCAGGCTGCCACCAGCGCGCGGCTCAGGCGAAAGTCCCAGATAACACTCTCATAGATGCGATTGAGCGGAACCTGGGTAAGCCCCATTTTATTGCTGATAGCATAAAAGACATTTTGCAGTGGGATGGACAGCTCGCCGACGCTGACGCCAAGCGCGATGACCAGAAATAACAGTACAAACGCGAGCAAACATGACGTTGTCAGAACCAGGCCCTGTCGGGCCTGAAGAACAGCGACGGTCATCAGTTCAGCCCCAGCTTTCTGAGCTGTTCGCCGACCTGCTCAGCCCCGTAAATCGTGCGAATCGTCGGGTTCATCGCCTGGCCGTCCATCACTACGATATGACCTTTTTTCACCGCATCCAGCTGGCTGACCGCCGGATCGTTCTTCAGGAATTTGATTTTTTCTTCCGCGTTATCCAGCGCCCAGCGGTTGCGGTCCAGGCTGGACACCACGATGACATCCGGATTTGCGGCAATAATGCTTTCCCAACCTACGGTTGGCCATTCGGTCTCGGACGTAATAGCGTTATGACCACCCATCAGGCTGGCGATAAACCCGGAGGGGCTATTTTTACCACCGACGTAAGCATCTGCAGAAGGGGATGAGCTGGAGAACCAGAAGACAAACGAAAGGTCTTTTTTATTCTTGCCGAATTCCTTACGCAGCTCGGCCTCGCGTTTTTTGAAATCGGCAATCACCGCCTGGCCGCGATCTTCAACGTTAAAGATTTTGGCGAAATCCTCAATCTCTTGATAGAGATACGTCATATCCCACAGCTTCTGGCGGCTGCCATACATATCGCCGGTGGTTTTTTGGGTCGCGCACATGCCCGGTGATACGTAGCTGTTCACGCCGAGGGTCATCAGGTCTTCGCGTTTTGCGACCTTACTTTCCGGCCCCAGCAGCAGCGGCGTCTGGGCGGGGACAAAGTCAGGATTTTGCGCAAGCACGGATTCAAGGGTAGGGATTTCAACTGTCAGGGTTTTGATTTTCGCGTTCTGTTCCGCCAGCTGCGGTAGCACTTTGGTCGGCCAGAAGGCGCTGGCCTTCACCTTATCCTCCAGACCCAGCAGGAGCAAAATTTCGACGGTGTTCTGACCCAGGGCCACGACGCGTTCCGGTGCTTTGGTGAACGTCTCTTTATAGCCACAGTTTTCAATTGTCAGAGGATACGTGGTTGCCAGAGCAGAACTGACCGACGCAACCGCCAGGCCTAACGCGCAGAAGATCTTTTTCATGAAATGCTACCCATCATTAACATTATTTTTTGATGCAAATGAAACTCATTATTAAGGCGGAATTTTATACAGAGGAAAATATTGCGTGTCAATGAGGGACATTACGAGGGGGTACAAAAGGCGGTGCCAGAAAAACACCGCCCGAATGACAGCTTAAACCAGGCTCTCTTTATCAATTCCCAAACGCTTCATACGCGACAACAGGGTGGTCCGTTTTAACCCTAAACGCTGGGCCGCCCCTTTTGGCCCGGCTACCACGCCGTTGGTCTCTTTTAGTACGCGCATAATGAGCTGATATTCATCTTCTCCCTCTTTCGCTATCTCGGCGGTGGGCACGGTCATGTCAGAAAGGGTCACCTCAGGCAGGGACAGTTGCAGCACGCTACCTCGCGTTAGTAACACCGCACGTTCAATAACGTTTTCCAGCTCACGCACATTGCCGGGCCACTCCATAGACGAGAGTGTGCGTAACGTTTCGGCAGGAATACTGTCGATGTTTCGCCCCATCCGGCGCGCGATCTTGGCAGTAAAGGCTTTGACCAGCAGAGGGATATCTTCCGGGCGCTCGCGCAGGGGCGGCAGGAAGATCGGGAAGACGTTCAGACGATAGTAAAGATCGCTGCGAAACTCGCGGTCAGCGACCATTTTTTTCAGGTCGCGGTTGGTGGCGGCAATCAGCCGCACGTCGGTCTGGATCAGCTTGTTGCTGCCAAGACGTTCAAACTCTTGCTCCTGTAATACCCGCAGTAGTTTAGGCTGCAGTTCCAGCGGCATATCGCCGACTTCGTCGAGGAACAGCGAGCTTTTGTCCGCCAGCTCAAAACGACCCAGGCGCTGGCTACTGGCACCGGTAAACGCCCCGCGTTCGTGGCCGAAAAGATCGCTTTCCAGCAGACCCGCAGGCATAGCCGCGCAGTTCATTTTCACCATCCGGCGACCATTGCGGTTGCTCAGGTTATGGATGGCACGGGCAATCAACTCTTTACCCGTGCCAGTTTCGCCCAGGATCAGAACCGTACTGTCGCTTTGAGCCACCATCTCCACCTGCTTGAGCACGCTGTACATCGCGTCGCTGCGCCCGATGATTTCACCAAACTCGCTGTCCACGTTGTTGAGCTGTTCGGTCAGGGCCAGGTTTTCATCCACCAGCCGCTCTTTCAGACGGTGGATCTCCTGATAGGCGAGGGCGTTATCCAGCGCGATGGAGATTCGCTCGGCGATCTGGCGCAGCAGCTTCAGGTTGGCAGTGGTAAACACCCCTTCTTCACATTGCGCCAGCTTCAGAACGCCGAGCATGGTATTGCCAGACATCAGCGGCAGCAGGCACAGGGTCTGAATTTTGTTGCCCCAGGTGTTAAACAGCATCCGCTCATAGGGTGCTACCGGATCCTGCTCGTCAAGGTTAAGCAGCAGGATCTCTTTGCTTTTGAAGACCCGCTCAGAAAGAGTGCCCGCTTCATCCACTTCGCTTTGCTCGTGTGCCGGGTTGGCTTCATCGAGGTAGTGTGTGGAGTAGATATTTAGCTTACCCTTACGATGCCCCCGCAGCGCAATGCTGATGGCATCGATTTTGAAATAGTGGTGGATCTCTTTCGAGACTTCGCTGACCAGTTCATCCATATCAAGCCGGGAAAGCACGGCGTTGGTAATAGCGACCAGAATGCGGAAGTTGTCGCGCTCGCGGCTCAGCAGGTCGTAATCGACGTTATTGGTGACACGGCTTTGGATCTGCTCCGCGACGACGGCCACAATCTGGGTAAAGGTGTGCAGACGCTCGTATTCCGCCTCGCTCCAGGGCTGGTCGGTTGTGCGGATAAACTCGCAGCCGCCAAAAATATGACCTTCCGCGGCCAGCGGCAACATGCAGTAATGACCGAAAGAGTGATAGAGAGGACTTTCCGCCAGCTTCGGCCAGGCCTGCCGGAACTCCTCAAAATTACAGTGCAGGATTTCAGGCCGGGAGAGAATACGGCGCACCGGGCCATGAGCGAGATAGGTTTCATCTTCGTATTCAAACGTTTTGTCATTATCACGCGTGGAGTAATAGCTCGCACGATGCGTTCCGCTATGCCAGAGCACAATCGCGGCGCTATCTGCCAGCGCCGATTGTCTGACCAGACGTGCCAGGGCATCGCTCAGCGCACCGAGATCGGGCTGCTGTAAAAGTGTGCGCGTGATATCAAACAGGCCCTGCTGTCCAAGATCGCTCATTGGTGTATATGGCATAGTGCTTTCCAGTAGAAACGAGCAAAAATTCCACGCTGGCCGCTTATGGCGCGGCCTAGCAAATACGGGGTAAAGGTTCAGCGTGCGGCAGATCCAGCGTACGTTTCACGCCGAAAATCCCGGTCAGGCGCACCCCTTTGCGCTCAACCACTTCACCAATAATGGCGGCTTCTTTCCCTAAAGGATGCGCATGCAGCATGTTCAGTACCACGTCAGCGACGTGGCGTTCAACGCCGATCACCAGCTTGCCTTCGTTGGCAAAATTGAGTGGATCAAGGCCCAATAATTCACACAGGCCGCGAACGGCAGGTTTAACAGGCAGACTTCGCTCGCTAAGTTCAATACCCCACCCGCAGCTTGCCGCGAACTCATGTACCACGGCATTCACGCCGCCACGGGTGGCGTCGCGAAGGGCTTTTACGCCCGGAATGGTACGCAGTGTCTGAATAAGCGGGGTGAGCACCGCGCAGTCGCTGCGCAGTTCGCCATCCAGCCCTAAACCTTCGCGCAGGTTAAGGATAGTCGCTCCATGACAGCCCAGCGTTCCTGTTACGAGAAGCACGTCGCCGACGTTAAGCTGTTGTGCCCCCCAGTGAATATTGGCAGGGATCGCCCCCATGCCGGCGGTGTTGATGAACAGCTTGTCGGCTGCGCCGCGCTGCACCACTTTGGTATCACCTGTGACGATGGCAATCCCCGCCTCGCGAGCGGTCTGCGCCATACTGTTGACCACTGCTGTGAGCGTCTCCATCGGCAATCCCTCTTCGAGGATAAACCCGCAGGAGAGGTAGCGCGGAACGGCACCGCTGACGGCGACGTCGTTTGCCGTGCCGCAGACGGCGAGCTTGCCGATATCGCCGCCCGGGAAGAACAGCGGGTCAATCACATAGCTGTCGGTGGAGAACGCCAGCCTGTCGCCTTGCGCGGTGAGGGTTGCCAGATCAATACGCGCCTGGTCTTCCTGCTCAGCGAGCCAGGGGTTGTTAAAAGCCTCCATAAACAGCCTGCTAATCAGCTGCTGCATTGCCTGTCCACCGCTGCCATGCGCCATTTCCACCGTGCTCATGCTTCACACTCCTGATTGCGATACTGATACCACGCGGCACACGCTCCTTCTGAGGAGACCATCAGCGCGCCAAACGCCGTTTGCGGGTTACAGGTGTTGCCAAATAACGGGCATTGATGAGGTTTGCACTTGCCCGTGAGGACCTCGCCGCAGCGAGACCGGGGATCGTCGCAAACCTGTTGTGGTTGCGGATGGAAATGCGCTTCAGCATCGAATGATTGATACGCAGGCGTCAGACGCACGCCGGATTCGGCAATCAGTCCCAGGCCGCGCCATTCACTGTCGCCTTCGACGCTAAACACCTCCGCAATGGCTTGCTGAGCGCGTGTATTGCCTGCGTCGGGCACGACGCGGCGGTACTGATTTTCCACCGTACTCAGGGCTGCTATTTTCTGCTCAACCAGCATGGTCACGCCTTGCAGTAGATCAAGAGGTTCGAAACCAGCCACCACTAATGGACGGTTGTACTGTTCAGCAATAAAACCGTAGGCGTCTGTACCGATGACCATGCTGACATGGCCCGGTGCCAGAAAAGCGTCAATGCCGTTACCCGGTTCTTCCAGCAGGCTACGCAGCGTGGGGATGAGCGTAATGTGCTGGCAGAAAAAGAAAAAGTTCTTGATGTTGCGGGATCTGGCCTGCTGTAGCGTGATTGCCGTGGCCGGCATGGTGGTTTCAAAACCGAGACCGAAAAACACGATTTTACGGGTGGGATTATCCGCTGCCAGCGTCAGGGCATCCATCGGAGAGTAGACGATCCGGATGTCCGCTCCGCGCGCTTTAGCCTGCAATAGTGAACCATTTTTCCCTGGCACACGCATCGCGTCGCCAAAGGTGCAAAAAATGACGTCGGGCTGGCTGGCGATTTCGATACAGCTGTCGATTCGTCCCATTGGCAGAACACACACCGGACAGCCAGGGCCGTGAATAAACTCGATGTTCTCTGGCAGAAGCTGGTCGAGACCAAATTTGAAGATGGCATGGGTATGCCCACCGCACACTTCCATAATGCGCAGCGGTTTTGCTGCGCTGTAGTCCAGCAGGGCTGCTCGCGTTTTCAGGTGTTCGATAAGCTGCATCACTTGTTCTGGCGCGCGGTATTCATCAACGTAACGCATCTGCTATCGCTCCTCGCCGTACAGCAGAGCGCCCACGTCAGGCTCTACGTCGAACATATTTTGCAGCGCATCGAGCGTGTCGCGCGCTTCCGCTTCGTTAATCACGCTCATGGCAAACCCCACGTGCACCAGCACCCACTGGCCGAGGCGTGAAGCGCCAGTTTCATCAACACTGCCGACCAGCGTCAGGTCTACATCGCGTAATAATCCACACACATCCACTCTGGCCTGATTCCCGTCAATGGCGTGAATTTGTCCCGGTACGCCTATGCACATCGTTCGCTCTCCAGCCAGTTCAACCAGCTTTCCATACCGTCGCCGCGCGTGGCGGACACCAGCAGGATGTTAATGTCCGGGTTGACTTCACGGGCATACGCCAGGCACTTATCCACGTCAAAATTCAGGTATGGCAGCAGGTCAACCTTGTTCAGCAGCATGATGGACGCGGCGGCAAACATATGCGGGTATTTCAGCGGCTTGTCTTCGCCTTCGGTCACCGAAAGCACGGCCACTTTATGCCGTTCACCGAGGTCAAAGCTCGCCGGGCAAACCAGGTTGCCGACGTTTTCAATAAACAGGATGCCGTTATCTGCCAGTGGCAGACGCGGGGTAGCGTCGGCAATCATCTGCGCATCCAGGTGGCAGCCTTTGCCTGTATTGACCTGAATGGCAGGCGTGCCGGTTTCGCGAATACGGGCGGCGTCGTTAACCGTCTGCTGATCGCCTTCGATTACCGCACAGGAGACACGCTCGTTCAGGCGTTTGAGGGTCTCAGTCAACAGCGTGGTTTTGCCGGACCCGGGGCTGGAGACCAGATTCAGCACCAGCTGTTTGCGGGTAGCAAAGCGTGCGCGGTTGCGGGCGGCGATCTGGTTATTTTTGTCCAGCACGTTAATTTCGACTTCCAGCATCTGGCGCTGGCTGATGCCCGGCGCATGCGTCCCCGCTTCGCCGTGGCCGTAATGCAGATCACCCGCGTCAGATTGTTGAGGAGTGAAAATGATACCGGTTAATGCCGATGCAGGGCGTGGGGCGGGTGAAAAGGGCGCGGAGCGAAACGCGGAGTGAGGACGATGTTCATCCCCTTCAATATACAGGTTGCCTTCGCCGCAACCGCAGGTGCTACACATAATTTACTCCTTCTCGATTTCGAGTCGTTGGATCTGCATGCCGTCATCCGCCACGATGCGCAGCCCGGCACTCTGGCATTGCGGACAGCGCTGAACCTTCGATGAAAGCAGGGTGACGTACTGCTGACACTGTTCACACCAGCACTCTGCCTGCTGCTCTTCAATATGGAGTTCGCAGCCTTCCGCCAGCGTGCCGCGGCATACCAGCTCAAAACAGAAGGTCAGGGCGCTGGTCTCGACACAGGAAAATGCCCCGACTTTCAGCCAGACACCGGTGACGCGTTTCGCGTGGTTTTGCACTGCCTGCTGTTCGATAAGTTCCAGAGCCCGCTGGCAGAGGGTGATTTCGTGCATGACGCCTCCTCAATGAATTGCCCCGGTAATGCAATAACAATGCCAGCTTGATTTTTGTTAAGGGGTGACGATGTCAACGCTGTCGAAATGACACGTCGACACCGCGGAGTTGACAGGTGTCTCTTGTTGAAAATCATTTAAAATCAACACAATAAAAACTGGCATGGAATCTGCTTAACAGCCGCTATCTCCATTAACCGGATACCTTTTATGACTATTTGGGAAATCAGCGAAAAAGCGGATTACATCGCGCAGCGCCATCAGCAATTACAGGACCAGTGGCACCTGTACTGCAACTCTCTGGTT
This sequence comes from Enterobacter ludwigii, assembly GCA_023023105.1. Taxonomy (NCBI): domain Bacteria; kingdom Pseudomonadati; phylum Pseudomonadota; class Gammaproteobacteria; order Enterobacterales; family Enterobacteriaceae; genus Enterobacter; species Enterobacter ludwigii. The sequence goes on along the minus strand of CP083824.1, from coordinate 3,681,998 downwards.
CAGGGCATCACCCTGTCGAAAGCACGTCTTCACCACGCAATGAGCTGCGCGGCACAAGGTGATATGCGCTTTGTCCTCTTCGGCCATTTCACCATCAACGTTACCCTGGCGGATAACTTCAACAGCCACACCATCGAGTACTACCTCGAGACAAAAGATGGTGAAAAACAGTGTATTGCGAAGGCACAGCTGATGGCAGACGGCATGGTGGATGGTCACGTCAGTAACCGCGATCGCCAGCAGGTGCTGGAGCACTATCTGGAAAAAATTGCGCCAGTTTATGACGGTTTATACGCCGCCGTTGAACACGATCTCCCGGTCAATCTGGCGCAGTTGATGGATGGGCATGCCTCAGCGAATGTGGCCTGACTCTTACGTGTCGAGAAATGTCGACAAGACAGTTTTTCGTCAAAAATGACTATCACCAGAGGATAACCCGGTGAACCGTTTTGTAATTGCTGACTCGACGGTCTGTATTGGCTGTCGAACCTGTGAGGCGGCGTGTTCGGAAACGCATCGCCTGCATGGGTTGCAGTCCATGCCGCGTCTGCACATCATGCGTAATGAAAAAGAGTCTGCCCCGCAGCTCTGTCATCACTGTGAAGATGCCCCTTGCGCGGGTGTTTGCCCTGTGAATGCCATCACTCGCGTTGATGGCGCTGTCCAGCTGAACGAAAGCCTGTGCGTGAGCTGCAAGCTGTGCGGCATTGCCTGCCCGTTCGGCGCGATTGAATTTTCCGGCAGCCGCCCGCTGCATATTCCGGCTAATGCCAACACGCCGAAAGCCCCTCCTGCGCCCCCGGCCCCCGCGAAGGTAAGTACGCTGCTTGACTGGGTCCCCGGCATTCGTGCCGTCGCGGTGAAATGCGACCTGTGCAGCTTTGATGAGCAAGGTCCAGCGTGCGTACGCACCTGCCCGACCAAAGCGCTGATTCTGGTTAACATCCGCGATATCGCCCGCACCAGCAAGCGTAAACGTGAGCTGACCATCAATAGCGATTTTGGCGATCTTTCGCTTCTGCAGGCGCTTAATGAGGAGGCGAAATGAACGCCATAACCATGATCAACAGCGCCGTGGCGTACTTTACCGCCGCCGCAGTACTGGCGCTGATCTTCTCTTTGCATAAAACCCTGAGCGGCTGGATCGCCGGAATCGGCGGGGCGGTCGGTAGCCTGATGACGCTGGCGGCGGGCGGTGTCGTCCTGCTCGGTGGTCAATCCGTAGAGGCCGTGATGCCGCTGATTCGCCACACCGTGGAGATTACGCCGCTAAATGCCATCTGGCTGGTGACGTTTGGCCTGTGCGGTCTGTTTATCAGTCTGTTCAATATTGACTGGCACCGCCATCAGAATATTAAAGCCAACGGCCTGCTGATTAACCTGCTGCTGGCAACGGCGGTCTGTACCGTTATTGCCAGTAACCTCGGGGCGCTGGTGGTGATGGCGGAAATCATGGCGTTGTGTGGTGTCTTCCTGACGGGCTGCAGCGCCTCCGGCAAACTGTGGTTTGCGCTGGGCCGTCTCGGGACGCTGCTGCTGGCGCTGGCCTGCTGGCTGGTGTGGCAGCGCTTCGGCACGCTGGACTTCTCGGCACTCAACGGCCATCCGCTGGGGAATGACGTCTGGCTGCTGGGCGTGATTGGCTTTGGCCTGCTCGCCGGGATCATCCCGCTGCACGGCTGGGTGCCGCAGGCGCATGCGAATGCCTCCGCACCTGCTGCCGCGCTGTTTTCTGTGGTGGTGATGAAGGTCGGTCTGTTCGGCATTTTGGCAATTACGCTGACCGGCGGCCAGCCGCCGCTGTGGTGGGGCGTCGTGCTGCTGATCGCCGGGATGATCACGGCGTTCGTCGGCGGTCTGTACGCCCTGATGGAGCATAATATCCAGCGTCTTCTGGCGTACCACACGCTGGAAAATATCGGCATCATCCTGCTCGGTATTGGCGCGGGCGTGACCGGGTTAGCGCTCAATCAACCGGCGCTGATTGCCGCCGGTTTTATCGGCGGTCTCTATCACCTGATTAACCATAGCCTGTTTAAAAGCACGCTGTTCCTGGGGGCGGGGAGCGTCTGGTTCCGCACTAGCCATCGCGATATCGAAAAGCTTGGCGGCATTGGCAAAAAGATGCCCGTGATTTCACTGGCGATGCTGGTCGGTCTGATGGCGATGGCGGCGCTGCCGCCGCTCAACGGCTTTGCCGGGGAGTGGGTGATCTATCAGTCCTTCTTCGCGCTCGGCCAGAGCGAAGCGTTTATCGCCCGTCTGCTGGGGCCGCTTCTGGCGGTCGGGCTGGCGATTACCGGGGCGCTGGCGGTGATGTGTATGGCGAAAGTCTACGGCGTCACCTTCCTCGGCGCGCCGCGCACCCGCGAAGCTGAAAACGCCTGCTGTGCACCGGTGTTGATGGGGGGGAGCGTGGTTGCGCTGGCGCTGTGCTGCATCGCGGGCGGCGTGGCCGCACCGTGGCTGCTGCCGCTGCTGGGAAGCGCTATTCCGCTGCCGCTGACCGTCGCGAATACCACCGTCTCTCAGCCGATGATTGCGCTGCTGCTGATTGCCGCGCCGCTGCTGCCATTCATTCTGATGCTGTTCTTCAAACGCGACCGACTTGCCTCCCGCTCGCGCGGTGCGGCGTGGGCCTGCGGTTATGAACATGAACAATCAATGGTGATCACCGCCCACGGCTTTGCCATGCCGGTGAAAGAGAACTTTGCTGCCGTGCTGAAGCTGCGCCACTGGTTGAACCCGGTGGCCTGGATCCCTGGCTGGCAGAGCGCTGCTGTGCCTGCGCTGTTCCGCCGTCTGGCCGTTATCGAGCTGGCGGTGCTGGTAGTGATTGTGATTTCACGAGGAGCCTGACATGAGTTTGTTACTGGCACTACTTCAGGCGCTGGTGTTATTCGCCATTGCGCCGCTGCTTTCCGGGGTGAGCCGCGTGGCGCGCGCCCGGATGCATAACCGTCGCGGGCCTGGCGTGCTGCAGGAGTACCGCGATCTCTTCAAATTGCTCACTCGCCAGAGCGTGGCCCCGGATGCTGCAGGCTGGGTTTTCCGCCTGACACCGTTTGTGATGGTGGGCGTGATGCTCACCATCGCCACCGCGCTGCCGGTGGTGACGGTGGGTTCACCGTTGCCGGTACTGGGTGATTTGATCACGCTTATCTATCTCTTCGCCATCGCCCGTTTCTTCTTTGCGATTGCGGGCCTGGACACGGGGAGTCCGTTTACCGGTCTTGGCGCCAGCCGTGAGGCGATGCTCGGCGTGCTCGTCGAGCCGATCCTGCTGCTGGGGCTCTGGGTGGCGGCGCAGGTTGCAGACTCTACCCACATCAGTTTTATCACTAACACCGTTTATCACTGGCCGTTGGCCCGTTCCATTCCGCTGGTTCTGGCGCTGTGTGCCTGCGCGTTTGCCACCTTTATTGAGATGGGCAAACTGCCATTTGACCTCGCGGAAGCGGAGCAGGAGCTGCAGGAAGGGCCGCTGACGGAGTACAGCGGCTATGGCTTTGCGGTACTGAAGTGGGGCATCAGCCTCAAACAGCTGGTGGTGCTGCAGATGTTTGTCGGTGTCTTCTTCCCGTGGGGGCAGATGACGCATTTCTCGGTGAGTGGTCTGGTGCTGGCCGTGGTCGTTGCGGCGCTCAAACTTCTGGTCGGCGTGTTGGTGATTGCCCTGTTTGAAAACAGCATGGCGCGTCTGCGCTTTGTCGCGACATCGCGCATCACCTGGGCCGGTTTTGGTTTCGCATTTTTAGCGTTCGTCTCCTTGCTGGTGGCGTGATTAAAGAGAGTTTTTATGTCTGAAGAAAAGAAAGGTCAGCAGTATCTCGCCGCGTTACATCAGGCTTTCCCTGGCGTCGTGCTGGAGGAGTCCTGGCAAACCAAAGACCAGATCACCGTCACCGTTAAGGTGAACTATTTGCCGGAAGTGGTGGAGTTTCTCTATTACCAGCAGGGCGGTTGGCTCTCTGTGCTGTTCGGCAACGACGAGCGCCAGCTGTGTGGCAACTATGCGGTGTACTACGTGATGTCGATGGAGCAGTTCGAGAAGTGCTGGCTCACCGTACGCGTTGAAGTGGACCCAAACAAACCGGAGTATCCGTCCGTCACGCCGCGCGTGCCCGCCGCCGTATGGGGCGAACGTGAAGTGCGCGACATGTACGGGCTGGTGCCTGTAGGCCTGCCGGATGAACGTCGCCTGGTGCTGCCGGACGACTGGCCGGACGAACTCTATCCGCTGCGCAAGGACAGCATGGACTACCGCCAGCGTCCGGCCCCGACCACCGACAGCGAAACCTACGAGTTCATCAACGAGCTGGGCAGTAAAAAGAACAACGTGGTGCCGATTGGTCCGCTGCACGTGACTTCCGATGAACCAGGCCACTTCCGCCTGTTTGTCGACGGCGAGAACATTATCGACGCCGACTACCGCCTGTTCTACGTCCACCGCGGCATGGAGAAGCTGGCGGAGACCCGCATGGGCTACAACGAAGTCACGTTCCTCTCTGACCGCGTGTGCGGCATCTGCGGCTTTGCCCACAGCACCGCCTACACCACCTCGGTGGAGAATGGCATGGGAATTGTGGTGCCAGAGCGCGCGCAGATGATCCGCGCCATCCTGCTGGAGGTGGAGCGCCTGCACTCGCATCTGCTGAACCTCGGCCTGGCCTGCCACTTCGTCGGTTTTGACTCCGGGTTTATGCAGTTCTTCCGCGTGCGTGAAGCGTCGATGAAGATGGCGGAGATCCTCACTGGCGCACGTAAAACCTACGGTCTGAACCTGATCGGCGGGATCCGCCGTGACCTGCTGAAAGACGACATGATCCAGACCCGCCAGCTGGCGCAGCAGATGCGTCGCGACGTGCAGGAGCTGGTGGATATGCTGCTCAGCACGCCAAACATCGAGCAGCGTACCGTCGGGATTGGTCGTCTTGACCCTGAAATCGCCCGTGATTTCAGCAACGTGGGTCCGATGGTGCGCGCCAGCGGCCACGCCCGCGACACCCGTGCCGATCACCCGTTCGTCGGTTATGGCCTGCTGCCGATGACCGTGCACAGCGAGCAGGGCTGCGACGTTATCTCTCGCCTCAAAGTGCGCATCAATGAGGTGTTCACCGCCCTGAACATGATCGACTTCGGTCTGGATAACCTGCCGGGCGGCCCGCTGATGGTTGAAGGTTTCACCTACATTCCAAACCGCTTCGCGCTGGGATTCGCCGAAGCGCCACGTGGAGATGACATCCACTGGAGCATGACCGGCGACAACCAGAAGCTCTACCGCTGGCGCTGCCGTGCGGCAACCTACGCCAACTGGCCAACCCTGCGCTATATGCTGCGTGGAAACACGGTTTCCGACGCGCCGCTGATCATCGGCAGCCTTGATCCGTGCTACTCCTGTACCGACCGCATGACGGTGGTGGATGTGCGCAAGAAGAAAAGCCAGGTGGTGCCATATAAAGAGCTTGAGCGCTACAGCATTGAGCGTAAGAACTCGCCGCTGAAATAAGGACTCGTCATGTTTACCTTTATTAAAAAAGTCATCAAAACCGGCGCGGTAACCAGCAGTTATCCGCTGGAGCCGATGCCGGTGAATAAAAACTTTCGCGGTAAGCCGGAACACAATCCGCAGCAGTGCATCGGCTGCGCGGCCTGTGTAAACGCCTGTCCGTCGAATGCCCTGACGGTGGAAACGGACCTCAAAACCGGTGAACTGGCCTGGCAGTTTAACCTCGGGCGCTGCATCTTCTGTGGCCGCTGCGAAGAGGTCTGCCCGACGGTCGCAATCCGCTTGTCACAGGAATACGAGCTGGCGGTATGGAAGAAAGAAGACTTCCTGCAGCAGTCGCGCTTTGAACTGTGTAACTGTCGCGTCTGCAAGCGTCCATTCGCCGTGCAAAAAGAGATCGACTATGCCATCGCGCTGTTGCAGCACAATGGAGACGCTCGTGCAGAGCATCATCGTGAAAGCTTTGAAACCTGCCCGGAGTGTAAGCGTCAGAAGTGCCTGCTGCCGTCCGACCGCATTGATATTACCCGCCATATGAGAGAGGCCAGCTGATGGAAAACCTACTGGGCCCGCGCGACGATAACGGCATTCCGGTGCCGATGACGGTGGATGAGTCCATCGCCAGCATGAAGGCGTCGCTGCTGAAAAAAATCAAACGCTCGGCCTATGTCTACCGCGTGGACTGCGGCGGCTGCAACGGCTGCGAGATTGAGATCTTCGCCACCCTGTCGCCGTTGTTTGACGCCGAGCGTTTCGGCATCAAAGTTGTACCGTCTCCGCGCCATGCCGACATTTTGCTGTTTACCGGCGCCGTCACCCGCGCCATGCGCTCGCCTGCGCTGCGCGCCTGGCAATCTGCGCCTGACCCGAAAATCTGTATCTCGTACGGAGCCTGTGGCAACAGCGGCGGCATTTTCCACGATCTGTATTGCGTCTGGGGTGGCACTGACAAAATCGTGCCGGTGGATGTTTACATTCCGGGCTGCCCACCGACACCTGCCGCAACGCTGTACGGTTTTGCCATGGCGCTTGGCCTGCTGGAGCAGAAAATTCATGCTCGTGAACCTGGGGAGCTTGATAACCAGCCTGCGACCATCCTGCACCCGGACATGGTGCAGCCGCTGCGGGTGAAGGTCGATCGCACGGCGCGCAAACTGGCGGGCTATCGCTATGGTCGCCAGATTGCCGACGATTACCTGCGTCTGCTGAGTCAGGGTGAGCATCAGGTGGCTCGCTGGCTGGAGGCGGAGAACGATCCGCGTTTGAATGAGATTGTGGCAAACCTGAACAACATCGTGGAAGAGGCGCGTATCCGATGAGTGAAACGGTGGTGTTCAGTCAGCTGAGCCGTAAGTTTATTGATGAGAACGATGCCACGCCGGATGCGGCGCAGCAGGTGGTCTATTACAGCCTGGCGATTGGGCATCACCTCGGGGTGATTGACTGCCTGGAAACGGCGTTAAGCTGCCCGTGGCCCGAGTATCTGGCGTGGATCGCCACGCTGGAGGAGGGCAGTACGGCGCGGCGCAAGATGGAAGGCGTGCCGAAGTACGGCGAGATCGTCATCGACGCCAACCACATTGCGATGTTGGCGAACGCGTTTGACGCGGCGCTGAACAGGCAAACCCCTGAGCAGCAGGCGTGGAGCAAAACGCTGCTTAGCATGCTGCACGATATTCATCAGGAGAGCGCCATCTACCTGATGGTGAGGAGATTACGTGACTGACGTTTTACTGTGTGTTGGCAACAGCATGATGGGCGATGACGGCGCAGGCCCATTGTTGGCAGAAATGTGCGCGGCAAATTCTCAGGGTAACTGGGTGGTCATCGACGGTGGCAGCGCGCCGGAAAACGACGTGGTTGCGATTCGTGAGCTGCACCCGGACAGGCTGCTGATCGTTGATGCCACGGATATGGGGCTCAACCCCGGCGAGATCCGCCTGATTGACCCGGATGACATCGCCGAGATGTTTATGATGACCACCCACAATATGCCGCTGAACTACCTGGTCGATCAGATTAAAGACGACGTGGGCGAGGTGCTGTTTTTGGGGATTCAGCCGGACATTGTTGGGTTTTATTACCCGATGACGCCGCCGGTGAAAGCGGCGGTCGAAGTGGTTTATTCCCGGCTTGCGGGATGGTGTGGGGACGGGGGATTTTCCCGGCTCTGAGCTGTGCCAAACCGATCTCCCTCTCCCTGTGGGAGAGGGTCGGGGTGAGGGCAACAGTCTACTCCAGATCCGCCCCGTTACTCGCAATCACCTTCTTATACCACCAGAACGATTTCTTGCGTTTCCTGTCCAGCGTGCCGTTTCCGGCGTCGTCGCGGTCAACGTACACAAACCCGTAGCGCTTGCTCATCTCACCCGTTGAGGCGGCCACCAGGTCGATGCAGCCCCAGGTGGTGTAGCCCATCAGCGGCACGCCGTCCTCAATCGCGTCACCCATCGCGCGAATATGCTCGCGCAGATAGCTGATGCGGTAGTCGTCGTTAATCTCGCCGTTTTCATCAATAACGTCTTTCGCCCCGAGACCGTTTTCCACCAGGAACAGCGGCTTCTGGTAGCGGTCGTACATCATGTTCATGGTGATGCGCAGGCCGAGCGGGTCGATGCCCCAGCCCCATTCGCTCACCTGAATATGCGGGTTGCGCAGGGATTTCACGATGTTCGCGGCGCTGGTGTTGCCCGCGTTCATATCTGCCGACGTGCAGCGCGAAGCGTAATAGCTGAACGAGACAAAATCGACGGTGTTTTTCAGCAGTTCGTCGTCGCCAGGATCTTTCACAATCACCACGCCTTTCTCGCGGAATACGCGGGCGGAGTAGGCTGGATAGCTGCCGCGCGCCTGCACGTCGATAAAGAACAGGTTCTCGCGATCTTTCTCCAGCGCCATCCACACGTCTTCTGGCTTGCAGGAGTACGGGTAGAAATTCCCGCCCGCCAGCATGCAGCCGACCTGATTTCCCGTGTTTACCTCGTGGGCGATTTTGGTCGCCAGCGCGCTCGCCACCAGCTCGTGGTGTGCGGCCTGATATTTCACCTGATCTTCGTTCTCGCCTTCTTCAAATACCAGGCCCGCGCCAGAGAACGGGCTGTGCAACATAATGTTGATTTCATTGAAGGTCAGCCAGTATTTCACCAGACCATTAAATTCCTCGAAGCAGGTGCGGGCGTAACGGGCGAAGAAATCGACCATCTTGCGGTTGCGCCAGGAACCGTACTCCGTCACCAGGTGCATCGGTACGTCGAAGTGGCAGAGGGTCACCAGCGGCTCGATGTTGTACTTTTTGCACTCTTCAAACACCGCGCGGTAGAAGGCAATACCTTCTTTATTGGGCAGCGGCTCATCGCCATTTGGATAGAGGCGGCTCCAGGCAATTGAGGTGCGGAACACCGTAAACCCCATCTCCGCCATCAGGGCGATGTCTTCTTTGTAGCGATGATAAAAATCAATCGCTTCGTGGCTCGGGTAGAACTCGTCGTCACGCAGCGAAAACCGCTTTTCCTTACCGACCTTTACCGCCAGACGATTCGCGCCGTGGGGGATCATATCGACCGTTGTGAGCCCTTTGCCGCCTTCGCGATAAGCGCCTTCACTCTGGTTGGCGGCAAGCGCGCCGCCCCATAAAAATCCTTTTGGAAAAACAGACATTCTTACCTCACTCTCAATTTATGCTTTTGCTGCTTTGCTCTGTACCGGGGCACTCTGTAGGGCGCGCGCTTTTTCAGCATCGTCTTCGACCGGGATATCTTCAAAACCTAATATCAGGGTCAGAACGAACGACAGCACCACCGCCAGCGCCATGACACCGAACACCCAGACGATGGTCATCGGGTTCGCCGGGTCGAAGAACTGCACGCTGGTAAACAACCCAGGTGCGGCCATCGAATGGCTGGCAAGTCCGGCAATGCCGGCCACCGCACCGCAGATAAAACCGCTGATCAGGCTCGCAATCAGTGGACGTTTCAGCCGTACCGCTACACCGTACAGCGCGGGTTCAGAGATCCCCGCCATGATGGCAGAGGCTGCCGCCGCTAACGCCGTCTGGCGCAGCTCCGGGTTTTTGGTTTTCCAGGCTACCGCCAGAGACGAACCGCCAAGGGAGAGGTTGGCGCCGATTTCCGACGGCATGACCATCCCTTCTTTGCCCGTTTCGGCAATGGTCTGGATGATGGTTGGCGTAAAGACGCGGTGCATCCCGGTCATCACCAGCAGCGGCCAGAGTGCTCCCATGATCGCCACGGAGAGCCAGCCCAGATAGCCGTGAATGGTGTAAACCAGCGCGGAGATGGCGCTACCGATCCAGATCCCCAGCGGCCCAATCAGCACAATGGCGAGCGGGGCGGCAATCAGCACGATCAGCATCGGTTTGAGGAAGTTTTTGGTCACTGCCGGGGTAATGCGATCGACCCAGCGTTCGATGTACGACAGGCACCAGGTCATCACCAGCGCCGGGATCACGGTGTAGGTGTATTTCACTGCCGTTACTGGAATGAAGGCGAACTCAACATGCTCGCCCTGCGCGGCTTTCGCCATCAACTCGATAAAGCTCGGATGAACCAAAACCCCTGCAATGGCGATCGCCAGCGACATGTTGGTTTTGAATTTCACCGCTGCCGAGGCCGCCACCATCAGCGGCAGGAAGAAGAAGGCACCGTCGCCAATCACGGTGAGAATGGTGAGCGTCGGCGCGCCTTTAGGCAGCACGCCGGTCATCTCAAGGATCATCGCCAGCAGTTTAACCATCGAGCCACCGATGATCGCCGGGATCAGCGGCGACATGGTGCCGATGAGCGCATCCAGGATCCCGGCGCCAATGCGGCGCAATGTCAACTTCTGTGGACCTTCCGGTGATGCAGGCTGCAGGTCGGCTGGCAGCAGGCTGACTACCTCGCGGTAGGCCTGAGAAACGGTGTTGCCAATGATCACCTGGCACTGGTTGTCGTTGCGCACTACGCCGAGCACGCCGCTAATGCTTTTCAGACGCGCAGCGTCGGTGAGGCTTTCGTCTTTCAGGACGAAGCGCAGACGCGTCATGCAGTGGGTGACGGCGACGATGTTCTCTTTGCCGCCCAGCGCGCTGACGACATCATTCGCCAGCGCAGCGTAATTTTTGGCCATCGGATGAGATCCTGTTATCGTTGTGAGAAATGTAGGAAACCGGTTCCACATAATCATCATGAGTTTATTTGAATGAAACAAGATCACATTTCGACCATTTTTTCATTTCGTGATGATGATCACCAGGCGGTGCAAAAAGCGTGATTTCATCGCTGCGACAATTTTTCTGCAGTGCAGTACACTGCGCTCCATCAGTTTCAGACGGAATAACAAGATGACCACGATGCTTGAAGTGGCGAAGCGGGCAGGCGTTTCGAAAGCAACGGTATCCCGGGTGCTGTCGGGAAATGGCTATGTCAGCCAGGAGACCAAAGACCGGGTGTTTCAGGCCATTGAAGAGAGCGGCTATCGCCCGAATTTACTGGCGCGCAACCTGGCGACCAAACGCACCCAGACGCTGGGGCTGGTAGTGACAAACACCCTGTACCACGGCGTCTACTTTAGCGAACTGCTGTTTAACGCCGCGCGGATGACAGAAGAAAAAGGGCGACAGCTGATCCTTGCTGACGGCAAGCACAGCGCTGATGAAGAGCGTGAGGCGATCCAGTATTTACTCGATATGCGTTGCGATGCGGTGATTATCTACCCGCGTTTCCTGAGTGTGGATGAGATGGATGAGATCGTCGAGAAGTGTGAGCAACCGATTATGGTGCTTAACCGCCGCTTGCGGAAAAACAGCAGCCACAGCGTCTGGTCCGATCATAAAGCTTCCTGTCAGGAGGCGGTGTCGCAGCTGATTGAGAAAGGGCACAGAGAGATCGCATTTATCACGGGTTCGCTGGATTCACCCACCGGGGTTGAACGTCTCTCCGGCTACAAGGACGCACTGGCACAGCACCAGATCCCGCTACGCCCTGAGCTGATTTCGCAGGGAAAGTGGAACCCGGCCAGTGGTGCCGCGGCGGTTTCCGAGCTGTTGGCTCGGGGGGCAACCTTTACGGCGCTGGTGGCGAGTAACGACGATATGGCAATCGGTGCTATGAAGCAGCTGCACGACAGCGGTGTGGCCACCCCGGACGCGGTATCGGTGATCGGTTTTGACGACGTGGCCATCGCACCTTATATCGTGCCGTCGCTTTCCAGCGTTCGCATTCCGGTGACGGAGATGATCAAAGAAACCATCAGCCGACTGATCTTTATGCTCGACGGCGGGGAGTTTAAATATCAGCAAACGTTCTCCGGCGAGCTTGTCCTGCGCGACTCCGTCATTGACGGCCCTCATCGTTGATGTCGACAGCTGTCATCGTCAGAAGTGACGATGACAGTGCCAGCGTCATTTTTAAATTTATTTAAAATCAATGTCTTAATAATTGGCACGGTTTATGAATATCTCCGCGCATAACAGTAATGCTGGAGAAGCAGATGAACCGTTTTATTATGGCCGATGCCAGTAAGTGCATTGGTTGCCGTACCTGTGAAGTAGCGTGCGTGGTTTCCCATCAGGCGGAGCAGGATTGCGCGTCGCTTACCCCTGATACTTTTTTGCCGCGCATCCATGTCATTAAAGGCGTGAATATTTCCACCGCCGCCATCTGTCGTCAGTGCGAAGACGCACCGTGCGCGAATGTCTGCCCGAACGGGGCGATTAAACGCGAAAAAGGGTTTGTGCACGTGATGCAGGAGCGCTGCATCGGCTGTAAAACCTGCGTGGTTGCCTGCCCGTATGGCGCGATGGAAGTGGTTGTCCGTCCGGTTGTGCGTAACAGCGGCATGGGCCTGAATGTGCGCACGGACAAAGCCGAAGCCAACAAGTGTGACCTCTGCTACCACCGTGAAGCGGGCCCGGCCTGCATGGAAGCCTGCCCGACGCACGCCCTGGTGTGTGTTGATCGCGATAAGCTCGAACAGATGAGTGCGGAAAAACGCCGTCGTGCGGTGTTCGATACCTCTTCATCTCTGCTGTTCTGATCCGCCATGTGCAGTAACGGCGTACAGCTGCGCGTGCGCGGCAAAGTGCAGGGCGTCGGATTTCGTCCCTTCGTCTGGCAACTGGCGCAGTCGCTTCAGTTAAACGGCGACGTCTGCAATGACGGAGAGGGCGTGCTGGTGCGGCTCGCGGGTAATGGGGGGGCCTTTACCGCGAGGCTGCGCCAGGACTGCCCACCGCTGGCGCGTATTGACGCGATCGACTTGCAGCCTTTCACCTGGAGGCGTGTGCCGGAGGACTTTACCATCCGTCACAGCGCGGGCGGGGCGATGGACACCCAGATCGTACCGGATGCCGCTACCTGTCCGGCATGCCTGGCTGAGATGCGCGATCCCCGTGAACGCCGTTATCGCTATCCGTTTATCAACTGCACCCACTGTGGTCCGCGTTTTACCATTATCCGCGCCATGCCTTATGACCGCCCGGCCACGTCGATGGCGACATTCCCGCTGTGCGAACCATGTGAAACGGAGTATCGCAACCCCGCAGACCGCCGTTTTCATGCGCAGCCCGTCGCCTGCCCGGACTGCGGGCCGGAGCTGGAATGGCGTGCGGGGGACATCATTACTACCCGCGAGTCTGCGTTAAGCGCTGCGGTAGAGATGCTGAAAAACGGTGGCATTGTTGCCATCAAAGGGTTAGGGGGTTTTCACCTCGCCTGTGATGCGCTCAATCCGCAGGCGGTCGCGTTACTTCGATCACGCAAACAGCGTCCTGCGAAGCCGCTGGCCGTGATGATCCCGCAGGCGGAAGCGCTGCCGACGGCGATTCAGACGCTGTTATGCTCACCCGCAGCCCCCATTGTGCTTACGCCAAAGGTGTGGTTGCCCGCGTTGCCCGACGAGATAGCTCCGGGCCTGGACTTGGTAGGCATCATGCTGCCCGCAAACCCGCTGCAACATTTGCTCATGCTCGACTGCCAGCTTCCGCTGGTGATGACCTCCGGCAATCTCAGCGGCAAACCGCCCGCCATCAGTAATCAGCAGGCGCTGGACGAGCTTGGGGAGATTGCAGACGGTTTTCTGCTTCACAACCGCGACATTGTGCAGAGGATGGATGATTCGGTCCTGCTTCAGGACGGGACAATGCTGCGCCGTGCGCGCGGATTTGTGCCGGATGCCATCACGTTGCCTGCAGGTTTTAGCAATATACCCGCTATGTTGTGTACAGGTAGCGAGATGAAAAATACGTTCTGCCTGGTGCGCGGGAACCAGGCCGTGCTGAGCCAGCATTTTGGCGATCTCAGTGACGAGGGTGTCGAAGCCCAGTGGCGTTCGGCACTGGCGCTGATGCAGCAGATCTACACCTTTCAACCGGAGCGTGTGGTGTGCGATGCCCATCCGGGTTACCACTCCCGACAATGGGCACACGAGCAGGCGTTGCCGGTCGACACCGTGTTGCACCATCACGCACACGCGGCGGCGTGCCTGGCTGAAAACGGCTGGCCGCTCGACGGTGGCGATGTTATCGCGTTGACGATGGACGGGATCGGCATGGGCGAGAACGGTGCGCTGTGGGGTGGGGAATGTCTGCGGGTAAACTACTGCGACTGTGAGCATCTCGGTGGATTACCTGCCGTGGCGTTGCCTGGCGGGGATCTGGCGGCCGTTCAGCCGTGGCGCAATTTACTCGCACATTGCCTGGCGTTTGTGCCTGACTGGCAGCACTACCCGGAAACGCGTGCGGTACAGCGCCAAAACTGGCCGCTGCTGGCGACAGCAATCGGGCGCGGCGTCAATACGCCGCTGGCCTCGTCATGCGGAAGGCTTTTCGATGCAATCGCCTGCGCGCTGGGCATAGAAACGCAACGCTACGAAAGTGAAGCGGCTTGCCGGCTGGAAGCACTGGCTTCACAGTGCGCCGGTGTCGCGCACCCGGTCACGCTTTCGGTGGATAATCTCTCCCTCTTCTGGCAGCAATGGCTGAACTGGCAGGCGGAGCCCTGCGAACGCGCATGGGCGTTTCACGATGCGCTGGCAAAAGGGTTGGCGCAATTAGTCAAATTGCATGCCATGCGTTTATCACTTTCCACGGTGTGCTTCAGCGGTGGGGTGTTACACAACCGCCTGCTGCGTGCGCGTCTGCGTCATTATCTTTCTGACTTTACGCTTCTTTTTCCTTCGCGCCTGCCCGCAGGTGACGGAGCGATCTCCTTCGGGCAGGCGGTGGTCGCCGCCGCCCGGTCATGTTCACAAAGGACTTAAAATGTTACGACTCTTACGCAATGAACCTCGTGCCGCGCTTCTGCTGCTGGCTCTGGTAATGGCAAACCTGCTGGCCTGGGGATGGGCATGGCAAACCTTCAGCGGCAGCACGGCGTTGATGGCGGCAAGCCTGCTTGCCTGGTGTTATGGACTTCGCCATGCGGTGGATGCAGACCACATTGCGGCCATTGATACCGTCACGCGTAAGATGATGCAGCAGGGCAAACGCCCATCCGGCGTAGGGGCCTGGTTCTCGCTGGGTCATTCCACCATCGTGGTGCTGGCCTCCATTGCCATTGCTGCCACCGCTACGGCGTTTCAGAAAAATATGGCATGGTTTCACGAGACAGGGAGTCTGATTGGAACAGCCGTTTCCGCGACTTTCCTGCTGGCGATGGCGCTGGTCAATATGGTGATTTTACGCGGCGTCTGGCGCAGTTTTCAGGCGCTGAAAAAGGGGCGCGCGACAAGCAGTGAAGTAGAGTTACCTGCACAGGGCGGCGTCATGAACTGGTTATTTGGCGCAACCTTCCGGCTGGTCAACAAAAGCTGGCAGATGTACCTGGTCGGATTCCTGTTTGGTCTGGGGTTTGACACTGCCACCGAAATTGGCGTGTTGGGCATTTCTGCCGCCAGCGCCTCTCACGGGATGTCGGTGTGGTCAATCATGATCTTCCCGGCGCTCTTCGCCAGCGGTATGGCGCTGGTCGATACCCTCGACAATTTGTTGATGGTCGGTGCTTACGGATGGGCGTTTAACAAACCGCAACGTAAGCTCTACTACAACATGACCATTACCGGGACATCTGTGGTGGTGGCGCTGTTTATTGGCGGGCTGGAAGCGCTGGGTCTGCTGATGGATAAATTCGCCCTCAGCGGTGGCGTCTGGGATGTGATTGGCGCGGTAAACGACAACCTGGGCAACGCCGGATTTGTGGTGGTCGGGCTGTTTGTCGCCTGCTGGCTGATCTCCATGGTCAACTACCGCTGGCGCGGCTACGATGCGCTGGTCGTGCGCTCCTGAGCCGGCGGTAGCCAGGCGCGGGTGAAATCAAGCCAGCCGCTGGCAGTCAGCACAATGTTCTGCACATTTTCCATCGTGTTGATGCGATAGCGGTAGTGGAAAAGCGGCGTACAGGCGCCGCTTTCAAGCAGGCGATGAAAGAAGGCGGGCAAGTGTGCTCTTAGCGTTTCCTCACTTTCGCAATACGCCATCAGCGTCTGCTTTGCGTTTTGCCACGCGCTCTCACCCAGCGCGGCGATCCACGCGGGTTCTTCAGTAAACCACTCTGCCAGCGCAAAGACCGGTACTTCACCGGCAAGATAATCCCCCAGTAAGATATCCGCTTGCGCCAGCGCGTCAGGCGCATGCCACTCTTCGCGATCTTTCCAGTGAATCGTGACGTCGCAGCCACGCTTTTTCAGGCGAGTTTGCAGCATGCCGGCGAGGTCGCACAGCACCGGCGTGTGATAGCAGACCAGTGAAAGGGCAGGTGGAAGCGTCACGTCAGGCGCTTCAGGATACGCGGGTGTCGTGATCCCGGGCAGTATTTCCGTACGGGTTTCAACATCATCCCGGCGGATGAACTGCTGGTTAAGATGCTGGATTTCCTGGCGCAACCAGGCGGCCAGCGGTTGTGGTAACCGGGCATTCACCATCAGCCAGGAAAACCCACCGCTGGTGGTGGTGATGGACTCCTGGGCATTTTCTCCTTTACCAACGGTTATCCATGCCGGTTTTTCTGTTCCGGCGCGGGTTCGCCAGAACTCAATTGCATGCAGCAGGGGATGTGTCGCAAAGTACCACGGCTGACGCTCAAGGCGCAGATAGTGCGAGTGATGATAAGCAATTGCAAAGGGGCCAGCACCCACATTCGGTTGTTGCGGATGTGGCAAACGGCAAACATGATGCGCGAGACGATGCGCCAGCATGGCGTCTGGCGCGTTAAGCGTGATTTCCAGACACCACGGTGCGATAAGCATCACTTTACTCACGTGAGTTAGCCCTGTATTACGTGCGGGATCGGCCAACAACTGGTGCAGCGCGCCGAGAATATCTTCATCGCTGATCGCTTGTCCGTTATGCCAGTGCGCACCGCTACGCAGGTAAAAGCTCCAGCGAAGTTTGTCGTCACTACTCTCCCAGTGATGGGCTAAATCGGCCACCGGTTGCGGGTGGCCGGGGACGTAACGCGTCAACCCAGCGTGAACCGCGCAGATAATATGCTGCTCGGCACGGCGACGTTGCAGGGCGGGATGCAGCGACGTGAGTGGGCGATACCACGGAATGCGCAGCGTCGGCTGGTGCTTAAGCCATTTTCCGCCTAAAAACGGCGTGATGATGTGATGCAGGCTAGCCGGGTCGCCATCGGCCAACTGCAGCGCGCTCTGGTAGTCCCCTTTTTCCAGGCAGGCATGCATCAGCGGTGCGCTCAGTTCGCTGGTGGTCGTCAGGCAATGCAGGATGGCACGATGTCCGCGTCCTGGTTGCGCCTGCCAGCTTAACCATCCGTTTTGCGTAAGCTGGCGCAGCAATGTGCGTGCATGGCGCTCACTGCATAACGCGACACCGGCCACTTCCGCGATGGTCGTGGGCTTTGGCTCTGTGCCGTAGTGCTGATAAAGCCGTTGATACTGTCGGATTTTCTGAAGCTGGCGCATGACGGCGTACCGGTAACAAAAGGAGAATGGTGAGAGTGTAGGGGGTTTTGCGGAATAAATAAGGGTGGGATATATAAAGTGTTCCGGTTTTATTCCCTCTCCGGTGAGAGAGGGAACAGGATTGTGCAACGTCAGGCTTCGATCTGCGCCCGGATCTTCAGCGCGATGCTTTCGGCCTGTGGGCCCAGAATCACCTGTGCGTTCTGCGTACCCATTTTCAGAATGCCTTTCGCCCCCAGTGATTTCAGCGCCTGTTCATCCAGCACGCTGTTATCTGTAAGCGTTAAGCGCAGGCGAGTTATACAGGCATCGACAATCTTCAGGTTATCTTTGCCACCCAATGCTGAGATGTATTGGGCAATGGCCTCGTTTTGATCGTCAGAATCACCCGTTACCGTGTCGTCGTCTTCGCGACCCGGCGTTTTCAGCTTGAAAAAGCGAATCGCGAACGTGAATACCACAAAGTAGATCGCAAAGAACAGAGCAATCAGAGGGATCAGGAGCCACGGCTTCGTGGCAAGACCCCAGTTCAGGACGAAGTCGATAAGCCCGGCGGAAAAACCAAAGCCATGCAGCACGCCGAGGCTGTTGGCGATTACCATACTCACACCAGCAAGTACCGCATGCAGGGCATACAGGGCTGGAGCGAGGAACAGGAAGGAGAACTCAATTGGCTCGGTAATGCCCGTCAGGAAGGCGGTCAGGGCGACAGAGAGCAGCATCCCGCCGACGGCTGAGCGACGTGCTTTTGGCGCGGCGAAATACATCGCCAGTGCTGCACCCGGAAGACCGCCCATAAAGATCGGATATGCCCAGGCCATGTAGACCCCCGCATGCGGGTCACCGGCGAAGAAGCGGTTAAGATCGCCCCGGGTTAAGTCGGTGGCAATCTGCGTGATGCTGGATCCGTCAATACCTGGCACGGCGCTGCCAACGACCAGACCTTTCACCACGTCCGGCGCGAGACAGATGTTATGTACCGCGCTGGCAGCATCGTAAGTCACTTTCAGACAGTCACCGAGGCTGAACCAGAAGACGGAATGCAGTATGTAGTGCAGGCCGAAAGGAATTAACGCGCGGTTAAGGACACCGTAAATAAACCAGCCGGGCTCACCGCTACGGGACACCAGCAAACTGAAGGTATCAATGCCGTGCTGCACGGAAGGCCAGACGTAGCCGCAAATCCATGCGATGAATAGACAAATTAACCCGGTCATGATGGGCACCAGACGTTTACCAGCAAAGAACGCAAGGAAATCCGGCAGTTTAGTATTGGAGAAGCGGTTATAGCAGTGACCGGCCACCACACCCGCAATAATCCCGGCAAAGAAGGACATGTTAATGGAGGCGTTAATCACCGCTGTGGCTTTGGTGAGGACCAGAAAGCCGACAGCACCCGCGAGAGCTGCAGCACCAGCATTGTCTTTTGCCAGACCAATGGCGATACCCAGAGCAAACAACAGCGGCAGGCTGTCGAAGATCCCGCCACCGGCACTGGCAATAAACGGAATATTAAATACGTCAGGCTGGCCGAGGCGTAATAATATGGCTGCAACTGGTAAGGTGGCGATAGGCAACATCAGGGCTTTACCCAGACGTTGAAGATAACTAAATGCATTCATGAGAGAGGATTCCAAAAAGACTTAATTCACATCGGAAAATAACAGCTTTTATTTTAATGTGTAAGCAGGGGAGATAAAAATGTGATGCGATATAAATTAATTTTTATTATATTCCTCAGGTAAGTCATTCCTGAAATAAACAATGATGCATTCTATTATTTGTTCCGGTTTTTGCTGGTGGCGCTTCACACATTTACTGAAGGAGAAGCGCCGCCAGACCTTCAGTTATCACGTTTGCTTACC
Organism: Enterobacter ludwigii; assembly: GCA_023023105.1. Lineage (NCBI taxonomy): Bacteria > Pseudomonadati > Pseudomonadota > Gammaproteobacteria > Enterobacterales > Enterobacteriaceae > Enterobacter > Enterobacter ludwigii. Next base: position 3,662,705 of record CP083824.1, on the reverse strand, counting down.
GGAATCATCAGCTCCCGCAGGCGCTCGATACGAGCTTCAGGACTCAACCATAGCCAGCGAAATAAAATGTGCTCTGCTTTTCTGACCTGCTTAAAATAGTGAGCGAGATAGTTAAGCTCTTCGGTGAAATGTGCCATGAAATACCCCTTTCGCGTTAATGTGTGATCAGGGTAGATTGTTATTAGGGAATAAAACAGGGCAATGTTTTTCAGGTGTTCCGGTTTTAAGTATTGATGGGAATAATAAATAAAGGATTGATAGCGATGATTTATCTTATTTGTATTTATTTTATGAATAAATTGCGTAAAAAAAAGCGTTTAGACTTTTGAACTTCACCAACCTGCACCGGCTGGCGAAGTGTCCTGGGCTCAAAGATTAGATAATTCCAGCCTGATAGAAATCCTGCAGGTTGATGGCGCCGCACAGCTTGCCGCCGTCATCCACCACCGGCGCGGCGGTGATTTTACGTTTCATCAGAACCTCTTTGGCCTCAATGGCGCGGCTGTCGGCGTTCAACGTCAGCCCGCCCTGGGTCATCGCTTCAGAAACCGGCGATTCCAGCTTGCCGCCGCCGACCAGCCAGCGACGCAGATCGCCGTCGGTAAATACACCTTTAACAAAGCTGTCGCTGTCACACACGGCGACCAATCCCAGCCCGGTACGGCTCAGTTCCAGCATCGCGTCCATCACGCTGGTATCGAGTTTGACCTGCGGAATGGCATCGTCAGTTCGCATCAGGTTGTGAACCTTATTGAGCAGGCGTGCCCCAAGCGCTCCGGCCGGATGCGAACGGGCGAAATCTTCTTCGTTAAAGCCGCGCGCCTGCATCACCGCCATCGCCAGCGCGTCGCCCATCATCAGCGTATTAACGGTGCTGGATGTGGGGGCGAGGTGCATCGGACAGGCTTCACGCTCAACGGAAATATCCAGCGTGGCCTTGGCTGCCAGCGCCAGCGGCGAGCGGGATTTGCCGGTCATTGCCAGCAGAGCGACCGTTTTTTCCTGCAGGCGCGGAATGATGAGATCCAGCTCTTTGGCCGAACCGGAATAGGAGATAAACAGCATCACATCGCGGCTTTCGATCATCCCCAGATCGCCGTGCAGTGCTTCTGCCGGATGAACGAAGAAGGCCGGAGTACCGGTGCTGGCAAGCGTCGCCGCAATTTTCTTACCGATGTGACCTGACTTACCTATTCCGGAGACAATCACCTTACCTTCGCACTGAATAATGGTGTTGGCCGCGCGAACAAAATCCTCGCCCAAGCGTTCGGGCAGGCGGCTGGCTTCCTGTAGCTCCAGCATCAGGGTCTGGCGGCCAGCGTTTAACAGAAAATCACTCATCTTTCTCTCCGGTTACGATCACGTCGATGCCTTTCTCTTCCAGCGCTTTTTTGAACGCCGGGTCGATACCTGCGTCGGTAATCAGTTTGTCGACGCTTTCCAGGCTGCAAACGATATTGGGGCTTTTACGGCCAAACTTCGATGAATCTGCCATCAGAATCACTTCCCGCGCGGCATTGCACATGGCTTTGCTGACGCTGAACACCTCGTTGAAGGTGGTCACGCCCGCGTTCAGGTCGATGCCGTCGGTGCCCATAAAGAGTTTATCAAAGCTGAAGTGGTCGAAGGCGTTCTCTGCCAGCTGGCCGTGGAATGACGCCGATTTCTTACGGAAGGTGCCACCCGGCATCAGAATGGTTTGCTCGCTATCGAATTCAGAGAGGGCGTTGACGATATGCAGGCTGTTGGTCATCACCGTGATGTTGTTAAAGCGACTGAGCAGCGGGATCATTTGCAACACGGTACTGCCTGCGTCAAGAATGATGGAATCGCCATCGTGAATAAATTTCACCGCCGCTTCGGCAATCAGCGCCTTCTGGTGGGTGTTGATCAGCGTTTTGTGATCGATAGGCGGGTCGGCTTCATCCTTATTGAGCACCACACCGCCGTAAGTCCGAATGACGGCGCCAGAGTTTTCGAGCAATACCAGGTCTTTGCGTATTGTCGTGCCGGTGGTGTCAAAGTAGTGGGCCAGATCGTCTACCGAGCATTTCCCCTGCTTCTGCAGATGCTCGAGAATGGCCGCCTGCCGCTGACGAGGTTTCATAGGCGCTTCGTTCCTTAGGTTGCGAAATGATAATTTCGCAAGTCTATAGCTTTCACAACGAAATTATCCATGTTTCAGATTAAGCGCTAATGATAGTGCATTCTGACAGAGTGGATCATGGGGAAAGATCACATCAGGCTGCAATTCCTGCAACGACAGTCCGTTAATCGCCTGGATTTTCGCCGGGCGGGCGAAAACGGTCATGCCGCGCATGATGAGGGAATCGCAGACCTTGTCATCTTCGTCCAGCGCAACGGCAACCACCACGCGTGGTTTGAAACGTCCACCAGAACGCCCGACGCCCACGCGGCCTTTCTGACACAGCGCATCAAAGGCGCGGTTAAACTGATGGATCTGCCAGCCGCCGAAAGCCATCTGGCAGAACCAGGCGAGGGCGGCGACGGTGATGAGTGCTGTGACCATATCGGCTCCTTGTTGTGTTCCCTCTCCCACAGGGAGAGGGTTAGGGTGAGGGCATCAGCCTGCCCGATCAGAACATCACCTGCCCACCGGTGACGTTAATTGACTGCCCGGTGCAGTACGAGGCTTTCGGACTGGCGTAAAACAGCAGCATATTCAGCACGTCCTGATAGTCGCATCCGCGCTTGAGCGGCACTTTATCAATGTAATATTGTTCCACTTCTTCAGCTTTGATGCCGAGCTTGGTGGCATACTGCGGCAGCAGGGACTGGAACATCGGCGATTTCAGCAGGTTGCCCAGCATCAGCGAGTGAACGGTAATGCCATATTCAGCCAGATCCAGCGCCAGAGACTGCGTTAGCCCGACGCCGCCAAATTTCGCCGCGCTATAACCGGAGTTGTGCTTGCTGCCCACTTTGCCGGATTTCGAGTTAATCTGAATAATGCGCCCCTGAATGCCGTCGCGGATCATCAGGCGGGAAAACTCGCGGGCGCAGAGGAAATAACCCACGAGGTTCACCTGCAGCGAGCGGTCAAAATCCCCCAGTTCGAAATCGCTGATAAAGGCCGCTTTTGCAATCCCGGCGCTGTAAACCAGCAGGTCGGTACGGCCAAAAATCTCGTCCACACCGCGGGCAAGCGCCATTACGCTCTGCTCGCTGGTGGCATCGGCGCCAAACCCGTATGCCATTCCTTCGCCAAACTCGGTGTTGATGGTATCCGCCACGCGGGCGGCTTTTTCACTCTGAATATCCACTACCGCCACGCGGTAACCCTCTGCGGCAAGCCCACGGCAGAGGAACTCACCTAACGTTTGTCCCCCACCAATGACAACGGCAACCTGACTCATGTGATTCTCCTTAATTACGCAACAAATTTTAATGTACAGCCTGGGGTGACAGCCTGTGGAACCGGGCCATCGACGTGAACCGTGCCGGGGTATTCCGCCTGCGGCTGGCCGTCAAAACGCAGGGTGATATGGCCCAGCTCGCGCAGGTTTTGTTCGGCTACCTCACCGACGGCGGTCACGGCATAACGCGTTTCACCCAGCTCCAGCTGGCTGCCGGGCTTGAGTTCACCGTTCAGCACGCCATGGCAGTGGATAAAGCAAAACTCTTCGATATCCGCCGGGGCACCTTCGCGGAAGGTGATCAGCATCTGGTCGCTCAGTGCCTCCGCCGCGCTCTGGCCGATGCGGGTAATGGTGGTTTGGTAAATCACGGTCATAACAAGAACCTCTTATTGATAAATAAAGCCAGAGACAAACCAGGCAATCAGCACCGTCGGCGCGCCCGTCAGGAAGCGGCTTACCAGCACTGACGGCACGCCCACGCGCACGGTGTCCTGGCGCGCTTCGGCTAGCGACAACCCAACGGGAATGAAGTCGCATGCCGCCTGGGCGTTAATGGCAAACAGGGCGGGCAGAGCAAGGTGCGGGGGAATATTACCCAGACCAATTTGCACACCAATCAGCACGCCGATGACCTGAGCAATCACCGCCCCAGGGCCGAGAAACGGCGACAGCAGCGGGAAGGAGCAGATCAGCGCCAGTGTGACCAGCCCAAGCGGATGGCTGGCGAGCGGGGCGAGTCCGTGGGCAATCCAGTCACCCAGACCGGAGGCCATGATGATGCCGATCAGCGCCGAGACGAATGCCATAAATGGCAGAATGGTTTTCAGCACGGTATCAATAGTGTCGCGCCCGGACTGGAACAGCACCGCCACGGCGGACCCCATGCCCATGCCGACTTTTGCCAACAGACCATCGCTCTGTTCGGTGATTTTTTTGCTGGTGTCGTAATCACGCGGTGTGGCTTTTTGTGGGGCAGGGGAGCCATTCACCAGAGTGATGTTGTCCTCTTTCACGCCCGACACATAAATGTCTTCCAGGATGTATTGCGCCAGCGGGCCTGACTTGCCGGTGGAGTGAATATTCACCGTCGGAATGCGACGCTTAGGATAGATGCCGCAGCGCAGCGTGCCGCCGCAGTCGATCACCGCCACGCCGATTTCCGCTTCCGGTGGCTCGCCCTCTTTAAAGCCGTCAACCGCTTCCCAGCCGGTCAGCTCGCGTAGTTTGTCAACGATCGCCGGGCGTGTGCCTGCGGTGATGTAGACGATCTTTTTGCCTTCTGTTGCGTCGAACTCCAGCGGGCCGCCCCAGCCGCCCGTGCCTTTCTCAATGCGGATCCGGTTCATGCTGTGGCTCCTGAAAGATGGACTTTCTGTTCAAGCTGGATGCCCATTTTTTTCTCGAAAATGGCGGTGGTGAGGTCCGTCACCCAGCCGCGGAAGAAGTTGGTGACGAGGCCAACCAGCAGATAGCTCACCGCCAGTGGTCCGAGTGGCAGACCAAGGGTGGTAAGGCCGCTGGCTATCCCGAGATAGACAAACAGCTCGCCGGGGTTGATGTGCGGGAACAGACCGTTCATCGAATGGCAGCTGTAGGAGGCCGCTGCGTAGTAACTTGGTTTGTACTTTTCTGGCATAAAACGCCCGAGGCTTAAGGTCATCGGGTTGCAGAAAACGAAGGTACCGATACAGGGTAATACCAGGTAGCGGGACAGTGGGTTACCCGCGCAACGCTGAGCGAAGCGTTCAATGCGCTGCTGGCCGATAAAGTTGATCAGCGCGTTCATGATCACCAGCAGGCTGATCAGCAGGGGCAGGATCCCGGTCACCATGCCGGTGAACACTTCTCCGCCTTTCTGAAACAGCCCGATGAACCACTCGGCGCCGTGGGTGATGGTTTCTATCATTCTTCTCTCCTGTGGGGCTTTTTTGTTTTTGTCTGACCGGGCTAATAATAATCACTTTGAAAGGTTTTAAAGTGTTAGTTAGATCTCACAATGAAAGAAAAATGTATTATTTTGAAAGTTTATTGATGAGGTCAATGATTTTCGGTGGAAAAAAGCGAGGATTTGCGTGGGGGAGGTGCGTACTGCTTCCTTGAGGTGTTGCGGATGCTTTACCATACTGAGCTCTTATCGAACCCGTTAAATGGATGTCTCATGTTCAAGCGTCGTTATGCAGCGTTGTTACCTGCGCTTATTCTGCTGTCTGCCTGTAGTAGCAAACCTAAGACCGAAACCGTTCAGCAAACGGCAGGCGCGCCTTCCGGAGGATTCCTGCTGGAGCCGCAGCACAATATGATGCAGATGGGCGGCGACTTCGCGAATAACCCGGCGGCCGAGCAGTTCATTGATAAAATGGTGAGCAAACACGGCTTTGACAGGCAACAACTGCACGAAATTTTATCTCAGGCGAAGCGTCTTGATTACGTGTTGCGCCTGATGGACAGACAGGCACCGACGGCCCAGGCGCCGAGCGGGCCAAATGGCGCATGGTTGCGCTATCGCAAACAGTTTATTACCCCGGACAACGTGCAGAATGGCGTCGTGTTCTGGAATCAGTATGAGGATGCGCTGAACCGTGCGTGGCAGGTCTACGGCGTGCCGCCGGAAATTATCGTCGGGATTATCGGCGTGGAAACCCGCTGGGGCCGCGTGATGGGCAAAACCCGCATCCTGGATGCACTGGCGACACTGTCCTTTAACTACCCGCGCCGTGCCGAATATTTCTCTTCCGAGCTGGAAACCTTCCTGCTGATGGCGCGTAATGAGCAAGATGATCCGCTCGATCTGAAAGGTTCGTTTGCCGGTGCGATGGGTTATGGCCAGTTTATGCCGTCCTCCTATAAACAATACGCCGTCGACTTTAACGGCGATGGTCACATCAACCTGTGGGATCCGGTGGATGCTATTGGCAGCGTGGCGAACTACTTCAAAGCGCACGGCTGGGTGCCGGGCGGCCAGGTGGCGGTGCAGGCTAACGGCCAGGCGCCGGGGCTGGAAAACGGCTTCAAAACCAACTACAGCATTTCGCAGCTGGCAGCAGCAGGCTTAACGCCAACGCAGCCGCTGGGCAATGCGCAACAGGCAAGCCTGCTGCGTCTGGATATCGGTACCGGTTACCAGTACTGGTACGGTCTGCCAAACTTCTACACCATCACCCGCTATAACCACAGCACCCACTATGCGATGGCCGTGTGGCAGCTGGGGCTGGCGGTATCGCAGGCGCGTGTGCCTGCAGCGTCGCCGTTTAGTCAGTAACTCGCTTGATTCAGCCCTCTCCCTGGTGGAGAGGGCTGAAGATGGTCCCCTATTTTTCGCTGAAACATTTCGCCACACTCCCTTTTCAAACACACCATTTACAACGTCAATACCTTTCATTATTGTTATGTTATAACATTATTGCGGGTGTCGAGATGTCAATTTCCCTTTTTTCGCTCTCTGCGCCAGTTCGCCTTCTGCTGGCGCTGGCCATTATTGTGTTTCTCAGCCTGGCGGTGAGTTGGGCGGTAGCGCTGCCATGATCGTAATGAATGAACTGACCGCAGGTTATGAACGTCAGCCCGTCACGCGGCCGTTATCCGGCGTCATTGAACGCGGGAGTATGACCGCAATCGTGGGCGCCAACGGCTGCGGGAAATCGACGCTCCTGAAAACGCTCGCAGGGTTTATCGCTCCCGTGGGCGGGAGTATGCGCTGGCAGGAAAAGCGCCCGGTGATTGGCTGGCTGGCACAACGCCACGGGCTGGAGGCGCAATTTCCGTTGACCGTGCAGGATGTCGTCAGTATGGGGTGCTGGCCGGGCATTTCGCTTTTATCCGGCTTTCGTCGTGAAACACGCTTGCGGATTGCCGGTGCGATTGAACGTGTAGGGCTGGAATCTATGGCGCTATCTACCATTGATGAGCTCTCCGGCGGCCAGTTTCAGCGCATGCTTTTTGCCCGTGTCCTGGTACAGCAGGCGCCGCTGGTGATGCTTGACGAGCCCTTTACCGGCGTCGATGAAGCCACCTGCAACGTGCTGATGGATTTGATGCTGGAGATGTATATGCAGGGACAAACCTTGTTAGCGGTACTCCACGACAGTGAACGCGTCTCGCGCCATTTCCCGCAGACATTACGGCTGGATGCTGACGTTCCCCAATGGAAAACCGAGCGGGTGAGGGTGGCATGATTTGGCAACTCTTTTTCCAGCCGTTTATCGAGTACGGCTTTATGCGGCGCGCACTGTTGGTTTGCCTGGCGCTGTCGGTCAGCACCACGGCGCTCGGGGTTTTTCTTCAGCTACGCAGGATGAGCCTGATGGGGGATGCCCTTTCTCATGCCATTTTGCCGGGTGTCGCAGTGGGATATTTGCTCAGCGGCATGTCATTGCTGGCGATGAGTATCGGCGGTTTTATCGCCGGGATTGCCGTTGCGCTGGTGGCCGGGTTGGTCAGCCGACGCACGCCGCTTAAAGAAGATGCCAGCTTTGCCGGGTTCTATCTGGGATCGCTGGCATTAGGCGTCACGCTGGTGTCGCTGCGTGGGTCGAATGTCGATCTGCTGCATTTGCTGTTTGGTTCTATTCTCGCCGTGGACAACGATGCCGCACTGTTTGTGGCTGGGGTTTGTATTTTCACGTTAATCGTACTGGCTGTCTTTTATCGCGGGCTGGTGACAGAGGCGTTTGATACGGCGTGGCTGCAGGTGAATGCCCGTTGGTTACCCGGTCTGTTGCATGGCCTGTTTCTGGCGCTGCTGGTGCTTAACCTGGTGGCGGGCTTTCAGGTGCTTGGCACGCTGATGGCCGTCGGGTTGATGATGTTACCCGCCGTGGCCGCGCGATGCTGGGTACGCACCCTACCTGGATTACTTCTGATGGCAGGGATGAGCGGTATTTTCTGTGCATGGTTCGGGTTAAGCCTTTCCTGGGCTGTGAGCCTGCCTGCGGGGCCGTCTATTGTGCTCACCGCCAGCGCACTTTTCTTTATTTCTATTTTATTTGGCACGCGAAGCCAGCTCGCTGGCAGCCTGCGTGCGTTTTTTTAACGCAAGGGGAAACGATGAAACGTACAGGATTAGCAGTGGCGCTCGCGCTGGGGATGTTGTCGCACGGCGTGATGGCGAAAACACTTAATGTGGTCACCAGCTTTTCAATATTGGGGGATATCACCCAGGAGGTCGGCGGCGATCATGTGAAGGTGACGACGCTGGTGGGGCCGGACGGCGATCCGCATACCTTCGAGCCGTCGCCGAAAGACAGCGCGGCGCTGAGCAAGGCCGATGTGGTGGTGGTGAACGGCCTGGGGCTGGAGGGCTGGCTTGACCGTCTGGTGAAAGCCTCCGGATTTAAAGGCCAGCTGGTCGTCGCTTCAACCGGGGTGAAAACCCACACGCTTGAGGAAGATGGAAAGACCGTGACCGATCCTCACGCGTGGAACAGTGCGGCGAACGGGGCGCTTTATGCACAAAATATTCTGAACGGGCTGGTGAAAGCCGATCCGCAAGATAAAGCCGCGCTGGATGCCTCCGGGAAAAAATATATCGCGCAGCTTGAGCAGTTGGATAGCTGGGCTAAAACCCGCTTTAGTCAGATCCCACAGGCGAAGCGTAACGTACTGACCAGTCATGACGCTTTCGGTTATTTCAGCAGGGCCTATGGCGTCACGTTTATGGCGCCACAGGGACTGTCGTCAGAGAGCGAAGCCAGTGCGGCGCAGGTTGCTGAGATTATTAATCAGATTAAAGCGGACGGCGTGAAAACCTGGTTTATGGAAAACCAGCTCGACCCGCGTCTGGTTAAACAGATTGCGTCAGCCACGGGCGCTCAGCCGGGTGGTGAACTTTATCCGGAAGCCCTGTCGGCAAAAGGCGGAGTGGCAGACACCTACGTGAAGGCGTTTCGTCACAATGTGAATACCCTCGCCGACAGCATGAAATAACATTCTCTAATGGCCGGTGCGCCCGCATCGGCTTTTTTCTGAAGCCCCCTCGTAAAACCTGAAGCGCATCCCCATATCTGACGAGAAAGTGCTATCTTGTGCTGCACGTTTTTCTGATGCCTGGAGCGAGAATGACTGACCATGAATTGATGCAGCTTAGTGAGATAGTCGGGCTGGCGCTTAAGCAACGTGGTGCGACAATCACCACTGCAGAGTCCTGTACTGGTGGCTGGGTGGCGAAAGTGATTACTGATATCGCCGGCAGTTCCGCCTGGTTTGAACGTGGCTTTGTGACCTACAGTAACGAAGCTAAAGCCCAGATGATTGGCGTGCGTGAATCCACGCTGGAACAGCATGGCGCGGTCAGCGAACCGGTGGTGATTGAGATGGCAATTGGTGCGCTCAAAGAGGCGCGTGCGGATTACGCCATTTCAATCAGCGGCATTGCAGGCCCGGATGGCGGCAGCGACGTGAAGCCTGTTGGCACAGTCTGGTTTGGTTTTGCCACGTCCAAAGGTGAAGGGATCACCCGCCGGGAGTGTTTTAGCGGCGATCGCGAAAGCGTGCGCCGTCAGGCAACGGAATACGCGTTAAAAACGCTCTGGCAACAATTTCTACAAAACACTTGATACTGTATGACTATACAGTATAATTGCACCAACAGAACAGAAATCCACGGTGAAGCACAGTCGCTTCTCCCGGCATGACAGGAGTAATAATGGCTATCGACGAAAACAAACAGAAAGCGTTGGCGGCAGCACTGGGCCAGATCGAAAAGCAATTCGGTAAAGGCTCCATCATGCGCCTGGGTGAAGACCGTTCCATGGACGTGGAAACCATCTCCACCGGTTCGCTTTCTCTGGATATCGCACTGGGCGCTGGCGGTCTGCCGATGGGCCGTATCGTAGAAATTTACGGACCAGAGTCCTCAGGTAAAACGACGCTGACGCTGCAGGTTATCGCTGCGGCACAGCGTGAAGGTAAAACCTGTGCATTTATCGATGCCGAGCACGCGCTGGACCCTGTTTATGCTCGCAAACTGGGCGTTGATATCGACAACCTGCTCTGTTCTCAGCCGGACACCGGTGAACAGGCGCTGGAAATTTGTGACGCACTGGCTCGTTCGGGTGCTGTTGACGTTATCGTGGTCGACTCCGTTGCCGCACTGACGCCAAAAGCCGAAATCGAAGGCGAAATCGGTGACTCTCACATGGGCCTCGCGGCACGTATGATGAGCCAGGCAATGCGTAAGCTGGCCGGTAACCTGAAACAGTCCAATACGCTGCTGATCTTCATTAACCAGATCCGTATGAAAATTGGTGTAATGTTCGGTAACCCGGAAACCACCACCGGTGGTAACGCGCTGAAATTCTACGCGTCTGTCCGTCTTGATATCCGCCGTATCGGTGCGGTAAAAGAGGGTGAGAACGTCGTTGGAAGCGAAACCCGCGTGAAGGTTGTGAAGAACAAAATTGCCGCGCCGTTTAAACAGGCTGAATTCCAGATCCTCTACGGCGAAGGGATTAACTTCTTCGGTGAGCTGGTTGACCTGGGCGTGAAAGAGAAGCTGATTGAAAAAGCGGGCGCCTGGTATAGCTATAACGGTGACAAAATTGGTCAGGGCAAAGCAAATGCGATCTCCTGGCTGAAAGAGAACCCGGCTGCGGCGAAAGAAATTGAGAAGAAAGTGCGTGAGCTTCTGCTGAACAACCAGGACTCCACACCCGACTTCGCAGTTGATAGCGTGGATGCTGAAGAAACCAACGAAGATTTTTAATGCTTGTATAAAGACGAAGGGCTGCTGATGCGGCCCTTTTTGCATTTCTGAACCAGCAGGTTTTTTATGAGTGAACCTACCCCACGCCGACCCGCGTACGCGCGCTTACTGGACCGGGCAGTACGTATCCTTGCTGTTCGTGATCACAGTGAGCAAGAGTTGCGGCGAAAACTGTCGGCTCCCGTAATGAGCAAAAATGGCCCGGAAGAGATTGATGCCACGGCGGAAGATTACGAACGCGTGATTGCCTGGTGCTACGAGCATCACTATCTGGATGATGAGCGCTTCGCTTCCCGGTTTCTCGCCAGCCGTGGTCGGAAAGGATACGGCCCCGCGCGCATACGTCAGGAGCTGAACCAGAAAGGAGTAGCCCGCGAGTCCATTGAAAAAGCCATGCGAGAATGCGATACCGACTGGTGCGAGCTGGCAAAAGAACAGGCGATTCGGAAATACGGTGAACCCCTGCCGCGTGATTTTTCAGAAAAAGTGAAAATCCAACGCTTTTTGCTCTACCGTGGCTTCCTGATGGAAGATATTCAGGATATCTGGCGTAATTTTGCCGATTGAACGCATGCGGGATTTTACTTCCCACTAAAGAAAACTTATCTTATTCCCACTTTTTCCAGTAGCTGGTCTGTCCAACTGTTTACAGATACAGGCTTGCTACGACATTTCGTTAGCTTGATTTCAGGATAATTATGAGCAAGAGCACCGCTGAGATCCGTCAGGCGTTTCTCGATTTTTTCCATAGTAAGGGACACCAGGTTGTTGCCAGCAGCTCCCTGGTACCAAATAACGACCCGACTTTACTGTTTACCAACGCCGGGATGAACCAGTTCAAGGATGTGTTCCTTGGTCTCGACAAGCGTAATTATTCCCGTGCTACAACGTCACAGCGTTGCGTACGTGCGGGCGGTAAACACAACGACCTGGAAAACGTCGGTTACACCGCGCGTCACCACACCTTCTTCGAAATGCTGGGCAACTTCAGCTTCGGCGACTATTTCAAACACGATGCCATTCAATATGCGTGGGAACTGCTGACCGGTGAAAACTGGTTCAACCTGCCGAAAGAGCGTCTGTGGGTTACCGTCTATGAAACCGATGACGAAGCCTACGAAATCTGGGAAAAAGAAGTCGGTATCCCGCGCGAACGTATTATTCGCATCGGTGATAACAAAGGCGCACCTTACGCGTCTGACAACTTCTGGCAGATGGGTGACACCGGTCCTTGCGGTCCGTGCACCGAGATCTTCTACGATCATGGCGACCACATCTGGGGTGGCCCTCCAGGCAGTCCGGAAGAAGATGGCGATCGCTACATTGAGATCTGGAACATCGTCTTTATGCAGTTCAACCGTCAGGCTGACGGTACAATGGAGCCGCTGCCGAAGCCTTCCGTTGATACCGGTATGGGTCTGGAGCGTATTGCTGCGGTTCTGCAGCACGTTAACTCCAACTACGAGATTGACCTGTTCAGCACCCTGATCAAAGCCGTTGCGGAAGTGACCGGCGCGACCGACCTGAACAACAAATCCCTGCGCGTTATCGCGGACCATATTCGTTCCTGTGCGTTCCTGATTGCCGACGGCGTTATCCCATCGAATGAAAACCGTGGCTACGTGCTGCGTCGTATCATTCGTCGTGCTATCCGTCACGGCAACATGCTGGGCGCGAAGGACACCTTCTTCTATAAGCTCGTTGGGCCACTGATTGGCGTGATGGGTGCTGCCGGTGATGAGCTGAAACGCCAGCAGGCGCAGGTAGAGCAGGTTCTGAAAACCGAAGAAGAGCAGTTTGCCCGTACGCTGGAGCGCGGTCTGGCGCTGCTGGACGAAGAACTGGCAAACCTTAAGGGTGACACGCTGGACGGCGAAACCGCTTTCCGCCTGTACGACACCTACGGTTTCCCGGTTGACCTGACGGCGGACGTTTGTCGCGAGCGCAACATCAAAGTTGACGAAGCGGGCTTCGAAGCCGCGATGGAAGAGCAGCGTCGTCGTGCGCGTGAGTCCAGCGGTTTCGGTGCAGACTACAACGCGATGATCCGCGTTGACAGCGCGTCTGAATTCAAAGGTTATGAAGCGCTGGAACTGACCGGCAAAGTGACCGCCCTGTTTGTTGACGGTAAAGCCGTAGACAACATCAGCGCAGGTCAGGATGCGGTTGTCATTCTGGACAAAACACCGTTCTATGCGGAATCCGGTGGTCAGGTTGGCGATAAAGGCGAACTGAAAGGCAATGGTTTCAGCTTCAGCGTAAGCGACACCCAGAAATACGGCCAGGCGATTGGTCATCAGGGCAAACTGGTTTCCGGTTCTCTGAAAGTGGGTGAGGGCGTACAGGCTAACGTGGATGAAGCTCGCCGCGCGCGCATTCGTCTGAACCACTCTGCAACTCACCTGATGCATGCTGCCCTGCGCGACGTACTCGGTACCCACGTTGCACAGAAAGGTTCTCTGGTTAACGACAAAGTGCTGCGTTTCGACTTCTCGCATTTTGAAGCGATGAAACCGTCTGAAATCCGCGCGGTGGAAGATCTGGTGAACGCGCAGATCCGTCGTAACCTGCCAATCGAGACCCACATCATGGATCTCGAGGACGCGAAGAAAAAAGGTGCGATGGCGCTGTTTGGTGAGAAATATGACGAGCGTGTTCGTGTGCTGAGCATGGGCGACTTCTCGACTGAACTGTGCGGTGGTACTCACGCATCGCGCACTGGTGACATCGGCCTGTTCCGCATTGTTTCCGAGTCGGGTACGGCGGCAGGCGTGCGTCGTATCGAAGCGGTGACCGGTGAAGGTGCGATTGCCAGCCTGCATGCGCAGAGCGATCAGCTGCACGACATCGCACAGCTGCTTAAAGGCGATAGCCAGAACCTGGGCGAGAAAGTGCGCGTTGCGCTGGATCGCACGCGTCAGCTGGAAAAAGAGCTGCAGCAGCTAAAAGAGCAGGCTGCGGCGCAGGAGAGTGCAAACCTCTCCAGCAAAGCTGTAGACATTAAGGGCGTCAAACTGCTGGTCAGCGATCTGGCGGGCGTTGAGCCTAAGATGCTGCGTACTATGGTCGACGATCTCAAGAACCAGCTTGGTTCTACCGTTATCGTGCTGGCGACAGTGGCAGAAGGTAAGGTTTCTCTGATTGCGGGGGTCTCTAAGGATGTGACTGACCGCGTAAAAGCAGGGGAACTGATTGGTATGGTTGCCCAGCAGGTGGGCGGCAAGGGTGGTGGTCGTCCAGACATGGCGCAAGCCGGTGGTACGGATGCGGCGGCACTTCCGCAAGCTTTGGCCAGCGTTGAAAGCTGGGTAAGCGCGAAACTGTAATAATTACAAAGCACAAGCAGACGCCATAGCGGTAACGTTATGGCGTCTTGTTCACTGTGCTATCGATAACGATAAAGTCAGGTTGAGTTTGTGTATATCGGCTAAACTTACGTTTAACAGAATGTGATGCCGTGACTGCTTACACTTTACGTGTTTGTCATCGCTTACTTTTTGGCGTTATATGATGGATAATGCCGGGATACAAGAGACCCGACTCTTTTAATCTTTCAAGGAGCAAAGAATGCTGATTCTGACTCGTCGAGTTGGTGAGACCCTCATGATTGGGGATGAGGTCACCGTGACAGTTTTAGGGGTAAAGGGTAACCAGGTACGTATTGGTGTTAACGCTCCTAAAGAAGTATCTGTCCACCGTGAAGAGATCTACCAGCGTATCCAGGCTGAAAAATCCCAGCAGTCCAGTTACTGATATTGTCGCGTCTCGCTGTCGGGCGAGACGCAACCCTCCTGTCATTTTTCCTGCCCAAAGTTACCGTTTAATTTCAATTGCTCTCTTTTTAACCACTCCGTTACTCTTAACTCGTCCTGACGCCACCATTTCTGCATTGGTTTTCTGTGAAGATGCCTGCAAAATCCGCTTATAAAACACCCTCTTTGCGGCTTTTACATGCGAATTGCGTGTGATTTGTGCAAACGATAAAAGCTTTTGGAAAATTGTTTGACTTATAAGTCCCAGAAAGTAATATATGCGCCACGCAGCGACGAGAAGCTCTTAACGAGTTACTCGAAGCACTCGAAAGAGGCGTTGTGTGGTGAGGTGGCCGAGAGGCTGAAGGCGCTCCCCTGCTAAGGGAGTATGCGGTCAAAAGCTGCATCCGGGGTTCGAATCCCCGCCTCACCGCCATTTTGCATCCGTAGCTCAGCTGGATAGAGTACTCGGCTACGAACCGAGCGGTCGGAGGTTCGAATCCTCCCGGATGCACCATCTATTACTTCATATTGCTTTCGAAGTGATATGAATATCGAGTAGTACAATAGTAAATCCCGATGCATCCGTAGCTCAGCTGGATAGAGTACTCGGCTACGAACCGAGCGGTCGGAGGTTCGAATCCTCCCGGATGCACCATTTACTATTTCTGAAAGCAGTACCCTGATGCATCCGTAGCTCAGCTGGATAGAGTACTCGGCTACGAACCGAGCGGTCGGAGGTTCGAATCCTCCCGGATGCACCATTTTACTGTTTCTGAAAGCATTTCCCGATGCATCCGTAGCTCAGCTGGATAGAGTACTCGGCTACGAACCGAGCGGTCGGAGGTTCGAATCCTCCCGGATGCACCATATTCTCCGAGATAATAGCTAAGCTGTTGTTTCAAGGTTTGCGAGTTAATCGCGAGCACCAGGGAGGATAACGTTGCTTCAGCAACGGCCCGCAGGGCGAGGCGCAGCCGAGTAATCCTCCCGGATGCACCATCTTCTCCTTGTTTGTTTATTCCTTCGACGTTCTGTCAGCAATCACACTCTCAGTCAGCGACAAAAATCACCTTTTACGATAAAGTAATGCTTTGTTAATCGTTTAGCGAGAGCACGATGTACGCACAGTATGACGGTCTGATCTTCGATATGGACGGCACCCTCCTTGATACCGAACCTACGCATCGTCAAGCGTGGACTGACGTCCTGGGCCGCTACGGTATGCGTTTCGACCTTCAGGCGATGATTGCTCTTAACGGATCCCCAACCTGGCGTATTGCACAAGCCGTGATTGAAATGAATCAGGCCGATCTCGACCCGCACCTGCTCGCCCGTGAAAAAACCGATGCAGTAAAAGCCATGCTTTTAGATACCGTACGTCCGCTGCCGCTGATTGATGTCGTGAAAGCGTGGCACGGACGTCGCCCGATGTCGGTGGGGACGGGCAGCGAAAGCGCTATTGCAGAGGCTTTGCTCAATCATCTTGGCCTGCGCCACTATTTTTCTGCCGTGGTTGCCGCCGATCATGTTAAAAATCACAAGCCCGCACCAGATACCTTCCTGCTCTGCGCAGAATTAATGGGTGTACCGGCGGCAAAATGCGTCGTGTTTGAAGATGCTGATTTCGGTATTCAGGCCGCACGTGATGCTGGCATGGCCGTGGTGGATGTGCGCTTACTGTGAGTGACGCGCTGTCGCTTGCTTCATTATTCGCCAGCAGTTTTTTAAGCGCCACGCTCTTACCGGGCAATTCGGAAGTGGTGCTGGTGGCGATGCTGTTGTCCGGCGTGAGTCAGCCCTGGTTGCTTGTGTTAATAGCAACAATGGGTAATAGCCTTGGAGGGCTGACTAACGTTATTCTTGGGCGTTTCTTTCCGCTGCGCGAAAAATCGCGCTGGCAGGAAAAGGCAGTCGGCTGGCTAAAACGCTATGGCGCTGCCACGCTGTTATTAAGCTGGATGCCTGTAATAGGTGATTTACTGTGTCTGCTGGCGGGATGGATGCGCATCTCCTGGGGACCGGTGCTCTTTTTTTTGTGCCTTGGCAAGGCGTTGCGATATGTTCTCGTGGCATGGGCAACTCTGCAGGGTATGACGTGGTGGCACTAATTGGTGGAATGAATACGCGACCTTCAATCGTCAACCATTACAATTATGCTGAGTAACATTACTTTGACAGGCGGGAGGTCAATTTGATCCCGGACGTATCTCAGGCGCTGGCCTGGCTGGAAAACCACCCTCAGGCATTGAAGGGTATTCAGCGTGGTCTTGAGCGTGAAACGCTACGCGTAAACGCGGACGGCAGTTTAGCGACGACGGGTCACCCGAAGGCGTTAGGCTCGGCGCTGACACATAAATGGATCACAACCGATTTCGCTGAAGCGCTGCTGGAGTTCATCACTCCGGTAGAGGGTGATATTGATCATATGCTGACGATCTTGCGCGACATTCATCGCTATACCGCGCGCAATCTGGGCGATGAGCGTATGTGGCCCCTCAGCATGCCGTGTTATATCGAGCAAGGTCAGGAGATCGAGCTGGCTCAATATGGCACATCAAATATTGGCCGGCTCAAAACGCTCTATCGTGAGGGACTGAAAAACCGCTATGGCGCGTTAATGCAGACCATCTCTGGTGTGCATTACAACTTCTCTTTGCCCATGGCGTTCTGGCAGGCGAAATGTGATGAAACGGATAAGGACGCGATCTCTGCGGGCTACTTCCGCCTGATCCGCAACTATTATCGTTTCGGCTGGGTGATTCCGTACCTGTTTGGTGCGTCGCCTGCCATTTGCTCATCGTTCCTGCAGGGGAAACCGACTACGCTGCCGTTCGAGAAAACCGAGTGCGGGATGTACTATCTGCCGTACGCGACTTCCTTGCGCCTGAGCGATCTTGGTTATACCAATAAATCGCAAAGCAATCTCGGTATTACGTTTAACGAATTGCACGAATATGTGGCAGGATTGAAGCGGGCGATCAAAACCCCGTCGGAAGAGTACGAGAAAATCGGCCTCGAGAAAGACGGCAAGCGTCTGCAAATCAACAGCAATGTGCTGCAGATTGAGAATGAACTGTACGCGCCAATTCGTCCTAAGCGCGTGACGCGCAGCGGTGAAACACCGTCGGACGCGCTGCAGCGCGGCGGGATCGAATACATTGAAGTGCGCTCGCTGGATATCAACCCGTTCTCACCGATTGGTGTTGATGAGCAGCAGATTCGCTTCCTGGATCTGTTTATGGTCTGGTGCGTTCTGGCGGATGCGCCTGAAATGAGTTCAGACGAGCTGCTTTGTACCCGTACAAACTGGAACCGCGTAATTCTGGAAGGCCGTAAACCGGGTCTGACGCTGGGCATTGGCTGCGAAACAGCACAGTTCCCGCTGACGAAAGTCGGTAAAGATCTGTTCCGTGATCTTAAACGTGTTGCCCGGACGATGGACAGCATCGACGGTGGCGACGCATATCAACAGATCTGCGACCAGCTGGTGGAATGTTTTGATAATCCGGAACTGACGTTCTCAGCACGCATTCTGCGTTCAATGATTGATCAAGGTATTGGTGGCACGGGGCGTTCACTCGGAGCAGAATACCGTGAGATGCTGATGCAGGAGCCGTTAGAAGTGCTGAGCGAAGCGGATTTTGTAGCAGAACGCGATGCATCTATTGTGCGTCAGAAAGAGGTTGAAGCGGCGGATACCGAGTCGTTTGAGGCGTTTCTGGCGAAGCAGGCTTAAGCAGAAAAGAAAAAGGCCACATCGCTGTGGCCAAAATATACATCTCTGAATTCAGGGATGATGATAACAAATGCGCGTCTTTCATATACTCAGACGCGCATTCTGTAGAAGAGTTCAGTTTATTTTAAAAAAAATCACTATCGGAGGTGACGTATGCCGTTATTAGATAGCTTTACTGTCGACCATACCCGTATGGAAGCACCTGCAGTTCGCGTGGCGAAGACCATGCACACCCTGCACGGCGACACGATCACCGTCTTCGATCTGCGTTTCTGCGTGCCAAATAAAGAAGTGATGCCAGAGAAAGGTATTCACACTCTGGAGCATCTGTTCGCTGGTTTTATGCGTGACCACCTGAACGGCAACGGCGTTGAGATCATTGATATCTCTCCGATGGGCTGCCGTACTGGTTTTTACATGAGCCTGATTGGTCAGCCGGAAGAGAAACGCGTCGCAGATGCCTGGAAAGCAGCCATGGAAGACGTGCTGAAGGTGAAAGAGCAGAACCAAATCCCTGAGCTGAACGTTTACCAGTGTGGTACTTACCAGATGCACTCCCTGGAAGAAGCACAGGAAATTGCGCGTCACATCATTGAGCGTGATGTTCGCGTGAACTGCAATGAAGAGCTGGCTCTGCCGAAAGAAAAACTGCAGGAACTGCACATCTAGTGCACCTTTTCCCTCTCCCGGTCGGGAGAGGGTGGGGTGAGGGTGGTTTAACCCCATGACCACAACCTCAACGTTCACCTTTACCCATCGTCCCCTCGTTCCTTTTGCCCATGATTATGTTCATGGCGACAGCGAACCCTGGCATGAGCATGACTGCGCGCAACTGCTGCATGCTCTGAGTGGGGTGGTGCGGGTTGATACCGCATCCGGTTGTTGGGTGGTTCCTCCTGGCCGCGGCGTCTGGCTGCCAGCGGGGACGCGCCATTCGCTTCGTATCACCGGCAACGTTGCGGCGCGCACGCTGTTTATCGATCCGCTGGCGCGTGCCGATCTCCCCGCAGCGTGCCAGATCGTGCAGATCTCCCCACTGTTGCGCGAACTGATCCTCGCTTCTCTCTCACTGCCTGAATCTTACTCGCCGGGGAGTCGAGATGAGCGCGTGTATGAACTCATTCTGGATGAAATTCGCATCATGCCTGTGCTGCCATTTCATCTGCCTGAGCCGGAGAGTGCCCCGTTACGCCACCTGTGCCAGCAGATCCGTCAGTCACCAGGAGATCGCTGGAACAGCCTTCAGGCCGCGAGTTCGCTTGGAATGAGCGAGCGCACGATGAACCGGCATTTTCAGCAGCAGACAGGATTACGTTACGTTGAGTGGCTGAGAAGGGCTCGCTTGCTGGAGGCGTTAGTGCGGCTGGCACAGGGCCAGCCGGTGCTACGCGTGGCACTGGAACTGGGTTACGGCAGTCACAGTGCCTTTACGGCGATGTTTCGTCGGGTGATGGGTGTCTCTCCCAGCGATTACTTTAAAAACGACTGACGGCGTTAAAGAGCGCCTGAAGAGAGGCGCGCGCGACGTCACTGTCGATACCCACGCCCCAGCGGCTGCAACCGTCCTGGAACAAACAGCGAATATAGGCCACTGAGCGGCTGTCACTGCGTTCACCCAGGGTATGTTCGTGGTAATCCTTAATCACAAACGGCGTGTTGACCCAGCGACTCAGGCCGCTGGCAGCGGCGGACAGCAAACCAATACCCTGACCTTCCAGCTGTCGCGTTCCTCCTTGCGTGGCGACGCTTGCCGTCAAACACAACTGACCGTCCTGCTGGCTGTCGCTGCGGTACGATTGCAGGGCAAATGGTGGCGTTGCCACCAGGCCGTAACGGGTACGGAACAGTTGCCACAGTGCATTTTGCGTCATCTCTTTTCCGTGGCGATCCGTTTCCTGCTGTACGTGCTGGCTGAAATCCTGCTGCAGCGCACGGGGTAATTTCAGACCATGGTTCTGTTCAATAAGCCACGCGCTGCCGCTTTTCCCGGACTGGCTGTTCACGCGGATCACCGCTTCGTAGGTGCAGCCAATATCCTGCGGGTCCACAGGCAGGTAAGGTATCTCCCAGCGTTCGCCAGGCTTGCGGGCATCAAAGCCTTTTTTGATCGCGTCCTGATGTGAGCCAGAGAAGGCGGTATAGGCCAGCCGTCCTGCCCATGGATGGCGCGGATGCACGGGAAGCTGGTTGCAGGTTTCGACCACTTCCACCACCCGATTCATCTCGCTAAAGTCGAGATTCGGGCTAACGCCCTGACTGTAGAGATTCATCGCCAGCGTCACCAGACAGACGTTCCCCGTACGTTCCCCGTTGCCAAACAGACACCCTTCTACCCGGTCGGCGCCGGCCATCACGGCCAGCTCGGCGCTGGCGACGCCCGTACCGCGGTCGTTATGCGGATGGATGCTGATGCAGACATCGTTGCGGCGGCTGAAGTGGCGACAGAAATACTCAATCTGATCGGCATAGACGTTCGGCGTATTGACTTCGACAGTCGCGGGTAAGTTGATCACCATTGGTCGCTCATTGCAGGGCTGCCAGATCTCTGCCACGGCTTCACAAATCTCCAGCGCAAACTCCGGCTCGGTAAAGCAGAAGGTTTCCGGAGAGTATTCGTACTGCCAGCGGGTTTCCGGGTTCTCTTCGCAGAGCTTGCGGATAAGCCGCGTGGAGCGTGTTGCCAGCTCCACGATTTGCGCTTTCTCCATGCCAAACACCAGGCGGCGGAACAGCGGGGCGGTGGCGTTATACAGATGGACGGTGGCCCGTTTCGCGCCGCGTAACGATTCAAAGGTGCGGATGATCAGGTCTTCCCGTGCCTGGGTTAACACCTGAATGGTGACGTCATCCGGGATGCGGTTCTCTTCAATCAACTGGCGAACAAAGTTGAAATCCGTCTGCGAGGCGGAAGGAAAGGCGACTTCAATCTCTTTAAACCCGCAGTTCAGCAGCAATTCCCAGAACTGCAGCTTGCGCGTGCTGTCCATGGGCTCGGCCAGGGCCTGGTTGCCGTCACGTAAATCGGTGGAGAGCCAGCGCGGCGCGTGGGTGATGCGTTGCTCCGGCCAGCGACGATCGGGCAGTGAAAGGGGAGGATAAGGCTGGTATTTGTCGGCGGGTGTGTTCAGCATGATGCGCTCCTGTTGTCTTTTCACTATCGTGAATGGATTTCAGGAGCGCTGCTTTATCGAAACTGACAATGACTGTCGCGTTTTGGACAACGCGCTTTAGTGCGCGCCACCGCCTCCACCACCGGCACCAAACGGTGGACGGGCAAACCACACCAGACCCAGCAGAACGAGGAAGATCCCGGCCGACACCCAGAAAATCTCGTTTGCGGAGATAATCAGCCCCTGGTTGGTGATCTGCTGGGCGATCCAGCCGGAAGCCTGCTGTTCCGTCATTCCCATTCCCTGAAGCTGGGCATACATCTGCTGAGAATTAGGGTTGAACGGATTTACCGCTTCAGTGAGCTGAGCGTGGTGCATCGACTCACGGTTGGTCCACAGCGTCGTGGTGATCGACGTCCCGATGGAGCCTGCCAGCGTACGCGTAAAGTTCGACAGGCTCGATGCCGCCGCCATGCGCTCAGGCGGTAAGCCAGAAAGCGTGATGGTGGTCAGTGGCATAAAGAAGCACGCCACCGCAAAGCCCTGAATAAACTGCGGCCACGCAGAGGCGCCAAAGTCCATTCCCGGTTCGAACGTATACGCGCGCCAGTAGAAGCACACGGCGTACATGATAAAGCTGAATGTCACCAGCCTGCGCATGTCGAGCTTGTGGGCGAAACGGCCGATGATCGGCGACAACAGGACCGGAATCAATCCCACTGGCGCAGAGGCAAGACCCGCCCAGGTTGCGGTATAGCCATATACCTCCTGCAATAGCTGCGGCAGCAGAACAATAGCGCCGAAGTAGAGCATGTAGGCGAGGCTAATACACAGACAGCCTATGGTGAAGTTTCGCGACTTAAACAGCGACAAGTCGACTATCGGGTTATCGTCGGTTAACTCCCAGACAATCAGGAAGCTCAGCGACACCACCGCGACAATCGTCAGGATGATGATCTCCCGGGAGTTGAACCAGTCCAGCTCTTTGCCCTGGTCGAGCATGACCTGCAGGCTACCGATGCCGACAACCAGCAATGCCAGACCAATGGCGTCGATACGGCGCTGTTCCGTCCGGGTTTCTCTGCCGCGTAGCGACTGCAACGTCATCATGACTACCACGGCGCCAATCGGTACGTTGATAAAGAAGATCCAGCCCCAGTGATAGTTATCGCTGATATAGCCGCCTAAGATAGGCCCACAAATCGGCGCGACGATCACCGTCATCGACCACAGCGCCAGCGCGATAGAGCGTTTGGCGGGTGGGTAGTTGTTCAGCAGTAAACTCTGTGACAGGGGAATCAACGGCCCGGCCACAATCCCCTGAATGACGCGGAAGAAAATCAGCATCGTCAGGCTGGTGGACATGCCGCACGCCCAGGAGGCGAGAACAAAGGCAATTGTCGACCACAGGAACAGCTTCACTTCACCGACGCGCTTCGCCAGCCAGCCGGTAATGGGGATTGAGATGGCGTTTGCCACCCCAAACGAGGTAATTACCCAGGTCCCCTGGCTCAGTGACGAGCCAAGGTTACCGGCGATGGTCGGGATCGCCACGTTTGCGATGGTGGAGTCCAGCACCTGCATGAATGTCGCCAGCGACAGCGCGATGGTCATAATGACCAGCTGCGCGCCTTCCAACGGTTTTTGCGGCTTTTGCTGTTGCATAACGCTCACCTTCGGATTAACCAGCGTTTGCCTTCACGATGTCATCGATCAGCTTGTTGACCGGATCGAGGCTAATTTCACGGGCGTTACTTTCATAAGCCGGGCTGCTACGCACCTGGCTTGCCAGGATTTGACCTTCGCGGTTGGCGGTATCCACAGTAACCAGCGTTGAGAGGCCGATACGCAGCGGGTGATCTGCGAGCTGTTTTGGATCCAGCTCAATACGTACAGGCAAGCGCTGAACCACTTTGATCCAGTTACCGGTGGCATTCTGTGCTGGCAGCAGGGAGAAGGCACTGCCGGTCCCCATATCCAGACCCACCACTTTCCCGGTGTACTTGACGTCATCGCCGTAAATATCGCTGATAACTGTCGCCGCCTGGCCGATACGCATATGGGCAAGCTGCGTCTCTTTAAAGTTAGCATCGACCCACAGATTGTCTGCCGGAACGACGGCCATCAGCGGTGTGGTCGGGCTAATCTGCGCTCCAGGCTGTACGGAACGGCGGGAGACATAGCCGGTCATCGGGCTGACGATTTTAGTACGCTGCAGGGCAAGCCATGCGTTACGGACTTCTGTCGCCGCCTGTTGCACGGCAGGCTGGTTTTCCAGGCTGGTACCCAGCACCATCGCCTGGTTGGCGTTGTACTGTTGAATAGCCACATCCAGCTGGGCCTGAGCACTGGCAACGGCATCGCGCGCATGTTGCAGCTCTTCACGGCCAATCAAGTTGGCGGTACCGAGCGGAACACGGCGGTTCAGGTCGCTCTGCGCCTGGGCGAGTGCGGTTTTCTGCACGTCAATGTTGGCCTGCAGCTGTTTGCTGTTGATCATCAGCTGGCGAGTCTGACGGACGCTGGAGGCCAGCGCGGTCTGTGCTTTCTCAAAGGCCTGCTGGGCGTCGGTCGGATCGAGGGTCACCAACACATCGCCTTTTTGCACAAAGTCGGTGTTATCAGCCCAGACTTTCGTCACGCTGCCCGACACCTGCGCCATAATCTGTACCTGGTTCCCTGCCACGTAGGCGTCGTCTGTCTCTTCAGCATGACGCAATACTAAAAACCAATAGATCCCATATGCCACGGCAATAATGATAAAGAGCAAGGTCAACAGAAGAAGGGCACTCTTACGTTTGCCTTTCTTGTTGGCCGGTTGCTGCGGGGTAGTGCTCTCCGCATTTGCGCTCATTGTTGTTCTCCACGATCTTCTTATTTTCACATCGGCTGAGCCGACCTGTTGTCAGAAAGGCCAGCAGTGTGACGTGCTGGCCTGTCAGTTTTCTTTTTTAAATCTGGATGTTCGAGCGTGTCGTCGCGTTAGCGCAGCGCCTCAAGAATAGCGCCGTCTTCATCCATCTGGTCCAGACGGGTAAGCAGCTTGCGAGTGATGTGCTCAAGCTGGTCACGCTCGGTGGTGCTGAGGGCAGACCAGAGTTTATGCAGGCAATTGTGCTGAGGTGGCAGCACCTCTTGCAGGAACTGGTGACCTTTATCGGTCAGTTGCAGATGCAGGCAGCGGCGATCGTTGTCGCTTTCACGGCGCTCAATCCAGCCGCGTTTTTCCAGCTCATCAGCAATACGGGTCGCATTGGTACGGGAGGAGCCCAGTGCGCAGCTCAGTTCGGAAGGCTGAATACTGTGGTTTTCCTGAGACTCCAGCGTAATCAACGCCATAAACAACGTCTCGTTAATCCCTTGAGCTTTCAGCATTTTATTACGGTTTTCCAGTAGCTTACCCTGCATGTGCATGCACAGGCGAGTCAGCAGGATTTCCTGATACGGGAAGTCCTCATGGCGACTGGCGCGGAATTTAAGCATTTGTTCAATGGGCGTAAACGAACTATCCATTTGGGCATAACCTCATTAATTACAGCCGATATAGTAACGATAGTGACAAATAATGTAAATGAATTATTTGTGCGGTTATATCCGCCAAACTTATGTCACCATCAGAAAGCGCCGGGTAAGTCCGTGACCCGGTGAGCACAGAAAGCGTAGGGTGTGAACCCGCTGAAGAGAGGATGTGAGGACGGGGGTCTGAACTATTCATGCCGATTGTAAATATGTCACCCACATTAAAATTTCTGGGATAAATGATTACGTTTACATTAACAGACTGAAGGGTCTCTTTATACCCTAAGAGGCCCAACGCAATGTAAAACTTAGTTAATCGCATCCTGACGATGGTAACCGCGCCACCATACAAGCAGGTTCAGCGCGGCGACGATAGCCCCAATTCCACATACGCCTGACCAACCCGCATGCTGCCACGCAGAGGCGGAAATTAATGAACCCGCTGCGCCGCCAATAAAGTAGCTGGTCATGTATCCGGCCGTCAGGCGGTTACGTGCCTCTGGCTTCACGCGATAGATCACGGTCTGATTGGTGATGTGAACGCCCTGCACGGTGAGGTCGAGCACCAGAATACCGACGATTAGCGCCAGTACCGAGACGTGCCCATACCAAATCGCCGCCCAGGAGAGCAGAAGTAAAATCAGCCCTGCGGAGGTGGTCAGATGGGATTTGCCCTTATCGGCAAGCCCGCCAGCGGGACGCGCACCCAGAGCACCAGCGGCGCCAGCCAGACCGAACAGACCAATCGTCGCTTCAGAATAGTTAAACGGTGGCGCGGCCAGCAGAAAGGCCATCGACGTCCACAAAATACTGAAATTGGCGAAGGTGAAACACCCTAGCAGGGCACGAGTGCGCAGGAGTTTATCCTGCGTAAACAGACTGAAAACGGAGGCCAGAAGCTGCGGATAGTTCAGGTGATTCTCCTGCTTCACCTTCGGCAGGCCGCGCCACAGGGCCAGCGCCATCACGACCATCAATACGCTCGCCACCCAGTAAACGGTGCGCCAGCCACCGAGGCTTGCCAGCAACCCTGCAACGGTACGAGCCAGTAAAATCCCCAGCAGCAAGCCACTCATGATGGTGCCCACCACTTTGCCGCGCTTTTCGGGGGAGGCGAGAGTGGCGGCGAGCGGGACCAGAATTTGCGCCACAACAGAGAACAACCCTGTGAGCGCGGTGCCGATAATCATCATTGTTAATGACTGGCTGCTGGCGGTGATCAGCATCCCGCCGGCGGCCAGCAGGGTCATGGAGACAATTAACATTCGGCGCTCAAACATATCCCCCAGCGGCACCAGGAACAGCAGCCCGGCGGCATATCCGAGCTGTGCAGCGGTGACGATAAAGCCTGCGGAACTGGCGGAGAGATTGAACGCGCGGGCGATGGTATCAAGCAGAGGTTGTGCGTAATAGTTGCTGGCAACCGCCAGACCCGTTGCCACGGACATTAAAAGGATGAGTGCGGGGCTAAGCCCTTGCGTTGTTTTGGTCATTGGTTTCAGGAATCATTAGTTGAGTGATTATTTTTCCGGAAACCATCATACCCAATGATTGTGAAAGTTGGGGGAGTGTTGGGTGTTGTATTGTGCGGTTTAGGTTCCCTCTCCGGGTGGAGAGGGAATTCGGAGTATTACTTCTGCGCCTCAAGCGCCTCTTTCACCCAGCCGTCGAACTGCTGCTGGTGGGCTTTTATCCAGCCATCCACATGACCTTTTATATCAGCCTCGGACGATTTACCTGCATGCATCATGGCATTCTGGGCGTTGATGTCGGCCAGCGGCAGTTTCATCACTGAGAACAGCTTCGCTGCCGCCGGGTTTTTCTCCGCCCAGGCTTTGTTGGCGACGATATGCATGGTGTTTACCGGGAAGCCGTAGTTCATACCGTTCGGCAGTTTAGTGTCGATATCTTTCTGCTCGCCCGGCAGGGAGGAGAACGGTACCTGCAGCCACACCACGTCTCTACCCGGTTTCAGCACGTCGCTGACCCAGTACGGGGTCCAGGTGTAGTAGATAACCGGCTTGCCCTCTTTGAAACGGGCAATGGTGTCGGCCATCATCGCTGAGTAGTTACCGTGGCTCACATCGACCGTTTTTGCCAGATCATAGGCTTTGTTCTGGTGGTTAATGACCGCTTCACAACCCCAGCCCGGTGAGCAGCCCATCATGTCGGCTTTGCCGTCACCGTTGGTGTCGAACAGTTTGGCGATCTTCGGATCTTTCAGCTGTTCAATATTGGTGATGTGGTACTTATCGGCGGTTTTCTTGTCGATCAGATAACCCTGTGCCGCACCGGTCACGAAGGTGCCCTCGCGGTAAAATTTCTTGTCCCCCCCGGCGGCGGCATACATATCGTCATGCAGTGGCTGCCAGTTGACGGCGGTAAAGGTGGCATCGCCGGATGCAATCGAGGTGTAGCCAACGTTGTAATCCACTTCGCTGGCGGTATTCACCGTATAGCCCAGTTTCTCCAGCGCACGGCTGACTATCTGGGTCTGGAAGGACTCTTCCGAAATGGTGCTCTGAACCGGTTGCACGGTAATGCCTTTGCCCGGCAGGTCGGCCGCATAGGTGCCGGTGGAGACAAGGGTGGCAAACGCTGTGGCAAAAAGTACGCTATGTCGCATCGTTGTTCCTTATTTTATGAATGGGCGGGTGAGTAACCCGACAGGGCCGGTGGTATACCAGCGACGGTTGCCGCGACTGCGTGAATCACGACCGACAGCCTGAGTCAGGCGGTCAAGAATAATGGCGAGGATCACAATCCCGACACCGCCGACGGTCGCCAGCCCCATATCGAGACGGCCGATGCCGCGCAGAACCATCTGCCCCAGACCGCCAACGGCGATCATCGAAGCGATCACCACCATTGACAGGGCCAGCATCAGCGTCTGGTTGACGCCTGCCATGATGGTCGGCATCGCCAGCGGAAGCTGCACTTTAAACAGCATCTGGCGCGGGCTGGCGCCGAAAGAGCGTGACGCTTCGATAAGGTCGGCAGGGACCTGGTTAATCCCCAGAATGGTTAGACGAATAATCGGCGGCAGGGCGAAGATAATCGTCACCACCACGCCCGGCACGTTACCGATGCCGAACAGCATCACGATAGGCACCAGGTAGACGAATGCAGGTGTCGTCTGCATCGCATCCAGCAATGGACGAATGATCTTCGCCGCCCGTGGGCTGCGTGCCAGCCAGATCCCCATCGGCAAACCGATGACAATGCAGAAGAGCAGGGCGGTCAGCACCAGTGCCAGGGTGATCATCGCCTGCGACCACGCGCCAATGGCTCCAATCGCAATCAACGAGATCAGCGTGGCGATCCCCATACCAGCACTACCAAACTGCCAGGCGATCAGGGAAAACAGCACAATCGCCACCGGCGCGGGCATGCCCAGCATCAGCTGCTGGAAGCCGTTGAGAATGTAATCTACCGGGACGCGGATCCCCTGGAATACCGGACGGAAATGGGTGACTACCCAGTCGATCCCTTCCGTCACCCAGCTGTCCAGCGGGATTAGCGTCTTGTGGAACGGGTCCATGATGTTGAAGTGCTCTGGCGCCGGTGCCGGTGCGCTATTGAGCCAGTCTGCCGCGCCGCCGCCATCGGCAGGTGCTGGCGTGGAACCCCACGCATCGGCAGATTGTGCCGCGCTGTCTGCGGCCTCAGTGGTGCCCCACGGGTTTGATTGATCAGCCATTGTTTGCCCCCTCGCGATCTAAAGCCTGCAGCAACATGCGTTTTGAGATGATACCGACGTACTGGTGTTCTTCACTGACGACGGGTACGGCGCACGGCGCCTGACCCACGTGAGAGAGCAACTCACTGAGCGGCGTTTCGGCATCGACGGCAAGCGGAGTGTCGATTACCGCCGCATCAATTCCCTGGTTTTCGCTCAGGGCGGTTTTCAGGGAGTCGATGGAAACCACGCCGACAAATTTATTGCCGCGTTCAACCAGATAACCGTATTCCCGGTCTTCATCCTGCAACAGCTTCAGTGCGGAGCGTGGGCCAAATCCAGGCGTTTTACGGATAATGCCGTTCGGTGTACGGCGGGCAATATCTTTGGCGCTAAAGACCTGGCTAATATCCACGCCGCGGAAGAAGGTTCGCACATAATCATTCGCCGGATTATTAAGAATTTCATCCGGCGTGCCGACCTGTACGACTTCGCCATTTTGCATAATGGCAATACGATCGCCAATACGCATCGCTTCATCGAGATCGTGGGAAATAAAGACAATCGTACGCTGATGTTTGGCCTGTAATTTTACCAGCTCATCCTGCATCTCGGTGCGAATTAAAGGATCTAGCGCTGAGAAGGCTTCATCCATTAATAATATGTCTGGATTAATGGCTAATGCACGGGCTAATCCCACACGCTGACGCATACCGCCGGAGAGTTCATCCGGGTAGGCATGAGCATAATTTTCCAGCCCTACCTGACGCAGTGCATCAAGGGCTTTTTCCTGGCGTTCCTGAGCCGGCGTGCCGGCTAATTCCATGCCGAAAGCGGTATTATCCAGCACCGTCATGTGCGGCATCAGCGCGAATGACTGGAACACCATTGCAATCTTCTTTCTGCGCACCTCGCGAAGCTCGGCGTCTGATATTCTGGCGATATCCACGCCGTCAATCAGTACCTGTCCGCGGGTGGGTTCAATCAGGCGATTGAGAAGGCGAACCATAGTGGATTTACCCGAACCGGATAATCCCATGATGACAAAAATCTCGCCTTCTTCAATGGCCAGACTGGCGTCTTTAACGCCAAGCGATAGCCCTGTTTTTTCCAGAATTTGCTCTTTCGAAAGTCCTTTTTCGATATATTTGAAAGCACGCTGCGGATGCTCGCCAAATACTTTATAAAGATTTTTCACTTCTAATTTAATTGCCATGCAATAGAGAGTGTCCTGTTATTTGTTTATGCCGATATGATTACCATGGTAAATTGTTAACGGGCATAACCCTAACATACTGAGAATCTGAGACAACCCTGGGTTTGCTTATGGCATGAATTTTGCCGTAAACGAAATGGCTGAATTTCCCATGAGCAAAGGGCTGAGCGTGATTTGAGTTTTTCTTAAATTTTTGTTGCAGCATCGGGAAATTTCGCCTGAACTGGATCTATTCAGGCGAATATGACGTGGACATTACAGTGTAGTTGCTATGCAAATACAGGGGGAAAAAATGTCTGTTTATATTAAATTAACGAACGTTAGTGGTGATTAAAAATCCCAGTCCTCATCTTCTGTCTCTACTGCTTTACCCATTACATACGAGGAGCCCGATCCGGAAAAGAAATCGTGGTTCTCGTCAGCGTTGGGTGACAGCGCCGCCAGGATCGCCGGGTTCACTTCCGCCATCTCTGGTGGGAATAACGCGTCGTAACCGAGATTCATCAGCGCTTTGTTGGCGTTGTAGCAGAGGAACGCCTTCACGTCTTCCTCCCAGCCGGTTCCGGCATACAGTTCCTCGGTATAGCTCAGCTCGTTATCGTACAAATCCATCAGTAAATCGAGCGCGAAGCCTTTGAGTTCCTCGCGCTTTTGCTCGCTGACTTTCTCCAGTCCTTTCTGATACTTATAGCCAATGTAATACCCATGCACCGCCTCATCGCGAATGATCAGGCGAATCAAATCAGCAGTGTTGGTCAATTTGCCACGGCTGGACCAGTACATCGGCAGCCAGAAGCCGGAATAGAAAAGAAAAGATTCCAGAAACACACTGGCGATTTTCTTCTTCAGCGGCTCATCAGCCTGATAATGCGCCAGCACCAGATTCGCCTTGCGCTGTAATGACTCGCTCTCTTCGCTCCAGGTATACGCCGCATCCACGTCTTTGGTCTGGCACAGTGTGGAGAAAATCGAACTGTAGGAGCGAGCATGCACCGCCTCCATAAAGCTGATGTTCGACATCACCGCCTCTTCATGTGGCGTCAGCGCGTCGGTCATCAGGGCAGGCGCACCCACGGTGTTCTGGATGGTGTCCAGCAACGTGAGTCCGGTAAAGACGCGGATTGTCAGCTGTTGTTCGGCGTGGTTCAGCGTTTGCCAGGCCGGGATATCGTTGGAGAGCGGCACCTTTTCCGGCAGCCAGAAGTTGCTGGTGAGCCGGTTCCACACCTCCAGATCTTTATCGTCCTGAATTTTATTCCAGTTAACGGCACTCACGCGTGATAGTTTCATCCTTTCTCCTTACAGCGCGCAGGATACGCAGCCTTCGATTTCGGTGCCTTCCAGCGCAAGCTGACGCAGGCGAATGTAGTACAGCGTCTTGATGCCTTTCTTCCAGGCATAAATCTGCGCCCTGTTGATATCGCGGGTGGTGGCGGTATCCGGGAAGAAGAGCGTCAGCGACAGTCCCTGGTCCACGTGTTTTGTTGCCTCGGCGTAGGTGTCGATAATCTTTTCCGGCCCGATTTCATAGGCGTCCTGATACAGCGCCAGATTGTCGTTGGTCATAAACGGAGCAGGGTAATAAACGCGCCCGGTTTTGCCTTCCTTGCGGATCTCTATTTTCGACACAATCGGATGAATACTCGACGTGGCATGGTTGATGTAAGAGATCGAGCCGGTCGGTGGCACCGCCTGCAGGTTCTGGTTGTAGATGCCGTGCCGCATTACGTCATCACGCAGCTGTTGCCACATCGCGCGCGTGGGCAGGGTGATACCTGAACGGGCAAATAGCTGGCGTACTTTCCCGGTTTTTGGCTGCCAGTCGCCTTCCAGATACTGGCTAAAATATTCGCCACTGGCGTAGCGCGACTGTTCAAAACCGACGAAGCGCTGGTTGCGCTCGCGCGCCAGCATCATTGAGGTATGCAGCGCATGCCAGGTGATGGTGTAAAAATAGAGGTTGGTGAAATCCAGCCCTTCCGGGCTGCCGTAGGCGATGCCTTCCCGTGCCAGATAACCGTGCAGGTTCATCTGGCCGAGACCGATGGCGTGCGACGCGGTATTTCCCGCTTCAACAGAAGGCACGCTGCGGATGTGGCTCATGTCTGACACCGCCGTCAGCCCGCGAATGGCGGTTTCAACCGTGCGGCCAAAATCCGGGGAATCCATGGTGTGGGCAATATTCAGCGACCCGAGGTTGCAGGAGATATCTTTGCCGATGTCAGCGTAGTCCAGGTTTTCATCATAGGTCGACGCGCTGTTGACCTGCAAAATCTCCGAGCACAGGTTGCTCATGTTAATGCGGCCGGCAATCGGGTTGGCGCGATTCACCGTATCTTCATACATGATGTATGGATAGCCGGACTCAAACTGAATTTCGGCAAGCGTCTGGAAGAAATCGCGGGCGTTGATGTAGGTTTTACGAATGCGCTCGTCGGCTACCAGGTCGTCGTACAGCGCACTGATAGCGACATCCCCGAACGCTTTCCCGTAGATACGCTCGATATCGTAAGGCGAGAACAGCGCCATGTCGGCATTCTCTTTGGCGAGGGCAAAGGTGATATCCGGGATCACCACGCCGAGCGACAGCGTTTTGATGCGGATTTTTTCATCGGCGTTTTCGCGTTTGGTGTCGAGAAAACGCAGAATATCCGGATGGTGCGCGTGCAGATACACCGCGCCTGCGCCCTGGCGTGCGCCAAGCTGATTGGCATAGGAGAAGGCATCTTCCAGCATTTTCATCACCGGGATCACGCCGGAAGACTGGTTTTCGATGCGCTTAATTGGCGCTCCGGCTTCACGCAGGTTAGAGAGCAAAAACGCCACGCCGCCACCGCGTTTGGAAAGTTGCAGCGCTGAATTCACCGCTCGACCAATCGACTCCATATTGTCTTCGATACGCAGCAGGAAGCAGGAAACCAGCTCGCCGCGCTGGGCTTTGCCACAATTAAGGAAGGTCGGTGTGGCGGGCTGGAAGCGGCCGGAGAGGATCTCCGCCATCAGCCGTTCAGCCAGTGCTTCATCACCCTGGGCCAGCGTCAGCGCCACCATCACCACGCGGTCTTCAAAACTTTCGAGGTAGCGTTTACCGTCGAACGTTTTCAGCGTGTAGCTGGTGTAATACTTCCACGCGCCGAGGAAGGTCTGGAAACGAAAACCGCTGGCGTGCGCGCGTTCGAACAACCTCACCACGAAGGCGCGATCATAACGGGTGAGGATGCGTTCTTCGTAATAGCCTTCATTGACCAGATAGTCGAGCCGCGCATTCTGGCTTTCAAACGTTACGCTATTGGGGCGGACATGGGCGGTGAAAAAGGCGTCCACTGCCTCGTGGTCTTTGCCAAACTGGATGTGCCCCTCGCGGTCATAGAGGTTAAGCATCGCGTTTAATGCGTGGTAATCCGGTGTTGCCTGAATTACCCGTTCTGCGGTTGTCGTTGCCAAAATTCCTTCACTCCTTTACGCACGTTCTCTACGTCCTGCTGTGTCCCCATCAGTTCGAAACGATAGAGATACGGCACGCCGCATTTTTGAGAGATAACATCCCCGGCGCGACCAAAGGCGTCACCGAAATTGCGATTACCCGCCGCGATCACGCCGCGAATACGCTGTCGGTTATGGGGATCGTTAAGAAAGCGGATCACCTGGCGGGGAACTGCCCCCGCCGTACCGCCGCCGCCATAGCTGGGCACCACCAGTATGTAAGGTTCCTCTACCTGGATCCGCTCTCGCTCGTTCAGCGGAATGCGGGTCGCAGGCAGCCCGAGGCGCTCGATAAAGCGGAGCGTGTTTTCCGAGCTGCTGGAGAAGAAAACCAGTCCGCTCATGCCCTGGCGGCCTGAGCGGCGAGGCGGTTGATCATATCCGGACGGAAACCTGACCAGCTGGTTTCCCCGGCAACCACTACCGGAAGCTGGCGAAAACCCTGCGCGCGCAGGATATCGGCTGCTTCTGGCTGCTGGTCGATATTCACCATCTCAAATGCCACCCCGCGGCTTTCCATCGCACGTTTAGTCGCATGGCACTGAACGCAATCGTTACGTATGTAAATAATAATGCTCATGATTCGTATTTCCATTTAAAATGAGAGCACGGCGCGTATGTACGCGTCAGATTTGTGTGTCTTGCTAAAGGAGATACTAGATGTAGTTATCCTAAGTTTCAACCATACAAGATATGGGAAATTTAGATTGATTTTGCCCCGATGATGAGCACAGCGGGGCAGGGTGGGCTGTGCGGGTTTTTCAGGCGGGTTACTTACGCAAGTTAAGCAGGGCACCCACAAAGATACCGACGGCGGCTACTGTGCCCAGCGTACAGAGCGGTCTTTCACGAACAAAGGTGCTTGCACAGCTGACGGCATCACAGGCTGCCTGAGTCGTACGTGAACGGCCGTTCATCCGCGCACGGGTTTCACGGAGCAGAGACTGAGCCTTATGTTTTGCGGCATCCGCTTCGTCCTTCGCGTCAGTTCCCCAGGATTTCAATACCTCTTCCAGTGAGTCAGCTAATTGGCTGACATCATTACGAATATCCTGAGCGTCGTCGTTAATATCGTTTCGGTTCGTTCTGTTAAACATACGATCCTCCGTAATTTTGTGTTCCCGCTTAGTTTAGTTCAGAAATGTAATATCTGAAGTGCATCACGCGTTATCCGGCAGTTTATGGAATATTCTGAAAGCCCTGCTAATGCTGAATACTGTAAGGTTGCCGGGCAGGAAAAGATAACGAGGAAAAGATATGTATTTACGACCTGATGAGGTGGCGCGCGTTCTTGAAAAAGAGGGATTCACCATGGATGAGGTGACATCAAAAGCGTATGGATATCGCCGTGGTGAGAATTATGTTTACGTTAATCGTGAAGCCAGAATGGGACGTACCGCGCTCATTATTCACCCGACACTGAAAGACAGAAGTTTGTCATTTGCTGAGCCAGCCTCGGATATTAAAACCTGCGATCATTATCAGCAATTTCCGCTCTATTTAGGCGGCGAGACGCATGAACATTATGGTATTCCGCATG
Source organism: Enterobacter ludwigii (assembly GCA_023023105.1). Classification (NCBI taxonomy): domain Bacteria; kingdom Pseudomonadati; phylum Pseudomonadota; class Gammaproteobacteria; order Enterobacterales; family Enterobacteriaceae; genus Enterobacter; species Enterobacter ludwigii. The sequence continues at coordinate 3,627,588 of CP083824.1, read as the reverse complement.
GCTTCAGTTCACGTATGGCACTGGAGCGGTTTTTGAAAGGACTGTTTGGCGACGTACAGTAAATCAGCGACTGGCGTGCGCCAGTCGCCTCACATTACGCTTTGGCCTGATTGTACTGGCTGACCTTGAACAGGCGGCGACAGTAGTCGAGAAAATAGCCGTACACCGCACCCATCAGCATTGAAATCACAATATTCGAACTGACCGCCGCGACGATCTGGTGCCAGTCTGCGCCGACTGTCAGCAGAATAGCCACGTAAACCGGGGACTGGAACGTCACATACGCCAGAACGTCGGCCAGGTTTTTGACCCAGCCTGCGGGGCTGATACGGCGTGCGAGGCGCATGACCGCATCACGGTATAATCCATAAGGCCAGGCAATAATAATGTTGACCGGGATTGCCACCAGACGAGAAGAAAGTGACTGCTCGAAGGTCATTCCGGAGAGGAATATTTCAATCAGCATGTTCACGACAGAACAGTAGACAACCATCGCGAAAGTATCCGCTACCGCATGGCGAAGGCGTGATTGCGGTGAGAACATGTCTGAACTCCTTGAGAAGAACACAATAAAAACGATTTTCCCGCAGCGATTAGTGCTTTAGGTTGGTTTGTTTGACGTGTATAGCGTATATCTCTGAGTTTAAACTAACAACTAGTGAATAATTTTTATTTAGTCGCGTTTTGTCCACAAAATTCTCTAAAATTGATTGTTTTTTGTTTGGTTCGTTATATTGTGTCTTTGCGGGGTATTTTTTTATAAAAATCAGATGGTTGATTCTGTTGGTCTGAAGGGTGGTGCCAGGAGGGGCTTTTTTGGAACAGTATGCTGTAATTTGGCTTAACGTTGACCGTTTCTGTCGGTGCTGATGTTGTGCGCGAATATTATTATTGTCGATATTTAAAGATATTTACACTATTGTCAGGAAAGTCCTGTGGGTAGATATTTAGACAGAAATGAATTATTCTGACTGTGATTTATCTATTTACCCCAAAGAAAAGGTTTCCAAATAATATGTCTTTGACGTTACAGAATCTTAATAATATCCGAACTCTGCGCGCCATGGCGCGTGAATTATCCCTGGACGTTCTTGAGGAAATGCTGGAAAAGGTCAGGGTCGTTGCTGAAGAGAAACGTAGTGAACTGGCGGAATTAGAGCAGCAGCGTACTGAGCAGCAGGAAAAAATTAACGCTCTGCTGGAACGGATGAAAGCCGATGGTATTTCACCGACTGACCTGTTGGGTTCAGATCTGGCGCAGGCAGGAAAGACGGCGAAAAAACGTAAAGCGCGTGAAGCAAAATATCGTTTTATTGACCAGAACGGTGAAGAAAAAACGTGGACTGGCCAGGGACGTACGCCGAAGCCAATTGCCAGTGCGCTGGCAAACGGTAAATCACTGGATGATTTTCTGATCTAATCCGTGAGCCGGACGGATCACTCCGTCCGGTTGTCTGTTCAGCAGACGCCGAAATCACCGTCTTCGGTATACAGAGCCAGATCGCTGGCTTTCAGGGTATATTTCTCGCCTTGTTCATTGCTGGCCTGTACCGCCACAACGCTGTCACCCTCAACTTCAATGACTTTCAGTTTCGGACCGCCTTTACGCGGTTGCACATAATCACCGACAGAAAACATATTACCTCCTCATCGTTTTAGTGAACTTCACCTTAGCCCACGCGCGCTGCCGGGTACAGTGTAATTCACGGATTACTGCTTATGAGGTACGCCGGTTCCATGGCATCACTTTCAGCAGTCGTGCCATACCGCAAAAACCTGTCAGACCTGCGAAGAGCAGCCCGGCCCCCACAAAACCGCTGAGCAGGAAAAAGCTGCTTGAGACGCTATAGCCCAGCACCACACCACAGAGAATCAACAGCCCGGCGGCAATTTGCACCTGACGCATCAGCGGGAGCGGCTGCGATTTGTCCTCGACAGTCAGAAGTCCAGCCTGCTTCCAGCCCTGAATGCCACCTTCGACGACAAATGCCTGAGCGGGGGCAGCAGCCTGTGCAAGGCGGTCAGCATTTCCGGACGTCCGGGCGCCGGACTGACAGTGAAAAATCACGGTTTCACCCGCCCGTGTAGTAAGCCCGCCGGGTAAGGTGTCCAGCGGTATGGACTGTGCAGCCGGAATATGCTCGCGGGCATACTCATCGGCATCACGAATATCAATCAGTTTTGCACCTTCGGCAACGCGCGCTTTGGCCTGCTGCGGTGATAGAAGAGGAAGTGACATGGCGGCTCCTTACGGGCAATAAAGGGTTTTCAGGGTGCTGATAAGCTGATACACGGCATCGTTTTTAATGAAATAGAGAATGCGCTGCGCTTCGCGGCTGCTGTCGATAAGCCCTTCTTCACGCATACGCGCCAGATGCTGCGACGTGGCGGAGGGGCTAAGTCCCGTTGCGCGAGCCAGCTCCCCCGCGCTGGTGCCGGGTGCACCGCACAGCGTGCAGAGGATCAGCAGCCGACGCGGGTTGCTCATCGCTTTTAAGAGTCCTGTGGCCTGCTCAGCGCTGGCCTGAAGTTGTTCGAGTTCAGTCATAATAGTTTAGGGTTTACTTAATTAAGAAAATGCTAAACTAATTTATTGCTTCGCGCCACAAGAGATCGCTATAGATGTGGGTCAGCACCCCCGCAGGGCCAAATTGTTGTTTGATCCAGCGCGTGACCTGGCCGGTCGCCGCATGCTGCGTGGCGAGCAGCATGCGTGAGTCCTTACGTGGATTATTAATGCGCCGGGTGACTAACAAGCCTTCTTCCACCGCCTCGCGGGCCATATACTCGGGCAAGAAACCGATCCCTTCCCCCAGGATCTGACACTGACATTTGGTGTTGAAATCCGGCACCAGAATCGCCTCCTGCCCGTGCAGCAACCAGCCGACCTTTTTGTTAATGGTATGGGCGGTATCTTCCACCATGATGTTGGGATACAGGCGTAGCTGGCTCTCTGCTATTGGTTCCGGGACGAAGGCCAGCGGATGTTCCGGAGCGATGGCGAATACCCAGCGGATAGCGCCAATCTCGGTGTAATCAATGCCACCGCCGTCGAGCAGCGTGTCCGGCGCGCCAATGGCAATATTGGCCTGGTTGTTGATGATGGAGTCCCAGACGCCGTTATACACCTCGGTCGTCACGGTTATCTGGCAGGTGGGAAACTGCTTTTTCAGCACCTGCAGCAGCCGCGCGGTATGGCGTGGGGTGTATAAAAGCTGATTAATACAGATGCGTACTCGCGCTTCAATACCCTGAGAAATGGTGTCTATCCCGCGTTTGATGGCATAAAAATCATTCAACAGATCGGTGGCTTTGCGATAAAAGTAAAAGCCGGACTCGGTCAGCTCAATGCTGCGTGTGTTGCGCACAAACAGCACAACGTCTAAGCCGGTCTCCATCCGCTTGATGGTGTAACTGATGGCCGAGGTGGTGACACCCAGCTCGGTAGCGGCCTTGCTGAAACTGCCGAAGCGTGCGGCGGTGGTAAAGGCCAGCAGGTTCTCTTCGGTAAAGATAGAATTCATATCACTGCTCCTGTGAGCCATCAGTTTTGAACATATTTTAACAGCGTTGTTACAACGCATTTGAAGCCGATCACAGTTCTGACTTTTTGCTGTAAGTCGCGCATAGCAAGGCTTTGTCAGGCATAAGCAGAATGCAGCCTTACGCGTTAAAAAGCGCGAAAACATAAGGAAAAGATTGCACGGCCGCACGTTTTGGCTGAATTGTTGAATTTAACTCAATAATGAATTGACTGTCGATGAATCATTTTTAAGCGGATTCTTTTATGACCAGGCTGTTGCTATTCTCAGGTCAACAGAAATAAAAACATCGGGAGTCTGAATATGTCTGGAACTGAACTCGTTACTGAATTTCTGCTGGCGGCAGAAGAGGGCAATAGCGATGCGCTAAAAGCCTGCCTGGAGAAAGGCGTGGATATTAACGCCACCAACCGTCAGAAAAGAACCGCGGTTATTATTGCCAGCCTGAAAAAGCATTATTCTTGTGTGGAGTTATTAATTGCCGCCGGCGCGGATATTGATAAACAAGACCAGACCTGTTTTAACCCCTTCCTGATTAGCTGCCTGACGAACGATTTAACCCTGCTGCGCATCGTCCTTCCGGCAAATCCGGATCTCGACCGTCTGACGCGTTTCGGTGGCGTGGGTATTACACCCGCCAGTGAAAAAGGGCACGTGGAAATAGTGCGCGAATTACTGGAGAAAACCGATATTAACGTTAACCACACCAACTTTGTTGGCTGGACACCGCTGCTGGAAGCCATCGTTTTAAATGACGGCGGCGCGAAGCAGCAGGAAATTGTAAAGCTGCTGCTGAATCACGGCGCGAACCCGCACATGACCGATAAATACGGAAAAACGCCGCTCGAACTGGCGCGAGAAAAAGGCTTCACCGCAATCGCTGACCTGCTGCTGGCGGCGGGCGCGTAACCTATCCGGCCAGCCTTAGCCGGCTGGCAACCCTGACATTAAGCATTTTACCGGCGTGCATTTTGCACGACGGCGGCCCGCTTTTATCCTCTTTCAGGAGAAAATAATGCCAACGAAAATCGTCATAAAAAAGAATACCTACTTCGATTCGGTTTCATTAATGTCCGTTTCGACCAAAGCCAATAAATTGCCGGGCGTTGAGCAGGCCTTTGTGGCCATGGCGACGGAGATGAACAAAGGCGTCTTAAAAAATCTCGGATTATTAACGCCGGAATTAAATGAGGCCAAAAACGGCGACCTGATGATCGTGATTAAAGGCGATGCGGCAAATGAAGAAACGCTGGCGGCCATTGAAGCGCTGTTCACGCGTAAAGAGAGCGCGGGATCCCATGAAGCGCGCTATGCGACGATTGCCAGCGCCAAAACCCATCGCCCGGACAGCAACCTTGCTGTGATTTCCGTCAATGGCACCTTCGCCGCTCGTGAAGCGCGCCAGGCGCTGGAGAACGATCTCAACGTGATGTTGTTTTCCGATAACGTGTCACTCGACGACGAGCTGGCGCTGAAGCAACTGGCGCACCAGAAAGGGCTGCTGATGATGGGACCGGACTGCGGCACCGCCATTATCAACGGCGCGGGGTTGTGCTTCGCCAACGCGGTGCGCCGCGGACCGATTGGTATTGTCGGCGCCTCCGGTACCGGCAGCCAGGAGCTGAGCGTGCGCATTCACGAATTCGGCGGCGGCGTGTCACAGTTGATTGGCACCGGAGGGCGCGATCTCAGCGAGAAAATCGGCGGCCTGATGATGCTCGACGCCATCGAGATGCTGGAGGCGGACGACGCCACGCAGGTGATTGCACTTATCTCCAAACCGCCTGCACCAGCGGTCGCTGAAAAGGTGTTGGCCCGCGCCCGTGCCTGCCGTAAGCCTGTGGTTGTCTGTTTCCTGGGCCGCAATGAACCACCTGCCGATGAAGACGGGCTGCAGTTTGCCCGTGGCACTAAAGAAGCCGCCCTGAAAGCTGTCCTGCTCACCGGCATCAAAAAAGAGTCACTTGATCTGCACCCGCTCAACTGGCCGCTGATCGAAGAGGTGCGTGCCCGTCTGACTCCACAGCAGAAGTACATTCGCGGGCTGTTCTGCGGCGGCACGCTGTGCGATGAAGCCATGTTTGCCGCGCTGGAGAAATTCGACAACGTCTACAGCAATATTCAGCCGGATCCAACAAAACGCCTGAGCGACATCAACGTCAGTAAAGCCCATACCTTCCTTGACTTTGGTGACGACGACTTCACCAACGGCAAACCGCACCCGATGATCGACCCGACTAACCGCATCAGCCGCCTGTTGCAGGAAGCGCGCGATCCGGAGGTGGGGGTGATCGTTATGGACTTCGTGCTGGGCTTTGGCGCACACGACGATCCGGTAGGGGTGATGCTCGACGCCATTAACGAGGCGCAGGCAATTGCGAAAGCTGACAACCGACCGCTGGAAATTCTGGGCTACGTGCTGGGCACTGACCAGGATCCACAGTCGCTGGTGCAGCAGTGCCAGCTTCTGACCGATGCAGGTGTGATTTGGGCCAGCAGCAGCACCAATACCGGATTACTGGCGCGTGAATTTGTCTGCAAAGGGGAGAAAGCATAATGACGACTTTATTTAACCAGCCGCTGAACGTGATTAACGTTGGTATTGCGATGTTCAGTGACGACCTCAAAAAACAGCACGTGCCCGTCACCCAACTCGACTGGACACCGCCGGGGCAGGGCAATATGCAGGTGGTGGAAGCGCTGGACCAGCTGGCGAGTAAACCACTGGCGGAAAAAATTGCCGCGGCCAACACCCTCGCCCTCGAGCGCATTATTCAGTCTCATCCGGTGCTGGTGGGTTACGGCCAGGCGATCAACGTCGTGCCAGGCATGACCCGCACCACTATTTTGCATGCTGGTCCACCGGTGACGTGGGAAAACATGTGTGGCGCGATGAAAGGCGCTGTTACCGGCGCGCTGGTGTTTGAAGGGTTGGCAAAAGATATCCGCGACGCCGAACGCGTGGCGGCTTCCGGAGAAATCACCTTCTCGCCGTGCCACGAACACGACTGTGTAGGCTCCATGGCGGGCGTCACTTCTGCCTCAATGTTCATGCACATCGTCGAAAACAAAACCTACGGCAACCGCGCGTTCACCAACTTAAGCGAGCAGATGGCGAAAATTCTGCGTATGGGCGCGAATGATCAGAGCGTGATTGACCGCCTGAACTGGATGCGCGACGTGCTCGGCCCGATGCTGCGCGACGCCATGAACATCATCGGTGAAATCGATCTGCGCTTAATGCTGGCGCAGGCACTGCACATGGGCGACGAGTGCCACAACCGCAACAACGCGGGCACCACGCTGCTGATCCAGGCGCTGACGCCGGGGTTGATTCAGGCGGGCTACCCGGTAGAGCAGCAGCGCGAGGTCTTTGAGTTTGTTGCCAGCAGCGACTACTTCTCCGGCCCGACGTGGATGACGATGTGTAAAGCCGCGCTGGACGCCGCTCACGGCATTGAATACAGCACCGTAGTGACCACCATGGCGCGTAACGGCTATGAATTCGGCCTGCGTATTTCCGGCCTGCCCGGACAATGGTTTACCGGCCCGGCGCAGCAGGTCATTGGCCCGATGTTTGCGGGCTACAAACCGGAAGACTCCGGGCTGGATATCGGCGACAGCGCCATCACCGAAACCTACGGCATTGGCGGCTTTGCGATGGCAACCGCCCCGGCGATTGTGGCGCTGGTGGGCGGTACGGTCGAGGAAGCCATCGACTTCTCTCGCCAGATGCGCGAAATCACCCTTGGTGAAAACCCGAATGTCACCATTCCGCTGCTGTCGTTTATGGGCATTCCTACTGCCATCGACATCACCAGAGTGGCGGGCAGCGGCATTCTGCCGGTGATCAACACCGCGATTGCCCACAAGGACGCCGGAATCGGCATGATTGGGGCGGGCATCGTTCACCCGCCGTTTAGCTGTTTTGAAAAGGCGCTGTTGACCTTCCGCGATCGCTACTTTTTATAAGGCATGCATCCATGAAAAACATGAAACTGGAGTGGAAAAGAGGTGACTGGGCGGCCTATTTCGGGCTCATGACCAACAACCTGACCAATTTGCTGACCATGATGGGGTTGCTCATTTTTGTCGTCGGCATCCCGAAGGAGATTGTTTATGGACGCATCGCGCCAGCCTTCGGGCTGGCGGTACTGGTAGCGAGCGTCTGCTATGCGTGGTTTGGCCTGCAGATGGCACGCCAGACCGGGCGTACTGACGTCACTGCGCTGCCGTCCGGCCCGAGCGCGCCGTCGATTTTTACCGTGACCTTCCTGGTATTAATGCCGGTTTATCAGCAGACCGGTGATGCGGAATTTGCCATCCAGATCGGTCTGGTGTGGTGCTTCGTGGAAGCGATGATCCTGGCGGGTGGTTCATTTTTAGGAGAAACCATCCGCAAGATGATCCCGCGTACCGTGCTGCTGTCGTGCCTGTCTGGTTTAGGGTTGCTGCTGCTGGCGATGAACCCGATGTTGCAGGCGTTTGAGGCGCCAACGGTGTCATTCATCGTGCTGCTGCTGATCTTCATCAACTGGTTTGGCAAAAAGCCGATCTTCGCCCGCATCCCGACAGGGCTATTGCTGTTGGTTGCCGGTACGGCCCTGGCGTGGATCTCTGGCCTGCAAAGCCCGGAAGCGATCAAGGCGTCGATGTCATCGTTCGGCTTTAACCCGCCGTCCGTGCATATCGAAGGCTTTATGCAGGGCCTGCCGCACGCGCTGCCTTACCTTGCCTCGGCGGTTCCTCTGGGGCTGGCAAACTACATCTTTGACCTGGAAAACATTGAGAGTGCTCACGCAGCAGGGGATGAATACCCAACCCGCAAAGTGATGCTGGCAAATGGTCTGGCATCAATGCTTGGCTGCCTGATGGGTAACCCGTTCCCCGTGACAGTCTATGTTGGCCATGCGGGCTGGAAAGCGATGGGAGCCAGCATTGGCTATACGCTGGCGTCGGGTGTGACAATGTTCATCGTGCCGCTGTTCGGGCTGGGGGCGTTTATGCTCGCCATCATTCCGATGACCGCCATCGTGCCGATTCTGGTGTTTATCGGCGTGGTGACCGCCAACCAGGTGGTGAGAGAAACCCCCAAAGTGGAAGTGCCCGTGATCTTCATCTGTCTGTTCCCGTGGATCGCCAACTGGGCGCTGACCATGATGAACAGCGTGATGGGGGCGGCGGGCACCAGTGCGGCGAAAATCGGTACCGATGTGCTGCACAGCAAAGGCATCTACTACGAAGGGCTGGTGCATCTGGGGAATGGCGCACCGCTTGCCAGCATGCTGTGGGGTTGTATCGCCATCTTCGCCATCATCAATAAACCGCTGCGCGGTGCCGTTGCGGCGGCTGTTGGTGCGTTGCTGGCGCTGTTTGGGGTGATCCACGCCCCGGTGGTGGGCTTTGCCGAAGGCAGTTCGCTGATGTTTGTCACGGCGTATCTGATGATGGGCGGCATGTTTGTGGTGAAACATTTCCTTGATAGCCGGGAAGCGGCGAGCGCTGAAATTACTGTTGCGAAGGAACACGTATGAAAGAGCTTATGGTCGTCGCCATCGGCGGCAACAGCATTATCAAAGATAACGCCAGCCAGTCGATTGAACACCAGGCGCTGGCGGTCAAAGCGGTGGCAGAGTCGGTGCTGGAGATGCTGGCATCCGACTACGACATTGTGCTCACGCACGGAAACGGCCCCCAGGTGGGGCTGGATCTGCGCCGCGCCGAAATCGCCCACGAGCGGGAAGGGCTGCCGCTGACTCCGCTGGCGAACTGTGTGGCAGATACGCAGGGCGGTATTGGCTACCTGATCCAGCAGGCGTTAAATAACCGCCTTGCCGCACGCGGGGAGCAAAAAGCGGTCACGGTCGTTACTCAGGTGGAGGTGGATAAAAATGATCCGGGCTTCACCCATCCCACTAAACCCATCGGCGCGTTCTTTAGTGAAGTGCAGCGCGATGAGCTGCAACTCGCCCACCCGGACTGGCATTTTGTTGAGGACTCTGGCCGGGGTTATCGCCGCGTAGTGGCGTCTCCACAGCCGTTGCGGATTGTCGAAGCCGATGCCATCAAGACGCTGACGCAGAAAGGTTTTGTGGTGATTGGCGCGGGCGGCGGCGGTATTCCGGTGGTTCGCACACCTGAAGGTGATTACCAGAGCGTCGATGCGGTGATTGATAAGGATCTCTCCACCGCATTGCTGGCACGTGAGATCCGCGCTGATGTGCTGGCGATCACCACCGGCGTGGAAAAAGTGTGTATCAACTTCGGCAAGCCAAATCAGCAGGCGCTGGACACCGTCAACGTGGCGCAAATGTCGCGGTATATGGATGAAGGCCATTTCCCGGCGGGCAGCATGCTGCCCAAAATCATCGCCTCGCTGGAATTTTTACACCACGGCGGCAAGCGGGTGATCATCACCTCGCCGGACAGCCTGCCTGCGGCGCTGCGCGGTGAAACCGGCACCCATATTGTTAATGAGGGAAGATAAGATGAGTGAAAACAAAAGCCGACGCGAGTTTATCAGCCAGAGCGGCAAAATGGTCACCGCCTGCGCACTGTTTGGTGCGACCGGATCTGTCGCGTATGCTGCGGATACTGCGAAGCCAACCTGCGAGACGGGCAAACCGATGAGCATCACCGCAAAACACTATTATCTGGATAACGTCCTGCTGGAAGCCGGGTTCAATTTCGACGGCGGCGTGGCGACCAGCACCCGCACCGAGCTGAAAACGCTGGAGATTAAAGACGGGAAGATCGTCACCCTGCGGGATAACAAAAGCCACGCTGATGCCACGCTGCCGCACTACGATGCGGGCAGTAAACTGATGCTGCCGGCGATGCGCGACATGCACATCCATCTCGATAAAACCTTCTATGGCGGCCCGTGGCGCTCCCTGAACCGCCCGGCGGGCACCACGATTCAGGACATGATCCGCCTTGAGCAGAAGCTGCTGCCGGAATTACAGCCCTACACCCAGGAGCGCGCGGAAAAGCTGATCGACCTGATCCAGTCCAAAGGGTCCACCATCGCCCGCAGCCACTGCAATATTGAGCCGGTTTCCGGCCTGAAAAACCTGGAAAATTTACAGGCGGTACTGGCGCGTCGTAAGCCCGGTTTCGACTGCGAAATCGTCGCCTTCCCGCAGCACGGCCTGCTGCTATCGAACTCTGAAAAACTGATGCGTGAGGCGATGCAGGCCGGCGCGCACTACGTGGGTGGACTCGATCCCACCAACGTGGATGGCGCGATGGAGAAATCCCTCGACACCATGTTCCAGATTGCGCTGGACTACGACAAAGGAGTGGACATTCACCTGCACGAAACCAGCCCGGCGGGTGTGGCAGCGGTGAATTACATGGTGGAAACCGTGGAGAAAACGCCAGAGCTGAAGGGCAAACTGACCATCAGCCATGCTTTCGCGCTGGCCACGCTCAACGAACAGCAGGTGGATGAGATCGCCACCCGCATGGCAGCACAGCAGGTAACCATCGCCTCTACCGTGCCGATTGGCACTCTACATATGCCGCTAAAGCAGTTGCGGGATAAAGGCGTGTTTGTGATGACGGGTACCGACAGCGTAATCGACCACTGGTCTCCGTATGGCCTGGGGGACATGCTGGAAAAAGCCAACCTGTACGCTCAGCTTTATATTCGACCAAACGAGCAGACGCTCTCCCGCGCGCTCGGTATCGCCACCGGCGACGTGCTGCCGCTGAACGACAAAGGCGAGCGCGTGTGGCCGAAAGCGCAGGACGACGCCAGTTTTGTGCTGGTAGACGCTTCCTGCTCCGCCGAAGCCGTGGCGCGTATTTCCCCGCGCACCGCGACGTTCCATAATGGCAACCTCGTTTGGGGCGTTGTGGGTTGACGTGCATTTCGCCCTCTCCCGGTGGGAGAGGGTTGGGGTGAGGGCATCAGGCCGCAGGGAATGCTTTATACTGGGAGGCACATTCTAAAAGAGGGATCTGCCATGGCACAAAACATCTACGACAACCCGGCGTTTTTCGAGGGCTACGCCCAGCTTCCGCGCTCGGTGCAGGGTCTGGACGGCGCGCCGGAGTGGCCCGCGCTGAAAAACATGCTGCCCGACCTAACCGGTAAATCGATTGTCGATCTCGGCTGTGGCTACGGCTGGTTCTGCCGCGCCGCGCGTGAACTGGGCGCGTCTGAAGTGACCGGCGTGGATATCTCGGAAAAGATGCTCGCCCGTGCGGCGGAGTTGACCCACGATGACGGGATTCGCTATCAACGCAGCGATCTGGAATCTCTTAAGCTCAACGAGAACAGCCTCGATCTGATCTACAGCTCGCTGGCGCTACACTACCTGCCGGAGTTGGACACGCTATTCGCCAACGTTCAGCGCGCGCTCAAACCCGGCGGCAGCCTGGTCTTTTCGATGGAACACCCGATTTACACCTGCGCTACGCGTCAGGGCTGGCTGACCGACGATAACGGAGAGCGGTTCTGGGGTGTGAACCATTATCAGGACGAAGGCCAGCGCGTCAGCAACTGGCTGGCAGACGGGGTGATCAAATACCACCGCACGCTGGGCACCACGCTTAACGCGTTGATCAAGGCCGGATTAACTCTGAGCGAAATCAACGAATGGGGGCCAACGCAGGCTCAAATTGACGCCTGGCCTGCACTGGCCGAAGAGGCGGAACGTCCGATGCTGGTACTCATTTCCGCCCGAAAGGGTCAATAACCCACCTTATACACCCGCCCGCTCTGCACGCCTTCTACGCTGCGACGATAGACCTGGGCGACGGTCGCGGCGGGCACGCTTTCAAAGCCCGGGAAGAAACCATCGTAGGCTTCAGCAGATTCGGTGAGTACCGTTGGGCTAATCAGGTTGATGCGGATCCCGCGCGGCAGTTCGCAGGCTGCGGCGCGAACAAACCCTTCCAGCGCGGCATTTACCGTGGTGGCATTCACCCCCTGCGCAATCGGCTCGTGCGCCACAATTCCGCTGATTAGCGTAATTGATCCACCTTCGTTCAGGTAATGCTGGCCGGTCAGCGCCAGGCGCACCTGTCCGAGCAGTTTATCCTGCAGGCCCTGGTTGAAATCACTGTCTTTCATCGTGGCGAGCGGACCGAAGTACAAACCACCGCTGGCAGAGACAATGGCATCCACCGGGCCGATTTTCTCAAACAGCGCCTGCACGCTCGCCTGGGAAGTGATATCCACCTGATAGTCGCCCTGGGTGCGACCTACGCGGATAACCTCGTGACGACGACTCAACTCTTCCGTCACTGCCCGACCGACTGTACCGCTGGCACCAATAATGACAATTTTCATCGCTGACTCCTTAATGTTGTGAGCCTTCATTCTTTAATAAATAAAAATGCAGATAAACTGGGCTAAAGTTAGAAGATTACTAACCAGAGGTTTGGAATATGGATAAGCTTCGCAGCATGGAGACCTTTATTGCCGTGGTAGAAAGCGGCAGTTTCACCGGTGCGGCGGCACGGCTGGAGATGTCGGCGGTGATGGTGGGGAAGTATATTGCGTTGCTGGAGTCTCAACTTGGTACGCGTCTTCTGGAGCGTAATACGCGACGCCAGAGCCTGACCGACGCCGGACGAGTCTATTTCGACGAGGCGAAGCGGGTACTGGAGCAGGTTGCCATCGCCGAAAGCGCGGTCGAGCGACTGCGCGCAACACCTGCTGGCACGCTGCGGGTAACGGCCCCCACGTCCTTTGGCGGCTGCATGATTGCACCGCTCACCGCCACCTTTTTGCAACGCTACCCGGAAGTGCGCGTGGAGCTGGATCTGACCAATCGGATGGTGGATCTGGTGCAGGAGGGCGTCGATCTGGCCATCCGCATTGGCGACATTCGCAACGACGACCTGGTCGCGAAATACCTCTGTCCTTATCGAATGGTGATCTGCGCCGCGCCTGATTATCTGGCGCACTACGGCACGCCACAAACGCCTGCCGATCTGGTGGATCATCTTTGCCTGTCCCACAGCGTGTGGACTGCACGCAATGAATGGCGGCTGCCGGGTGTCGAAGGGGAGGTGCGCTGGAAGCGTGATGCCATCCTAAGATGCAACGACGGCTACGGGCTGCGGATGGCCGCAAGAGCCGGGGCGGGGCTGTTATTACAACCGGAAGTGCTGGTCGCGGAAGAGCTGGAAAGTGGTCGGCTGGTGCGGGTGCTGGAGGATTACATTCCAGAGCCAAGACCGGTGCATTTGTTGTGGCGTCAGGATTTACGACCGCTCCCTAAGCTAACAGAATTTATCGCCCATATTCTGCTAAGATTGGGCACAATATAATAAAAGAAGGTAAGTAAAGAATGTCTGTGAATAAACTCGCCAGCAGCGCGCAGGGCCTGCAATCATCTGCCATCCGTGAATTATTAAAACATAGCAAAATGGCAGGGGTCATTTCGCTGGGCGGCGGTATTCCTAACCCTACATTGTTCGATCATGAAGGCCTAAAAATGGCCGCTGATGCCGTATTATCCCAGCATTTTGGCGAAGCTTTCCAGTACGGTCTGACCGAAGGTGTTCCTGGGCTACGGGAAGAAATTCAGCGCATCTGTGAAGGGCGTGGGATCCGCTGTAAGGCGGATGATGTGGTCGTGACCTCTGGTTCACAGCAATCACTTGACGTGCTGGCGCGTGCATTAATTAACCCTGGCGATACCGTCGTCGTCGAGCGTCCAACCTATCTTGCCGCGCTGCAGGTATTTGGCCTGGCGCAGGCGAATTTTGAATCCGTGGGTACCGATGCTGACGGAATGAAAGTGGATGAGCTCGAAACGCTGGTGGCCAATAAACCCATTAAAGCGGTTTATATTGTGCCGACATTTGGTAACCCGGGTGGGGTAACCCTTTCTGAACCGCGTCGTAAACAGCTGGTGGAATTATCGAAGCGTTATGACTTCGTGATTATTGAAGACGATCCGTACAGCGAAATTAATTACACCGATGAAGTTTTCCGCCCGTTAATTGCCCACGCCAAAGATATCGGTAACGAAGAGAACGTGGTGTATACCTCAACCTTCTCTAAAATTCTTGCGCCAGGCACCCGCGTGGGCTGGGTGCTGGTACCGGAGTGGCTGAAGCGCGCGGTGGTGAATCTCAAGCAAACCACCGATCTGCACACCAGCACGCTGTCGCAGCTGATGACGTACGAATACCTGAAAACCGGTCGTCTGGCCGATCAGATTAAAATGATCCGCGAAGCCTATCGCCAGAAATACCAGACGTTCGCAACAGAACTGGAAGCCGAGCTGGGTGATGTGATGTCATTCCACAAGCCGAAGGGCGGCATGTTCCTGTGGGCGACTATGAAAAATGGGAGTAATACCACTCGCTGGCTGGAAAAAACGTTAAGTAACGGCGTAGTATTTGTTCCGGGCGAATTTTTCTACTGCAATGAGCCAGACCATTCGACGCTGCGTATGTCGTTTGTCACGCCAACGGATGAAGAGCTGAAAGAGGCGGTTCAACGCCTGAAAAAATCGCTGTAAAAGACCTGCGCATAATGGCGTCTCCGCCGTTATGCGTAATATTCTTGCAGCGCGGCCAAAGCCGCTATCTTCCATGGTGATCTCCATGTTTGAATTTCTGATCGGTGTCGTTACGCACACGCCCGTCTGGGTGTGGGTGCTGTTTATCTTCCTTATCTCCCGCGGCATTAAAGCCCGCCAGCCGACTACCGTCACGCTGGAGAGGCTTGCTGTCATTCCGGCGATCTTTCTTATCTGGGATATCTACGATCTGGTGGTCTATCGCACGCTCACTCCCGAGACTGTCATATTGTGGACGGCGGGGATCTTTGCCGGTGCTGCGCTGGGGTATTTCCTGATTAAGCAGGCGGTTATCACCCGCGCAGATGCGCCGCGCAGCCTTTTCCGCCAGGCAGATTACACCGCGCTGCCGTTTATGATGCTGGCGTTTGGGGTGAAGTATGTGCTGGGCGTAATGAGCGCGGTCTCTCCGCAGACAATGCAGCAGCCCGCCATGAGCGCGCTGGCGATCGTCTCTGGCGGTGTGTTCGCTGGTGTGTTTCTCGGGAAATTTGCGCGCTATGTTGGCGTGTATGTCGCCCGTGTTCCGGTCTGAATTTACAGCAGGCCTTTCTGCGCGAAAGTAATGCGCGTGGCTTCATTGAGATCAAGCTCTTTTAACGATTCCGGACTAACCCAGGCGATCTCCTGAAACTCGTCATTAAAAGTGACTGCCCGGTTGGCGCTGAGGCAGTCAAAGATCAGATAGATCATATAAATCTCCTCAGTGGTGCCATCGGGGTAGGTTTTCACCCTGATGTCATCGCGAAAAGCCCATGGCGTGACCGAGACGATGTCCAGTGCGTCGCCCAGCTCTTCACGGATCTCACGACGCAACGCCTGCTCCATGGTTTCGCCTGGCTCCATTCCGCCACCGGAGAGAGCCCACTGACCGGGGAACACGCCGCGATCGTCGGCCATTTTGCACAGCAGATAGGCCCCGTCGTTCTGGATGATGGGGCAGACAATGGTTCGTTGGCGCATAATTTCTTCCTGAAAAAGTATTGAGTAGGTAAATTTTGTGCTGAATCAGGCAACATCCGGCTGGCCAGATTTTCGCTTAGCCATGACTTCCGCAACGGTCTTTATACGGCTTAACTCCTCCTGCGTCCGGGAGTTAGATTGCGCTTCCCAGATATCGACGTTCAGCTGTAGGTTCAGCCAAAATTCAATAGTGGTATCAAAGGTTTTTGCCAGTTTTATCGCCATATCGGCAGTAAGTTTGCGATTGTTATTGACCAGCGCGCTGATGGTATTGCGGTGTACATTAAGCATCTCCGCCAGATCGCTGATTTTCAGATTGAGCGGTTCAAGATACTCGTACTGCAACACGTCGCCCGGCGTGGTAGGTTTGCGGTGTGCCTGTTGAAGTGTCATAGGTGATGCCTCACTTGTGTTGCGTGTACCTGTGTGGAGAGAGGTAGAGATCGTCTGCTTTACCCTTTGTCCAGAGAAATACAAGCCTGTATTGCCTGTTTACCCGGATTGAGGAATATCCCTTCAGAGGAGGATTCAATGCTTCATACATATTGCCCGGTGGCGATCGCAAATCCCGGTGAGAAGTAGCTGCGTTGATGATGTCGAGCTTTCTCGCAAGCGCTGTCTCCAGATTTGAAGGAATAACATTGCTCGATCTACCGTAAAGAAAAAAATCCTCAAGCCATTGATCCCGAAAATGATTAATCATAATGCTGGTGAGCTCCAGTCCATGAAGCTGAGTGAATAGTATTGCACTCTAGCACTGTGCGCAAGTGCATTTTGTCTGCGGGTAATATTACCCTTGTGATGGCTGAAGGGAAGTGGGATGCATGACTAAAGGTAAATTCTTCGAGGTGGATTCCGCTTCTGGCGTGCGGTTTAATGCCCGGCGGCACTCCAGGCTTAACGCTCCCTCAGCGCCTCCTTCGCCCTGTTAAACGGCTTAATCAGATAATCCAGCACCGTTTTCTCTCCGGTCTTAATGTCCACCGTCGCAATCATCCCCGGCACAATCGAAAAGTGCCTGCCCGCTTTATTCACCAGGTAGTCCTGGCTGGTGCGGATAAAGACCCGGTAATAGAACACCTCCGGCTTGGCCTCGTCCTGAATAGTGTCCGGGGAAATCGTCTCCACGACCCCGTGCAGCCCGCCGTAAATGGCGTAATCGTAGGCGGTGATCTTCACCAGTGCCTCCTGGTTCGGGTGGATAAAGGCGATATCGCGCGGCGAGAGGCGGGTTTCAATCAGCAGATGATCGTCCACCGGCACAATCTCCATCAGCTCGCCGTTGGGCGGGATCACGCCGCCGATGGTGGTGACCTTGATGTTTTTGACGATCCCGCGCACCGGGGATTTTACGGTCAGACGGGTGACGGAGTCCTGGCGGCCTTTAAGAATGGCGGAGACCATATCCACCTCGGCGTTGGCCTTGGATAACGCCTCGCGGGCCTGAACGTAATACTGGGAGCGCACATCGGTGAGCTTCAGCTCCAGGTCACTTTTTTGCCGCTGCAACCGTAGCACCTCTACGTGGCTGGCAGCGCCGGTTTTCACCAGACGTTGGGTGATCGCCAGCTCTTTATTCGCCAGGTCTAACGCGGCGCGCAGCTCTCGCTGGGTGTCATCCAGTTGTGCGCGGCGGGAGTTGTAAAGTCGTGTTTCATCGGCAATAAGATCCGGCCATTTTGCCAGCGAAGGGGGAAACTTCAGCGGGAGATCGTTCACTTCGGCGTACAGGCGCGCGCTGGAGGCCAGTGAAGCGCGGTAGCGCGCCGCGCTTTCGCCGACGTTCGATTCGGAACGCGTCGGATCAAGCCGCGCCAGCACCTGCCCGGCCTGCACCTGATCCCCTTCGTGGACGTTCAGTTCGGTGAGGATCCCGCCGTCAAGCGACTGCAATACCTGCTCGCGCGAGCTGGGGATCACTTTACCCGAGCCGGTTGACACCTCATCCAGCACGCCAAACCACGCCCAGACGCCCAGCACCACAAACATCAGCAGCGAGAAGATCACGATCCGTCGCGCACCGGTGTAGCCGCTTTCGGAGTCGAGGGCGTTATCCAGATCGTTCATTGCGGCGACGTCACGCTGACTGATTTTCATTTTTCCACTCCCGTCCGGTTGCTGCCTGCTGCTGCTGCATGCGGCTGTTGCTCAGCGCCTGCGCTTTTGGCGCGTCCATCACCAGCATTCCCTCTTTGAGCACCACCACCCGCTCTACCAGTTCCAGCACCGGTACGCGGTGTGTGGCGACAATCAGGGTGCGGTGCCCGAGCCAGTCCCCCAGACGCTGGATAAATTCCCGCTCGGTGTGCTCGTCCAGCGACGCGGTGGGTTCATCCATCAGCACAATATTCGGATCGCGCAGGAGCATCCGCGCCAGCAGAATCGACTGGCGTTGTCCGCCGGATAATCCCACGCCGTTTTCCATGATCGGGTAGTCCAGCCCCTTGGGCAGCTTCTGCACGAATCCGGCCGCGCCGGTCAGCTCCAGCGCCTCGAAAATCTCTTCGTCGGTGGCGCGCGGCATGCCAAGGGTGATGTTTTCGCGCAGGGTGCCGTAAAACAACCGCGCGTTCTGGGTCATAAAGCCGACGTTGCGCCGGACGTCAGCGACGTCGAGATGCGGCAGGCTGAAGTTATCAAGCCGCAGCTCGCCGGCCGCCAGATCCATCCCTCCCGCCATGGCCTGCAGCAGGGTCGATTTGCCCGCGCCGTTGCGCCCGAGGATCGCCACTTTCTCACCCGGGCGGATCTCCAGCCGGTTAATGCGCAGCGCCATGCGCGGATCGTCCGGCTGATAGCGGAACTGCGCCTGCTCGAAGAGATAGTGACCGCGCAACACGTCCTGGCGGATCGGCGTCTCTTCGCGCTGATTTTCGGTGGGAAGCTGCATGATGCTGTCCAGCCCCTCTTTTGCCGCTTTAACCTGCTGCCAGCGGGCCAGCACGCCGCACAGCGTCGCCATGGGGGCAATCATGCGGGAGGCCAGCATAGACGCCGCAACCACGGAACCGGTGGTCAGGGTGCCGTCGATCACCATCGGCGCGCCGACCACAATCACGCCAGCGTAGACCAGGCTCTGAATCGTCATCCCCCAGCTGATCAGGTTCTGCGTCAGTTCGCGGGTTCGCAGGCCGGATTCCGCGGTGATCTGGATATAGCTGTTCCACTGCTGCAAAAAGCGGTTTTCCGCCTGCATCAGCTTGATGTCCTCCAGCCCCTGCACGCTCTCTACCAGCACGGCATTGCGCAGGGTCGATTCATGGGCCGACTGTTTCGCCAGCTCCGCCAGCTTCTTCTGCAGCAGCAGGCCGGGCAGGACCATGATCACCGCCGCCACCGGCGCGATCCACGCCAGCTGCGGGGCGATGATCGCCAGCACCACTACAAACAATAGGAAAAATGGCAGGTCGACAATCGTGGAAATGGTGGAGGAGGTCACCATCTCGCGGATCTGCTCCAGCTCGCGCAGTTGAGAGATAAAACTGCCGGTGGAGCGGGGGATCGCGCTGTTGCGCAGGCGCAGGGCGTGGCCGAATACGCGATCCGAGACGCGCATATCCGAGCGCTTACCCAGCAGATCCATAATGTGTCCGCGCGCCACGCGCAGCACAAAGCCAAACAGCGTGGCGATCAACACCCCAATCGTCAGGACGTAAAGCGTCGGGTAGGACTGGGCGGGGATCACCCGGTCGTAGACCTGCATGGAAAAGACGATCCCGGAAAGCGACAGCACGTTGATAAAGAGGGCTGCCAGCATCACCCAGCTGTAGGGGCGCAAGTCGCGCATCACCAGCCGGTAGAGCCAGTCCGGACGGTATTTTGAGATATAGGCATCCACGCGGCTGTCCTTCAGCGCCGCAAGGGGACGCAGGGCAATGACGTGGCGGATAGCGGGCAGCATTGCGGTCATCGACAGCCGGTTGGTGTGGGTCTCATCGTCGAAAAAGCTGACCTCCAGGGTATCTTCGCCGTCGTAATGCTCGATCACCCCGATCCTGCCGTCATTCATTGCCACCACCACCGGCAGACGCCAGCTGTTGATCGCCTGCCGATCGTCGGTAAGGAGCTGAAACGACAGCCCTGCCTCACGGGCCAACTGGGTGAGGGCGGGTACCATCGGTTTGCCTTTCAGCCACGGTGCGCCTGCGATCAGCGCGCCGGGAGAGCAGGCGACACGGTAGCGCGTGGCGACAAAACCAAAGGCCTGCGCCCAATGCGCCAGCGCCTCATCCGTCATCGTTTCACCCTGCGGGATTTCGCGTTGCTTCATGGCTGGATCTCCACGGTCTGGATGGTGCGGTTATCAAGATCGAACGCGTGACGCAATTGCCCGGTGTTATACAGGCAGTTGAGCTGCAGCTGGTGCAGCTGACCAAGGGTTTGCTGCTGGGTGAAGCGGGCCTGATAGACCTCCTGCTCGGCGTTGAGTACGTCGAGCAGCGGGCGCGAGCCGAGATCGAGATATTGCTGCTGGTACAGCTCGCGGGTGCGGGCGCTGAGCGCCTCCTGGCGGCCCTGAATTTGCAGCGTGCTTTGCAGGCTCATCACCTGGCTGCGGGCTTCCAGCAGTTTCTGGCGGACGTCAAGACGCGTGCGCTGAATGGTGGATTGCGCCGCTTCAACGGCGTGTCCGGCAGCGTTACGCCGGGCGGTGAGGCCGCCGCCCTGATAGAGCGGCATCTGCACCTTCACCCACGCGGAATACTGGGTACGATCCCGCGTTTCGCTCCCCGCATAGCGATCGTTCATATAATGGCGCACTTCTGGCTCCAGCGAGACAGTCGGCGTCATTTGCGCGTCGGCGTAGTCAAGGTTTGCCTGGGCGACGTTAGCCTGTGCCCATGCGGCAAGTACCGCGGGAACCAGACGGTCGTCCGGCTCGGCGATATCGCAGCTCCGCCCCAGCTTTTGCGGAAAATCATTGCTGATATCGTTCAGGCTGTTCCAGCCGAGAAAACTCATCAGCGTGGCGCGGGCGCTGTCGAGACTGGCCTGATACTGCATCAACTGGGCGCGAGCGCCTTCAATACGCGCATCGGTCTGTACGACGTCAGAGAGCGACGTGGCCCCTTCGTCGTTACGCTGGCGGGTCAGTGTGCCAATGGAGGAGAGAGCCTCAAGCTGCTCTTTCGCGGTCTCAACCATCTGCTGCCAGGTTTGTACCTGCACCATGGCGACAGCGGTATCGTGGGCGATGGTGTCGATGCTGACCAACACGTTGGCCTGCTGCTGGGCCACGCCAGCGCTTTCGGCGCGCACCTGACTTGCTACCTTGCCAAAATCGTAAAGCATTTGTGAGAGGGAGAGCACCATCGACGGCGTAAAGCCGTTCTGGTCGCCGTCATGGGAATAACCGTTGTCCACGCCGGCATTTATCTGCGGATAGTATTTTGATTTAGCAACGTCCACCTCTTCGCTCTGCTGGTAGAGTTTCCCCACGGCCTCGCTGATGGCCGGGTGCCAGGTGACGGCACGGTTGACGGCTTCGCCAAGCTGCAATGAACCGGGCGCGGCTTTACCGGCCACAGGGGCCACGCGACCATTGAGTGAGGGGAGTTCCTGCGTTTCGCGGAGTTGTCCGGTATTGATGGTCGCCGCCGGGTTCGCGCTGAGAGCGGGCACAGATATCAGGCAGCACGAGAGCCACCAGTAAGGCATCTTCATTCCCATGTCATGTCCCTAATAAATATGTACAGCTTTATTATTTATGCCCGGGCGCTGTGCGCCCGGGTCATCTCTTGCAGGTGCTATCAGGTAATGATGTGTTGCTGGTTCACAAGCTCGTCGTAGGTGGTCTGAACGCCATCAAGCGTAATGAGCGTGGTATTAGTGTAGGTGCTCCCTGTACCATCACGGTCGATGGAGATCACGGTATTGCCATTACTATTAGTGACATGGAGATAATTTCCGAGCGTTGAGGCGCTACCGTTCCAGCCCACCAGCAGATCGCCGATGTCGATTTTGTCCCCCTGCGCCAGCGAGAAGCCGGTCCAGTGGTCGCCCACGGTGCTGCTGACGTTCCCACCTGTGGCATTCCCCACCGTATTGTTCAGCACCTGGTAAATCAGCGTGTCGCCGTAGGCGGTACCGGTGATGACGTCGTTATGTTCAGAGCTGATGAACTGCGGTGCCATGTTGATGGTCAGCGTGGCACTGTCCGTTTTCCCGGTCGCATCGGTCAGGGTGTAGTTGAAGGTCTCCTTCGAGGTAATGGATGAGAGCGACACCCCGCTGTTGAGGGTATAGGTGTAATGGCCGTCAGCGCCAATCGCCAGGATGCCGTAATGCCCGGTGATATTTACCGTGGCGCTGCCGGTATACGGATCCAGCGTGGTGGTCACGCCGTTATAACCGGTCACGCTGAGACGGGTATCCACCGAGTGCAGCTGGTCCATCACGCCGCCGGAATCGGTGCCGTCAAAGATATTGCCGTTGACGGTGTGGGTGCCTGTCGCGTCGAACTGTGACAGAGAGTAGCTGGTGCCGGTGACGCTTGGGGTGATAGTGATGGTTCCTATTCCTAGTGCACCCACGCTACCGGTATAACTCAGGGTGTAAGTGCCTGCGTTCAGGTCAAGACCTGTTAAAGGGACATCCGCATTACCGCCCAGCAATATTCCGCCGTTAAATGAACCGGTACGGATCGTTGTTCCGTCCAGAGACAACGTCCAGTTAACCGTCAATCCTCCCAGCGACAGGAGCGAGGCCACGTTGAAATGCAGAACGGCATTGTGCAGGGCGGTGTTCGGATCCACCACAAAGGTGCCGCTGCCACTTCCCGATGAGGGCAGCGCAAGCGTGGTCCAGCTTGCGCTTCCTACGGTCGTATCTGAATAGGCGGTTGTGTGGTGCACTGACGTCACATCCATCGTAGCGCTGACATCGTTGACCGCATCCATCGCCTGAGCGGTTGGGGTGATGTTAAGCGATGCCGTATCCTTCGAGCCGTCAGGCGCGGTCACGGTGTAGACGAAGGTATCAGGCGTGCTGATATGGTCTGCCCCCACGCCGGCTCTCAGGGTATAGGTGTACTGGCCGGACGAATTAATAGTCAGCGTGCCGTATTCACCCTGAATGGTGGTCAGGCCGCTGCTGTTGACCGCCACGCCGTTCACTTCCGTGACCACCGTGCCTGCCGGCACAGGGTCATTCGCCAGCACGTCGCCCGTGGTCGTTTCACTGATACTTGCCACGCTGTAAACGTGATCCTGCAGGACGCTCAGCGTGTAGCCTGTCAGGACGGCGATCCCGGATGCGGTATTCAGTAGGAACAGATACTCCCCGGCGGGCAGGTTCAGCGTCAATTGCTGCGAGGTACCGCCCAACAGCGGGGCGCGCAGCCAGCCTGGCTCAACGCGGACCTGCTCGAAGGTCTGGGTCGCGTTGTTGAACTTATAGACATACAGATCGAACACCGATGCCAGGGCTACGCCACCCACGGAGGCCTGAATGGTCATGGTGCGGGTGGTGCCTTCCTCCACGTTATAGATGATGGGGTTGGTCATATCGTCCAGCAGGTTAAGCCCCAGCGTACTGCCGAGATTCACCCCCACCACCGTAAAACCACCCTGCGACGAAGCACCGTTATTGATTTCACTTACGGTAGTGTCAAAGGTCAGCGAGGCAGTGTCGTCCACCGCCACAATACCGTTGACGACGGTACCGGCACCCAGGGACAGCACCAGGTTCGCCGACGCGCTGGCACCGTTATGGGTGATGGTGTAGGTGAAACTCTCCGTCCGGCCAATGACCGCCGCGCTGGTATCGGTCAGATTGTAGGTGTAACTGCCGTCGCGGTTAACGGTCAGCGTACCGTATTTGCCCTGGATCACGGTGCCGTCGGCGTTAATGCTGGTGGTGACGCCCAGCGCGTTGGTGACTGCGGAGACCGTGGTCCCGGCCGGGGCGTTGTCGCTGCCAGCGGTTGGGTCTGTATCGAGGATCACGTTCCCGTTCAGGCTGGTCTCACCCGTGACCGTACCCGGGCCGGTCTCTTTCACCGCGACATCCAGACTGGTGTAAGAGCCGGTTGCCAGCAGGTTGGTGTTATAGCTGAGGACACGATAGTTGCCGTCAGCCAGCCCGCTCAGGTTCAGTGATACGCCGGTGGCCCCGAGGGTCAACAGATCGGCAAACTGCGGTTGTCCGGTGTCGACGACGGTTGTCCAGGTGCTGCCGTTCCAGTGTTGCACCACCAGCTCAAGAGTGTTGAGCAGAGAGAGTACCGCGCCCGTAGCGTTGGCATTCACCACGATATCTGCGCTGCCGCCGCTGACTACGGTGAAGTTCACCTGGGCGGTGTCATTCCCCAGCAGCGTCAGGACGTTGCCCACGGCGCCAACCAGCAGGAAGCCGTAATCGCTGTACTGAGTATTGGTGACGGTTGCCGTGGTACTGAGGTTCAGCTCTTCGACGTTATTGCTGGCGGAGAGCGGCAGCACCGGCGCAAGAGCCGAACCAGACAGCGAGGTGTTGCCTGCCGCGTCGGCGGCGGTGATCTGCAGCGTCTGGCCTTCGATCTGTTTGTTAATGAAGGTATAGCTGTACGTGCCGTTGCTGCCCGCAATGGTGGTCACCGTCGAACCATCCGCAAGGCGGATACTGACGGTGCTGCCGGCTTCGGCATTCCCGGCCAGGACGCTACCGTCGGCGTTGAAGGTCCCGGTCGGCGCCGTGGGGGCGGTCGTATCGACGATTATCGTCGTCACGGCTGACGCCACGCTGGTGTTGCCCGCCGCATCGGTAGCCGTGGCGGTGAAGTTATGCGTACCCTCCGTCAGCGTGGTGGTGGTTTGCGGCAGGGTCCAGTTGCCGCTGCCATCGGCGGTCACCGTGCCCACCAGCGTGATGCCATCGTAGATCCGGACCGTGGCATTCGCTTCGGCAGTCCCGGTCAGCGTTGGACGCGTGTCGTTGGTCGGATTCGTACCGGTCACCGGACCGGTAACGCTGCCGACATCATCAATCACTGAACTGATGACCGGCGCACCTGGCGCAGCGGTATCGACGTTAATCACATACCCGGCGGTTGGCGCGCTGGCGTTGCCCACCGCATCCGTGGCGGTAAAGGTCAGCGTGTGTGCACCGTTGCTCAGCGCCGGAGATGGCGTATAGCTCCACGCCCCGCCGGTCGCCGTCACGCTGCCGATCTGTACGCCGTTATCAAAGATTTTCACCGTCGATCCGGCTTCCGCCGTGCCGGTGATAGTTGGCTGGGCATCGTTGGTGAACCCGCCGTTGGCAACCGGCGTCGCCGCATTGCCCACGTCATCCAGGATACTGGTCAGCACTGGCAGAGCAGGCGGCGTGGTGTCAATTGTCAGGCTGAAGCTTGTTGAGGACACGCTGGTGTTGCCAGCCGCATCCGTGGCCTGGGCGGTGAAGCTGTGCGGACCGGTTGTCAACGTGGTGGTGAGCAGGATGCTCCAGCTGCCGCTGGCATCCGCGGTGCCTGTTCCGACCAGCGTCGTGCCTTCGTAGATTTTCACGGTGGCAAACGGTTCGCTGGTTCCGACAAGCCGCGGTACGGTATCGTCGGTGGTTTGTCCGGACGTGAGCGGGCCGGTGACAGTGCCCACGTCGTCTATCGCCTGGCTGATAATCGGCGCGTTTGGCGCGAGGGTATCAACAATCAACGTAAAGCCAGGTGAAGGCAGGCTGATGTTGCCCGCCGCATCGGTGACGGTGGCGGTCCAGGTATGGCTTCCGTTGACCAGTGGCGTTGACGGCGTAAAGCTCCACGCGCCGCTTCCGTCCGCCTGCGCGGTGCCAACCGGCTGCCCGTTTTCATAAACGGTCACCGTGGCGTTGGCGGTCGCAGTGCCGTTCAGCGTCGGCGTGGTGTCGTCGGTGCTCTGCCCGGAAGAGAGCGGAGTTTGTATGCTGCCCACGTTGTCTGCCGCGGTCGAAATGACCGGCGCAGACGGCGCGACCGTATCCACGGTCAGGTTAAACGGTGCCGTCGTGCTGCCAGTGTTGCCTGCCGTGTCGGTCGCGTTGAAGGTGATAGCATGTGGCCCATCGCTCAAATCGGTACCCGGGGTAAAGGTCCAGTTGCCCTGAGCATTCACCACTGCGGTGCCAACTTCGTTGCCGTCGACAATGATATGAACCGTGGCACCCACTTCGCCCGTGCCGTTGATGGTCGGGCGTGCGTCGTTGGTGCTGCTGCCCGTCGAGAGCGTACCGGTGACCGGACCGACATCGTCGATGACGCTGGTAAGCACTGGCGCAGCGGGTCCTGTGGTATCCACAGTAAAGGTGAAGACCGAGGAGTTAGCCGAGGCGTTGCCTGCCACATCCGTTGCATAAGCGCGAAGGGCGTAGCTGCCATCGACTAGCGGCGTACTCGGGGTAAAGGACCAGTTCCCGTTTCCATCAACGGTAGCCAGGCCAATCGGCGTACCGTTATTCATGATGTGGATGGTGCTGCCCGTCTGTCCGGTACCGCTAATCGTCGGCGTGTTGTCGTTGGTGATCTGCCCACTGGTAAGGTCGCCCGTGACGCCGCCCGGGACGTTGTCATTCACCGTATCCAGCGTGGGAACCGTCGGTGCTGTCAGGTCAACCACCACGCTCCAGGTGTTTGATACCTGGCTGACGTTGCCCAGCGGATCGGTCGCCCGAACGGTAAAGCTGTGCGAGCCTTCGCCGAGCGCGGTGTCAGGAGTGAAGGTCCAGGCGCCAGCGCTATCAGCCGTAACCACGGCAATCTGCGTGCCACCGTCGAAAATCGTCACCACGCTGTTTGCTTCTGCGGTTCCTGAAAGGGTTGGCGTGGCGTCGTTAGTGGGGTCGCCGCTGATCACGGTAGTGGTATTGCCAACGTTGTCCGTAACATTAGTGATGACCGGCGTGGTGGAAACCGTATCCACCACAACGGTGAAGCCCGCCGAAGGCGCGCTCTGATTCCCGGCCGGATCGGTCTCGCGGATGGTCAGGACGTTATTCCCCTCCGCCAGGGGCGACGTTGTATAGCTCCAGGTTCCTGTATTGCCAACCACTACGCTGCCCAGCAGCGTTCCGTTGCTGTAGATGGAGATGGTGTCGCCCACAGCACCCGTACCGGTCAGCGTCGGCTGATTGTCGTTGGTGGTCTGACCGTTGGTCAGCGGTCCGGTACCAGGGCCCACGTCGTCAATCACCGCGCCGATGGTTGGCGTGCCCGGTGCTGTCAGGTCGACGGTGACGCCAGCGGCCGGAGAACGACCGCTTGTCAGGCCATTGAGGGTCGCGGTTACCTCAAAGGTGTGCAGACCCTCGCCAAGCGCGGCTGGCGTATAGCTCCAGTTTCCGCTGCCGTCGGCGGTTACCGTCGACACGGGCGTTACGCCGCCGTCCAGGTAGATGGTGATCAGGCTTCCCGCCTCGGCCGTGCCGGTAAGCGTTGGCGTGGTGTCGTTGGTAGTTTTGCCTTTCACATCGCCGGTGACCGGATCCGCGTCATCGACAATCGCCGTGATGACGGGCACGTCAGGAAGATTCGGAAGCGTACCGCTGACGTTGTAAGTCGCATCAGGGCTGGTACGTCCGGACGCATCGGTTGCGGTCACGGTCAGGGTCGCGCCATCCTGCGGGGCCGGGCTGACCGCGATGGAGAAGTTGCCCCCGGTCGCAATCCCGGTACCAATGACGTTTCCGCCGCTATCCTTAACGGTAATGAGTGCTCCAGCCTCGGCGGTTCCGGTCAGCGGTGTACCTTCTGGAGCAAGGCTAAGACCGCCCGGGGCGGTTGGATCCTGGGTATCCACCGTCACGCTGAGCGGGGCTGAAGTTCCAGAAGCGTTACCCGCAGCATCGGTAGCGGAGACAGTGAAGGTATGCGGGCCGTCGGGCAGCGTGCTCCCGGCGGTCCAGCTCCAGCTGCCATCCGGTTGTATGATTACTGGCACCCCTGACGGAGTACCGTCGACGGAGACAATAACGGTGGTTCCCGGTTCGCTGGTCCCGGTGAGGGTAGGTATTCCGTCTCGGGTGTAGAGCACATTATTGGTGAGCTGGCTGTCTGAGACGGCAGTAATCTGCGGGATCCCAGGCGCAACGGTATCCACGGTGACGTTAAAGACCGGGCTCACAACGCTAACGTTACCTGCCGCGTCAACGCCTGCAACGGTGATATGCAACGGGCCGTCGGTTTGTGCTGGCAGGGTAAAGGACCATTCGCCGGTACCACTCGCCGTCACGCGTCCAAGCTCGACGCCGTTGTTGTAGACGATCACCGTCCCGCCGATTTCGCCAGTACCGCCGACCGTCGGCGTCGAATCTCCGGTATAGCCACCATCCGGCGCGCCGCCCACGGCACCAATCACCGGCGTAGCCGGCGCCACGGTATCCACCGTGATCGTTATCCCCGGCGAGGAGCCAGAGACGTTGCCCGCTTCGTCGGTGGCGGTTGCGGTGTATTCGTGGTTCCCCTCAGCGATATTACTGCCGGGGCGCCAGCTCCAGTTGCCGTTGCTGTCTATCGTGGCGGTGCCGACGACCGACGCCGCGGCGCCATTTACGCTGTCATAAATGGTGATAACGTCGTTCGCCGTTCCGGTACCGCTCAGAACCGGACGGGGATCGTTGGTCGTTCCGCCATCGGCAACAGGTCCGGTTATCTGGGTGACGCTGTCGGTGACGATCGGTGGCGCAGGCGTAGCCGGCGGGTCGGTATCAATGGTGATGGTGACCGGCTGGGACGGCGCGCTTTCATTACCTGTACCGTCCATGTTGGTGACGGTCAGCGTAATGTCATAGGTTCCATTGGGCAGCGGGGTTGGCGGCGTCCAGCTCCAGTTACCGTTGCCGTCTACCACGGTATCACCAATTTTGTCGCCGCCATTGTAGATGGTCACGGTATCGCCCGCCGTGCCGGTACCGCTCAGGGTTGGCGTGGTATCGCGAGTGATTTCGCCCGGGTTCAGCGGCGTTTGTACTGCGCCGCCGTCAGGGTTGACGGTGATGGCCGGGGTATCCGGCGTGGCAGGTGCCACGGTATCTACCGTCAGTACAAACGGGCTGGAGACGGTGGTATTACCTGCGGCATCCGTGGCGTGAACGGTCAGCGAATGTGGACCATCGGTGAGTGGGGTAATAGGTGTAAAACTCCAGCCGCCATTGCCGTCGAGGATGGCGGTGCCGAGCAGGGTTGTGCCGTCATAGACGGCGATCGTTGCTCCAGAAGGGGCGCTACCCTGCAGCAGCGGCTGGGTGTCATCCGTGGTATCCCCGTTGCTGAGTGGGCCTTTAATACTGCCGACGTCATCGGTCACGCTGGCGATGGTCGCTGCCAGAGGAGGAGTGGTGTCGACAGTAAAGGTGAAGCCGTCTGAGGCGAGACTGGTGTTACCCGCCGCGTCGGTTGCGACGACGGTAAAGGTATGCGCGCCGTTACCGAGCGGTGTGGTTGGGGTAAAGGTCCACGCACCGTTGCTGTCCGCCACTACCGTGTCAACATCTGCACCATCCAGACGGATGGTGACCGTCGAGCCCGGTTCTGCGGTGCCGTTGAGCGTCGGCGTGGTGTCGTTGGTGCTGTCGTTGGGGTTGAGCGCACCGAGATGCTCGGGCACATCATCTATCACCTGGGTAATCACCGGAGCCGCAGGCGCGACGCTGTCAATCGTCAGAGTCCAGGTGCTGGAGACGCCGCTTGAGTTACCTGCCGCGTCGGTCGCGACGGCGGTCAGGGCGTGCTGACCCTCGCTAATAGGGCTTGAAGGGGTAAAGATCCACGCACCGCCACCATCGGCGACGGTCGTACCCACATCGACCCCGTCCACCCTGATAGTTACCGTCGCATTGGGTTCAGCGGTGCCGCTGAGCGTTGGGGTTGCGTCATTGGTGGTGGCATTTTGGCCGAGCGAGCCAACAATTCCCCCGGGCACATCGTCCACGATCTGGGAAATCACCGGGGCTGCAGGTGCCGTCCCATCGACGTTAATTGTCCAGGAGGCAGATATTCCGCTCTGGTTACCGGCGGAATCCGTCGCCTTTGCCGTGAGCACGTAAGTGCCATCGGCCAGCGGTGAGGGCGGCGTAAAGCTCCACAGGCCGGATTGTGGAACAATCACCGTGCCGAGGACATCGCTGCCGTTAGAAATCGTAATGGTCGAGCCCGACTCGCCCGTACCGTTAATGGTTGGGGCCCGGTCGTTGGTCAGTCCATTCGGGCCCACGGGGCCGGTGGTGGCCTGTACGTCATCAATCACCGATACGATGATCGGGATCTGCGGCGGGGTAATGTCCGGTGCCGCCGCGGAAGTGGTTGGACTGGTGTTGCCTGCCGTGTCGGTGGCGTCAGCGGTCAGGATTTCGCCGTTGAGCTTCGGTGGGTTCAGCGTCACGCTAAAGTTACCCTGACTATCGGCAACAACGGGTGTGCCAACGAGTGCGCCGCCTTCACGGATGGTCACCGTGCTGCCCGGCTCTGCGGTACCGCTGATGGTGCCGCCATCATTTGATACCACGAGATTTCCAGGAGCAGACGGCGGGGTGGTATCTACGGTGAAGGTAACAGGCGCGGATGCCGTGCTCTGGTTTCCGGCGGCATCGGTTTCAGTGACGGTGATGGAGTGCGTTCCTTCCGGGAGTGGTCCATTGGGTGTGATGCTCCAGGTACCGTTGGGGAGCACCGTCGTGGTGCCAATGACCACGCCGTTATCGTAAATGGTGATGGTTCCACCGGGCTCCCCTGTTCCTGCCAGGAGCGGCTGCGTCGCATCGGTCAGCGTGCCCGAAGTGATAGCTCCTCTGACAGACCCCGTGTCGTCGGTCAGCAGAATCGCGGTCGGTGTAGTCGGAGGCGTCAGATCGACTGTGAGGGTGAAAACCGGTGAGGCGGGTCCGGTATTGCCCGCGACGTCGGTTGCACGGACGGTAATCTGGTGGGTGCTTTCGCTCAGGTCGACTGACGGGGTGAATGTCCATGTACCGTTGCTGGCGACGACCGCCGTGCCAATGGCGATACCGCCGTCATAAATCGTCACGGTGGAGCCGGGTTCGGCGGTGCCGGTGAGCTGCGGCCGCTGATCGTTAGTGCTGCCGCCGTTGGTTACCGCCCCCGTCTGAGGAGCGATATCGTCGATCACGCTGCCGATCGTTGGCGCATCAGGTGCGGTGAGATCCGGTGCGGTCACATTTGTGCCCTGACTGGTATTCCCGGCGCTGTCCGTTGCGGTGGCTGTTACCTGTTCCCCGTTGGTCAGCGGTGTTCCGAGGGTGACGGTAAACGAGCCGTCACTGCCGGTTTTACCTGTGCCAACCACATTGCCATTAGTATCTTTCAGGGTGATTGTACTGCCGGGTTCTGCGGTACCGGTGACGGTTTTACCGTCTGATGAGAACTGGAGACTGGAAGGCGCATTCGGCGGCGTCGTATCCGGGTCGGCTGGATCGGTCGGGTCCGTCGGGTCAGTGGGCGTGGTGGGGTCAGTACTGCTGTTATGATCACTGCCGCCACCTCCACCACCGCTGCCGCTTGCCGCCGCTGCGATGCCGCCTGCTGCGACAATGCCGCCCAGTGCCCATGGCCAGATGGCGGCACCACCGGCATCACTCCCTGATGCGGCAAGCAACACGTCCGTGGAGGCTATGGATTCATACGAGGCGGCCCCGGTAGGGTCTTCAATCCACCATAGTGCGCCATTGCTGTCCTGCAGAACCAGCTGGCTTGCTCCCTGCGCGTCAGTGACGTAGAAATTTTTAAGGGTGATCACCTCGCCGGAATGCAGCGTCACCAGCAGATCGTTTCCACTGCGCGCGAAGTGGGAGACATCGGCCCGCTCTACATGAAGTTCAACAATAGAGGAATGGCTCAGCGTAACCTGTGTGCCTTCCGTGGTCGTCTCCACGCCAGTAAGTTTCGATATAACAGAGATTTGGCTCATTTAGTTATTACTCCAGCAGGTGTGTCATGAACGGCGAGTAAGACGAGCCATCTCTGCAGAAGGTAAAGGGCGCCCCCGGCGCAGTCGCTGTTATACGCAGCACTGACCGTTGTTTTTAGCGCGCACGATGCCCGCCAGTATTCAGAGTGGCAACATCAGAGCGAATCTAATGACTTATAAAACAGAACCGTTTTTATGGGTGTTTAGTGTCTTGTATAACCCTGTAATTAATAGAGGAATTATTTTTGAGATATAAAAATGATATAGACAGAAAACATGGGTTGTGCAACTTTGGCTTTTGTAAATAAAGGTCGAAACAATAACGTGGCATTTATGTATTGGGGTTGCCAATGATTTAATTTATGTAAATATTTGTTTTTGATGGTTATTTTTTTTGCTGTGCAATGTTATTTTTAATGAGGTTTATACAGTGCGATAATTGGTAGGGAATGTTTTTAATATAATGAAAAACGTGGTTGTTTAAGTGTGCTTAATATTCATTTAAGTTAGGGTAACATTTTTGATGTAAGATATATTATGTCGCTTGAAGGATAAAATATATTTTTGTGCGGAGTTAAAATTCTGCTATCACCCGCAAACAATAACATTAAGTTAAGGGTGAAATAAGCTTATTCATTGTCATGAGTCCGACGACATCAGCATGATTTTGGACAGCAAAAAACTCGCGGGGAGAATGAATAAAAATCGTGAGTCGGGCGTTTACTGACGTCACCCCCTTCTTACCCTGGAGCTTTATATGAACACGACCTCTCTTCGTTTGATCCCGGTACTGATTTTTACCCTGCTGTCCCCACTGGCGCTGGCAATGGGCAATAATAGTACCGAGAGCAAAACGCCTGACTGCCCATCAGGGCAGGTGTATGACAGTGCAACCCAGAAATGTGTACCCGACAAGAGCAGCAGCCTGAGCGATCAGGACAAAACCAACTATGCGTACCATCTTGCTAAGAAAGGGGAGTATCAGGCGGCGCTGAATCTCCTTGATTCGC
Organism: Enterobacter ludwigii; assembly: GCA_023023105.1. Classification (NCBI taxonomy): domain Bacteria; kingdom Pseudomonadati; phylum Pseudomonadota; class Gammaproteobacteria; order Enterobacterales; family Enterobacteriaceae; genus Enterobacter; species Enterobacter ludwigii. The sequence continues at coordinate 3,594,652 of CP083824.1, read as the reverse complement.
TGAAAAATGGCAATACGGCTGAAGCGTGGAACTATCGCGGTTATGCCACACGCAAACTGGGACGTACAGATGAGGGTATTGGTTATTACCAGCGTGCGCTGGCGATCGCCCCGGATTATGCCAAAGCCCGTGAATACCTGGGTGAGGCATGGATGGTCAAGGGACGGCCTGACCTCGCGAAAGAACAGTTGAAGGTAATAGCAGGCATATGTGGCCAGTCCTGCGAGGAGTACCGCGATCTGCAGTCAGCCATCAACGGACAGCCGGAATCCTGAGTTTCTCGTGGAGGGAAAACCCATCGCTACCAGTGAGGTTCGTCAACAGTTAGCGGCACACCTGGCGCGTCTCTGGCGCTATGGGCTGGTGTTGTCGCGCAACAGGGATATCGCCGAAGAGCTGGTTCAGTCCACCTGCGTGCGTGCGCTCGAAAAGAGTAGCCAGTATACGCCTGGCACGCGCATCGACAGGTGGCTGTTTGCGATATTGCACTCCATCTGGATCTCCGAGCTTCGGGCACGACACGTCCGCCAGGGGCAGGGATTTGTCGCCAGCGATGAACTTCTGGCACAGGACACCCGTGAGCAGGATGAAACGCGCCTGCATTATCTGAAGGTGATGCAGCGCGTCAATGCGTTACCTGAAGCCCAGCGCAACACGGTTTTTTTGGTTTATGTCGAAGGTTTTACCTATCAGGAGGCAGCGGATACCCTGGCGGTGCCGATTGGTACTGTAATGAGCCGACTGGCAACGGCGCGGGCAACGCTTGCGAAGTCTGCCGAGGCAATGCCTCCGGTAAAGGAGAAGCGCTCTTGAATTCGCACCGTTTTACACCGCCTTATAACGACGATGCTATCGTGGCATGGATAGATGGCGAGATGTGCCGTGCAGACGCACAACACTTTGAAGAACAGCTGAGAAGTGATGAACACCTCTCCGGGCGAACCGCTGAGCTAATGAAAAGCAATCAGGACTACTCCGGGGCTTTTGCTTCCCTGCTGGATGACGCACCCCTTGAGAAGATGCAGGCGCGTCTGGCGGCACTTCCCGAACCACATTCTTCCACGCCGGTGGGCGTAAGCAGACGCGCACTGATTGCTGCGTCGGTCAGTTTTTTGATGGTCGGTTCCGGGCTGGGGTATTTGTTGCGGCCAGCCTCCGCCCCTGATGATGAAAACGCCCATATTCGTGACCTCGAAGCGCAATACATGTCTTTGTATAGCGTTGAAACACTGCTGGATATGGACAGCGCACCGCCTGTTCTGCAACGCGGCCTGGAACGGGCCGCACAGGATATCGGCATGAAATTGCAGATGTCGCAGCTTATTCTGCAGGGTGCAGAACTCAAAATGGTGCGCATGCTGCGCTATGAAACCACCTCTATCGCGCAGATTGCCTGGATCAACGCCGACTACGGCCCAATGGCGCTCTGTATCTCTCCTGTTGATGAGAAGACGACGGCTTCTCTTCAACAGGAGCAGCGGCACAGTATGAACCTGGTGTGGTGGCAGGATGCGGGCTATCAGTTTGTCCTGATAGGCCGAAACCCGTCGTCTCAGTTGCAGAGCAACGCAGAACAGCTGCAACGCCTGATCTCAGGATGAGGGGATAGTGTTTGTCTGAATCGCAATAGCGATGGCAATACGATCGTCAACGACCAGAGCAAATTTATCCATCCCGTAGGACGCGCGCGAAATCGCTGTGGTGGCATTCAGCGTGAGGGCTTGCGCATGCGGGTCTTCCACAACGGCTTCCAGAATCACCGGGCGGGCAATATTTCGCACGGTCAGGGTGCCGAACACTCTGAATCGTCCGGCACCCTGGGCGACCACGCGAGAGCTGACAAACTCAATCGTCGGATAGCGCTCAGATTCAAAAAACATATCGCTTTTTAGCTGCCAGGTGAGCAGGCTGTTTGAGGCCACCAGGGTTGCCACGGGAATAGTGACGTGAATATAGTCATCGACATCGTTATTCGGGTTAAGCGTCACGGCACCCGTCACGCCACTGAATGTCGCCCAGGAGAGGATACCGCCGAAAGCATGCCAGGATAGCCGAATGGCGGTGTTATTGGTGTCGATGATATAGCTCTGCGGGACGGCTAACGCCCACGGGCAGACTAAAACAAGCAATATAAGCAGGCGTCGTAGCATCTCAGGATCTCTTTTGGGGAACTGGGAGTAAACGCGACACTCCAGGGATCTATTCGGTTTTTATGCGTCGGGATTTTTAATGATATCAACCGAGATTTCGACGGCGGTAACCTGGCCACGGTTTTCCAGCCAGTGAACCGTATTGTGATCCTCCGGCCAGCCGACACCGGGACCGTAATCGGTGGCGATCCCATTACGATGGTCGGTGATCGTCCCCTCCAGGATAAACACGGTACCGGGGCGATCGATATGATCATGCACCGGACCAAAGACCGCGCCGGGAGCGAGTGTCACCCTGCGCATGCGAAGTTGTCGCCCGTCCATGCCAGCGATCTCCGGGCCCAGATCGACGATGGAGAGTAGTTCAACGGTGACGCCCTGGGTTTCTGGTGCGATTTCTTTGTGGCTCATGATGATGCCCCCCTGTGACAAGTTTAGTCTTCAGGAAGCAAAGTAGGTGGGAATAAAAAAGGCCGCGTTTGCGGCCTTTCGAAGGGGTTATTCAGTGACTTTCTTTTCCAGCTCGCTGGCACCTTCTTTGGTTTTGTTCCAGCCCTTCTCAGCACCTTCTTTGGTGGCATCCCACCCTTTCTCGGTGCCTTCTTTAGTTTTATGCCAGGCTTTCTGGGAATCTTCGCTGACCTTGCTGCCAAAGCTCTCGCTTTTACCTTCCGCAGCATGCTTTTGTTTCAGCTTCAGCTCTTCACCTTTGTTCTGCTCTTCGTGCAGTTTTTGCTTCGCCTCGTTGGCGTTTGCGTTCGCCGCAGCGACGGTATCGTCAGTTGCATGTGTGGTCGCAGCAAATACTGGGGACGCCAGCAGAACGGCAGATAATGCGATAATTGTTTTTTTCATAATATCCTCATTTAACGTTATCGGTTATGAGCGTGATTCAGCATGGCACAGACGAAGCGGGGTGGCTTTAGGAAAAAACTGTAATGAGATCAACGTGCCCTGACGTGGGGTATTTCGCCTGAGGATTATCCAAAGGATAAAACGCCTATTTCCGCGAGGGCGGCGAGGGTCAGGAGAATGAATATTATGACGGTTATGGGTCTGTACATATCGGGGTTCCTTCCGGGTTGGAGTGGCTAATCCGTAGCGCTGGGTTTGCTTTTTAATTTTTCATAGGGGAAGGGCGGTGTCGTTGATGTTTGTCAATATGAGGGGCTAATTGGCCGGCGAGGTGGATAGCGTCATGTATTTTTTCAGCCCGATGTCTCGTTTCACGTATTTCGGCACTGAATCAAAAGGCGATCTCAAACGAGGCTCGTCAGAGGTTTTTATCATCCACAGACGACCACTGCTGAACCTGAAATGGATGCTATCCGCTGTAAGTAATAAATCTTCAAAAATGCCCCTCGAATACGCATTACCTAAACGAATAATCTCCTTAACGCCATCGCGAATATCGATAAGGGCGATGGTCAGAGATTCCTCGAAAATGACATCATCTGTCAGAAAAAGGATATAGCGCTGGTTATTCACCTGAACTGCTGCTTCCAGTACGTGCCCGGGAACGAGAATACCTGTGCTTTTGCCATTGAGCACAACATCACACTGAGCCTGGGTTAACTCGGCGGCTTCGCGGGTTAATATCAGAGAGATTGAATAAACCTGTTGCTTCATTAATTCCGAGTATGTTTCGTTACCTGGACTGGAAGTGTTTTGTGGTCTGTTTGTTTGGCAAGGAGAAAATATTAGCTTTTGATGGTTATCTGGCAAACAAATTTGCCTGGATGTAGAGTTTCCTGAATTAATCAACGGGGAGCAGGTCATGTTGATATGTAAGGTTTTTTTTGTTATTGATTTTTAAGTTGATTGTTGGGGGCGGGAGTTTACGTGTTGGTCGAGGCTCTGGTGGGAGCTATAGGTTTTTCACTTATAACAGGTCTAACTGCTCTTTCAAACAGGCCGCTCTGTGCTAAAGGTGGACGTTATGAAAAGAGTAATGAGTAATTTTGAGAAAGGGTATTAGTACTCAAATGAAGCTCCAGTCATAGCTTTTAAGAACTTACAAAGGTCATCTCCTGCATCCTCAATCGTATAAAAACTAGCAGAGTCTACACATCCGGATTCACGTTCATTAAGACGCGCAATAAATAGCGGTGTTGGATCTTGTCCTGTTAGGCTTCTGAACCTGACAGCATCAACACGCCACCGATACATTTCTCCATATCGCTGTACTCCCCTGATGCCTGTACTGGTGTTTTTCGTGGCTTTAATAGAAATTGGCATAACGGATTCCCTATGACCTGTCATGGTTGCATGGTTGTCGTAGAATTTTACAGCAAACTACTAAAGCAGGGATACTTACACTATTGGTAGGATACTTGATCACGCAGAAACAGCCAACGCAGCCACGAATAACTTTAGACTCAAAGGCCGTAGCAGTTTCAGTAGCAGAGCAGCTAAGATCGAAGAAGTAAGGGAGAGATTAGGTATCATAAAACCCCTTATTCAGCACAAAAATAAAGAGAAGGTGATTAAAGAAGCTTTAAAGAAAAAAACTGATTGCTTAGTTGAATATGAGAATAAGTTTAAAATGAGATTAAAAGAAATTTTAAAGAAAGCAATAAAAAATAAGTGTTATTTAAAAAGAAAAATATGCATTCAAAAAACATTAATTTAACTATATATGAAGCTGTAGGCACTATTGGAGTGCCTACAGTTAAAAATTATATTTCTTTTAATCTTTTTAGTATCTGTTCCCGTTCTTTGATTAAGGCTTTATCTGTTATATCTATAGCAGGTTGAAAAATATTCATATCCATTTCAAAATGATTAAACTCATTCAAAAGAGTTTTTTTAGACATGAAAAATACGCGATGTTGAATTTTTTCAGGCTCACTACCGTTAAATGAATTAAATATTATACTGGATAACATGTCATGTTTACTTGTATTGATGTTATATTTATCAACTAAATGATGTTCAACGCTGAGTCGTAAATAAAGATATGTTAGAGTATGCCTTAATGTTTTAGATAATAATGGGTAGACTCCATTTTTTAGTGGATTAAAGTTTTTATAATCCCACGAAATCACGTCTTTTGCTGATAATTCATGATCTCTGGTTAATACGTTTTTAGAAAATAATTTTTCATAAATATCTTTTACATTCACTTTTTCGTCGCAATACCCATGCATTAACTGCGTTAATTTGTTCTTTTCTTCGGGTAATCCTATTATTTGGCAAAGTCCACGCATGAATGGGACTAGAGAGATTAGAAATTGTTTTTCATCTTCAATTTCAGTTTTTATATCTTCTCGTAAAACCCTCAAAAACTCATGGATATAAAGTAGAATAGACATTTCATTTTGATTGATAGGTATAAATCCGTTTCGTTCACCAGCAACATTATTAAAGTAATAAAGGTTTAAACATTGTTTTTCTTGGTGTTCGAGCAGTTTAATTAAATCTGTATTGTGTGTAAGAATCAATGTTTTCTTAGATGATAAGAAACTTAATATTGCATATGCTAATTTATTTTTGTAAATTGAATCGAAGCTAGAAATAGGGTCGTCAAGAACTATTAATTTACACGTAGAATTTTTTGCTTTTAACAGTTCAAAGGCTAGTGAAAGAAAATTTTGTTCTCCATTACTTAATTCTAGGTCTTTACGGTTTTTGTTTAAAAAATCTCTTCCCCCCAAAGTGAGTCTAATATTATTGTCTGCATCTCGAACTAATGAAATTTCTCGTTCAAGAGATTCATTTAAAAACTGCTCAATAAACAAAATGTCTTCACTGCCAAATGTTGGTTTGTTTTTTAGTAACTCTTTGTAGGCTGAGAAATCCTCCTTTAGTCCTTTGTTGGTTGAAATATTGAGAAAATCATATTTAAGTAGTTGCCAGTATATTTCTCTATATTTATTGAAATCTGTTATTAATTCCAATATGAACGTCTTGTCGGATTTTTTTATCGCATTTCTTACTTTATCTTTGATAATGAATGGATCGGTTTGTGATAGGCTTTTTACAATCTTTTCTGCAATTTCTTTTTCATGGTCATCCATTCCGTTTGATGTCTTTTCATATTGCTCATTTTTTTCAGCCAATTTATCATTGACATTAATTGGATGATCGCAAACTAAACATTCATCTATGTAATTAAACTTTTTCAATATCGATAATGCTTCACCTTGTTCTTCAAGTTTAACTATGCAATTTTCTTTTCCATTAAATTTAAAGTTATAACTTGATAATGCTCTTATAATAGAATCATCTCTGGCAAAATCGTCAATGAAAAACTTTAACTTACCTTTATCATACTCTGGTTTGTCATTTAAATCGAATTCGTGGATTGTTTTGATAAAATCCTCACGATCAATTTTTTTGCCCCTTGAGCGACTGTTCGCAATATCTGATATATATCCAAGTATCTTTTTGTCTTGAATAAGGCTATCAAAATTAGTCTTAATCTTTGATATTTGATAATCTTTTTTTAATATTTCAACAAGATCTTTCTCGAATATGCTAATGAAGCTATTATTGATTTTTTCTTTAAGCTCATATTCTTTTTTTATGTCCTCGCCAAGAATAAAGTCCTGCGTCTCACCTTGAATAATATTTCTGTCATTTTGATCAGAAATGATATGAGTTATAGCATCATTTTTCTCTGTGAATTGCACACCATCTATATTCACTGAGTATTCGGCATCTTGCTCTCTATTCAATACCTTTGATAAACTTGTCTTACCAGTTCCATTGGGTCCATAAAGTACGCAGGTTTTCCTTTTCCCAAAATCCAATTCATTATTTTGAGTCAGATTTAAGTATTCGTCAGTAAATATTTTCCCTTTCTTAACTTTTGATATGGTAATCTTCATAATAATTTCCTAATCAACTATTATTCTTCAAGTTTATTGAAGTGCCTACAAACACAAATACATTGAAATTTCTAACAGAGATTGAATGTAAAATGATAGAGCTAAGTCATACTTTTTGCTATCTACCAGATTTTGTATAGTTTGAGCGCCGAAGAAAACAGCTTTTATAAGAAATTGGGTTGCCATTGAGGGCACATGACCAAGAAGCTTTACCCTGACAAATACAATTAATGCAGTATAAGGAGAGTTGGCGAAGGCAATGAGGTCATTGAACTGACAATATATCCTTCACAATTAGATTAATAATATAATATATCACAAATCGTTACTGTTATAGTATTTTATATCAGGCTGTAATTTTATATGGTATTATGAAGTGAACTTAGTATTCATACTATAAATTAGATGCGTAATGCATACTAATCCATAATTTGAATCAGAGTTTTTTAGTTAATCCTTCTACGCAGTAATGGCCCTAAGTTTTTGCACCTGAACGTAATCTCCCCACCACTGCATCAGCTCTGTTCTTTCAGCAAGATACTCAGCACGATTGTAAGCGGCTATGATTTCATTGTTCTTAGTGTGAGCTAAGGCCGATTCAAGCACCTGGGTTTTGAATTTACCACTTTCTTCAGTAGCCGGTCTTGCTATAGAACGCATTCCGGGCGACTAATTCGCCACCGAAACCAATGCGGATAATCGCTGCGTTAGCTATTTGCTCATGCATGTGGTTAAGGGGAGCTTTGATACTTGGGAAAACCCACTCTCTATGACCACTGATAGGTCTGACTAACTCAAGGATATGCATAGCCTCTTTGCTCAGTGGAATCTTGTGAGGGTGCTTCATTTTCATAAACTCTCCGGGGATATTCCAGAACCGATTTTCTTCGCCTATATCACTCCAACGAGCACGGACAGCTTCTCGAACCCACGTAATGAGCCGCCATTCAATTAGAAGACGTTTTTCGAGCCGTATGGAAGCGTTAGATATGGCTAGCATGAACCGGGGAAGTTCATTCGGTGGGAAAGCAGGCATGTTTTGCATCTTGGGCTTACTGAATCGCTGACCGAGGTTATCAGCAGGATTAAACTCAATAAGTTCTTCTGTCGCAGCCCAACGGAAAATTTCATTTAGACGTGAAATGATGCGGCGCAGGGTTTCCAATACGCCTCGTTGTTCTATGGGGTCAAGGTGTTGTTTTAAGAGCTTGGGACGGATCTCTTTGATAGGAATGTTGCCTATACCGGGGAAGACATTTCGTTCAAGGCTCCGCCAGATGTCTTCTGCGTGGTCTGGAGAGATACCAGAGGTCTTAACCTTCTCATCTAACCATTTTTCCTAGCAACCGCCTGCAGCGTGTGCTCAGCAGCATCCTTAAGGGCGTTGGCTTTATCGTTGTTGTGAATCTGCGGATCGATATTATTTGCAAGCAAACGACAAGTATTCATCACGTAAAGCCCGAGCATTGGCAAGTGCGAGATGAGGGTAGGTTCCTAAGCTCATCTTTGTTCGCTTCTTACTTACTGGCACTGCATACCTGAAATACCAATTTTTCTTACCGCCCTTTGATAGGGGAGCGATTCGTAGCATCAGGCCATCACCGTCAAAAAGGTTGATTTCCTTTTCTGCTGGCTTGGCATTTTTGATTTCAGTGTCAGTAAGTTTCTTAGCGATCTTTGCCATTTTAGGACCCTCGATTTTGGCACCCTTTTAATTGGGTCCCAAAAAGGGCGCCATAACGAGTAGCTTCTAGCAAATCTCAGTAGACTTCTGTAGACGTAAAAAAGCCCGCAAGGCTGGTTCCAAGCGGGCTTTGTAGACTTCGGTATACGTCATAATACTAAAAAGTGGTGGGCTGGCGGGAGTTGAACCCGCGTCCGAAATTTCTACATTCTTAATGTACTATCGGGAAAACAATAATTTACGTTATTTATCAATTATATATATGACAATGGTTAACAATGATTTGCATTGGTAAAAACTCTGCGTGGACATAATGTGGATCACTTTAGGAGGTTTGCCAACGGATTCTTCGTCACCGCATCCTCTAAATGGGTTGGGGCAAAGTGAGCATAAATCATGGTCATTTTTATATCAGAGTGGCCTAGGATTTCTTTCAAAACGAGTATGTTTCCACCGTTCATCATAAAGTGACTGGCGAAGGAATGGCGTAGTACATGCGTACATTGTCCTTCAGGTAGCTCTATTCCTGCCTTTTCAACAATCCGTTCGAAGGTTTTTCTACACGGTGTAAACAAGCGTCCGCGTTTTTTTGGTATTTCTTCATAGAGTTCTTTAGATATGGGAACTGAGCGAACTTTTCCACTTTTGGTATTTTTATACGTTATGCGGTAGGGCGTAACCTGCGAACCTTCAAGATTTTCGGCTTCACTCCATCTTGCCCCTGTAGCCAGACATATTTTTGAGATAATGAGAACACTTGAGCTATTAGACTCAGCAAGATGATCCAAAAGAATTTTGATTTCTTGGGGATAAAGAAAAGAAACCATTTTTTCATCAACTTTGAATGTAGGGATTCCTGCTACTGGATTGGGTAAAGGCCAGTGTCCCAATTTTTTCAGAGTCCCAAAAACGGCTGATAAGTTTCTCTGTTCATGGTTAACCGTTTGCGGCTGTATTGGCATACAGCGCCCGTTTACATCCGGTATTTCCCCTTTGAGCCTGCCTTCACGGTAAGCGCTGAAATCAGCAGCAGTGATGCTTGAAGCTACGGGGTTGCCCATGCCAGCACAAATTCCCTTCAATTTTGACATCATCCGGTCTGAATCCGACAGGGTTCGGCCATACAACGCATGCCATTGTTCAATGAGATCAGATAATCGCCTATTGTCCTGCTTATCACCTAGCCACGGTTTATCTTCAAGCTCATTTGATATGTACTTTTCATAAGCGAGGGCTTCTCCTTTCGTCGCAAACTTCTTGCGTATGCGCTTTCCTTTCGCACCGTTCGGGCGCAAATCGCAAAGCCAATCCCCCTCTGATGTCTTTCTTACCGTCATTAATCATTAACCAAATAAGTCGCAACCACTTTTCCAAGCAGCACAACATCTGAAATGTCGCAATCCACAGGGTATTTGCCCCAATCAATACGAAGTTTGTTACCAGGAAGCAGAGTCAGTTCTTTGATGCTCTTTGTGCCTGAGTATTCAATCAAATACTTACCGTCAGAAGCCTGATGTGAAAAAATATCTACAAAGTAGGTTACTTTGTCATCTGTGATTATTTGTAGCTCTCCTGAATAGTCTGGGAGAACTGCTTTGTCATAAATATAAGACGATTCTCTGATGAATTCGTTATTGGCAATTTTAAATGCTGGGATTCTAAGCGTGTCGCTGGCCAGATGGTCAAAGGTGGCACCCTCTCCAGTAGTCAGCCAGTAGATAGATGCTCCTGTTTCTAACGCACACCTCAAAACAAGATCCGCAGGAAAGTTATCACGCATAATCCTTGTACCCAAAGCACTTGGAGACATTTCCAAGTATTGAGCCAATTGAAGCCTGGAAGTGAAACCGTACACCTCGCAGATCCTTGCAACAGCCTCTCTAGCGCCTGTTTTGATATTAAATTTTTGCATCTTTGTAGTTCTTAATGGTTGACAAACTACAAACGACTACATAGGATTCGTGGTGTTCGTTTGTAGTTTATATCTGTGAATGATAGTAGTTCATTGTTAACCACTGCCACCATCTGCAAATGGTGGTTACTTCAAAGTGAGATTTTGCCTTATGAAAACTACCTCCGCAACCTATACAGAGAACCGCTGGATACCTATCAAAACTTTCAGTGAGCGTGTTGGTATCAAATTACGTACTGCGCGTTATTGGGTTCATTCGGGAAAAGTAAAAATCAAGCCGAAGGAAAAACCAAAAGAACACGTATATGTAGATTGGTACGCATGGAATGCAGACCGTTAGTAGTTCGTTTTGTCCATTCATCATGATCATTCTGTATATGGAATGGGGTAGGAACAATGTTTGATTACCAAACTTCCAAACATGCACATTTTGATGCAGCTTGCCGAGCGTTTGCGCTGTCGCACAATCTGGAAGATGTCGCCGCTGCCGTTGGTATGCGTCCGCAGATCCTGCGCAATAAGTTAAACCCGATTCAACCGCATCGCCTGACCTGTGACGAGCTACTGGCTATTATGTATGAGGCTACGGGAGTTTAAATATGGGATATGTTTATCGAGCCAGGACTGGCGGCTTTTATTGCGATGAACTGGAAGCGGAATATCGCAAGGCGGGAACGTGGCCGGGCTTTTTTGTGCGTGTATCGGATGACGATTACCGCAACCTGATGGACGGTGTTTCTCAAGGTAAAATCATTGTCCCGAATAAGCAATGTTATCCGGTTTTAAAGGAACGTCCTGCGCCATCCAAAGGTGATTTGATATATGAAGCGGAATATAAACGCCAGGCGTTAATTGACTCAGCAATACAATCCATTGCCGTTATTCAGCTTAAACAAATGAACGGGCGTAGTTTAACGACGAAAGAATTAACCCGGCTTAATGACGTGTTGGATTATATCGAAGCGCTGGAGGCAATAGATACCGGAACTGCGCCAGATATTGCCTGGCCGGAGATGTCTGATGTGGCGTGAAGCGCGGATTGCATTCAGCGATTCAGTTGCGGCTTTGAATTGTTCTGTTATCCCGGCGCACCCGTGGATATATGGGCTGGGGCAGCAGACAGAGAACGGCGCTTATCTTAGCCCGGTAAATGCGATCACTTACCTGGCTGAGAAACTGGCCGGAACGGGAGGGGCGGCGGATATCGTGATCATGATGGTTTCTGGCCAGACGCATGACAGCTTTATGGCCAGCCTGAGTAATCTTGTAGATGTATTCCCCAGCCCTGCATTTACCCAGGTGCGGAGGCTGGCGCAGTCAGCCGCCCAGCTGGCAGCGGAAAAGATGCAAATCCCGGCGAAATACAGCCAGAGTTTGCCAGCGGCGATCCCGCTTTCCGTGCCTACAAGCCGCGCCGCTCTGGCCGCCGCAGCGGTTAAAAAAGCCCAGCAGGAAGCCGCAGCCGTCGCGGATTTGACGGGCGTAAAAAAACTGATGGGGGATTTTAAACAGCAGCGCGAAAGCCTGATTTCTGGCATTGCCAGCGGGTTGACGGAATTACAGGGAAAAAGCGCCAGGGCATGGGTATTTACCGCCAGCGGTGATCTACCGTCAACGCTTCTGGAGCTGGTAAAAGGGATTCCGCTTCAGTCCTCCGTGTACACCGCCGCCATGATGCTGGTTGGCGATAATCTCGACGGCATAAAAGGAATGATACATGACCTCGAACCCGACACTGGCGCTTAACGGTGAAGCCATTCTGCTGAAAAACATGCGCGTTACCGTTTCTCAGCAATTTCAGGATAAAGACCAGTCAGGCCAGACGAGTGCCACCACGAAATCCGAGCAGGGCATCAAAGGCAAAGAGCTGCGCGTATCTGGCGAAATTCCATATAAAAACCCGGAGATCCTGCGGCGTATCTTTGAGCTGGGCAGCGCTACGGATGCCAGCGGCCAGCGCCAGAAATACCGCGTTGCGCATGAGGCGGCGCGGGCTGTGAATTTTCGTGAGGCGACGTTTACCGGAACTCTGGACGCGCCGCCGCAGGATGGGCGCATGTCATGGCTGGTTACGTTCACGCTGACCGAACATATCAGCGTGCAGGAAAAACGTGAGGCCAGGGCAAGCGGAAAAACCAAAGCCGTGAAACAAACGGCGGGAAGTGGCAGCGGTCAGAACGGAAGCCAGGCAGCTGGCGAGGATGAAGAAAAACTGACGTGGTTTGAACGTAAGGTGCTCAAGCCCGTAAATGATGCACTGGGATAAAAATGAAGCCGATTAAACGCCTGTACCTTTCAACGGATGAAATCCACCTGGCTGATACCAGCCTGGTGCTGGAGCTGAACAGCTGCGGCCGGGGGTTTATTACGGCCGGGACAAATCAGGATTATACGGGGAAACTGGTGCGTCTCGATGTGGGTTACACCGATCTGGTTTTGCGCTGGTTCACCGGGTACGTGGAGCGCTCGCAACCCGCTGAAAATGGTTTCCAGCGCCTGTTTGTCCGGGAGCTGGTAGGCGTATTCGAACGCCTCTGGCCATGTTCCTTCCAGCACCCCACGCTGCGCGATGTGGCCAGCTGGCTGACAGAACACAGCGGTTTGACCTTCAGCGTGCCGGATGCTGATTATTCAGACCGTCCGATCCCGCACTTCACCCACAGCGGCACGGGATATCAGTTGCTGGATAATCTGGGCAAGGCTTTTGGCGTTACGGATTACGTCTGGTACCAGCTGCCGGACGGAGGGGTATACGTAGGCGGCGCGGAAAAAGCTCTGTTTGCTGATCGCCCGGTAGAGATCCCCCATGAATTTAACCAGGGGGCGGCTGGCGGGAACTCCATGACGCTTCCCCTGGTGCAGAGTCTGCGCCCCGGTGTTGAACTGAACGGGGAAAGGGTAACAAAAGTCCACCTGCAAGATGACACGATGGCCGTGACCTGGACGCCCCGCAACCGTGCTACGGGTCAGGCTCTTCAGAAAACGCCCGTGCAGCGCCAGATTGAAAGCCATTACCCGGAGCTGGCATCCGGGATGCATTTGCCAAAGTTTGCCCGTGTGATGAATCCCGTTGAAGCGGTGAAAAGCGGCAATTTCTCCGATCCGTTCCGTCCTCGTTATGCGGTTGATGTGCAGCTGCTGGACGCGGACGGCAACCCGGATAAAGACACGCCTGTTTACTCAGCTGTGCCGCTGCCGGTTCCTATGGCGGGTAACGATTCCGGGATGTTCCAGTTTCCCCCTGAAGGGACGCTGGTTGAAATTGCTTTTACTGGCGGAAGGCCGGATAAACCCTTTGTGCGGCAGACCGTGCCGGAGGGAACCAGCTTACCGGATATCCAGCCTGGCGAGCAGCTGCAACAGCAGCGTGCGGAAGTGTCGCAGCGCGTCACCCAGGCGGGTGACTGGGTGAGGCAGACTGACCAGACGATCAGTGAAACATCTATGGCGCGGATGGTTAAGGCTGATACGGAGCAGCGGGAGCTGGTCAGTCGGGAAACTACCATCAACGCCACGGATAAAGTTAAGGTGCTGGGCACGTCCACGCTGATGGCCGGAGCCATTCAGCAGGTATGTACGGGGGATTATAGCCAGGCAGTAAATAACCGCGTGGCGAGTATCGGCGGCAATGATGAAACGGACATAGCCGGGAGCCAGACAGTCACCACGGGTAAAGACCTGATTGAGAAAATTGGGCAGATACGTAAAAGCGTTGCGGCCGTTCAGCAGCAGATTATTGCCCCGGTAGTTTGGATTGGTTCTGGTGCCATCAACGTGGCACAGCTGATGCTGGACACGCTTGACGTGGTGAAAGAGCTGGCAGAGCAAACGGCAAGCCACACGCACAGCAATACAGGAACACCAACCAATGCGGGAGCCATCCGGAGCACCGGAGCGAAAGCGGACACGCTGAACGGCAAATACTCCCCAGTGATTGGCAAATAAGCCATTTAAGACCTGAGCCCGCGCAAGCGGGTTTTTTTATGCCCCTCCATCCTGGCGGGGTGTCTCTTCTCTATCCTCTCAAACAGACTTTACCACGCGCAACCAGTAGCGCTCTGGCGTGTTCCAACCTTTCAGGCAGTCAGCGCCACCCTTAAAGCAGATCGTACCCACAGCAGGGCGCTGGCGCGTCACAGCATGGCAAAAAAAATCTTTCGCAGACAAAAATCGCACTACACCGCACCCGCCTGCGGTTTTTGGATCATAAAAATTTTTCAGTTTTATTTTTCTACAAACCAGCCTGCCAGGCCGCGCCACTGCTGGCGGCTTTGCGGAAAACCGAAACTGAAAAGATTGAAAAGAATTTCAGTGTTTTTCACTTTCATGGATCTGAGGAGGATCTAAGGAAAATCATAACCAACAGATAAATAAGAAAAAAATAATTTTATGTGAGATTTGGAGGATCGTTTTGGGCTGCGTGTTACATCATGGCTTTTACGCGTCATGCCGCTTACGGCATGGGTTAGAAGAGAATTGAATGGTTCTTTAAAACTGAAAAGCAGGGCATCTATTTCGCGTTTAACTTCCTGTAACTGCTGGTTACAATGTCAGTCAAATGAATATGAAAAGGGATTGTATGTACAAGGAACTGACTGAATGTTTAAAGGCTGAAGTGCAAAAGGGTTCTAAGCCATTCTCCTGGTCACGCACTATTAGACGCGCAATTAAATGCACTGACCGACGTTTTTACTTCTGGCTGAGAATCTGGTGTTACCTTTACCAGACTAACAAGTTTGGTATGAAAGGCTTTGCCAAACGCAGAATGCGTAAGCTCAACCGGGCTAACTCAATAGACATTAACCCCCTGGCGAAAATCGGAGCCGGGCTAAAGATTGTCCACTTCACCGGGATAGTGATCCGGGGGAATACCGTGATTGGTAAAAATGCTGTCATACGTCAAAATGTGACAATCGGAGCCAGGAACGATACGGACGAGGGTTATTCTGTTATTGGGGATAATGTTGAGTTCGGGGCTAACTCTTGCCTTATCGGAGATATTAGTATTGGTGATAACGTCATCATCGGTGCAATGAGTTTGATAAACAAAAATGTGCCAGATGACTACATTGTCTACAACTTAAAAGAAATGAGTCTGGTTCGTAAAACTGCCTAATTTGTACCGGAAAAATATCCACTATAATGCTGTATGTATATACAGCATTTTTTTGTGTGTCCGGAGGAAGCTATGGCCAGAAAAGTTTCAATCAATGGGGCAGTTTTTATCTTTATGGCAAGGGGCGAAAAGTTGAAGAGTTCAGACGCGCTACCCTCTAACGGGCTACCTGATCAAAAATATGTTTTATGGCCGCGCGGTGATGGGTGGGATGTGCGCTATCTGGTGTTTGGTTCAACAGGAATAGAGTGGCTGCCGATGGCGGAAACACTTTTTTCTGGTGAGCCTGAAGCATGGCAAGCAGCTTTTGCCCACTGGATGGACAGGTCATAAAGTTGGCTGCAGTAGGTGGGAGTATATTGCTGTGTGGACGTAAAGTGGACATGGACAAAGAAAAAGGGCTACGTTTTCACGTAACCCCTTGTTTTATTTGGTGGGCTGGCGTCCCTGTGCTTTTAATTATAGTGTATTGATATTTAATATTTTTGTTTAAATTAATTTCGTTATGGGTTCCAAAAAGGAACCATAAAGTAGAACCACAGAACCTCGCATGGTTCCAACATGCCTAGCGACTTCAAAATAACACGCTCTATGGCAAACTAAATGTAAGTGTGGCTGGATATTTAGCGTCTGATTACTGAGAGGGTCAATAAAAACTGCTCTATCTCAAATACTGTAGTGGCCCATAAACTTGTCCGCTTGAGTCGATGGTGTACCTCGTCCGTTCAGGCCCGGAGTGGCTAATTAGCAGAGTATTCATGTCTGCTATGAGCGAGGATCGGACGTAAAACAACTGTAAAAAACTATTTAACTCAGGCAGAAATGTCAAGATTCAGTGAAAATGTCTAATCACTGGTTCGTTAGAAATGCCCATATGTTGAAAAGGCTGCTGCAAAAAAGTCTCTCGCAGCGGCCTCTTTAATATAACGTCATTGTGTGCATCATCTTTAATTATGGGTTTAACTCAAACTGTTCCCCGTTTATTAATTTTCGCAATAAGTCAAGTGCCTCAGATGAGTATTTTCCGACACCACTTTTCCCAGATTTAATGAAAACATGATAATTGTTGTCTGATGCTTTAATGTTGAAGTCGGTTAGTTTTCTTAATTTTTCGAATTCTTGATTAACATAGTGCCACGATCCCATGTCGAGAATCCTTGCCAGATCAGACATTGTATATGGGAAACTAGCATTTAGTGCCTGCCCATTATTGAGTTCAGCGATACCATACATTTTTGCTAATGCATCATCATGCTCTGCAATATTGCGGAACATCTCAAAATCGTATGGAAGTTCTTGTTTAACAAGGGATTCTGATGCGAATGTGTACGTTCTGGCTAGAAATGCACGCACAAGTTTTGGATTAACGCTAATTTCCGGTGTATTAGATGATAACGCATCAAAAATCCAACCAAAATTATTTGCGTATATCACCTTGATTCGAACGCTTTTATTCTCACCAACACCGATTAGCAATTCCTTTTGATGAGAACCAGTGGCCTCGCAGTCCTTACTGAAGGAGACAAGATAAATATTTGGAATCAATGCATTATTGGGAGCGATGATTTCATCTATATCAGAGAGAATTGCCTTTATGTTTTCATCATTGATACTGTACCCAAAGAAAAACAAGGGGTGTTCAGCAAAATATGTTAGCAACTTAGCACTGATATATTTCTTACGTTTATAGAAATCAACATAATCTTCATTTGTAATAACAATACTTTCAACTTCATGACTGCTACCATGAATTTTCATGATTTCGCCATAAGATGAATAATTCACTTTAACAACGTTATGACCAACTATTGCCTGATAATTGTCAAATATTTTTTCTAATGTGTCGTCATAATTTGTTGTGATTATTGCATGAGGTTTTACTTTCCTTAATTTCTGAACTTCCTCTGTATATTCCATGTTCGAGAAATCAACGGAGTTTGATAATTCATTCAGAATGGATGCAATTTCATGCTTAATATAAATATCTTTTGGAGTCGTTCCTTCAAAGTATGTCTCTGGATAGCGATCCTTGCCATCATCCCAAGCCCATTCAGCATAGAAGTCACAAAAATCGCTAGCAATCAAAGGTTTGTTATCACCCTTTGTTTGGCTGTAGTAACCATAAGGGCGTTTGATCAAGGGGCATATTTCCGCTAGTTGCTTTAATAGACCTTCCCAGTCAGGCGCTTTTATATATCGTTGTGAAATACCTGCACCCATGAATAAAATGGGTTGGACTTGTAAGTTTTCAAGGCAAGATTTAACATCTTCGATTATTTCTTCTTGATATTCCGTAAAGTCCATATAGTTACCTCAGGGATAGGTGATTGCTATGTGATGCACCGCGAAACGGTTCGGGGCTTTGTGACACCCAAACTTTACCCCGGTTTCCCAGCGTTTCCTTTGTATATAATATCATTGAAGTTAATTGCGTTTCTCAGAAATCTTCTTAGGATGTGATTGCAATAACGGCAACACAGCGCACACATCGCGGCTGATCAGTGAGTATGAAGTGGTTTACTGAATTTGGCCGCCTGAATCGAGAGACAAAATGTCCGCTCCTGGCACTAAGCAGAAGTTCCCGAACAACGTAAGCTGGCATATGCCCTCGTTCCTCCGTGGGGACTATCGATCTATTTGCCGGTTGTGTTTAAGCAATATCGCCAGCGGCGTGAGCTCTCAGTGCATTCAATCAAGCTCACAAATCACACAGTCTTTACTTTTTTTAGATTCCCTAATGGTTTCGCGTCATAGCCTCAGCCAGATAAACCTGAGCTGCTTTAGGGGTATATGCCTTTCCGAGCATAAAGGATACTGTTTCTATGAAAACTGATCGCGAGAGCACGATTAGGAGATCAGAACCTGATTTGACATTGATACTGGCTATCAGCGATGGGCAGTTCTCGAATACATCTGACAATCATTTACCTCATTAAGTTTTATTTCCAGAAGTGCCGTGATCCAGCACGAGTGCTGATAATCAATATCACTTGGGTAATGATTGACAAGTTCACTAAACAACGAGCAGATATTTTAAAATTGCCTGCAGCTTCCACATCACCAGGCAGAGGCGTCAGACCCTTAGCACCATACGATTCATAGAGTAATTCCCAATATAGTTGATGCTGAATTTCTTTGTTCATGTTGAGGCAGTATATTGAAACAATGAGAATGAATCACACATATAAGCTCTCACAATCTTCCGCCGTTTTTGACTGTTGCAGATATACTTTTAGCAGGTTTTAAATGCCTGGAGATTTCTTTCTGTTCTCGACGGATTTTGTATGAATTAATTTCTTCATAATCCTTGTGTTTATTTATTTTTGATAAATCAACCAAGAGATTATTTCTTATCATCCACTTTACAATTCGCTTGTTGATATCTTTATAGAGAGGGCCGCCTTTATATTTATAGAAGTGAATATCATGAATTTCACTGATGAAATCAAGTATGGATAAGATTTCTTTATAATCACCAATGTAACTGTTAATGGTGAAATGGTCTTTATTAAGTTCTATTTTGAATCCATGTTCAGAAAGGTAATACAAGAAAAAGGCTGAGTCGAGATCACAAAAATCTACATGCAGCGTTCTTCTGTCAAATTTATCAATATGCGAGAGAATGATATCATGTAATTCATAATCATATACATTTTCAATAAATCCTTTCCCTGAATGATCAATTTGATTGACATTGCATCCAGCATCTATTGCTACGGATAAAACTTCCGGGGAAAGGGGCATGAAGAGAATATTCATTCCTTTTTTATCGATGTGATTTATATCACAACCAGCATTAATTAATTCTGTCAATCCTTCAGCATTCCTGTAATGTTCAAAAATGCATGTGTAGCCATTAGTATCCGTATGCGAGGTGTCTAAACCCAGTTCAATCAGTTTCTTCAGTATTTCTGGATTTTTTTGATGAAAGAGCGCATTTTGCCCATGTCCGTTGATATGGTGTATATTAATTCCATAACTGAGCAGGCAATCCATGGCTTCCAGGGTTCTGCAGGCAAAAATGGCATTGTTGCCGTTACTGTTAACAGCATTAATGTCATAGCCTATTTTTAAAGCTTTCTTTATATCATCAGGTGATCTTGCATTGAAGAATGATTCAGAAATGGCAAGGTCTAATGCCTTTTCTAATAATCCCTTTTGTAATAAGGATATGACTAATTCCATAAACACCCCCATGAAAAAATGTTTAAGTCATTAGATATCAGAAATTCTGTGAAATGCAACAGCTGGGGAAAGGTGTTCATGATGTGCGGAATAAAAATTTCCACAAACCACCCGTGGATACATCAGAAACACCTGCAGTAAATTTACGCCTGTAACCTGCCGTCCGGACTATAGGACCAAACCTTCGCGGGAGATGCTACCATTACATCGGCAATGTTGAACCGGATTTTACATCACACACGTCGTACAAATAAAAGG
Source organism: Enterobacter ludwigii (assembly GCA_023023105.1). Lineage (NCBI taxonomy): Bacteria > Pseudomonadati > Pseudomonadota > Gammaproteobacteria > Enterobacterales > Enterobacteriaceae > Enterobacter > Enterobacter ludwigii. The sequence goes on along the minus strand of CP083824.1, from coordinate 3,574,515 downwards.
AGAAGGCTATCGACTGAAGCAAAAACGGAAAGCCGGGGTTATCGCTGAAGCTAATCCTGAGTAAACAAGGTGGATCAACATTAGACCGTCGGTGGTGGCGGTATGCGGATCACTTTTTACCCGTTGTTGACCCCTGGCGCTCCCAAACCATTTCCAGTGCTCTGATGGTAAGTTTGTTGTCAGGTGAGAATTGAATTTCATTGCCCACCCCTCCGGTTTTTCTGGCGAACAGGTCGAGAACAACGACAAGATACGCCCAGAGTAAAGTAAGAGGCAGGGCGTAGTCGGTCCATGTCCCTGCCTCTCCTTTCCTGACAGGACGTAGACCCTGGCAAGTTGTATCAAAAGATAACAAATTTCTCAGTTCAACTTCCTTCTGGCTAGGTTAACTTGCAAGCAGGAAGTGCTTTTCATCGATTAGTGAATACGGTAGTTTTTTCAAACTAACTGAACTCTATTCGTATGACTTAAATCTTTAAGAAGGCAGGATGACCTGCCCCCACGATTAGATACAACACTCAGTTAGTAACGTCGGAATCTTCATTCTCAGAATGACCCTTTCTCCAGCCCGCTGCAAATTCAGACGGTGTCTGATAATTCAGCGTGGAGTGCGGGCGGCATTCGTTATAATCCTGCCGCCAGTCATTAATAATTTTCCTGGCATGAACGATATCGCTGAACCAGTGCTCATTCAAACATTCATCGCGAAATCGTCCGTTAAAGCTCTCAATAAATCCGTTCTGCGTTGGCTTGCCCGGCTGGATTAAGCGCAACTCAACACCATGCTCAAAGGCCCATTGATCCAGTGCACGGCAAGTGAACTCCGGCCCCTGGTCAGTTCTTATCGTCGCCGGATAGCCTCGAAACAGTGCAATGCTGTCCAGAATACGCGTGACCTGAACGCCTGAAATCCCAAAGGCAACAGTGACCGTCAGGCATTCCTTTGTGAAATCATCGACGCAGGTAAGACACTTGATCCTGCGACCGGTGGAAAGTGCGTCCATGACGAAATCCATCGACCAGGTCAGATTGGGCGCCGCCGGACGGAGCAGCGGCAGACGTTCTGTTGCCAGCCCTTTACGACGTCTTCTGCGTTTTACGCCCAGGCCACTGAGGTGATAAAGCCGGTACACGCGCTTATGATTAACATGAAGCCCTTCACGGCGCAGCAACTGCCAAATACGACGGTAGCCAAAACGCCTGCGCTCCAGTGCCAGCTCAGTGATGCGCCCTGATAAATGCGCATCAGCAGCCGGACGGTGAGCCTCATAGCGGCAGGTCGACAGGGATAAACCTGTAAGCCTGCAGGCACGACGTTGCGACAGACCGGTCGCATCACACATCAACATCACGGCTTCCCGCTTCTGGTCTGTCGTCAGTACTTTCGCCCAAGAGCCACCTGAAGCGCCTCTTTATCCAGCATGGCTTCGGCAAGCAGCTTCTTGAGTCTGGCGTTCTCTTCCTCAAGCGACTTCAGGCGCTTAACTTCAGGCACCGCCATACCGCCATACTTCTTACGCCAGGTGTAAAACGTGGCATCGGAAATGGCATGCTTGCGGCAGAGTTCACGGGCGGGTACCCCAGCTTCGGCTTCGCGGAGAATACTGATGATCTGTTCGTCGGAAAAACGCTTCTTCATGGGGATGTCCTCATGTGGCTTATGAAGACATTACTAACATCGGGGTGTACTAATCAACGGGGAGCAGGTCAAGGAGATTTGAATTTTGAAAAACTGGTCACCAGAGCATACTAAAGAAATCAAAGCTTGGCTTGACATAGATAACTATCGCAAGCTCGAAGACATCAGTTTAAATGCCTTGTATCACGAACTTTGGGCAAGAGCACTTCTGTACAAGCCTGGGCCTACTGACGAAGAAAAGAAAGGGCTATGGGTGTACATGACTGAAATTTTCAGTGGGAACCCCCATCTTTTCAAAGGGAAGCATCTCGATTATCCAACAGTTAACGATACTCTCTACAGTCCTCCACACATTTTTATCACGGATATCACCAGGCTTGCTGAACTTAGTGTGATGGCTCTTAGTGTGAATCTTTTCACCTGGGAGGAAGGAAACGATGAATATTGTGTTAATGCGCCTCATCACGAAGCTTATGTGTCACAACTCTTGTCCCCCTTATGTGAGAAAACGGTGTTGCTTGAAATCGATCTTGGTAGTGGTACTGACGATGAAATAGCCGAATCGATAAAAGCGGCCCTGCCACAATGGAGATCGGTAAAAGGAGTGGAAGTTAATGAAACCGGTATCGTTCGTTTCGGCTATGGAACCATTAAAAAAATTATAAATTACAGGTTGGTTGCGATGCTGGACATCTTACTTTGGGCAAAAAGGAAAGAACTAAGAATCTCAGATGATCGCCTCTCCCGGCTTCTTTATACTGATGAAGATGAAGAAACAACTACCCGTTTAGGGTATCACATTAAAGACTCAGATCGTCCGCTTGCGATGAAAGCTGCAACGATAGACTTCATTAGGCAGTTCAATTTTTTCATGAACCGAAATCCCCACCTGAAAAACATGAGAGTTTCAGATGTGATGAAACTCTCTGATTCTAACTGATCTCGAATTCCCGAAGTCTACTACTGCAGGGCAGACCGTAACCCTGCAGTTAGGAAGCTCGCTCCTTTCTTTTCCCAACTGTTCGTATAGTGATCCCATCACAACGACAAAGGGAAAACAAAATGAACAATCAAAATACCCGCCTAATTCGCTTGCCAGAAGTTATGAACAGAACCGGCTATGGCAAGGCCTGGATTTATCGTCTAATCAACGAAGGTTTATTTCCACAACCAATAAAAATTGGTTCGCGTGCAATTGCATTTGTCGAAAGCGAAGTAGATGAATGGATCGCATCTGCAATTGAACGTTCACGTAAAAATGCAGCCTGATTACGGGGCTAATGATGAGTGTATTAAATTTGGTGTGTAAAAATAAATGGTGCTATTCAACAATGAGCCGAGGGCCGCCTGATATTTTATAAGTAGTATTAGGTTAGGCTTTGGTATTAAGAAGTAATAACAATAGTCATTGGTGGAAATTATGATGGCATTTTTACCGTGACATTATAAATTAATAAGTACAGGAGATTTAAAATGAATAATTCAATCAGAGTACCGGAAGATAAAGATTTTGTATGTGCATTTGTGACTTCACCGGATAGCTTGTATGAGGCTATTGAAACCTATCGTAATTATGTAGATCCAGTCGAAGAGATAGAGTTTGAGCACGTCCTTCTTTATTTGTTGTGTTCTATACTGGTCGAAGGTGCTACAGATGTTACCATTAATGATGAAGTACGAATGTGTATTGAGCACCTTGTCAATGAAAAAAATATTATCAGAAAGAATAACGCAGGTAAAAAGGTGTAAAGTCTGTAATAAATTATCATGGGTACAGACAGCACAAGTCTGTACCTTCTTATTTTAATCCTACTGGTAATGATATATAAAAATTATGTGCTTTTGATAGCGGTCATGTGGTTTTGCTATAGTAAGCATTGCAGGATAGGAATATCCTAAACTTTCATTCTCTGCCCTTTGTTTTATTTAAGATAACTGAAAAATACAGGGTTTAAACGATACTGGTATTTGAACTCAGTAGGTATAATAACATTCGTATCAATCAGTTCATCGATGGCCCGATAAAATCGGGCTGGCGTAATATGTATATCTTCCTGCTGTGCGATGGATGTTGCACGGTGAAAGTTCAGGTAAACAGTGTTTTTATCTGGTGTGTATGAAGCGATTAATGTGAGAAGCCAAAACACATAGTGAGCAGTATTGTTCAGATTGCGTTGTTCATCTGATAATTTATTCTGGTAAAGGTAAGCAGGGAGTCTTTGCTTCATAAAGATATCCTTTGTTTTATTAAGTTTTTCGCTGGTGTGGGGCGTAAAATCACCGCGCTGTTATGTCTTTTAAAAGGGAATGCCGTCAGTTGGATATCTGTTTCTGGATTTTTTTACAGGCTTTGTTTTGCGCCCTGCGCGATAAAAGTTGAATGAAGTGGCAAAATCTTCAGTCTCAAGTCTGGATTTACTGAATTTATCCATCAGATCTTCATTGAAACGATGAGGAATACCTTTTACGCATAAATTAGAATTCAGGTAAACCTGACCGTCTTCAGCGTTACGGATCAGTATTTTCCTCTCAAATAATTCTCTGAATGCACGTGAAACATTCGATTTATTCAGTCCTAACTCTCTGGCAGTACGTGACTGTGAAAAGTCAGGGATAATATTTCCATAATCAATGACTGAGAAAAGATAAAGAACAATTCTGAATGCCGTTGGTGTCAGATCCATTCGGGCGAGTGTGGCCGTATTATCTTTAAAGACCATCGAAAAATCGTCACGAAAGGATGTCTTTTTACAGGCACTTGCTTTAACTTTTATTTCTTCCAGATCTTCGGGCATAACATCTAATGCTTCTGCAATGATTGCTTTTTGTTCTTTAGTTAACATAACACTTGTGTTTGACATAATGGCTCCTTTTTTATTATTGTGAAAACAGATATGGCATATTAAATTTGTTTGTCAATATTATTAGTAATAAAAATTTTAAAATATTATATTTATTGCTCTGTGATTATTTTTTTAGTGAAATATTAAGGGTTGTCAGAGTTATTACGAAGGGTGCTAAATTTCACCATCACCCGTTATGTCATTAATAATTTTTGGTTCTGAAAGATACAACCAATATTCTATCTTAACTTGTTGATGTAATTGATTAATTTTCTTTTTGTATTTGCAAGATAAAAGAGTGATAAAGAAACAAGAAACCGAAATTTAGCTTTAGACTGACACAAAATTCCATTGTACACAGTTTGATAAACACTGCTATTGCTGATTTTCCTTCGTAATATTATTCCTTAAGTGAAGCCTGCGCACCTGTATGTTGCGCCACTGGGCTTCAGAAAATTGCTATAGTGTTTAACTGTCAGTAGAAATACGCTTCGCGCAGGAGTTCAGACAGTTGGGTTTAGCTCTCAGCACAAATACGCTTCGCGCAGAGATTCAGACTGCTGAGTTTAGCGAAAGAGTGGACCCGACTACATGATTTACCCGTTAACTTAATACGGCTCACGCCGGAACCCCTTCGGAAAAATCCTTTCTGCTTCAGCGAGTGAGTGCTGTGGGCACTCAGCGGCGCTGCAAGAGGGATTAAACGTTGGGTTTTCATCTGACGGGTAAAAATAATCTACATATATCTGTCGTCGGGGGCGTGAGCCGGTGCGTAGCACTCTCTCAAAAAAATTCCTGAAGGGGTTTTATCTGAAATCTGGAAACTACCTGGCTTTTGAAAAAAGGAAGTGGTAATGCAATCGATCGGACTCAACATTGCAACAGCGTAAGCTGTTTCCAGTATTAAAAGAATAAATAGTTGTCATTTTAAAATAAAATATTTTCAATTTTGTATTGATTTAAATTTTAAAGCTGATAGTACTTAATTATAAAAACAAAAAAGGAGAGGGTTATGAGTAATATTTGTGTTTCTTCTCAGGAAGAAAAGTTTATATTTGTTGTTGATAAATATATAACACAGCATCGCGACAGTGTTAATAACAATATTTTTTACAGAAAACTTTATGTGCTTTTCGCTGGATACCATCTGAAGTATTTTTATTCACGGGCGCAATATCGCAATTCGTGTTATCACGTTGATAATATCATGCAGATGTTTATGGGTGTCGTTTCTACCCTGAAGGCCCCTCTGCTCAGGCAACTCGCAAACAGTGACACATTACTGCATTGCCTGAATTCGCTCGTGAATTATATTTCAGGCAATCTGGATGAAGCAGAGCACATTTATGCTGATTTACTGGCACAGTATGAAAAGAAACGCATTGCACGTTCTCTGGCTTATACACCACCAGGATCCGTGGTCAGGAAAAGGCTGTGAGGCAGCGGATACGTACTGGACAGGGGATGGCAGAGTGACATAAAAGCAGTCGTTTCCCGCAAGACATTACCGGGCATTAAAAAGGCAGGAGCCACCGGTCTGGTGTCCTGCCTGGCGGGATTGTTTTACTGTGGTCTTACTTATCAATGACCTGCCAGCCATCATCCGTTTTGATCAGCGTGACAGCCGCTGTGCGTTTTTCGTTATCGACAACAGCTGTTACATTGCATTTATAGCTTTTATCCGATAGTTTTTCGCAGTCATGCTTTTTGACAGATTTTAATTCCCGCAGTGCGTCTTTCGGGACATCTTTACCTGCTATGGATTTAACGATGGCATTCGTCTGCTCCATGACCTTATTCATCGCAGTGTAAATATCCTGCTCAGACGGTTCACCGGTACAGCCACTCAGCAAAAAAATGGACGCAATGAGTGTGGTAAATGCATATGTTTTCATAAAATAATCCCAGACTGTAGAGTACGTTATTGAATAAGGCCGGTTTTCATCTTGCTGTTGTTTTCAGAGATCGTCCACTTACTGACCGTTTCGCCTTTAAATTCGATTTCCAGCGTTTTGGCCTGCGTCTGTGAACCGCCTGTCAGCAACCCGACCACTGGAATGAATGTGGTGGCATCAAACTGATTGTTATCCATCGAATAAGTCCATTCTTCATTGCCACTATCAAGTGTAGTTTTGGTTTCGGGCTCACCTAATGCGGTAATGATTTCTGATTTCGTTGTTTTATTTTTTATAATTTTCGACTGCAGACTTTGTGCTGTTTCTTTTTTTAGATGCTGGTTGCCTGATGTTGAACAACCAGAAATAAGGAAAGCAGAAATAAAAAACACAGAAATCATGAATCTGTTCATAAGTTCTCTCATATTAATTTTTTAAGTTTGCGGTGGTATGAAATTAATATCACCGTATAAAAACAACTCTGTCTGCATATTTCTTTTTAATAATGCAGATAAGAATAATGACGCTGGCAAAAAACGTAATGACTGAGACAGGAGTGCTGCCGGTCAATGAAAATACTAACCAGGCGAGAGCTAATGCCACGAATTGAAACAGGAATGCCACACTGAGCGGACTCTCACCGTAGGCGACTTTTGCATGGCAGCCTTTGCAAATCCGCACGCCGTGCGGGCTTTGTGTAAAGCAGAAGGGGCAGCTAATCGTTTTATTATCCATCATGACTCCGTGGCCTGATTTAAGGTGATGTATTTTTGAACATTTTCGATGAATGATCCGCTTTAGTAAAATTGCTTGTACCGATCGATGGATCTCTGTTAATAGGTTATAACTATCATAACAAGATTATCGATCTATATAAACGATCAATATTTTATTGACTATCACTAAAATATGGATTAGTTAACTTATGGTGCAGGATGGGGGTTATTTTTAACTAATTGTTCTTTAATGGGATTTGTTGTCATGGAATGACAGGGTGTCAGAAGATGCAGGTGCAGGATTTGGTGGAAAGGATGTGCAGTGGCATGTAACAGAGACATGCCCCTGCGCCTGAGAAGTGCCACAATATGGCCGAGCAATACAAACCACGAATGCAGACGACGCTGGCGGGGTATCTGACGAGCTGTATTGTGCAGTTTGCTCCTGAGTTGAATGACACCCACTGTTTCCTGTTGTCTTTCCAGACGAATTTTTTCTTCAAGCTGAAGGATTTTCTCCAGAATCGTTTCCCGGTTTGCAACCTGTTCTTCAGGCTCGCATGATGGCACTGGCACTGGCACTGGCACTGGCACTGGCACTGGCACTGGTACAGTCTGTTGTTGCTCTTTTTTCAGTAAGGCCAGGTGCTCTGGTGTAAAATCAATCTGCGTTTGCAGAGAAGACCAGCCATACTTTTTTCCAAGCTGAGACGCTTTAAAGGCAATACCCTGGTACTGAAATGAAAATCCATTCATTTTTCCGGTCGACGCGATATTGGGTTTACAGGTCACACCTTTCTGTTCCAGCATGTCGATAAAAGTCAGTAAATCGGGACGATGCGTTAAGACATTATCAATCAGGGTCTGCAACTGAGACTTAGGGCAGGGAACTGCTGTTCGTTCTGCCATCATCAGCTCATTGCGTGAGGGTTTTCTTTTAGCCTGAGGGCGACTGCTGGTTGCAGGTGTTGTTTCAGTGAGTCCGTGTATTCGCTCCAGTTCGCTGATAATGCGGGTGCTGATGAGATTTTCATTTTTCCCCAGGTACAGCTTTCCACCGGGCATGTTAATGCGACTTGCAATGATATGGATATGCTGCCCGTCGGTATCATCGTGAAGGATATAACAGCGAAGGTGCGTTTCAGTGAACCCCATCCGGGTCATATAATCGTCGGCGAATGCCGCCCACTGTCTGGCTGACAGTGTTTCTCCCTTTGGCAGGCGAAGTGAATTATGCCAGACGGGTTTGGCGACATCGGGACGCAATTGTTTAGAAATTTCAAACTCACTGATAAGCTCAGCCACCGAACTTCCGATCATATTACCACCGATGACATAAGGCATAACGTTGTGGTGTGGACCGGATTTGAGGGGCTTTGTTGAATAAATAAGATTTCGTGCGAACGACCCTGTAGCTGGCTGGATTTTCAGGCAATACGCACGCTTTCTGGCATCCCAGCCTTTGTCATCCTGTTCAACGCACGCACCATGGCCATAGCTTCCGCTACCTGACCATCGTAGTCACGCAGCGTCAGTGAATCTCCCAACAACTGCTTCATTCTGTACATTGCCGTTTCCGCTATCGAGCGACGGTTATATTCCGTTGTCCATTTCCACCGTGCATTGCTTCCGCTCAGCCGCTGATTAGCAACGGCACGGTTGCGGTCTGCGTACTCACCGGGCCAGTAACCTGCTCCTTTTCGGGGAGGAATAAGCGCGCTGATTTTTTTGCGGCGCAGTTCATCGTGACAGAGCCGGGTATCGTAAGCCCCGTCTGCCGCGGCTGCCCTGATTTTTCTGTGAGTCTGCCGGATAAGGCCCGGGAAGGCTTCTGAGTCCGTGACGTTATTCAGCGACAGGTCTGCACAGACAACTTCATGTGTGTTGCTGTCAACAGCAAGATGCAACTTTCGCCAGATACGACGGCGCTCTTTGCCGTGCTTTCTGACTTTCCATTCGCCTTCACCAAAGACCTTCAGCCCGGTGGAATCAATCACCAGGTGTGCGATTTCACCCCGGGTGGACGTTTTGAAACTGACATTAACCGACTTTGCCCGCTTACTGACACTGGTGTAATCCGGGCAGCGCAACGGAACGTTCATCAGGGCAAAAATGGAATCAATAAAACCCTGCGCAGCCCGCAGGGTCAGCCGGAATACGCGTTTAATCACCAGAACGGTGGTGATGGCGAGATCAGAATAGCGCTGGGGCCTTCCTCGTGATGAAGGCGTTGCCGACTCATACCAGGCCTGAATCGCCTCATCATCCAGCCAGAAAGTGAGGGAGCCACGGTTGATGAGAGCTTTGTTGTAGGTGGACCAGTTGGTGATTCTGAACTTTTGCTTTGCCACGGAATGGTCTGTGTTGTCGGGAGGATGCGTGATCTGATCCTTCAACTCAGCAAAAGTTCGATTTATTCAACAAAGCCGTTCTGGGGATTAGGTATGGTGGAAAAAAGCGACTCGTTAAGCTTGCTGATCTCTATGTATTTCAGGAGTCGGTCAGTAAGTTAACGATCCAACGAGGCTCATCAATCATAAGGGATTTATCTATCTCGATAGTATTGATACGGACGTTGTACGTACGTATCAGTCTTGCGAGACCCTCACGGATTTTATCGCCGTCATAGATAGCAATCTCTTCAATATTGTTACCGATGAAAGTTTCGGCTGCCTGGACGGCTATCTGTTCAGACATACCAACGTTATCAGCCATCTGGCGTGCTGCAATGACTTTGCTTTCAAGAGTTAGGATGACCGGCCTGTAGCCTGCACGTTTGTTTTCGACACAGCGCGAAATCAATTTCTCCATAGGTGCGGTGGTCACGTGGAATGCAGTAGTACCCACCTGAAAATCACCCTCACGGTCAGTGTGTAAGTCAGCTGCATTGGCTCTGTCACTGCCGATTTTAACATTGGGAAAGCGCAATTGGAGTTTGGCTCCAATAAGATGCTGTAGCACAGCTCCAGTGGGTTTGTCTGAACGTTCCGCCGACGCTTTAAGAATATCGCTTACCACAGATGCAACTGGCTTGTTGTAATCTAGGTCGACTGTTATTCTCTGTTTGTCAAAATAGTCCAGACGCACGCATTGAGTGAAGAAAGCTTCGAGCTGGTTGGAAACCAGTTTTGTGTCGACAGGCTCATTTCCATTTACTTGAGTATTGTTAAGTACATCCCGAAATGCAGCGGCAAGGAAAATAGTCCCTCTGGACGTACGCCCACCTTCACGGGTAAAAACGCGGGTTTCGCCATGTTGTTCCAGAATCTTTGATATGGTGGCACCACTGAGCCCTCGTACTTGGCTTTTTCCTTCGCTGTACAGACGTTCGTCAGTAATAGGCATACCATCAGCCATCATACGTGAGACGATCAGTCCTGCATTCATTACATTGGTATTTATCGCGCCACTCTTGGCTCGTTCACCTTCGTACCAGGCTTTCGCCGCTGCAAGATACGCTTCGGAGTAATTCAACTTATTCATTCACTTTTATTCCTTGCGCTTTTTTTGCGGCCTCAAGGTGAGGGAGGATCATGTGCCGGGCGACCCAGCCAACAACAGGAACAGCGACGGCATCCCCAAAACCATATTGAATTTGTGAGTCGCGCAAATTTTCCAGCGTGTACCAGCCAGCCCCCATCAGACGTGCATACTCAAGTCCGGTCATCCACCTGATTTTGAGTGCGCCCCTACCCATGATCACCACCGCCTGTTTGGAGGAACCGCCACGTGCTGTGCGTAAACATCCTGAAATGTCTTCTGCTCTCATTTCCCATACGGGAATGCCATTACGAGTTCTACGATAGGCTGTGCGGGCAGTTGTACAGTCTAGATTGACAAAATGTTCTAACCTTTCACGCTGTACCGATGCCATGGACTCTTTAAAAAGAGAAACTTTATCAGCATTCCACCACCGAGGGTCGCTGTCTGGGATAGCCTCAATCTCAAGAGTGAACCCTTGGCTTAGTAGCTCAGGTGCTTTAGGTAAAGGCATCATGAAGGTGCGTACTTCAGCATCTTTATGCAGCCAGGAAAGCCAGTCTGGTCTCAGGCACGAATCCTGTTCGCCTCCATCAATAGGATTTTTTGCTCCTATCAGGAATAACCTTGGTCGAGACTGTGGCACAAAACGTCGGGCGTCCAGAGTGATTGCGTCGACTGCATAACCTAACTCATTAAATTCTTTAACCGCAGCTCTCAAATCTTCTCTGTTATGGGAGGATGCAAGGCCTGTGACATTTTCGAGGACGATCACTTCAGGCTTGCGTTCATTCATCCCTGCAAGCAAATCAGTAAATCCGAAGAAGGCGGACGATTCCCTGCCTCCCCGCAGGCCGACACGCTTACCCGCCAGACTAAGATCAGTGCAGGGAGAAGAGGCCCAAGCAACATCTGCAGTTGGCAGGTCTTCGCTATTCAGGGTATGAATGTCTGCCAGAAAAAGCTTGTGAGTTTTCCAATGGCCTTCATACATCGATTTTTTGTTCAGGTCATAGTCATTAGACCAAACAGTCTTGATTCCCGCCTGCTCCATCCCAGCTCTCGCCAGGCCGATACCAGCAAAGAATTCCAAAGCGGTCCATTCGGCATCGCCCCGAATCGGTATAATATTCACTCAAAGTCTCCCGTTTTCATGTGCCTATCATCCCACAAAATACTCAGCTAGGTACATACTCTCAGTGGAACCCCACCTTGGTTATTTAGCATCTGCAAGATAGCCATTAAACTTCATGGTATGACTACGCGAGTTCGCATTTATGTAAGCCTATATTGTTGAATGAATTTGCTCTAACGACTAGCGACGAGAGTGTCCGGTAGGCAACGATTTCTGGTCTTCAATCCTCGAAACTGTAAACCAGTTTATCCAACGCTCAGTGGATGAACGGGCATAGCTGAGCGTTTTGGCAGTGTCTCTGCCACGGTCACCACGATGCTACATCAGCATGGTGATCAATCTGCGGGTGTGGGTCTTGTCATGGGTTTTATGAAGCGTTTTATGTATCGGGCATCGTTCGCTACGGAGAAGAAGTGCTACGATCTGCTTCGCTCAGTGCGTGCTGAGTTCCCTCAAACTGTTTTACTATTCCGAGCATCTATTTAGGACGATCTGTTGATGAGATTTGGCATTGAATCCGCACAAAAAATTACCATTCCCATGAACAGAAGTTTTGTGATTTAATCATCATGAAGGGTAAGTTTTTTCTTAAAATTAAGCTATATCAAAGAGAATACTTAGCTTGCTAATCAATTGACTTGCAAAGGACCTGATATGCAGTGTTTAGATTTAACATTTGAAGTCATCAGCAATACCAATGCTACCGCCAACTATACGGGTGGTTGCTCTGGAGAACGTAGTGACTGTTGTACTCGTGTATGCACGCGAGCTGGTAACGACGAGCAAAACTCAGCGTCGAATTTAGATGCTTGGGAAAAATACTTGGAGGTTAACGCCGGCGTTCTCCAATATTAATCTAAATTCAAAATCGCCCTTGATGGGCGATTTTATTGGGAATATACAATGGACTCCAAAAAATATAAAATAAAAGAAACTGTGGATATTTTTATATCGAATGAAGATAATACTGATAATGTCAAACTCACATTTCATGTGATGACAACGCGTGATAGATTAGAAATAAAAACTAATAAAAATGTCGCTCGATTTATTGCCAGCCTTGATGGTATAAAAACTATAAATGATATAGTTACTGAGATGGGGTCCCTACGCTCAAAAGATGTCGATAAACTAATTGCTTTTTTACTAAATCAACATTTTATTTATGATGTAAATAACATTTGCGATATTGAACCTCGTTTTTCACGACAAATTACATTTTGGGACGATTTTGTCCTTGAACGACCTGGTGTAGAAACTCAACATATCTTGGAGAGCAAAAAGGTTGTTTTATTTGGGTGTGGAGCTGTAGGAGCCAAAATTATAGAAATACTTGTCCGCGCAGGTGTTAAAAATATAGTTTTGGTTGATTATAAGTCCCTTTCAAAGTCAAATGCAGCAAGGCATTGTTATTATAACTATAAGAAAATCGGAAAACCAAAGGTAGATGTCCTGTCAGAATTTTTGAGTTGGATCGATAGTCGAGTAATAATAACAAAACATTTTGAAAAACTTATACCTACTACTAATCTATCCTCTATCATTTCTGATGATACAGATCTGATTATTAATACTTGTGATGAGCCTTATATAGGTCATACTTCTTTAAAACTTGGTAGATATGCACAAGCAAGAGCTATTCCGCTGTATGTATCAGGTGGATTTGACGCCCACTTAATGAGTTCAGGAGAATTAATATTCCCTCCACATACACCCTGTATAGATTGTGCCCAAAATACGTTTTCAAAGGCATTAAAAGGATGGAAGCCTGTATATAGTATAGTCAATAATCCTCAACTGGACCTTTCAAAATCTGTCTATGATAATTATATTCCAGGAGGGCCTGGTGGATTAGCAATGATGAATGGTTTTTCAGCTAATCTAAGTTGCATGAAATTAATTCACTTCCTGTTGGATGATTCAGCATTTTCATATGTAAATAGTCGGTATGAATACCTTCCAAACGAAGGCAAAATGACTAATTTTGAATTGGTAAAACAAAGTGGATGCAAAATCTGTAATGAATAATTTTAGACTGCGACAAAGTATTGGTATCGTCGTAAATGATGATACTGTAGAGTTTTTTAAATCCAATATTAGAGAAAGTATAAAAATAAAAATCAACTTTCCAAATATAGTTGAACTCTTAAAGATGTTTGATGGGCAAACTTCTCTTCAAGAAATTGTAGCAAATTATTCAGGAATCGATATTCAACAACTTGAAAAATTAGCTTTGTTTTTGAATGAAAACAATATAATTATCGATCAAGATTGCCAATACCCTGCAGAGCTTGTCACTGAACAATATAGAATGATCAATACATTTGAAGACTACTGTCATACCACCAGTGAGGTTTTAGAATGTATAATTAATCTTAAAAAATCAAAAGTAATGATTGTAGGTATTGGAGCAGTCGGTAGTAATGTGGCAACGTATCTTGCTCATTGCAATGTTGGTTCGATAATATTTGTAGATCACGATAATGTAGATATAAGTAATTTACATCGTCAGTTTTATTTCGAGGATGAAATTAACTCTGATAAAAATATAGCGTTACTCAACTCTTTGAAAAAGATATCTCCAGATATTAAGATTGACATTATCAATGACATTATCGATGATGATTTTTTTAAAAGAAATATTCTACCCTCTGATATAGATTTGATAATAAACTGCGCTGATGAACCTAATGTGGATTACACCAGTAAAATAATCGCCCTCTTTAGTATGATTCATAATATCCCACATATAGTTGGCGGGGGATATAATCTTCATCAAACCCTTATCGGTCAGACAATTATTCCATTTAAGTCAGCATGCTTTAATTGTTTTAACCTATTTTTAGGAAAAATAAATAGCAAAGACCTTGTTAATGTGAAGAAATTGCACCGGGTAAAACGAAAATTAGGTTCATTTTCACCACTATCAGGTCTGGCTGCAAGCCTTGCAAGCTTGGACGCTATAAAATTACTTGCCGGGAAAGTAGATCACTTGCAACAAGAAAATAAAAGAGTCGAATTTAGTCTTAGAAGTTTATCTTTTAACGTCCAAGATGTTCCACGTGATCCTGAATGTGATTGGTGTAGAGGAAAGTATGAATAAGATCATTTTTGAGGGAATAGCCACCCATAATTTAAAAAATTTAGATGTTACTATACCATTTAATACAATAACCGCTATTTATGGCCGTTCGGGCGCAGGAAAAAGTTCTTTAGCATTTTCATCAATTTATCAATTATGCAAAGATGAGTTTGATGCTGTAGAAAACGGTTATTTGAATGAAAGTGATTATAAAGTTGCAAATTTCAGTGGGTTAATTCCCGCTGTTGCGATACCACAAAGAAACACAAATAACAACCCTCGTTCAACTATATATTCATATCTGAATATAGCTCAAGCTTTGTCATCTTTAAAAATCAAAAGAAACGTAGCAGTACCTAATTATGATAAATTAAAAATAAACAATTATAGAAATGAATGTCCACACTGCTTAGGCCTTGGCGAGATAGTTAGTGTGGATGAATCTGAATTAATTAATGAAAAATGTAGACTAGATCAAAAACCATTTTTATGTTGGCGGACTGGTGAGTTATCTGATTATTATCACCAATTACTTATGGTCTATTGTGATAAAAATAATATAAAAGTAGATGATACTTTTGATTCACTATCACTTGAAAAGAAAAACCTAATACTATATGGAGAAAGCGCTGAGAAATTATCTTTTAGATTTAAACACAAAGGAAAAACGAAGCAAAGAAGAGCTTTTTATAAAGGCGTAATGTCTTTTGCTAATTCGAATATAGGACGGAGCCAAAACAATTCAAAGTATAAAAAGGAAGAAAATTGCTCATTTTGTAATGGAAGCAGAATTAACCAAGAAACAGCCCAACTTGATGTTTTAGGATTTACATTTGATGAATTTTTACTATCTCCTATATCTGAATTATGTAATACCCTGAAAAAAACTATAGGTGACTCAGTATTAATTAGAGTGTTGTCCTCAATAAATAATATGGGATTGGGATATTTAAATTTGTCTCGTTCAATTCCCAGTCTTTCTGGGGGGGAAATACAAAAACTTATTTTCAGCAGGCTTTTAACATCTAATACAACAGGTATTCTGATTGTTATCGATGAAATATCATCCCAAATTAACCCTGTCGATTTTGAAGTTATCTTTCAAAAGCTAAAAAAATTATCAGAAAAAAACACAGTTATTTTAGTAGAGCACTCGCAGTATTTCATAGATCTTGCTGATCAGCAAATCCATGTTGGTAAATACGCTGGTTCTTCTGGTGGGGAAATTTGTGAAAAAGAAAAAATTCAGCCGCAAAGGAACCTCAATCCCAAAAATAATATATCTGATTACTATTATTTTGAAGGGCTTAATAAAAATAACATTATTAATCAAAATATACGTATCCCTAAAGAGTGTGTTACTGTTTTTTCTGGAATCTCCGGATCGGGGAAATCATCTTTAGCTAAAGCTATTTGTAGTCTTACCGATTCGATTTATATAAGCCAAAAATTGTCATCATATACAGGACGTTCTACTGTCGCAACTATCACGGATTTGAATAAATTAATTGCAGAATTTTTCTCCGATATAACAAAATTAGATATAGAGTATTTCCTTCCAAACAAACTTGGTGGATGTAAAGTTTGTGAAGGTAAGGGCGTGATAAAATATGAAAGGGGTTTTGAAAAGGATATCTACATATCATGTCATAAATGTGAGGGTAAACTGTTTGACCACAATATAGATGAAGTAAAGTCTCAGATTAATGGTATGAATATAATAGATGTATATGATACTGAGTTGAAAGAGTTAAGCTCTTTTTTTAATAACACTAAGATTAATACTATTCTTGAAACTATCCATTATCTTGGAATATCACATTTGAAACTTAATAGAAAAACGCAGTCCCTGTCAGGTGGTGAAATGCGTAGAATAAAATTATGTGAAATACTATCTAAGTCCAGAAAAACAAACAAAATATTGTTTATTGATGAACCTGTCGCTGGACTTGATTCTGAGACGGCTTCGAAGGTGCTGAATTTTATATATCAAAAATCTAAATTATTCAATGCAATTGTTATTATAGAGCATAGGCCTGAGGCAGATGACTATGCCGACTTTAAAGTACTAATTGGTCCTTTGTCTGGAAAGCAAGGTGGGCGAGTTATAGAACAAAAGATCATTGAGTCAGTTAGATGAATTTAATTAACACACTATCTAATTAGTATGTGTAGTTATGATATTAATTTAATGAAATATAAAGGGTGATATTTTGGAAGAGTTAAGAATCGATTTTTAAATTAGTGTTGTTATATATTTTAATCACATGAGATGAAGACATCTTTTTAAACTTATATACCCATGATCATCAAAGACGGTTGATTGTCTGCAATTGAGATCATGGGCTGTCACCTTTTTAAATTTTTACTGAACGTTATAAAATTGAACTGGAATGTCTGCACAGTTCCTGAGATGATAAAAGAGTTAATGATTCGATCAAAGCCGTACTGTCGGCTTATGTAGGCTGCAGTTCGTCATGATAATTCCAGCCTACATCTTCACAACAAGACCATAGATAACCACATTTATAATCACTAAATTTAGGAAATGACGCAAGTTCGATAGGTCGGATCTCCTTATCACTGACAAATTAGACTGAAGAGCATAGTGTGATTCTGGTAATTATCAAACCAGACAAGTCCGTATTGGATAAGATTACCGAAGGTTTTAAATAGCTATCATATGTTTAACTGTTCAGAACGCTGTAAGAAGAACGGAAAATTGAAGTGGACTCATTAACGGATTGCAATAATAATTATCTTTTTCAATTCTTTGATAATATTAATCTGGAACTGTGTTCAATGATATCTTGAAATGAACCTCCCTTTACCTCTAACCGGATGGATAGAGTTAAATTAAAAGAATCTACAATTCAAAGTTCGATTTTGACTATTAGTTTACCTACGTGTAAAAACTAACGGGATGCCTTGGTATATAAACTTAAATTTATCTTATGCAAAATGATTGATAAAAATGAGAGCTGCAATTTAAGCACTAGTTTTCCATATAAAATAAATAGTTGCGATTGTCTAATCTGTTGTAGTAAATGTGCAGACATTGAAAGAGAAAGACCAGGTTTTTCTTTTCTAACCGAAGGGAAGAAAAGCAAGGGGAAACCGGAGAAGCAAGCGCAGCGGCTTCGCAGAGTTAGCCCTTGCTTCTCTTATAATTGGCATTATTCATTCAAGAACAATAGGATCTTCGCTTGTACAAGCGAAGCTATAATAAAAACAATCAATTAATTATTTTAAAAGTATTAAACAAGAACCTATTGACATTCATAAAATACAAGTTATTTATAATGTATGCCATAAATAAAAAGTTTTATGTCATATGTATCCTGCACTATGTGCAGTTAATGTACCACTTGTCCCATAGATGGGAATATTGGAAAGGTTACTTTGTTTTGAAGTAGCCTTTCGTCCTTCAATATTAACGATTACTTATTGCTATTACCAAGTCCAGTCGAATCGAAGAACATCTTTTATCTGAAACGACTCCTAATACCCGGTTAAAGCCACAATAACTCTCGCATACGTAGACCAAAGAAAAATTATGATATTAAATATGTGATTTTTTTTAGTGTTAAGTTGAATAATTAAATACTGGAGAGTTTTCTGTGCACTACCAATTGCTGGTTCATCTGTTCTGCCGCTGATGTTTCTGACGAATCTCCCGGTGACACAGAACTGTCCCTCTCTACCAGCCTTTATTCGACTCAATGTCCGGCTGCTGATACGCAGTTATCCCTTCGTATCAATGACTGACACTTAAACGTAATGCTTTGGTTGCTGGCGTATCTGACAGCTTCTTCGGCGTGAAGGTCGTTGTGTAAGTATACTTCTTGGTTTATTTAGGCTATATAAAACCATGACTATGACTTGCTGTTTTCAGTAAGAGTCTTATCATCCAAAGAATTTATTCTAGAAATTCTTTTTAACTCATTAAGATAATCAACCTCGTTTTCTAAGAACCAATGAAGAACTTTAGAATTGCCAAGTAATTTATTAATATATGACTGGATTATAACGAATTTCAACATATCTGAACCATACTCGGTTTGAAGCTTTTTCGTTTCTTCCGAAGTTGTTGCCATTTCTTGTTCCAGACGAAGTATGGTTTTTTTTATGTCCTTTTTATAGGGAGTGTTTTTCCCTTTATTTACTATCATCGATGCCGGTGTTGCATCCAAGATGCTCATTGCAAATTTTTTACTATAATTATCAAAATTAATCATTGTACCGACTGCTTCAATTTGGCGAATTGGCTTCATTTTCCTCAAAACGTCAAATGTAGCCTTAGGTATAGGTTTATCAGAAAGTTTCGCAATTATACTTGGATCTATGCCGTTCATCACATTCGCTTTATCTTTTATGGCATCAACAGATATGCCCAAAGCAGCACTAAGTTTTTCAATTGATACTTTTGCCAGAGACTTAATTATCATTCTATGTTCTTCAACTACATTTATATGATTCACTTGTTTGTTAGGAGTGAAAGCATCATCTATGCTCGAAAGTATACATGGAGCTTTTTCTATACCTAAGTCTTTTAAAGCCTCAACCCTTAAATGGCCATCAAGTATCTTAGTGACATCTTTATCTTTGTCATAGAATACTATTATTGGTTCAATAATACCTAAGCTTTCGATAGAGGTAACTATTTGATGATATTTATGGCTTCGCTTTACGTTTTCTAATAATTCCTTAGATGGAATTAACTTATTAGTTTCCAGGTAAATAAAATTATCGCCAAAACGTATCTGAATCATTTTAATACCTCTTTGTTTACTGGGGTTAATATCTGAGATGGTAGTTCTGAAAGATTCTCTTGTTCAAGTATATGTTGAAAGCTTTTATTCATCATTATGATGTTAAAAATCTCATTTACTATTAGTAGGTTGGTTTTTATGAATTTTGAGTTGTTATAAACAGATTTATGTTCAGCGATACTATTTTCATAAAGCTCAATCAACTCCTCTGCAGTCATCCTTTTTGATGGTTTGTGATAATAAAATCCGGCTGCTTTTGCACCTTTATTCCCAACTGTTCTTTGATTTAGAATGTGTTTTATCTTTATAATGTCCCGACTTTTTATTAATTTTTTATCATATGCTTCGGTAAGAATATCTTGTGCTTCCTCAGTTTCACATCTTGCAAATTGCACTGCGAGATACAGAGGCAAATTACCCCGTTCGACTGCTGAGAGAAGTTTATGCTCTCCCTTATCAAGTAGCATATTAATACTGCTCACCCAGTTCGATGAATATCCAGTAATCTCACTTATTTCGGAGTCTGAAAGTCCTCTGATTTTCATGTCTTTAATCACCTGTAATAACTCATTAGAACGTGGTCTTCTCCTTGCAATGTTTTCAACTAAACTCATAACGTAAGCATCTTCTTCTGATACATCTCTTATAATTGCTGGAATAATAGTTTCACCTAATGCAACGAGAGCCTCTATTCTCCCTTGACCACAAATTAAAGCATATTTGAAATCGCCTTCATCAATAGCTCTTACGCTTATAGGCTTGCTTAATCCTCTTTTTTTTATGCTTTCCTTTATTTCTTCATGCACTACCTTATTTCTTGTTCGTGGGTTAAGAAATTTTATTTTTGCAATCTCAATTTGAATTATTGGGAATTCATTTTTTTCAGGCAGCATATAGTTCCCTCACTTTCATGCGAGTAATAATTTGTAGAAGTTTATCAAGATTATCAAATCTATAGAGATCTAATCGAATGTTGTTTGTTTCCGTCATGCACATTTTATTATATTCGTTTTCAATCTTTGGTATGATATAAAAATCAAGAGGTGAAATATTTTGTGAATTCATTCGTATAACAATTGTTATGTCTGCTTTCTGTGAGTTATCAAACCGGACTTTCCATCTAAGTTTACCTGATTTCATATGTATGCATTTAGTAACAAGGACGGAAATTAAAAACTCATCATTGATGTAAAGCATTGGGGCATATTTATACTCGTCTATATGACAGTTACTTTTTAAAATTTCACCCTTAAAATCCTCAATTATCTCTGAGTAAAATGATCTTAGTGCTTCATTTATTTTGAGATAGCTGTAATCATGTTCTGGCTTATAACCAATCAAAGTATATGCTCTTAAAAGACCACCAAATCGGGTTCTATAAACAGAAGATGAAGGGCCTGTATCATCTTCATCAATGATAAAGCCTGATAGTTTTCCATTAGATTCTAATTTTTGTTTTAGTTTTTCTAATAGATCTTCATTAGTCAAATGAATGGATCGGAGCTGAATTATTTCTTGAGCTTTATTGTATTTTTTCTTTGAAATAATAGGTTTATATGCCTTGTCACATCTAACCCATTCATGTTTGGGGTTTTTTACAAGCCTACTTTTTAATTTAGATGAGGTTTTGTTATATATGTTGT
Organism: Enterobacter ludwigii; assembly: GCA_023023105.1. Taxonomy (NCBI): domain Bacteria; kingdom Pseudomonadati; phylum Pseudomonadota; class Gammaproteobacteria; order Enterobacterales; family Enterobacteriaceae; genus Enterobacter; species Enterobacter ludwigii. Next base: position 3,553,310 of record CP083824.1, on the reverse strand, counting down.
TTCCAATATATTTTTCATTTGTCAAAATTTGATGTATTTTTGCACGAGTCCATAATGTTCCATTTTCTGCAGGTATGTTCTGTTCATTTAATCTCTCAGCAATAATGAATTCTGGGACGTTATTATCTATAAAGAGATCATATATTCTATTTACAATTTTTATTTCATTTTTTGGTCCCGGAATTAATATTACCCTATCTGTTTGAATACTCTTTCTTTTGCGGAAACTCAATATTTCTTTAGCTATGCCATTTTCGTCTACTAAAAGACGTCTCAGCCCATAACCAGCCATACCGCCTTGATGATAACCAAGCTTTATTAAATTTACTTGCCCTATAAATACCTTTTCAGATAAATTCCTGCTGTGATATGCAGCACTAGATCTTTTTATATTCAGTATAACAGAGGACTCTAAAGGGAAATCTTTAGTGGGTATAGGTTCGGAACAATATATAAGATCTACACCATTTCTCTCAAATAGAAAGGAATAATATGCCGCTTCATCACTATTTTGAAAACGACCAAAACGGCTCACATCATAAAATAATACAGCCTGTATATCTATTTTCTTTTGTTCTACATCGCTAAGTAACTGCTGCAAAGAATGCCTGCCTACGATACTGACTCCGCTCTTACCTGCATCATCGTAGGTATAAGCGATTTCCATATTGTTCTTTTCAGCATAATCTTTGATATATTCGGACTGATTATGTAAAGAATATTGCTGATGGTCGGTAGACATCCTCAAGTACTGCGCGACCCTAACTCTATGATTTTTGTCATTTTCGCTAGCCATGCACGAAACCTCATGGATGATTCAATACAATGTAGAGGATAAAATTGATCAAATTTTAACCGAATTCAACTGTTTTATCATTGATTAGAGCGAATTTGGTAGATCTTCGAGGTGTATGATAATCGAGAAGAGATGTGAATTATTTAGCTGATATGACCGACAGCTTTCGTTATGTGGACTCAATGTCCCCATTTGTAAATGGCTATGCTTAGTCCACATAGGTTAATGGTGTGATTATTAATTCTTTAACTAAATCAAGATAGTTAATCCATCATGGGAGAGTTATGCGGCAATAACTTTGCATTTTTGAGACGAAACATAGTCACTCCACCATTGCATGAGAACCACCCGTTCAGTGAGATACTCTGCACGATTGTAGGCTGCAATTATTTCATCTTTCTTCGAGTGGGCAAGGGCGGCTTCTAAGACATCAGTCCTAAACTTGCCAGACTCCTCAGCAGCCGTTCTAGCAATGGATCGCATACCGTGAGCTACAAGCTCACCTCCGAAACCCATACGGATTATGGCCGCATTAGCTGTTTGTTCATGCATGTGATTGAGTGGAGCTTTGATACTGGGGAACACCCACTCTCTATGCCCGCTGATGACTTTCATTAAATCCAAAACTCGCAAAGCTTCTTTGCTCAGTGGAACTTTGTGAGGCTTCTTCATTTTCATAAACTCCGCCGGGATGTTCCACATGCCAGTTTCAATATCAATATCTGACCATCTTGTGCGAACAGCTTCACCTGGGCGAACCCATGTGAGAAGTTGCCACTCAATCAGTAGCCTTGTTTCCAAACGGATAGAAGCATTGTTTAGAGCAACCAAGAAGCGAGGGAGTTCGGAAGGGGGTAATGCTGGCATATTCTGTTTTTTTGGCTTGCTGAACCGTTGCCCCAGGTTGTCTGCCGGGTTGAATTCTATGAGTTCTTCTGTTGCTGCATAGCGGAAAATTTCATTCAGGCGGGATATGATGCGGCGAAGTGTTTCAAGGACACCTCGTTTTTCTATGGGTTCTAAATGCTGTTTAAGCATTTTAGGGCGAATCTCCTTAATTGGGGTATCACCCAATGTGGAAAAGATATTTCTCTCTAGGCTTCGCCAGATGTCGTTAGCATGATCTTGGGAGATGCCTGACGTTTTGACTTTCTCATCAAGCCACTTCTTGGCTACTGCTTGAAATGTATGTTCCGTGGCATCTTTCAGTGCATTGGCTTTTTGGTTGTTATGAACTTGGGGGTCTATACCATTTGTAAGCAACGACAAGTATTCATCACGTAAAGCTCGTGCCTTCGCAAGTGTAAGGTGAGGATAGGTTCCTAAGCTCACCTTAGTTCGCTTTTTGGTCACAGGCACTGCATATCTGAAATACCAATTTTTCTTCCCTCCCTTCGCCAGGGGAGCGATTCGCAACAGCAAACCATCGCCGTCAAAAAGGTTAACCTCTTTTTCGGCAGGTTTGGTGCTTTTGATTTCAGTGTCAGTGAGCTTCTTAGCGATTTTGGCCATGTTTGGGACCCTCGATTTTAGGACCCATCTTCGTGGGTCCCATTCAGGGTGCCATAACTCGTAGTTCTCAGCAATTCTCACTAGACTACAATAGACGTAAAAAAGCCCGCAGAGCTTGTGCTGTGCGGGCTTAGTAGACTTTACTGAACTTCAGTACATCAATATTTGGTGGAGCTGGCGGGAGTTGAACCCGCGTCCGAAATTTCTACATCCTCGGTACTACATGCTTAGTTTGTCTTTACATTCGCACGCCAGCTGCGGACAGACACGCCACTAACGAACTAGCCTGATTAGTTTTAACGCTTCAACCCCAGGCAGGGCTTCCACGCGATCTCTTTTGGGTTTGACCTCTCTTTGATCCCCGTCTTAAGAGCGGAAGCTAGGGAGAGAGGGCTCAGAGCAGGTTATTAAGCTGCTAAAGCGTAGTTTTCGTCGTTTGCGACTATTTTTTTGCGGCTTTTAACGAGGCAAACCGCCCCTCGGCATGCACCTTGGGTTTCGCAAATCCCGTCGAATCCAGAATCAGCCCCAATAGTGTTGAACTCAGTATACCAGATTTCACTTGCAGGATACCAGCCCGGAACGCTAACTTATTGAATAGTACAATAAGTGTGCAGAATCAACGCCCTGCATTTTTCATGATGCGCGCTTTGTCGAGCTGCCACTCCCGCTCTTTCAGGTCAGTCCGTTTATCGTGTTGTTTTTTACCCTTCGCAACGCCAACTTTCACTTTGCACCAGGCATTTTTCCAGTACAGCGACAGAGCAACGACGGTGAAGCCTTCACGGTTGATGCGACCGTAGAGGGATTCCAGCTCGCGCTTGTTCAGCAGCAGTTTACGTGTGCGTGTTGGGTCACAAACGTAGTGTGAAGAGGCGACGGTCAGCGGCGTAAAGTTCGCCCCGAACAGGAAGGCTTCACCATCTTTCAGGATCACGTAGCTATCGCCGATGTTGGCTTTCCCGGCGCGCAGCGATTTTACTTCCCAGCCCTGCAACGCAAGGCCAGCTTCGAATTCTTCTTCAATGAAATACTCATGGCGAGCACGCTTGTTGAGCGCAATGGTCGCCGAGCCTGGTTTATGTGCTTTTTTCTTCGTCATAAGTGTCGTAAAGCCGTCGGTAATCTGATTTCAAAAAGTCACCTCATTGCGTCCTGTGAGGTCTAACGCGCTATCTTAGCACGAGATGAGGCTTAGCGTTTTTTTAACAGGTGATAAATGTTATTATTTGTCCGTTGTGTGACCATGGGAAATGCTATGCCTCAGATTAGCCGTACTGCGCTTGTGCCTTACAGCGCGGAACAAATGTATCAGTTAGTGAACGATGTTCAGTCTTATCCAGCGTTTATTCCTGGATGTACCGGGAGCCGTGTTCTGGAGTCTGGTCCAACGCAGATGACCGCAGCGGTGGATGTCTCCAAAGCGGGGATCAGCAAGACGTTCACCACGCGTAATACGCTGACGAGTAATCAGAGTATTTTGATGCATCTGGTGGATGGTCCGTTTAAAACGCTGATGGGAGGCTGGAAGTTTACGCCCCTGAGCGCTGACGCCTGTCGCATCGAGTTCCATCTGGACTTTGAGTTTACGAATAAACTTATTGAGCTGGCGTTTGGTCGCATCTTTAAAGAGCTGGCTTCAAATATGGTTCAGGCGTTCACCACCCGCGCCAAAGAGGTTTACAGTGTCGCATAAGATTGCTGTGGAAGTGGTGTACGCGCTGCCGGAGAAGCAATATCTGCAACGTGTAACGCTGGAAGAGGGCGCGACTGTTGAGATGGCTATCCGCGCTTCCGGCATTCTTGAGCTTCGCAGTGATATTGACCTGGCGAAGAATAAAGTCGGGATTTACAGCCGCCCGGTTAAGCTGGGTGATGTGCTGAAAGAAGGTGACCGGGTGGAGATTTATCGTCCGTTGATTGCTGACCCGAAAGAGCTGCGTCGTCAGCGTGCGGAGAAAGCGGCTAAGTAGCGCTTTCTTCCCCGGTGGCGCTGACGCGTACCGGAGCGCTACGTCTCTGTGCAAGAATTCAGAAACAAAAAAGGTGCTCATTGAGCACCTTTTTGCATTTCTGACGCCTGATTATTTGGTCAGGGCAGGCTTGTTGTCGATGTTGGTCAACACACCGGCGCTGCTGAAGGTCAGCGTCAGGGTTTGCTGGGTCACATCTTCGTGGCCCGGTTGCTGACGGAATACATAGAACCAGGTGTTTGTGCCGAACGGATCGGACATCATCGGGGTTCCCAGTGCATAAGCGACCTGCTGTTGTGTCATCCCCACACGGATTTTGGACACATCGTTAGGGGTAAGGTAGTTCCCCTGGTTGATGTCAGGACGGTAAACCACTTTCTCCAGAGTGGAACAGCCTGCGGTCAACATCAGAAGAACCGCTGCGGCAGCGGTCAGCATTTTACAACGCATAGTGATTTGATTCCTTTTCGGGCCCGAGCAGAACGCGGCTCATATGTAATATGCCGATGATAATAGACCTTGCCCCACTTTGAAACCGGTCTGGCGGCGTTTTTGTTGTTCTCTATGACCCTGAGATCCCGAAAAAGTTTATGCCGCTAGCAGTTCTTTCGCGTTTGCGAGCGTATTACGCGTGACTTCACTGCCGCCAAGCAGACGAGCCAGCTCCTGCAGACGCGCACGTTTATCGAGCGGTTTCATGTGCGTTTCTGTCATTTCACCGTCGGTTTCTTTGCTGACGATAAAGTGATGGTGACCACAGCCAGCCACCTGCGGAAGGTGGGTAACACACATGACTTGTGTTGATTCACCTAACTGACGCAGCAGCTTACCGACTACCGCCGCCGTTGGACCGCTGATCCCAACATCCACTTCATCGAAAATCAGCGCCGGGGTTTCCATTTTACGCGCTGTAATCACCTGAATCGCCAGTGCGATACGCGACAACTCACCGCCGGACGCCACTTTGGAGATGGCCTGCAGCGGCTGACCGGGGTTAGTGGTGACGCGGAACTCAATACGATCCGCACCTTCTGCCGTCAGCACATTCTCTTCAAAGCGGACATCGATCGTAAATACGCCGTGCGGCATCGCCAGCGTGTGCATACTGTCGGTGATGTGCTGACTTAACTCCTGGGCATAATGCACTCGAATCTCATGCAGTTTTTTCGCCGTTGCCATCGCCTGTTCATGATGCAGGCTCACCGCCAGAGAGAGGGTTTCCTGCGAGTCAGCCTGATCGTCAAGCTGCTGCTGTTCTTCCAGCAGAGACTGATAGTAATTTGGCAGTTCTTCCGGCGTAACGTGATGCTTACGGGCCAGTGAGATCTGACGGGAGATGCGTTGTTCCAGCTCAAACAGACGGTTCGGGTCGAGATCCAGACGTTCACAGTAGTGGCGCAATTCATCACCGGCTTCTGAGATCTGAATCGCGGCCTCTTCCAGCATATCCAGTACGCCAGAAAGTTTGCTGTCCATGCCTGCCAGTTCGGTGACCAGTTGACGAACGTTATACAGCTGGCTTTGCAGGTTCACGTCTTCGCCATCCGCAAGCATGTTGAGGGCGTTCTGACTGGTTGAAAGCAGGTGACCGCTGTTGGCCAGACGCTTGTACTCTTCGTCGATTTGCTCAAACTCACCCGCCTGCGGGTTGAATTCGTTCAACTCTTTTAACTGGTACTCCAAAAGCTCGGCGCGTGCGGTGCGCTCCTGGCTTTGCTGCTGGTGCTGGGCAAGCTCACGGCAGCTTTGATGCCACTGGCGATAGTGTTCTGCCATAAGCTGAGTAAGCGCGTACTCACCCGCATAGCCATCAAGCAGGGCTTTCTGCTGTTCTGGTTTGACGAGTTGCTGATGTGCGTGCTGGCCGTGGATCTGGATAAGCAACTGGCCGAGCTCGCGGAGCTGGGAGAGCGGAACCGCCGTACCGTTGATAAAGCCACGTGAACGACCGTCGCTGCTGATCACGCGGCGAAGTAAACACTCACGTCCATCTTCAAGCTGGTTCTGTTCCAGCCAGCGCTGGGCGGCAGGGGTGTCTTTCAGGGAGAAGCGGGCACAGAGATCGGCACGGTTTGCGCCCATGCGCACCATGTCTCCCTCGGCACGGCCGCCAAGGCACAAGCCGAGGGCATCAATGGCAATGGATTTACCCGCACCGGTTTCCCCGGTGATCGCCGTCATGCCGCTGTGGAAGTCGATCTCAAGCTCACGAACAATGGCAAAGTTGCTGATGGTCAGTTGTGCCAGCATAATTGTTTTCCTGTATGAAAAACCATAACTGTGTTTTCATACAGTATAAACTGGTTTTATATACAGTAAAGCGCTGGATGCAAAATCAGAACAATTTTTTTGACCAGCCAAGCTTCGAGCTTAATGTGTTGAAATAGCTGTAGTCTTTCGGGTGAATGAGATTCAGGTGGTAATCACACCGACGAATCAGCACGTCTTCCCCTTCCTGAATCGGCAGCGCTATCTGGCTGTCACAGCTGATCTCCAGGTCATTTCGACGGTGGGAGAAGCGCAGACGAATGGTGCTGTCACCGTTGATGACCAGCGGACGGGCGGAAAGCGTGTGCGGAAACATTGGCACCAGCGTAATGGCGTCCAGGGAAGGGGTCAGGATCGGGCCACCGGCAGAAAGCGAGTAGGCGGTTGAGCCGGTCGGGGTGGAGATAATCAAGCCGTCAGAACGTTGGGAGAAGGCAAAGATTTCGTCGATATAGACTTCGAACTCAATCATGTGTGCCACTTTACCGGGATGCAGAACCACTTCGTTTATTGCGGTGCTGATCCGCTTCTGGCAGTCCTGCTGGCATACCTGCGCTTCCAGTAAAAAGCGTTTTTCGCTGATATAGTGGCCTTCCAGAACGTCAGCCAGCTGTTGCTGGGCATTATCCGGGTCGAGGTCAGTTAAAAAACCGAGATTGCCACGGTTGATGCCGATGACCTTGATGTCATAACGCGCCAGCGTGCGGGCCGCGCCGAGCATGTTGCCGTCACCGCCGACCACCACGGCGAGATCCGCCTGTTGGCCTATTTCCGCCAGCGTGCCGGTCTTGACGCTCTTCAGCTGCAGCTCCTGTGCAATCTGCTGCTCAACCATCACTTCATAGCCTTTGCTACACAGCCAGCGATACAACATTTCATGTGTCGTCAATGCGGTAGGGTGACGCGGATGCCCGACGATCCCAATACACCTGAAATGATTATTCATTTTCTGGAGGTCCTTGTGCCTGATGAATGATGACAATCTGTCTTGTTCCCTTGAATCCCGGAAACTGATCCCCATAATAAGCGAAGTTAGCGAGATGAATGCAGAAAAACGCGGAGAAATTCATGAGTAGTAAAGAACAGAAAACGCCTGAGGGGCAAGCCCCTGAAGAAATTATCACGGAACAGCACGATGAAGTTGAGGCTGTAGAGCCAGACGCATCTGCTGAGCAGGTGGACCCGCGCGATGAAAAAATTGCGAATCTGGAAGCCCAGCTGGTAGAAGCACAGAATCGCGAACGCGATGGTGTTCTGCGCATCAAGGCTGAAATGGAAAACCTGCGTCGTCGTACCGAACTGGACGTTGAAAAAGCGCATAAATTTGCGCTGGAGAAATTCGTCAACGAACTGCTGCCGGTGATTGATAGCCTCGATCGCGCGCTGGAAGTAGCGGATAAAGCGAATCCGGACAACGCGGCGATGATCGAAGGTATCGAACTGACGCTGAAATCCATGCTCGACGTGGTGCGTAAGTTTGGCGTGGAAGTGATCGCCGATACCAACGTTCCGCTGGATCCAAACGTTCACCAGGCGATTGCGATGGTGGAGTCCGAAGAGGTGGAAGCCGGTAAAGTGCTGGGCGTGATGCAGAAAGGTTACACCCTGAACGGCCGTACCATTCGCGCAGCGATGGTGACCGTGGCGAAAGCGAAAGCGTAATTTGCCGCCCTGTAGTGCCGGGCGGTGGTTTCGCCTTGCCCGGCACTACAACATTATTCCGCGATACTTTCGCGCAGGGGTTTAACGGGAAGGACTTTCACCTGCTTAATCATGTTGTCCTGCACGTCCAGGATATCAATATCGTACTGTTCAATTCGCACCCGCGTGCCCGCAGCCGGGATTTCTTCCAGTGCTTCCAGAATCATGCCATTCATGGTTCGCGCTTCATCTTCCGGTAAATGCCAGTTAAAGGCTTTGTTGAGTTCGCGAATGTTGGCGCTACCGTCAATCAGCACCGAGCCGTCGTTTTGTGGGGTCACTTCTTCCGCAAGAGAAGGAGACATTGAGGTGGTAAAGTCCCCGACAATCTCTTCCAGAATATCTTCGACCGTCACCAGCCCCTGAATATCGCCGTACTCATCGACCACCAGGCCGACTTTCTTCTTGTTACGCTGGAATTTCACCAGCTGCGTACTGAGCGGTGTTCCTTCCGGTACGTAGTAAATTTCGTCGGCGGCACGCAGCATCACCTCTTTTGTGAACTCTTTTTTCTCGGTCATCAGGCGGTAAGCTTCGCGCACGCGCAGCATGCTGATGGCGTCATCGAGAGAGTCGCGATACAGCACAATACGCCCGTGCGGGGAGTGCGTCAGCTGGCGGACGATGGCTTTCCAGTCGTCATTGATGTCGATACCCACGATTTCGTTACGCGGCACCATGATGTCGTTCACGCTCACCTTCTCCAGATCCAGCACCGACAGGAGCATGTCCTGATTACGTCGGGAAATCTGTGAGCGGGATTCATTCACGATGGTGCGCAGTTCGTCTTTGCTGAGCGCGCTGCTGATGGTGACGTCTGCTTTGATACCCACCATCCGCATCAAGAGGCGCGTCACCATGTTCAGCAGCCAGACCAGCGGCATCATCAGGATCAGCAGCGGTGCCAGCAAGAAGCTGCTCGGGTAGGCGACTTTCTCAGGGTAAAGCGCAGCGATGGTTTTCGGTAGCACTTCGGCAAACACCAGCACCACGAACGTCAACACGCCGGTGGCAATCGCCACCCCGGCATTGCCATACAGTCGCATCCCGACGATGGTGCCCAGCGCAGAGGCAAGAATGTTGACGAGGTTATTGCCGATGAGCACCAGGCTTATCAGGCGATCCGGCTTGCGAAGCAGTTTTTCAACGCGACGGGCAGCCCGGTTACCTTGCTTAGCACGATGACGTAACCGGTAGCGGTTTAAGGTCATCATGCCGGTTTCCGAGCCAGAGAAATAGGCGGAGATGACCACCATGACGATCAGCGTAACGATCAGCGTGGTGGTAGAGATGTGTTCCAGGGGGAACTCCTTTGTTTCTTAGCCAGCAAATTGCTGTATGAAGCGGCTGCCAAAATAGGCAAGGGTGAGAATGCCCGCACCCGCGACGTTGAACCAGACCACGCGACGACCGCGCCAGCCTTCATGGTAATGGCCCCATAGCAGGACAATATAGACAAACCACGCAACGATAGAGAGTACCGCTTTATCGATATTCTCCACGCTGAACAGGTTTTTCATGTAGAACAGGCCAGTGCAGAGCGTGAGCGTCAGCAGAACCACGCCCACCTGGGTGATGTGGAACATTTTACGTTCAATGACCATCAGCGGTGGCATCTCGTGGTTAAACGCCAGCTTTTTGTTTTTGAGCTGGTAGTCAATCCAGGCGAGCTGCATAGCGTAGAGCGCGGCGATAATCAGCGTCGCGTAGGCAAAAAGCGACAGGCCAATATGCACCAGCATACCCGGTGTCGCCTCCAGATGCGTAATGAACTCATTGGGCATAAAGGTGGCTAAAGCCAGATTGATCAGCGCAAAGGTATAGACAATCGGCAGCAGTAACCAGCCGCGATTCTTAGAGGCCACAATGGTCATCACCGTGCAGATCATCAGGCTGACCAGCGAGCCGACGTTGAGGACGCTCAGGTTTTGCACGCTGCCGTCGCCGGGAATGATGCGTGATTCCAGCGCAAAGGCGTGGCTTATCAGTGCGATCACCGCGGAAAGAATAGCCATGCGCCGCCAGCCGCTGTTTTTTTGCAGCAGTCCGGGAACGATCAGCGCGAGACTGACAGAGTAGGCAACAAGGGCGATCAGTGCGAAAACAGGCATATAGGCATCGACAGTTGTCTTAATAAGAAAGAGAAGCAGTATAACGTTACGTGACGCCTGCTCCAACCGTTGCATAACAACAAAGGCGCCTTCATGTTATACTCCGGCAAAATTCTGTGTATGTGTCGCTCATGGCGGCCCAACGTTTCTACTCAGGCGAGAGACAATGTTTGATAATTTAACCGATCGTTTGTCGCGCACGCTGCGCAACATCAGCGGCCGAGGACGCCTTACCGAAGACAACATCAAGGAAACGCTGCGCGAAGTGCGCATGGCGCTGCTGGAAGCAGACGTGGCGTTGCCGGTTGTGCGTGATTTTATCAACCGCGTTAAAGAGAAAGCGGTTGGTCATGAAGTTAACAAGAGCCTGACCCCGGGTCAGGAGTTCGTCAAAATCGTTCGTAACGAACTGGTTTCGGCGATGGGTGAAGAGAACCAGGTGCTTAACCTGGCGGCTCAGCCACCGGCCGTGGTGCTGATGGCGGGTCTGCAGGGTGCGGGTAAAACGACCAGCGTCGGTAAGCTGGGTAAATTTCTGCGCGAGAAGCACAAGAAGAAAGTGCTGGTGGTGTCTGCGGACGTTTATCGCCCGGCGGCGATCAAACAGCTGGAAACGCTGGCAGAGCAGGTTGGCGTGGATTTCTTCCCGTCAGACGTGGCTCAGAAACCTGTCGATATCGTTAATGCCGCTCTGAAAGAAGCGAAGCTGAAATTCTACGACGTGCTGCTGGTGGATACCGCCGGTCGTCTGCACGTTGACGAAGCGATGATGGACGAAATCAAGCAGGTGCATGCCTCTATCAATCCGGTAGAAACCCTGTTTGTTGTCGACGCGATGACCGGTCAGGATGCGGCAAATACCGCGAAAGCGTTTAATGAAGCGCTGCCGTTAACCGGTGTAGTCCTGACCAAAGTGGACGGTGACGCCCGTGGCGGTGCAGCCCTCTCGATTCGTCATATCACCGGTAAGCCGATTAAATTCCTCGGCGTGGGCGAAAAAACTGAAGCGCTGGAGCCGTTCCATCCGGATCGTATTGCCTCCCGTATTCTCGGCATGGGTGACGTGCTGTCGCTGATCGAAGATATCGAGAGCAAGGTTGACCGCGCGCAGGCTGAAAAGCTGGCGAGCAAGCTGAAAAAAGGCGACGGTTTCGATCTGACCGACTTCCTTGAGCAACTGCGTCAGATGAAAAACATGGGCGGCATGGCCAGCCTGATGGGCAAACTGCCGGGCATGGGCCAGATCCCTGACAATGTGAAAGCGCAGATGGATGACAAGGTGCTGGTGCGTATGGAGGCGATCATCAACTCGATGACCCTTAAAGAACGTGCTAACCCGGATATCATCAAAGGTTCCCGTAAACGCCGTATTGCCGCCGGTTGTGGCATGCAGGTACAGGACGTTAACCGCCTTCTGAAACAGTTCGACGACATGCAGCGCATGATGAAGAAAATGAAGAAAGGCGGCATGGCGAAGATGATGCGCGGGATGAAAGGGATGATGCCTCCCGGTTTTCCTGGGCGTTAATCGCTTTTGAGATTGCTTTTTGCCCGAAAATGAGTAAAATTTTCGGGCTTTTAATATGACACCCGGGCTCCGTTCCTCGATGGGGCCCGGTTGTTTTATTCACACAAGAGGATGTTATGGTAACTATTCGTTTAGCACGTCACGGCGCTAAAAAGCGTCCGTTCTACCAGGTTGTTGTGACTGACAGCCGTAATGCACGCAACGGTCGCTTCATCGAGCGCGTTGGTTTCTTCAACCCACTGGCCGCTGGCGCAGAAGAAGAAACTCGTCTGGATCTGGATCGTATCGCTCACTGGGTTGGCCAGGGCGCTACTGTTTCCGATCGCGTTGCTACGCTGATCAAAGCAGCAAACAAAGCAGCTTAATCTGTCACGGTGGTCATGATGAGCAATAAAGCACCTGTTGAACCGATCGTATTGGGAAAAATGGGTTCTTGCTACGGTATCCGTGGTTGGCTCAGAGTGTTTTCCTCCACTGAAGACGCTGATAGCATTTTTAATTACCAGCCCTGGTTTATCCAGAAAGGCGGTAAGTGGGAAGAGGTCGAGCTGGAAAGCTGGCGTCACCACAATCAGGACATCATCATCAAGCTGAAAGGCGTTGACGATCGTGATGCCGCGAATGCGCTGACTAATTGTGAAATTGTCGTGGATTCGTCGCAGTTGCCGGCGCTGGAAGAGGGTGACTACTACTGGAAAGACCTTATGGGTTGCCAGGTAGTCACTACCGAAGGCTACAGCCTGGGGAAAGTCATCGATATGATGGAAACCGGGTCAAATGACGTTCTCGTCATTAAGGCAAACCTGAAAGATGCATTTGGCATCAAGGAGCGGTTGGTCCCGTTCCTCGATGGACAGGTTATCAAGAAAGTCGATCTCACTACTCAAACCATTGAAGTAGATTGGGATCCTGGTTTTTAAATTCTCCGGATAAACGGTAAAAGACGGCGCTATGTGGATTGGCATAATTAGCCTGTTTCCTGAAATGTTCCGCGCGATTACCGATTACGGGGTAACTGGCCGGGCAGTAAAGAATGGCCTGCTGAGCATCCAGAGCTGGAGTCCTCGTGACTTTACTCATGACCGGCACCGTACCGTGGACGATCGTCCTTACGGTGGCGGACCGGGGATGTTAATGATGGTGCAACCCTTACGGGACGCCATTCACACAGCAAAAGCCGCGGCAGGTGAAGGCGCAAAGGTGATTTATCTGTCACCTCAGGGACGCAAGCTTGATCAAGCGGGCGTGAGCGAACTGGCGACGAATCAAAAGCTGATTCTGGTCTGTGGTCGCTACGAAGGGATAGATGAGCGCGTAATTCAAACCGAGATTGACGAAGAATGGTCTATCGGCGATTACGTTCTCAGCGGTGGTGAGTTACCCGCAATGACGCTGATTGACTCCGTCGCCCGGTTCATTCCGGGGGTTCTGGGTCACGAAGCTTCGGCAACGGAAGATTCCTTTGCTGATGGATTGCTGGACTGCCCACACTATACTCGTCCTGAAGTGTTAGAAGGGATGGAAGTACCGGCAGTGTTACTGTCTGGAAACCATGCCGGGATACGTCGCTGGCGTTTGAAGCAGTCGCTGGGCCGAACCTGGCTTAGAAGACCTGAACTTCTGGAAAACCTGGCTCTGACTGAAGAGCAAGCAAAGTTGCTGGCCGAGTTCAAAACTGAACACGCGCAACAGCAGCATGAACATGATGGGAATGCGTAATACGCTCCCGAATATCAGTTTACCCAGGATAAGAGATTAAATTATGAGCAACATTATTAAGCAACTTGAACAAGAGCAGATGAAGCAGGACGTACCTTCCTTCCGTCCAGGTGACACCGTGGAAGTGAAAGTATGGGTTGTTGAAGGTTCCAAAAAACGTCTGCAGGCATTCGAGGGCGTGGTTATCGCTATTCGTAACCGCGGTCTGCACTCTGCATTCACTGTTCGTAAAATTTCCAACGGCGAAGGCGTTGAGCGTGTCTTCCAGACTCACTCTCCGGTAGTTGACAGCATTGCTGTTAAACGTCGTGGTGCTGTACGTAAAGCTAAACTGTACTACCTGCGTGAGCGTACTGGTAAGTCTGCTCGTATTAAAGAGCGTCTGAACTAAGATTCGCTTAAGCGACATCCTGTTAAAAAGGGCTGGCCGAAAGGCTGGCCCTTTTTTTATCTCATCGCATCTCTCGCGTTAACTCTTTTGTCATAAATCATTTACAATGCTTGCCTCTTCCGTGGAGGGTAAGTGGATAACGTACTGCATCAGCATAACCGGAAACGCGCAGCGGCATTGACCGCGTTGTTTGCGATCCTGCTGATCGTGGTGGCGCCGCTTATCTCCGTCTCGCTGCAAAAAGATCCCATGAGTGCCATGCCGGGCATGCATCATGACATGAGCATGATGTCGATGGATGAACATCATGGTGATATGCAGCACACCATGCCAGTCGACCATGCGGAAGCGTGCGGCTACTGCGTACTATTAGCCCATGTTCCGGGCGTGATGCTGGCTCTGATCGTCCTGCTCAGTGTGGTGCTGCAGAGGCTTCGTGTTAAACCACCGCGACAGGCGGTCAGTCACTGGCACTTTTTCCCCTGGCTTTATCCTGATACCCGCGCGCCGCCGCATCAGTCTGCTTTTTCCCTTTAAAAAAATATCGATAACTTTTTACCTTAAAAAGGAAAAGTATGACTACCTGCACCTCGCACGCGGCATGGGGAAACCTGCTGCGTCGCCTTCATTTCTATATCGGTCTGTTTGTCGGCCCGTTTATCTTCTTCGCTGCTCTGACAGGTATGCTGTATGTGGCAACGCCGCAGCTGGAGAATGCGCTCTACCGGCATGCGCTCCACACGAATTCCGTGGGCGAGCCGCAGCCGCTGGCGGAACAAATTGCCGTTGCTGAAAAAACCGTTGGCACCGATCTGCGTCTACACGCCGTTCGTCCTGGCCTGGTGGCGGGTGAAACCACCCGTGTGATGTTTGCTGACCCTGCGCTTGGCCCATCGGAGACCCGCGCTATTTTTATCGATCCAGTCAGCCTTGCGGTGCGTGGCGATATGACGGTGTATGGCACCAGCGGAATTTTACCGCTCCGCCAGACCATTGATTATCTGCATACCTCGCTGATGCTGGGTGATGTCGGGCGGCTCTATAGCGAGCTGGCGGCCTCGTGGATGTGGGTTGCCGCGCTGGGAGGGATTGCCCTGTGGTTTTATACCCGACCAAAACGCCGAATTAACAATCGTTTCCAGAATCGGCGTCGCGTGCATGTGACGTTAGGCTGGACGTTGCTGGGGGGAATGCTGCTGTTCTCAGTGACTGGCCTTACCTGGTCTCAGTGGGCAGGGGGAAACGTTGATAAGCTGCGTGCTGAGATGAACTGGCTAACTCCGCAGGTGAACACGACACTTTCCGGTCAGCAGGAGATCGTGGATGAGCATGCTGAACATCATGGTCATCACGGCGGAATGATGATGCCTGAAATGGCGATGGATTTGACTCTGTTTGACGGTGTGTTAAGCGCTGCACGTAACGCAGGGATTGAGGCCAATAAGCTGGAGATCCGCCCGGCGAAAGCAGAGAGTCAAGCCTGGACTGTGACGGAAATCGATCGCAGCTGGCCGACTCAGGTCGACGCCGTGGCGGTTGATCCCAATACGATGCAGATTCTGGACAGAACCCGCTTCGAGGATTTCCCGTTGATGGCGAAGCTCACCCGCTGGGGGGTGGATTTCCATATGGGGATCTTATTCGGGCTGGTTAATCAGCTGCTTCTTGTGGCGTTTGGCCTGGCGTTGTGTGTGCTAATTCTCTGGGGATACCGGATGTGGTGGATGCGTCGTCCAGCGCAATCGACGGCAAATCCGGTCCAGACGCTTTGTCAGAGTTGGCTTGCGCTTTCGGGATGGGGAAAGGTCGTCACGGCGATAATCAGTATACTGCTGGGGCTGGCGTTGCCAGTAATGGGCGTGAGTCTGGCTCTGTTTGTTCTGGTTGACTGGCTGCGCTGGCGAGCGGCAACTGGCGTGTCGCTCGCCGAATCATCCGCTAAATAACCTTATGGTGTGCTGATAACGACTGCCACCCGGCGGTTTTCAGCACGCCCTTGCGGGGTACTGTTGCTCGCAACCGGATATTTTTTACCTAATCCCTGCGTGGTGAGATTACTGCGCGGGATATTTGCCCCTTTTGCCCACGCGTCTGCCACGACGTTCGCGCGTTTTAATGAAAGCGCCTCGTTATAGCCATCCTCGCCATAGTTATCTGTGTGACCATCCATGCGGGCATGGTTTAAGCCGGTCGCTGCCAGTCGTGAGGCCATCGTCTGGATCTGGGTTTCACTTTCCGGGCGCAGTGTGGCGTCATTTTTATCAAACAGGATTTTGTCCGACAGCCCCAGAGACCAGTCGCCATTTAATTCGTTAAAGCCGTATGACTTCATTGCCGCGATTTGCTCTGGAGTGAATTTCCCTTTTGTCGGAGTCTGACAGCCAGCCAGGACAAGTGATGCCAGTAACAACGGCGCGAAGTATCGCTTTAACATATCGTATTCCTTTCAGGATATTGTTTTCGAACGCTGGTTTTTCACCAGATACATATTGCGGTCGGCATGCTCCAGTAATGCCTCTACTGAGGTATTTTCCCACGCCAGAGCATAACCAATGCTGAGTGACATTGATGCAGTGTGCCCATTATGCAGATCAAACGGACGGATAAACTGCTGCGATAGTGCAGCAGAAATGTGTTGGACCTCGAGTTCAGAATGCACGCCGTATAGCACCATGGCGAATTCGTCACCGCCGAGGCGGTATGATTGATAACGTTTATCGCCAAATTCAACCATCCTGCTGGCGACTTCAATTAGAACGCAATCGCCTGCCGCATGCCCCCAGGTGTCATTAATAAACTTAAAATTATCGCCGTCGAGGAACAGCAGAGCAGAGTTTGTTTTCGCGGAGATGTCGTTCATTAATGCCGCGATGCTGTTACGAAAAGCCGCCCGATTGGCAAGACCGGTCAATGGATCGTGCATGGCGGTACGTAGCAACTGGGCGTTTTTCGCCTGTAGCTTCAGCTGCCACTCCTCCATCTCATCCAGAAGACTGTTGAAGTCTTCACCAAACTGGTGAAATTCTTCGATACGGCCGTCTTTCACCCGGCGGGAGAAGTTGCGGTTAGTGCGTACGTCATGAACAACGTCGGTAATGTTTTGCAAGGCCGTTACCATGCCATGATGTAACGATCGCGTAATGGTGAGCGCGACGACGGTAGCAAAAAGAATGCAGCCGGTGAGAACGGCAAATGACATCCAGATAAAATGGCTGATGAGGCTGTCACGCGCGGTAAGGCGAATTTCGCCGATCATCGAACCATTATGCATGATGGGCTGCGAAACGGGTTCGGGGAAAAGCCAGCGGCTGACCAGCGCGCCCAGCGTGTCGGTATTATCTTCCGGATTCCATGACCAGTAAGCAAACCGCTTTTTATGCACGTTCACGACTTCTGCCACGGCAAACTGACCCTGTTTACCGAGGGTGGCAAGTGTTTCATTGGCCGCCAGTGAATCATTGAAAACCAGGGAGGCTTCAAGGCTGTGGCTCATTGTTGCGCCGGTTAATTCGAGATTTTTTTGTGCGTATTGCTTTAATGTCACGACGGATGCAAAGCAGAGCAATAACCATATTAATGTCATCGTTATGATGACGCTTATCATGCTGATTCGCCTCAATGTTCTTTTAAACGTCGGGCGTGGTGTTGACGTGAAATCTTTATCCATGCTGCTTATTCCGTGCAAGCATTAATACATCCGGACTGACTCTCACGCCACTGCGAGTCAACGCATCAAGATTGACAGAAAACCGTACCTGACCGCGATCGATTATCAGGCAAAAGGCACTGCCAATAGCACATTCCGGATTTTGCTCTGAGATTAATAGCAATGCTCTGCCCTGATATTGACTTATTAATTCAAGTTGTTTTGCAGGCGATTCAGACCCGAAATAAATAGCATCGCACGTTTCGGCCAGGGCTTCCCGATCGTTACGTACAATGACAGGAGTATAAGGTAACCCGCTGTTCTGCCCTTCTTCGTCGCTGAGTGCATGTGTGTAGTGAGAAGAGGCATAAACGCAGAGTTTAGGCTGCCCGGATAGCGACGGCCATCGCGTATAGCTCACAATACCTGAGACAATAGAGCGTACCGATTTATCCGTTTCCGTAAGCGCGCCTGCCGTCGCTGGGCCCACCATAAGGAACAGCATTAGTGCCAGAGTGAGTCGGAAAAAAGAGATCAAGGGTAATGACTCCAACTTACTGATAGTGTTTTATGTTCAGATAATGCCCGATGACTTTGTCATGCAGCTCCACCGATTTTGAGAACGACAGTGACTTCCTGCCCAGCCTTGCCAGATGCTGCCTCAGATTCAGGTTATGCCGCTCAATGCGCTGCGTATATCGCTTGCTGATAACGTGCAGTTCTCCCTTCAGGCGTGATTCATACAGCGGCCAGCCATCCGTCATCCATACCACGACCTCAAAGGCCGACAGCAGGCCCAGAAGACGCTCCAGCGTGGCCAACGTGCGTTCACCGAATACGTGCGCCACAACCGTCCTCCGTATCCTGTCATACGCGTAAAACAACCAGCGCTGGCGTGATTTAGCGCCGACGTAACCCCACTGTTCGTCCATTTCCGCGCAAACAATGACGTCACTGCCCGGTTGTATGCGTGAGTTTACCGACTGCGGCCTGAGTTTTTTAAGTGTCGTAAAATCGTGTTGAGGCCAACGCCCATAATGCGTGCACTGGCGCGACATCCGACGCCATTCATGGCCATATCAATGATTTTCTGATGCGTACCGGGTTGAGAAGCGGTGTAAGTGAACTGTAGCTGCCATGTTTTACGGCAGTGAGAGCAGAGATAGCGCTGATGTCCGGCAGTACTTTTACCGTTACGCACCACGCCTTCAGTAGCTGAACAGGAGGGACAGCTGATAGAAACAGAAGCCACTGGAGCACCTCAAAAACACCATCATACACTAAATCAGTAAGTTGGCACCATTACCAGATCAAGAATGAATTTCTCACCAGAATCCGCCACATCGCTCCGGAAATAGATGTCCTTGAGAGTTGCGGGCAGAATACCATTGTTTATCAAAGCCGTCATTATGTCAGAAATAACCCGAGGCCGACCTAAGCTAAATCCTACTGTTGTTTATTTTCCGATGGATAAAAACAGACTTAATTTAGTCTGCTGGAACGCATACTTTCATCCATCCCTTTTTGCCATGACTCATGCAGTTTTGCTGCGTTTTCGGCAGTATCGCAACTGGCTGGAAAAGATTTGCCTGCTAATCCCCAGGCGTGAATAAAACCTTCTTCACAGACTTTCTTCTGACCATCGGCATAGCCACGGAGATATTCACTACGATCAACGTGTGGGTCGTTAAAACTATCGGCCAGGGTCTGGTTATCTTTAACCGGCAGGCCGTTCATGGCGTCTTCTTTACCTGCATCAAACCAGGATGGACTGGTCCAGTCGGGCTGGAAGGTGTAAGGATTGATCTGGCAGCCCGATAAAAACAGCGACAACAGCGCGAGAGCAATTGAACGCATAGCCATTCTCCTTTTTTCTTCAGCATAGCCTGGCTAAAGAAAGTTGCAGTGTAATTTAAAGTTTACGTTTTTGCACCATGATAATGGCAATAAATTGGCTTGTGTAAATTAAAGTGTACGAATTTTGGATTGAAATGTTTACTTTTTATGGTATGGTGGTCTCACCTCTTAGAGGAAAACAACTATCGCAAACGAGTTTTACAGGATCGCCATCATGCAAAAAGACGCGCTGAACAACGTACATATCACTGACGAACAGGTTTTAATTACGCCGGATCAACTGAAAGCGGAGTTCCCGCTGAGCGTTGCGCAGGAGGCTCAGATTGAGCATTCTCGCCAGACCATTTCTGACATCATCGCTGGCCGCGATCCGCGCCTGCTGGTGGTCTGTGGTCCTTGCTCCATTCACGATCCTGAAACCGCCATTGAGTACGCTCATCGATTTAAAGCATTAGCGGAGGAGGTCAGCGATAGCCTCTATCTGGTGATGCGCGTCTATTTTGAAAAGCCACGTACCACCGTTGGCTGGAAAGGGTTGATTAACGATCCGCACATGGATGGCTCGTTTGATGTGGAAGCGGGGCTGAAGATTGCGCGTCGCCTGCTGGTGGAACTGGTCAGCATGGGGCTGCCGCTGGCGACGGAAGCGCTGGATCCGAATAGCCCGCAATACCTGGGCGATCTGTTCAGCTGGTCCGCAATTGGTGCGCGCACCACGGAATCACAAACTCACCGCGAGATGGCGTCAGGACTGTCGATGCCGGTTGGTTTTAAAAATGGTACTGATGGCAGCCTGGCTACCGCGATCAACGCGATGCGCGCCGCCGCAATGCCGCACCGTTTTGTCGGTATTAACCAGGCAGGACAGGTTTGTCTTCTGCAAACGCAGGGCAACCCGGATGGTCATGTGATCCTGCGCGGGGGTAAAGCACCAAATTACAGCCCGGCGGATGTGGCGCAGTGCGAAAAAGAGATGGAGCAGGCGGGACTGCGTCCTGCACTGATGGTAGATTGCAGTCATGGTAATTCGAACAAAGATTACCGTCGTCAGCCTGCGGTTGCGGAATCGGTGGTCGCGCAGATCAAAGATGGCAATCGTTCTATTATCGGTCTGATGATTGAGAGCAATATTCATGAAGGCAATCAATCATCTGAACAGCCGCGCAGCGCAATGAAGCATGGTGTATCCGTGACGGATGCCTGCATCAGTTGGGAAACCACCGATGCGCTGCTGCGTGAGATCCATAAAGATTTAAACGGCCAGCTGGCGACGCGTCTGGCTTAAGAGGTTAGGTATGGTTGCTGAATTGACCGCATTACGCGATCAAATAGATGAAGTGGATAAGGCGCTGCTGGACTTGCTGGCGCGCCGCATGGCGTTGGTTGCTGAAGTCGGTGAGGTTAAAAGCAAATACGGCCTGCCGATTTATGTGCCGGAGCGTGAAGCCTCAATGTTGGCCTCTCGTCGCAAAGAGGCTCAGGCGCTGGGTGTCTCTCCGGATTTGATTGAAGATGTCTTGCGTCGTGTGATGCGGGAATCTTATTCGAGTGAAAATGACAAGGGCTTCAAAACCCTTTGTCCGTCCCTGCGTCCGGTGGTCATTGTGGGTGGTGCCGGCCAGATGGGACGTCTGTTTGAAAAAATGCTGGCGCTTTCTGGTTACCAGGTGCGCATTCTGGAAAAAGAGGATTGGGCAAAAGCTCCGGAACTCATGAAAGATGCCGGAATGGTGATCGTCAGCGTACCGATCCATGTGACGGAACAGATTATCGGGAAGCTTCCTCCATTACCGAAAGATTGCATCCTGGTCGATCTGGCATCTGTTAAAAATGGTCCGCTTCAGGCGATGCTGGCGGCGCATACCGGCCCGGTGCTGGGTCTGCACCCTATGTTTGGCCCGGACAGCGGTAGTCTGGCGAAGCAGGTAGTTGTTTACTGTGATGGTCGTCAGCCGGAAGCCTATCAATGGTTCCTGGAACAGATTCAGGTGTGGGGTGCACGGTTGCACCGTATCAGCGCGGTTGAGCACGATCAGAACATGGCGTTTATTCAGGCGCTCCGCCACTTTGCGACCTTTGCTTATGGGCTGCATCTGGCGGAAGAGAATGTGCAGCTTGAACAGCTGCTGGCACTCTCTTCACCCATCTATCGTCTGGAACTGGCGATGGTCGGGCGTCTGTTTGCGCAGGATCCCCAGCTTTACGCCGACATTATTATGTCGTCTGAGAACAACCTGGCACTGATTAAGCGCTATTATCAGCGTTTCGGCGAAGCCATTACGCTGCTGGAGCACGGAGATAAGCAGGCGTTTATCGACAGCTTCCGCAAAGTCGAGCATTGGTTTGGCGATTACGCACAGCGTTTCCAGAGTGAGAGCCGTACGTTGTTGCGTCAGGCAAATGACAGTCGCCAGTAATGCGATGATGTATATACTAAAAGCCAGCAATGCTGGCTTTTTTCATTTTGGGGAACTGTCATGGCTGAACCGCAGCTACTGTTGAATTACACCGGACATCTGCCTGAGTGCCCAACGTGGAGTGCAGAAGAGAGTGCGCTCTACTGGGCTGATATTCTGGAAGGGAAGATCCACCGATATCATCTGCTGACGGCTGAACACACCGTGCTTTCATTCCATGAAGAGGTGGGCTGTTTTGCTTTGCGCGAGCAGGGTGGTTTTATCGTTGCGATGCGAACGGGTATCTGGCTGACCGATAAACACGGCCTGCTGCGCCGCAAGGTGTGTGATAACCCCTCTAACCCGCAGCTCGCACGTTTTAACGACGGCGGCACCGATTATCTGGGGCGGTTCTACGCGGGAACGTTTTGGGGGCCAGGAGATTACAACGGTGCCCTGCTGATGCGCATCGACAACGACCTGACACCGAAAGTGATCCAGTGCGATATTCACGGGCACAACGGTTTAGCGTTTAGTCCGGATAAACAATGGATGTTTACCTCTGATACGCCAAACGGCGTTATCTATCGTACGCCGCTGGATGAACAGGGAGAGCCTGGCAAGCGAGACGTTTTCCGACGGTTTCAGGAAGGTGAGGGGATACCTGACGGTGCAGCGATGGACGAGGAAGGCTGTTACTGGACCGCGCTGTTTGATGGCTGGCGTATCGCCAGATTTTCACCTGAGGGCGAACAGCTCGAGGAATACAGACTACCGGTTCGTTGCCCGACGATGGTCTGCTTTGGCGGTGACGATATGAAGACGTTATTTATAACGACCACCCGGGAAAATATGGACGAAGCGGAGATAGCGCAATATCCGCTTTCCGGGGCCATCTTCACCCTGCCAGTCAGCGTGGCAGGGATGAAGAAAAGCCGCTTTATCGAACGTTAGGCCGGGTCGACCGGGACAACGTTTTCGCTTGGATAGCAGCCGAGGACTTTCATTGAGCGGGTGATTTCCCCCAGCTCACGCAGGGCTTTCTGCATTGATGCAGATTCCAGATTGGCCTGAATATCAAGATAGAACATCTCTTCCCACGGGTTGCCGTGAATCGGGCGCGATTCCAGTTTGGTCATGATCAGGTTGTGGTTACGCAGTACCAGCAGAGCTTCAACCAGCGCACCAGCCTGTTGGCCGGTGGCCATCAGCAGCGTGGTTTTCGCGGGTACCTGATCGGACACATTGATTGCCTTGCGGGCCAGCACCACGAAGCGGGTAATGTTTTGCGTCTGGTTTGCCAGGTTTCGTTCCAGTACCTGAAGGCCATACAGCGCGCCACCGGCCTCGCTACCCAGTGCAGCAACGGTTGGGGAATTTGCCTGCGCCACTTTTTCCATCGCCGCAGAGGTGCTTTCGGTGTACTCAATTTTCCAGTTCGGATAGCGGTTCAGGAACTGACTACATTGCTGGAACGGCTGCGGATGGCTGTACACCGTTTCGATTTTGCTCAGGTCAGTGGAGCCAGAGACCAGGACACAATGGTCAATTGGAATGGTCAGCTCACCAACCAGCGACAGACTGGTGTGTTGCAGCAGGTCGTAGACATCATTGATGGCACCGGAGCTGGTATTTTCAATCGGGACCACGGCGTAATCAGCCTGGCCGGTTTCAACCTGATTGAAAATATCGGCAAACTTCGCGCATCCACTTTCAATAAACTCTTCGAAATGGCGGGCTGCATACTGACGTGCCGCCAGGTGTGAATACGAACCTTTCGGACCCAGAAACGCGATACGGGCAGAGTGCGGATTGGTTTTGTTCAGATGCTGCTGCAACAGCGCTTGCTGGGTCAGAACGGAATCTTCGATGATGAGCTGGAACAGGCGGGTGATGTAATGCGCATCCAGGTGATGCGCTTTGCCGAGCTGAATCAGGCGCTCCAGCAGGTCACGCTCGCGGTCGATATCACGTACCGGGCGGTGGGAATCCAGTTTAGCTTTACCCACTTCGACGGCGAGCAATCGGCGTTCTGCCAGCAGCGCCAGTAATTTCTCATCCAGCGCGCTGATTTTAACGCGTAGATCCAGTAACGGGTTTTCCGGTGTCATAGTGTTGCCTGTCTCGTTTTATCGTTATCAATAAAAAAGGCCTCCCGGGGTGGGAGGCCTTGTTGTTCGTCTTCGCATTCTTTATCACACGACGAAACGCCTCCCATTCAGGGGAAGGTAAAAAAGAATGCGAAGAAAAACGGCGTTAGTTTCATGAAATCATCCTGTGCTTGATACCGTTAAAGTACCCGTACTGTTTTCACCCTGTCAATAAAAAACGCGCCCGAAGGCGCGTTGGCGGTACACTCAATTTAAAGGATTACTCTTCTTCAACTTCTTCCGCGAAGCTGGCGTCTTTCACCGATGTTGTGGCGCGACGGGCTTCACCTTTGTGTTGCACTTTATTGAGCTGCCGTTCCAGCTTGTTGATCAAATCGTTAATTGCGGTGTACATATCTTCATGTTTTGCGCTGGCGACCAGATGGCCGTTTGGAGTATTGATAGTTGCGTCAGCGATGAAACCCTGCGGCTCCTTGGACAGGATGATATGTGGGTTAATCAAATGAGTTTGCCATTTATCCAGTTTGGCGAGACGGTCTGCGACGTGCTGGCGAATTGCCGGAGTAATTTCCATTTGTTTACTGGTAATGTTCATTGTCATAAATTTTACCTCTTGTCTTTCCGTCTTGGTGATTCCAGCATACCCGACCTAATGTCAAAATGTGTGATTTAGATCACGTTATTTTGTCGGTTTTTGTCAGGGAATCTTTTTTGTGAGGCAGGGCAGGAAGAGGTGAGATTTACCTTGTGGAAGGTAAAAATTGCGGTCATAGTTGATAGGATGTGTTGAGGCTAAACCGCTTCAGCTTATATCCAGAATGAATAAAAAAACGGCAGCCTTCGGGCTGCCGTTTTACATTGAGGCAATATCAGGTGTTGCTGCTGTTTGCGGCGATGATTTTCGCTACTTTTTCAGCCTGAGCGGTCATCTGCATCTGACGGTAAGCATTTTCCATCAGCTTCAGACCATCACGCGTTGCCTGAGTATCCGGATAATCACGCAACATACCTTCTACGCGGTTAACCACGGCAACCCATGCGCCACGGCGGGTATAGTATTCCGCCACGGAGTATTCATATTTCGCCAGACGATCTTTCAGGAACACCAGACGTTTGGTCGCGTCAGTCACGTACTGACTGTTCGGATAGCCGCGCACCAGTTTGGAGAAGTCATTGAAGGCATCACGTGCGTGCTGTGGGTCGCGGTCGGAACGATCCACGCCGAAGAAGCCCTGCAGCGCACTGTCGTCCAGCGCCATGTTGGTGAGGCCGCGCATGTACATCACATAGTCGATGTTAGGATGAGTCGGGTTCAGACGCATGAAACGATCGATGGTTGCCTGAGCCAGCGGCAGATCGGCATTTTTGTAGTATGCGTAGATGAGATCTAACTGTACCTGCTGCGAATACGGACCAAATGGATAGCGATTATCCAACGCTTCCAGTTGCGTTATCGCCTGTTTCCAGTTACCGTCCTGCAACTTTTGTTGTGCAGTCGCATAGATTTCATTCGGCGGATTGTCAGGGACCTGTTCATTTGAACCGGAGCAGCCCACCAAAGCCAGGCTCAACGTGGCCGCTGCCACCAGATATTTCATGCGCGTCATGACGTTTTGACTTTCCTCAAATGTTTGTCCGGGAGAAACTCTGTTCCTGCTCCCGATTAAGACCAGCTACAATAGCACACTATATTAAACGGCAAAGCCGTAAAACCCAACGTTAAACGAAGAAGCAGTTTATGGCACAACGAGTAGAACTCACCGCAACAGTCTCCGAAAATCAGCTCGGTCAACGCTTAGATCAGGCTTTGGCCGAATTGTTCCCTGATTATTCGCGTTCACGCATAAAAGAATGGATCCTTGACCAGCGCGTGCTGGTAAACGGCAAGATCTGGGACAAACCAAAAGAGAAAGTGTTAGGTGGGGAAGCTGTCGCCATCAATGCTGAAATCGAAGAGGAAATCCGCTTCGAGCCGCAGGATATCCCACTGGACATCGTCTATGAAGATGATGACATTCTGGTGATCAACAAGCCGCGCGACCTGGTTGTTCATCCGGGGGCGGGGAATCCTGACGGTACAGTTCTTAACGCACTTCTCCATTATTATCCGCCGATCGCAGATGTCCCGCGCGCGGGAATCGTTCACCGTCTGGATAAAGACACCACCGGTTTGATGGTGGTGGCGAAGACCGTTCCAGCTCAGACCCGTCTGGTGGAATCGCTGCAGCTGCGCGAAATCACTCGAGAGTATGAAGCGGTAGCCATTGGGCATATGACCTCTGGTGGAACAGTGGAAGAGCCAATCAGCCGTCACCCAACCAAACGTACTCATATGTCGGTGCATCCGATGGGTAAACCCGCGGTGACGCACTATCGCATCATGGAGCACTTCCGTATCCATACGCGTCTGCGTCTGCGTCTGGAAACCGGGCGTACTCACCAGATCCGTGTGCATATGGCCCACATTACCCATCCGCTGGTGGGGGATCAGGTATACGGTGGCCGTCCACGTCCGCCAAAAGGCGCATCGGATGAGTTCATCAGCGTACTACGTAAATTCGATCGTCAGGCGCTACACGCGACCATGCTGCGTCTTTACCATCCTATCACTGGTATTCAGATGGAGTGGCATGCACCTATCCCGCAGGATATGGTGGAACTTATTGACGCCATGCGTGCCGATTTCGAAGAACATAAGGATCAAGTGGACTGGTTATGACCAAACTGATTGTCCCGGAATGGCCATTGCCTGCAGGTGTGGCCGCCTGCAGTTCAACCCGTATTGGCGGTGTGAGCCAGGGGGCGTGGGAGTCACTGAACCTCGGTGCACACTGTGGCGACAACCTGGAGCACGTTGAAGAAAACCGCAAGCGTCTGTTTGCTGCGGGGAACTTGCCGTCAAAACCGGTTTGGCTGGAACAGGTTCATGGAAAAACGGTGCTGAAGCTGACGGGAGAACCCTACGCTTCAAAACGCGCTGATGCCTCTTATAGTAATATTCCGGGAACGGTTTGTGCCGTAATGACTGCTGATTGTCTGCCTGTGCTGTTCTGTAATCGTGCAGGCACCGAGGTCGCAGCAGCGCATGCGGGATGGCGTGGCCTGTGTGAAGGGGTGCTGGAGGAGACCGTCTCCTGCTTTAAAGATGAACCTGCCAATATCATGGCCTGGCTTGGCCCGGCCATTGGTCCTCGCGCTTTTGAGGTGGGGCCTGAGGTCCGTGAAGCATTTATGGATAAAGATCCGCAAGCAGTGGACGCCTTCCTGCCTTCGGGGGATAAATATCTGGCTGATATTTACCAGCTTGCTCGCCAGCGTCTGAATAATGTCGGTGTGACGCAGATCTTCGGTGGCAATCGCTGTACCTTCACCGAAAAGGGTGATTTTTTCTCTTATCGCCGCGACAAGACGACGGGTCGTATGGCAAGTTTTATTTGGCTGATATAACCTAAAGAATCAAGACGATCCGGCACGTGCCGTTTTCTTTTCACATAATTCAGGTCATTAACCTTGAATAATTGAGGGATGACCTCATTTAATCTCCAGTAGCAAATTTGACCTGTTATGGGAGGAGTTATGCGTCTGGATCGTCTTACTAATAAATTCCAGCTTGCTCTCGCCGATGCCCAGTCCCTTGCACTGGGGCACGACAACCAATTTATCGAACCTCTTCATTTAATGAGCGCCTTGCTGAATCAGGAAGGGGGATCGGTACGTCCTTTATTAACGTCCGCTGGCATTAATGCTGGCCAGTTACGCACAGCCATCGATCAGGCGCTGAGCCGCTTACCGCAGGTAGAAGGTACCGGCGGCGACGTTCAACCGTCGCAGGATCTGGTGCGTGTGCTGAACCTTTGCGACAAGCTGGCGCAAAAACGTGGGGACAACTTTATTTCGTCAGAGTTGTTTGTTCTGGCGGCGCTTGAATCACGCGGTACCTTGACCGACCTGCTGAAATCTGCCGGTGCGACCACCGCCAATGTGACTCAGGCGATTGAGAAAATGCGCGGAGGTGAAAGCGTGAACGATCAGGGAGCCGAAGACCAACGTCAGGCTTTGAAGAAATTTACGGTCGATCTGACCGAACGTGCTGAACAGGGCAAACTTGACCCGGTTATCGGCCGTGACGAAGAGATCCGCCGTACTATCCAGGTATTGCAGCGTCGTACCAAGAACAACCCGGTACTGATTGGCGAACCGGGTGTCGGTAAAACCGCCATTGTTGAAGGGCTGGCGCAGCGTATCGTCAACGGTGAAGTGCCGGAGGGGTTAAAAGGCCGTCGTGTACTGGCGCTGGATATGGGCGCGCTGGTGGCCGGGGCGAAATACCGCGGCGAGTTTGAAGAGCGCCTCAAAGGCGTGCTTAACGATCTGGCGAAGCAGGAAGGCAACGTTATCCTGTTTATCGACGAACTGCACACTATGGTCGGTGCGGGTAAAGCGGACGGCGCGATGGATGCCGGGAACATGCTGAAACCTGCGCTGGCGCGTGGTGAACTTCACTGCGTCGGTGCCACTACGCTTGATGAGTATCGTCAGTACATTGAAAAAGATGCTGCACTTGAACGTCGTTTCCAGAAAGTGTTTGTGGCTGAGCCAAGCGTTGAAGATACCATCGCGATTTTGCGTGGTCTGAAAGAGCGTTATGAGCTGCACCACCACGTGCAGATCACTGACCCGGCCATCGTTGCGGCGGCGACGCTTTCGCATCGTTATATTGCCGATCGTCAGTTGCCGGATAAAGCAATCGACCTGATCGATGAAGCGGCTTCGAGCATTCGTATGCAGATTGACTCGAAACCGGAAGAGCTCGACAGGCTCGACCGTCGTATCATCCAGCTCAAGCTGGAACAGCAGGCGCTGAAGAAAGAGTCTGATGAAGCCAGTAAGAAACGCCTGGATATGCTCAATGAAGAACTGGACGATAAAGAACGCCAGTATTCTGAGCTGGAAGAAGAGTGGAAAGCCGAGAAAGCATCCCTTTCCGGCACTCAGACCATAAAGGCGGAACTCGAACAGGCAAAAATTGCCATTGAGCAGGCACGCCGTGTGGGCGATCTGGCGCGAATGTCAGAGCTCCAGTACGGCAAAATACCTGAGCTGGAAAAACAGCTTGAGATTGCTACGCAGTCCGAAGGCAAAACGATGCGTCTGTTGCGTAATAAAGTGACGGATGCGGAAATTGCCGAAGTGCTGGCGCGCTGGACCGGTATCCCAGTGGCGCGCATGCTGGAAGGTGAGCGTGAAAAACTGCTGCGTATGGAGCAGGATTTACATAACCGGGTAATTGGTCAGAACGAGGCGGTTGAAGCGGTTTCCAACGCTATTCGTCGTAGCCGTGCAGGGCTGTCCGATCCGAATCGCCCAATTGGCTCGTTCCTGTTCCTGGGGCCAACCGGTATCGGTAAAACCGAGCTGTGTAAAGCGCTGGCTAACTTTATGTTCGACAGCGATGATGCGATGGTGCGTATCGACATGTCCGAGTTTATGGAGAAGCACTCTGTTTCGCGTCTGGTCGGGGCACCTCCGGGATACGTGGGTTATGAAGAAGGTGGTTATCTGACAGAAGCGGTGCGTCGTCGTCCTTATTCCGTCATTCTGCTGGACGAGGTAGAGAAAGCGCATCCAGATGTCTTCAACATTCTGCTTCAGGTGCTGGATGATGGTCGTCTGACCGATGGGCAGGGGAGAACAGTCGACTTCCGTAATACGGTTGTCATCATGACCTCGAACCTGGGTTCCGATTTGATTCAGGAACGTTTCGGTGAGCTGGACTATAGCCATATGAAGGATCTGGTGCTCGGTGTCGTGAGCCATAACTTCCGTCCTGAGTTCATCAACCGTATTGATGAAGTGGTGGTATTCCATCCTCTGGGTGAGAAACACATTGCGTCGATTGCGCAGATCCAGTTGCAGCGTCTGTACAAACGTCTGGAAGAGCGTGGATATGAAATTCACATCTCCGACGAGGCACTGAAGCTGCTGAGCGAAAATGGTTACGATCCGGTGTACGGTGCGCGTCCATTAAAACGTGCTATCCAACAGCAGATCGAAAATCCGCTGGCGCAGCAGATCCTCTCCGGAGAGTTAATTCCAGGCAAAGTTATCCGTCTGGAAGCCAACGACGATCGCATTGTGGCAGTGCAGTAAGTCACAAAACCAAAAAACGAGCCGCTTGCGGCTCGTTTTTGTTTAAAAACCAGGCGAAAATTGAGGTCTGGAATGTGATTCGCCTGGAAAGTGAGCGGTTGGAAAATAATTTTCACTTTATCCTTGCGGCTTCGGAATAACTCCCTATAATGCGCCTCCACTGACACGGAACAACGGCACACACGCCGCCGGGTCAGCAGAGAAAAGCAAAATAAACGCTTGACTCTGTAGCGGGAAGGCGTAATATGCACACCCCGCGCCGCAGCGAAAGCGAAGCGGCACTGCTCTTTAACAATTTATCAGACAATCTGTGTGGGCACTCAAAGTGACATGGATTCTTAATGTCTTCGGACACTAAATGAATACCAAGTCTCAACGAGTGAACACGTAATTCATTACGAAGTTTAATTCATTGAGCATCAAACTTTTAAATTGAAGAGTTTGATCATGGCTCAGATTGAACGCTGGCGGCAGGCCTAACACATGCAAGTCGAGCGGTAGCACAGAGAGCTTGCTCTCGGGTGACGAGCGGCGGACGGGTGAGTAATGTCTGGGAAACTGCCTGATGGAGGGGGATAACTACTGGAAACGGTAGCTAATACCGCATAACGTCGCAAGACCAAAGAGGGGGACCTTCGGGCCTCTTGCCATCAGATGTGCCCAGATGGGATTAGCTAGTAGGTGGGGTAACGGCTCACCTAGGCGACGATCCCTAGCTGGTCTGAGAGGATGACCAGCCACACTGGAACTGAGACACGGTCCAGACTCCTACGGGAGGCAGCAGTGGGGAATATTGCACAATGGGCGCAAGCCTGATGCAGCCATGCCGCGTGTATGAAGAAGGCCTTCGGGTTGTAAAGTACTTTCAGCGGGGAGGAAGGTGCTGAGGTTAATAACCTCAGCAATTGACGTTACCCGCAGAAGAAGCACCGGCTAACTCCGTGCCAGCAGCCGCGGTAATACGGAGGGTGCAAGCGTTAATCGGAATTACTGGGCGTAAAGCGCACGCAGGCGGTCTGTCAAGTCGGATGTGAAATCCCCGGGCTCAACCTGGGAACTGCATTCGAAACTGGCAGGCTAGAGTCTTGTAGAGGGGGGTAGAATTCCAGGTGTAGCGGTGAAATGCGTAGAGATCTGGAGGAATACCGGTGGCGAAGGCGGCCCCCTGGACAAAGACTGACGCTCAGGTGCGAAAGCGTGGGGAGCAAACAGGATTAGATACCCTGGTAGTCCACGCCGTAAACGATGTCGACTTGGAGGTTGTGCCCTTGAGGCGTGGCTTCCGGAGCTAACGCGTTAAGTCGACCGCCTGGGGAGTACGGCCGCAAGGTTAAAACTCAAATGAATTGACGGGGGCCCGCACAAGCGGTGGAGCATGTGGTTTAATTCGATGCAACGCGAAGAACCTTACCTACTCTTGACATCCAGAGAACTTTCCAGAGATGGATTGGTGCCTTCGGGAACTCTGAGACAGGTGCTGCATGGCTGTCGTCAGCTCGTGTTGTGAAATGTTGGGTTAAGTCCCGCAACGAGCGCAACCCTTATCCTTTGTTGCCAGCGGTCCGGCCGGGAACTCAAAGGAGACTGCCAGTGATAAACTGGAGGAAGGTGGGGATGACGTCAAGTCATCATGGCCCTTACGAGTAGGGCTACACACGTGCTACAATGGCGCATACAAAGAGAAGCGACCTCGCGAGAGCAAGCGGACCTCATAAAGTGCGTCGTAGTCCGGATTGGAGTCTGCAACTCGACTCCATGAAGTCGGAATCGCTAGTAATCGTAGATCAGAATGCTACGGTGAATACGTTCCCGGGCCTTGTACACACCGCCCGTCACACCATGGGAGTGGGTTGCAAAAGAAGTAGGTAGCTTAACCTTCGGGAGGGCGCTTACCACTTTGTGATTCATGACTGGGGTGAAGTCGTAACAAGGTAACCGTAGGGGAACCTGCGGTTGGATCACCTCCTTACCTTAAAGAACCTGCCTTTGCAGTGCTCACACAGATTGTCTGATGAAAAGTAAATAGCAAGGCGTCTTGCGATTGAGACTTATACGTCCCCTTCGTCTAGAGGCCCAGGACACCGCCCTTTCACGGCGGTAACAGGGGTTCGAATCCCCTAGGGGACGCCACTTGCTGGTTCGTGAGTGAAAGTCACCTGCCGTCATATCTCAAAACTGACTTGCGAGTCATGTTTGAGATATTTGCTCTTTAAAAATCTGGATCAAGCTGAAAATTGAAACGACACACAGTTAATGTGTGTTCGAGTCTCTCAAATTTTCGCAAGTCGATGATGAATCGAAAGAAACATCTTCGGGTTGTGAGGTTAAGCGACTAAGCGTACACGGTGGATGCCCTGGCAGTCAGAGGCGATGAAGGACGTGCTAATCTGCGAAAAGCGCCGGCGAGGTGATATGAACCTTTGACCCGGCGATGTCCGAATGGGGAAACCCAGTGTGATTCGTCACACTATCGTTAACTGAATACATAGGTTAACGAGGCGAACCGGGGGAACTGAAACATCTAAGTACCCCGAGGAAAAGAAATCAACCGAGATTCCCCCAGTAGCGGCGAGCGAACGGGGAGCAGCCCAGAGTCTGAATCAGCTTGTGTGTTAGTGGAACGGTCTGGAAAGTCCGACGGTACAGGGTGATAGTCCCGTACACGAAAATGCACAGGCTGTGAACTCGAAGAGTAGGGCGGGACACGTGGTATCCTGTCTGAATATGGGGGGACCATCCTCCAAGGCTAAATACTCCTGACTGACCGATAGTGAACCAGTACCGTGAGGGAAAGGCGAAAAGAACCCCGGCGAGGGGAGTGAAAAAGAACCTGAAACCGTGTACGTACAAGCAGTGGGAGCACCTTCGTGGTGTGACTGCGTACCTTTTGTATAATGGGTCAGCGACTTATATTCTGTAGCAAGGTTAACCGTATAGGGGAGCCGAAGGGAAACCGAGTCTTAACTGGGCGTTAAGTTGCAGGGTATAGACCCGAAACCCGGTGATCTAGCCATGGGCAGGTTGAAGGTTGGGTAACACTAACTGGAGGACCGAACCGACTAATGTTGAAAAATTAGCGGATGACTTGTGGCTGGGGGTGAAAGGCCAATCAAACCGGGAGATAGCTGGTTCTCCCCGAAAGCTATTTAGGTAGCGCCTCGTGAACTCATCTTCGGGGGTAGAGCACTGTTTCGGCTAGGGGGCCATCCCGGCTTACCAACCCGATGCAAACTACGAATACCGAAGAATGTTATCACGGGAGACACACGGCGGGTGCTAACGTCCGTCGTGAAGAGGGAAACAACCCAGACCGCCAGCTAAGGTCCCAAAGTCATGGTTAAGTGGGAAACGATGTGGGAAGGCACAGACAGCCAGGATGTTGGCTTAGAAGCAGCCATCATTTAAAGAAAGCGTAATAGCTCACTGGTCGAGTCGGCCTGCGCGGAAGATGTAACGGGGCTAAACCATGCACCGAAGCTGCGGCAGCGACGCTTATGCGTTGTTGGGTAGGGGAGCGTTCTGTAAGCCGTTGAAGGTGTCCTGTGAGGGATGCTGGAGGTATCAGAAGTGCGAATGCTGACATAAGTAACGATAATGCGGGTGAAAAGCCCGCACGCCGGAAGACCAAGGGTTCCTGTCCAACGTTAATCGGGGCAGGGTGAGTCGACCCCTAAGGCGAGGCCGAAAGGCGTAGTCGATGGGAAACAGGTTAATATTCCTGTACTTGGTGTTACTGCGAAGGGGGGACGGAGAAGGCTATGTTAGCCGGGCGACGGTTGTCCCGGTTTAAGCATGTAGGCGGAGGTTCCAGGTAAATCCGGTACCTTATTAACGCTGAGGTGTGATGACGAGGCACTACGGTGCTGAAGTAACAAATGCCCTGCTTCCAGGAAAAGCCTCTAAGCATCAGGTAACATCAAATCGTACCCCAAACCGACACAGGTGGTCAGGTAGAGAATACCAAGGCGCTTGAGAGAACTCGGGTGAAGGAACTAGGCAAAATGGTGCCGTAACTTCGGGAGAAGGCACGCTGATATGTAGGTGAAGCCCCTGCGGGTGGAGCTGAAATCAGTCGAAGATACCAGCTGGCTGCAACTGTTTATTAAAAACACAGCACTGTGCAAACACGAAAGTGGACGTATACGGTGTGACGCCTGCCCGGTGCCGGAAGGTTAATTGATGGGGTTAGCGGTAACGCGAAGCTCTTGATCGAAGCCCCGGTAAACGGCGGCCGTAACTATAACGGTCCTAAGGTAGCGAAATTCCTTGTCGGGTAAGTTCCGACCTGCACGAATGGCGTAATGATGGCCAGGCTGTCTCCACCCGAGACTCAGTGAAATTGAACTCGCTGTGAAGATGCAGTGTACCCGCGGCAAGACGGAAAGACCCCGTGAACCTTTACTATAGCTTGACACTGAACACTGGTCCTTGATGTGTAGGATAGGTGGGAGGCTTTGAAGCGTGGACGCCAGTCTGCGTGGAGCCGCCCTTGAAATACCACCCTTTAATGGCTGGTGTTCTAACGTAGACCCGTAATCCGGGTTGCGGACAGTGTCTGGTGGGTAGTTTGACTGGGGCGGTCTCCTCCCAAAGAGTAACGGAGGAGCACGAAGGTTAGCTAATCCTGGTCGGACATCAGGAGGTTAGTGCAATGGCATAAGCTAGCTTGACTGCGAGAGTGACGGCTCGAGCAGGTGCGAAAGCAGGTCATAGTGATCCGGTGGTTCTGAATGGAAGGGCCATCGCTCAACGGATAAAAGGTACTCCGGGGATAACAGGCTGATACCGCCCAAGAGTTCATATCGACGGCGGTGTTTGGCACCTCGATGTCGGCTCATCACATCCTGGGGCTGAAGTAGGTCCCAAGGGTATGGCTGTTCGCCATTTAAAGTGGTACGCGAGCTGGGTTTAGAACGTCGTGAGACAGTTCGGTCCCTATCTGCCGTGGGCGCTGGAGAATTGAGGGGGGCTGCTCCTAGTACGAGAGGACCGGAGTGGACGCATCACTGGTGTTCGGGTTGTCATGCCAATGGCACTGCCCGGTAGCTAAATGCGGAAGAGATAAGTGCTGAAAGCATCTAAGCACGAAACTTGCCCCGAGATGAGTTCTCCCTGACTCCTTGAGAGTCCTGAAGGAACGTTGAAGACTACGACGTTGATAGGTCGGGTGTGTAAGCGCAGCGATGCGTTGAGCTAACCGATACTAATGAACCGTGAGGCTTAACCTTACAACGCCGAAGGTGTTTCGGCGAAGAGACAGACAATCAAATTTCAGCCTGATACAGATTTAACAGAATTTGCCTGGCGGCTTTAGCGCGGTGGTCCCACCTGACCCCATGCCGAACTCAGAAGTGAAACGCCGTAGCGCCGATGGTAGTGTGGGGTCTCCCCATGTGAGAGTAGGGAACTGCCAGGCATCAATCAGGAAGAACCCCGTACCGTAAGGTGCGGGGTTTTTTTCTTTGTCTTTTCCCAGCTTGGCCTTTCTCTTAATCCCTTACCCTGCTAATGGAATGTGTGATCGTTGTCTCAATGTTAATTATAACAAAATTATAACATTTCATTTACGAGGTAATTGAGTGTACTGACTCAATACGCCGCAGTTTATGGCAGGAGCATAATCACAATGACAGAAAGCATTACATCAAACGGGACGCTGGCTAACAGTGATACCCGAAGAAGGGTATGGGCAATCGTCAGCGCCTCTTCAGGGAATCTGGTTGAATGGTTCGACTTTTACGTCTACTCATTCTGTTCACTCTACTTCGCACATATTTTCTTTCCCTCCGGCAACACCACAACGCAACTTCTACAAACAGCAGGGGTATTTGCTGCAGGATTCCTGATGCGACCGATCGGGGGCTGGTTGTTCGGCCGTATTGCGGATCGTCGCGGGCGTAAGGCTTCTATGCTGATCTCGGTTTGTATGATGTGCTTTGGCTCTCTGGTGATCGCCTGCCTGCCAGGATATGAATCCATTGGAACCTGGG
This sequence comes from Enterobacter ludwigii, assembly GCA_023023105.1. NCBI lineage: Bacteria > Pseudomonadati > Pseudomonadota > Gammaproteobacteria > Enterobacterales > Enterobacteriaceae > Enterobacter > Enterobacter ludwigii. The sequence goes on along the minus strand of CP083824.1, from coordinate 3,517,161 downwards.
CTCCCGCGCTACTTTTGCTGGCCCGTTTATTCCAGGGGTTATCGGTGGGGGGCGAATACGGCACGAGTGCGACCTACATGAGTGAGATTGCTCTGGAAGGTCGTAAAGGTTTTTACGCCTCCTTCCAGTATGTCACGCTTATTGGCGGTCAGTTGCTGGCCATTCTTGTGGTGGTTATCCTGCAGCAGATTCTGACGGACGAACAACTCCACGCCTGGGGATGGCGAATTCCTTTCGCAATGGGCGCAGTACTGGCGATCGTCGCACTTTGGCTACGCCGTCAGTTGGATGAAACCTCTCAGAAAGAGGTCAGAACGCTGAAGGAGGCGGGAACCTTCAAAGGGTTATGGCGTAACCGCAAAGCTTTCCTGATGGTGCTGGGCTTCACTGCCGGTGGCTCTCTCAGTTTCTATACTTTCACCACCTATATGCAAAAGTACCTGGTGAACACTACCGGAATGCACGCAAATGTCGCCAGTGTCGTCATGACCGTGGCGCTGTTTGTCTTTATGCTCATACAACCCATTATCGGTGCGCTCTCGGATAAAATTGGCCGACGGACGTCGATGCTGATTTTTGGCGGGCTGTCGGCGTTATGTACCGTACCTATTCTGACTGCTCTTCAGCATGTGACTTCGCCGTATGCAGCATTTGCGCTGGTTATGCTGGCGATGGTGATTGTCAGTTTCTATACCTCGATCAGTGGGATACTGAAAGCCGAAATGTTCCCGGCGCAGGTACGTGCTTTAGGAGTCGGGCTCTCTTATGCGGTAGCCAATGCGTTGTTTGGCGGGTCGGCGGAGTATGTTGCGTTGTCTCTTAAATCATGGGGAAGTGAAACGACATTCTTCTGGTACGTCACTGCAATGGGGGCGCTGGCATTTATCGTATCCCTGATGCTTCATCGCAAAGGGAAAGGCATCCGGCTTTAATAGTGCGCCATTTGCCACACAGCATAGCCAGTCGTTGCGCCGGCGACATCCCAGGCAAAATCTTTCCAGCTCCAGCCGCTCCCTGCGGGGCGGCTATCCCACAATTCTTTAGATGCCCCAAGACCGACAGAGAACATCAACCCTATCGCCGCGCTACGATCCCGGCTGTATCCCTGATGCTGAGCATATTCATTACCGGCTGCGGACAACATCGCGGAAGCGAGAAAATGTTGGGCTTTATCCTGACCGGACCAGCTATCGTTTGCCATATGGCTACAGCCGGTGAGGGCGAGAGTAGTTAGCAGGAGAGGGATGCGCATCAAGAACTCCATAAAAAAGCCCCGTCGAAGACAGGGCTGTGGCATTACAGAATACGGCTGATAAGTCGGTCGATACGGATACGACGTAAACGGCGGATAAGCTTGCGGACCTTCACCGGATAATCGGCAATGCTCTGCAATTCGCGATAATGATTAACCACAGTGGTATGTGTGCGAATCAGCTCCAGCTCACGCTCACGTTTTGCGGCTAACTCATGTTGTGGGTCATGGATCAGGATAGCGTTTTCCAGATCCAGTCGCCACGCGCGCGGGTTCAGGTTGTTACCGGTCAGTAGCATCCACTCATCGTCGACCCACATACCTTTGAGATGGTAAGTGTTGTCATCATCTTTCCACAGACGTACAACCAGCTGGTCAGTGTTTACGTAATACTGTAAACGACTCAGGAAACGGCGCAGGTTAATCTCATAGAGGTAAGGTAGCGCACCGATAATTTTGAACGGCTGATCTTCAGGAATAAAGAAGTCGTTAGCCGTTTTATCCCCAACGATGATTTCCACTTTTTTACCATCGCGCAGCAGCTGAATGATATTACGCACCAGCACGGCAGGAAGGTTGAAGTACGGTGTACAGATGGTGAGTTTCTGCTCTGCACAAGGCATCAGATGGAAGATCGTTTTATTTAGCAGGCTTGATTTGCCGAGCCCTACCAGCGGGGTAACGGATAACTCTTCGTTGTTTGCATCGCCCTGGAAATGATAGACCGCATCGCGCAGTTCCTGGCGGAATGCACGAACATCATTTTTGATTTCCGGGCTTTTAGGGCGCTCTGGATCGTCAAGGCGATTTACACCACGGCCATGAACCAGATTTTTATCAACCCAATTAAACATGATATCGGCCATCTGAGGATTACGAATCAGATGGTAGCGGTCGTAGCGATACTTATCGAGCTGATGGAGGTAAACATCATTCAGGCTAGCACCACTGTAAAGTACGCTGTCATCAATGATGAAACCCTTGAAATGAAGGACGCCGAGCGCTTCACGAGTATTAACAGGTACGCCATAAACAGGAACATCGACGCCAGGATTCTCCTGCGCCATGCGGCAATACCAGTCAGCATTGGTGTTTGAAGCGGCAGCGCCAATACGACCGCGCTGAGCGCGATGCCAGTCAACCAGCACGCGAACATCGAGTTCAGGACGTTGACGTTTGGCTTCATAGAGCGCGTTCAGGATCCCGCGCCCGCCTTCGTCTTGTTCCAGATACAGTGCCACAATGCAAATGCGTCGCGTGGCGCTGGCAATCTTTTCAAGAAGCGTCTCCCGAAAATGAGCGGGAGCGTAAAAGAACTCTACATCATCAACTGACTGAGAAATCTTCGGTAGTTGAGCAAGGTGTTGTTGATGTTTATTACGCTTAAATTTTGACAACATCACAGTGCGTTTCTTCTCTGTTCATTGAAGGGTTGTCTGTACCATGCAAACAACATAAGCGGACAATGATACCACCAGTCCCGTCCAAAGTGGGTAACATTTCCAGTAGCTTACTCGTGTTTATCTGCTGATGTCAGGTTGAGGGACAAGGCAACAATACCTTCGTCCAGTTGAATATCAACATCAAATCCAAGTTTTCGCGCCAGGGTCACCATACCGCGATTGTTAGGCATAGTAATGCCATTCAGGCGTAACAATCCGTGATCTCGCGTATAACTGATGAGTTTTTCCAGCAGTCGTCTCCCCAGACCCAGGCCTTTTAGATCGGAGCGCACCAGCACGGCAAACTCCGCATCAACATTATCCGGGTCAGAAATAGCACGCGTCACGCCAAGGATCTCATCGCCTTTATCGGAACGACGGACGGCGACAAAAGCCATTTCTCGATCGTAGTCGATCTGGGTCATATTGGCTAAATCATCGTGGGTAAATTCGTTGATTTCACTAAAATAGCGATAGTAAAGATCCTCTTTCGTGACCTGAGAGATAAAGGCCCGCAGCTGAGGTTCATCTTCCGGCAGAATAGGGCGGAATAAGGCGCGTTCCCCATTCTTCATCTCTACCCACTCTTCCAGTTGCAGCGGGTAAGGACGGATCGCCAGACGGCTCTCTCTGTCGCCTTCAAAGGGCGCGATATCCAGCGTCACGTCCAGCGCCGTAAATTCATTACCGGAGGCGAGAAGGGGGTGGATATCCAGCCGCTGGATCTCGGCACAATCCACAATCAGGTTAGATACCTGCACCAGGAACTGACTTAGCCCGGCAATATCAAGTGGACGCAGCGCGCTCCGGCCGCGGATCTTTTTGCTTTTAATCGCCTGGATGATCAAATAACGCGCCAGATTCATGTTCAGCGGCGGTAACGCTACAACGGCTTGTTCTTCAGGCCGCCACTCAACGCCGCCTTCTCCCAGCATAATGAGCGGGCCAAACACGGGATCATGTTCAACCACCACCCGCAGCTCCTGAGCACCTGCGCGGTTAGCCATGCTTTGCACCAGCAACCCGTGGATCCTTGCCTGCGGCCAGGCCATTTTGACCCGATCAAAAATGGCATCTGCTGCTTGCTGAACCTCCGTTGCCGTACGCAGGTATAACATCACCCCCTGAATATCAGACTTATGTGGGATATCCGGTGAACGCAACTTAAGGGCAACCGGGTAGCCAATTTGTTCGGCAATATGCACAGCCTCAGCGCTGTCGCTGGCAATCCAGGTGGGTAGGGTTTGCATTCCGTAACTGCCGAGAATGGGCTGAACTTCATGCGTATCAAGTGACATCGCACCCTCTTCGATAGCCTGTTGTAAAAGACGGTGAACGTCGACGGTGTTCGCCGTCAAATTACCGGGCAACGCCGGGGTTTCGCGTAACTGCTTCTGGTTACGGCGATACTCGACCATATGCATAAATGCAGTGATAGTGCCTTCCGGAGTACGGTAGGTTGGCAGCCCGGCTTCACTGAACAAGCGTCGCGCCTCCTGCGAAGAAAACTCACCGCACCAGTTGGTCAGCAAAGTGACATATTTTCCACGTGGATGATTGCGCACGGTATCAATGAGTGCCCGCGCACTTCCACTACCTGGAGCGGCCGCGCTGGGGGAGTGGATAATCATCAGTGCGTCGAAATCCTGGCTATCCAGCAAAATCGAGATGGCCTTGATATAGCGATCGCTGCTGGCGTCATCGCGTAAGTCAAGCGGGTTGTCTGGCGTCACACTTGTCGGGAGAGCTTCTCTCAGACGTTGCAGTGTCTCTTCACCCAGCGTTGCCAGCTTACCGAAGCGCCGCCACAGTTCATCCAGCGCGAGTGCGGCAGGGGCGGCACCGTTACTGACAATCATTAACTTCTCACCGCGCAATGGGCGCATATGGCTTAGCGTCTCGACGGCGGAAAAAAGCTCGTGTGTATCCTGTACCCGCAGCAAACCCGCACGCTGAATGGCGGCGTCCCATGCAGGATCCATACCGGAATGCGACTGCAGAAGTCGCTGGGCTGCAGGGCTACGCCCACTTTTGATCACCAGGATCGGTTTATTGCGCGAGGCGCTTCGTGAAGCCGATACAAAACGACGGGCATCGCTGAGGTGCTCGAGGTAAAGCAGGATTGCGCTGGTTTTACTGTCGCGAGCCAGAAAATCAAGGAGCTCATCAACGTCAATATCCAGGCTGTCACCCAGGGCAATGAAGTAGGAGAATCCCATTTCACGCTGCTGAGCCCAGTCGAGGATGGTGTTCGATACCGCCGCCGATTGCGAAATAAACGCGAGTTTGCCTTTACGGATTGGTACAGGAGAGAAACTGGCATTCAGACCCTGCCAGGGGGCGAGCAGGCCAAGACTGTTCGGCCCAAGGATGCGCATTTGATAACGACTGGCGCATGCCAGCAGCTCGGGCTGTTGTTCCGGTGGAGACGAGAGAATAATGCAGGTTTTACACCCTTTTTTACCGAGTGATTCCAGCAGTTCCGGATTTCGTTTCGCATTGGTACACAGTACGGCAAGATCGGGTACGAAAGGCAGGCTCTGTACATCTGGCCAGGCAAGTACCCCCTGAACGGCCTTGTAGGCAGGCGTAACGGGCATAACAGGGCCATTAAACCCTCCGGCTAGCAGGTTGCGCATCATCAGATAGCCTGCACGATCCGGTTTCATTGAGGCGCCGATAACGGCAATGGATTTAGGACGTAATAGCGCTTCTAACCCTCTCTGGCTCATGCAGGCCTCCTGTGAATGCAAGCGACCTGATGATTTTAAACGCTTTCTGGATCGAGTGCTGTGACACTGCCCTTATGAACGGTTTTTCCCGCCAGATAGCGCTCGCGAAAGCGGGAGAAATGGTTGCCCAGGGCGCCTGCCGCTACGGTATCGCCTGCTAAATCCAGAAGCGCAATGGCCACTTCGGCAGTGCAGTATTGCCCGTCGGCATGCGCTTCACGCAGGCGGTAGGCGGAGACCCGGGAAAGATCGACAGAAATCACCGGCAGTGCGTCAAGATAAGGACTTTTACGAAACATTTTTCGTGCTTCGGTCCAGGTGCCATCCAGCATAATAAACAGGGGCGGTTTACCGGATGGGGGAGCCGAAAGCACCTGACGATCGGCCCCTGCATAAGAGGCCGGGAAAACGACCATGGGCTGATAGTCCGGGTTTGTCACTGCGTCGAGCAGGGCCTGTGGTGGCTCCGTGCGCGACCACTGAAACGCAGTGGTATCAGGCAGAATGTCGGCAATCAGGCGACCCGTATTACTGGGTTTCATCGGCTCGGTATCGAACATCACCAGACAAAAACGACTCTCCGCTGTACTCGGGGCCAGCGTCTCGCACAGGCAAACCTTTAGTGGCAGCAGGCATCGCTGGCAACGACGGATTCGATTGCCACGGGCAAGAAAGGGACGCGTTGAGCGAGCAAGGCGTTCGGCACGTAATTGAAGGACAGCGTTATCAGTCATGGGCGAAATGCAGGAAAAACCCTATTTTCGCAGAGGCGGGAACGGGGCACAAGATGTGCCCCATGAATGTTACAGCGACTCGTTTAACCAGCTTTCAAAAGGTGCTTTTGGAACCGCACCGTTGAGCATATCGATCACTTCACCCTTTTTGAAAATCATAATGGTCGGGATGCTGCGAATACGAAAACGTGCGCTCAGTTCGGGTTCCGCTTCGGTATTGACCTTAACGAACCGCATTTTCCCGTTGCGCTCTTCTGCCACATCTTCGAAGATCGGCGCGAAGCTACGGCATGGGCCGCACCATGGCGCCCAGAAGTCGACCACTACGGGAAGATCATCCTTGAGGAGTTTGTCCAGCGTAGCACCCGTTGCGTTAATGACATCGCCATCAAACAATTCATGACCACAACGCCCGCATTTCGCACCATCTTCAATCCGATCGTCCGGAATGCGATTGAGAGCCTGACAGTTGGCACATACGGTATTCATAACTAACCTCTGATAGAGCCGTGGAACAGCGGCAAACGCCGATAATGTTTCTAATATGTTACATATTATCAATGAGCCTGTTTGAAACAACAATGCGTTTTATTCAATGAGAACAATAGTCACAGGCTTTTGTACGAAATTATGGCTATGCGCTGGCACATCGGGTAATCTGCGCGCTTCGCGCAGCGCTGGTGGAGAAAAGCATGAACGACGAAATGAAAAACAAAAGCGGCAAGGTCAAAGTGATGTATGTCCGCAGTGATGATGACTCTGATAAACGCACCCAAAATCCGCGTACCGGAAAAGGTGGCGGGCGTCCGGCGTCTTCTCGTGCAGACGGTGGCCGTCGCCCCGCCCGCGATGACAGAAATAACCGCGGTGATGACCGCAAACGTGATGACCGTAAGCGTGACGATCGCAAACGCGATGACCGCAAACGCGATGACCGTCCACGCGATGACTTCTCACGTGATAACGCCTCCCCATGGCGTACCGTTTCGCGCGCGCCTGGCGATGAGACGCCGGAAAAAGCCGATCACGGTGGTATCAGCGGTAAAAGCTTTATCGACCCGGAAGTGCTGCGCCGTCAGCGGGCTGAAGAGACTCGCGTGTATGGCGAGAACGCCTGCCAGGCGCTGTTCCAGAGCCGTCCTGAGTGCATCGTCCGCGCCTGGTTTATCCAGAGCGTGACTCCACGTTTTAAAGAAGCGCTGCGCTGGATGGCCGCGAACCGTAAAGCCTATCACGTGGTAGATGATGCCGAGCTGACCAAAGCGTCCGGTACCGAACACCACGGTGGTGTTTGCTTCCTGATCAAAAAACGTAATGGCACCACCGTTCAGCAATGGGTCAGCCAGGCAGAGGCCGATGACTGTGTTCTGGCGCTGGAAGATGTGGGCAACCCGCATAACCTGGGTGCGATGATGCGTAGCTGCGCGCACTTCGGCGTGAAAGGCGTGCTGTTGCAGGATGCTGCACTGCTGGAATCAGGTGCGGCGATCCGTACTGCAGAAGGTGGTGCTGAGCACGTTCAGCCGATCACCGGTGATAGCGTTCTGGATGCTATTGAGCAGTTCCGTAAAGCAGGCTATTCCATCGTGACGACTTCGAGCCATGCTGGTACGCCGCTGTTTAAAGCAACGCTGCCGCGTAAAATGGTGCTGGTGCTGGGTCAGGAGCGCGATGGTCTGTCTGACGCGGCGCTCTCCAGTGCAGATCTGAGCGTCTCTATCGACGGAACAGGTAATGTGGAAAGTCTGAACGTATCCGTTGCGACCGGCGTACTGCTGGCCGAGTGGTGGCGTCAGAATAAGGCATAAGCCTCTTAATGTGCCGGGTTAGACCCGGCACATTAAATACTACTCGCTTTCTGCCGGTAACACAGGCATCCAGTCAATTGGCGTTTCGCCACGTTTTTCCAGCCATTCGTTCGCCAGAACAAAATGATTACTGCCAAAGAAGCCGCGATGTGCAGACAGCGGTGACGGGTGCGGCGCTTTCAACACGTGATGACGCTGACGATCGATAATCGCCCCTTTCTTCTGCGCGTGAGAACCCCAGAGTAAAAATACCACGCCTTCACGATGCTCGTTGATCAGGCTGATGACTTTGTCAGTAAACGTTTCCCAGCCCAGACTTGCGTGTGAGTGCGCCTGACCCGCCCGTACGGTAAGCACCGTATTCAATAACAGCACGCCCTGGCGCGCCCAGCTTTCCAGGTAACCGTGAGTAGGGCGGGTAAACCCAGGCAGCGTTCCCTCAAGCTCTTTATACATGTTGAGCAGAGAAGGGGGGATAGCCACGCCCGGGCGTACAGAGAACGCCAGCCCGTGCGCCTGCCCTGGGCCATGGTAAGGATCCTGTCCGAGGATAACGACTTTGACATCGCTCAATTCGGTATAGCGAAAGGCGTTGAAAACATCTTTCTGTGGCGGATAAATCGTCTGGCCAGACTGCCGCTCCGTCGCGACGGTGCTGAGAGTATTAATAAAATAGGGCTGCTGTTTTTCTTCGGCCAGCACGTCGTGCCAGGTTAAAGGTGTCGTCATCTCGCTCTCCTGCGAATCTCAATCTGCGTCTAGCTTACCTGTTAAATACATGGGCGCAAAATCACAGGCAGAAATTGACCGTAAGTCCCTCAATTTATTTTGAAAGTATGCAGGCGAAATTGAATTGGTAAGGCGATAAAATTGATCTAAAACAATAAATTCAAACCACACTCTTTATATGGTTGGTGTTTTTGTTGATTTAAATCAATAAATCACCAGGGTGCGAATGATATATATACACACAAGAAACATTGGTTTTACCAATTGGCCTGAAGAGGCCGACATCAGTTAATGTAGCCTAAGGGAGGCAACACATGATTACAGGTATCCAGATTACTAAAGCTGCAAATGACGATCTGCTCAACTCTTTCTGGCTGCTGGACAGCGAGAAAAACGAAGCACGTTGTGTCGTCGCGAAAGCCGGTTTTGCTGAAGATGAAATTGTTCCAGTCAGCAAGCTGGGCGAAATTGAATACCGTGAAATCCCAATGGAAGTGAAACCGGAAGTACGTGTGGAAGGTGGTCAGCACCTGAACGTTAACGTGCTGCGTCGCGAAACGCTGATGGATGCGGTTGAGCACCCTGAAAAATACCCACAGCTGACCATTCGCGTGTCTGGCTATGCAGTACGCTTCAACTCTCTGACCCCAGAACAACAGCGCGACGTTATCGCTCGTACCTTTACTGAAAGCCTGTAATAGTTTCAGCCGTGGGGGCAGAATAAAAAAAGCCGGGGATTTTCCCCGGCTTTTTATTACTCTTCAGTCTTCGTTTCCTGCGCGGCAGCGCTTGGCTTACGGCGCTTACCAATGTTTTTGGTATCGCGGTGACGCTGCTTCACGCGTGGCTTCTCTTTTTCTTTCTCTTTTCTCTCAGCACGTTTCGCGAGCGCTTTCTTGGACGGTTTACCCGTCATTTTTTCACTCGGCGCACGTGTGGTCGGGCGCAGGCCATCAATAACGCGCGCTTTCAGCGGCTCGTCAACATAGCGGCCAATTTTCTGCAGCAGCAGGTAGTCATGAGCTTCGACCAGTGAGATAGCAATCCCTTTGCGGCCCGCGCGGCCGGTACGGCCAATACGGTGCAGATAGGTATCGCCGCTGCGTGGCATATCGAAGTTAATGACGTGGCTGACGTCAGGGATGTCGATCCCGCGAGCGGCAACGTCTGTGGCAACCAGCACGTTAACGCGGCCATCGGTCAGGCGCTTAATGCCTTCGGTACGTTTGATCTGTGCCATCTCGCCTTCAAGATAGCAGTTGTTGATCCCGGCGTTACGCAGCATTTCTGCCAGCTCGTGCACGCGCTCGCGCTTACGCACAAACACGATTGTGCGCAGCGCATCTTCCTGCTTCAGCAGGTGTTTGAGCAATTCGACCTTGTGCTCAAGGTTGTCCGCGCGGTAGTACCACTGGTGGATCTTCTTACGCTCACGGGTGGACGGCGTCGCTGACACTTCCACCGGATCTTCCAGCAGACGCTCTGCGAAGTCTTTAATCGCTTCCCCTTCGAGGGTGGCAGAGAACAGCATCGTCTGGTTACGCCAGCGCGTTTCACCCGCAATATGCTCAATATCCTGTGCGAAGCCCATGTCCAGCATACGGTCGGCTTCGTCGAGGATCAGCGTTTCAACCGCGCGGCAGTCGAAGTTCTCTTCTTTAATGTACTGCAGCAGGCGGCCCGTCGTCGCAACGACGATGTCCTGGTTTTCGCTGAACACTTCGGCGTGGTTCATATACGCAACGCCGCCGGTGATGGTGGCGATATCCAGATGAGTATTTGCCGCGAGTTCACGCGCGTGATCGGCCACCTGCATGGCCAGCTCGCGCGTAGGCGTCAGGATTAAAATACGCGGCGGGCCTGATTTTTTACGTGGAAAATCGAGCAGATGCTGCAACACAGGCAGCAAATAGGCTGCTGTCTTCCCCGTGCCGGTTGGCGCAGAACCGAGCACATCGCGGCCCTCAAGCGCAGGCGGAATGGCCGCTGCCTGAATGGCGGTCGGGCGTGTAAAGCCTTTGCTCTCAAGTGCATTGAGCAGGCTTTCATCGAGTTCAAGTTCGGAAAAAGTCGTTACAGTCATGTTCTACCTCTGTGTGGGGCGCTGATTATAGACGTTACGGCTGTAATCTTCATCTGTTTGTATGGATATCGCTTTTCGGTCACTTCGCTTTCCCCTATGCTACTCCAGTTTCACTTAGAAGTTTGCCCTGACATGTCTCAACTCAAAGCGCAGCTGCGCCGCGATGGTTTTACATTTAAACAATTTTTTGTTGCTCACGATCGCTGTGCTATGAAAGTCGGCACTGACGGTATTTTACTGGGAGCCTGGGCACCTGTCGCAGGTGTTAAGCGTATTCTTGATATCGGTACCGGCAGCGGGCTGGTGGCGTTGATGCTGGCGCAACGTACAGAAGAGCATGTCACGATTGATGCGGTTGAACTGGATGCGCAGGCCGCAGAGCAGGCGCGTGAAAATGCGGCCGAATCTCCCTGGGCAGAACGGATGAAAGTGGAATGCGCAGATGTGCTGGCTTGGGCGCCTGAACAAACCGCACGTTACGATCTCATCGTCAGTAACCCTCCCTACTATGAGCCCGGCGTTGAGTGCGGTTCACCGGAGCGCGAACAGGCGCGTTACACCGGCTCCCTCAACCATAAAGCGCTACTCACCAGTGCGGCAGAGCTCATCTCCGAAGAGGGTTTTTTCTGTGTCGTCCTACCTGAGAGTACGGGCAATACATTCATCGGCATCGCCCAGGAGATTGGCTGGACGCTACGTTTGCGTACCGATATTTCGGATACGGAAGGACGGCTGCCGCACCGCGTACTGCTGGCGCTATCACCAAAAGAAGGTGAATGCTTTAATGACAGAATGGTGATCCGTGGGCCAGACCAGCGTTATTCCGAAGATTACACCGCTCTGACCCAGGCATTTTATCTGTTTATGTGAACCTGCGGTGAGAGTATCGACGGGCCGGATTCAGCAAGCTGATCCGGGTAATCCAGGGTATAGTGCAGCCCGCGGCTCTCTTTACGCATCATCGCGCAGCGTACAATCAGTTCAGCGACCTGAACCAGATTGCGCAGCTCCAGCAAATTATTCGATACGCGGAAATTGGCATAATACTCATCAATTTCCTGTTGGAGCATGGTGATGCGGCGCAACGCGCGCTCAAGTCGTTTGGTCGTGCGTACAATCCCCACGTAGTCCCACATAAACAGTCGTAGCTCATGCCAGTTATGTTGGATCACCACCAACTCATCCGGGTTATCCACACGGCTTTCATCCCAGGCAGGCAGGTGCTCTGTCTCGCGGGCGTACGGCATGCGTTTCGTGATGTCTTCCGCTGCAGACCAGCCGTACACCAGGCATTCAAGCAGTGAGTTAGAGGCCATACGGTTCGCGCCGTGAAGTCCGGTATAGCTGACCTCTCCGATAGCATACAGGCCATCTACATCCGTACGTCCATGGTCGTCAACCATTACGCCACCACAGGTATAGTGGGCGGCAGGTACAATGGGCACCGGATCGCGGGTTAAATCAATGCCCAGATTCAGCAGCTTTTCGTAAATCATCGGGAAGTGCTGGCGAATGAACTCTGCGGGCTTATGGCTGATATCGAGATACATGCAGTCCACGCCAAGACGTTTCATTTCATGGTCGATGGCGCGGGCAACGATGTCACGTGGCGCGAGTTCACCTCTGGTATCAAAGTCCGGCATAAAGCGTGAGCCGTCAGGGCGTTTCAGGTAAGCACCTTCTCCGCGCAGCGCTTCCGTGAGCAGGAAGTTGCGTGCCTGAGGGTGGAACAATGCGGTCGGGTGAAACTGGTTAAATTCGAGGTTCGCCACGCGGCAACCGGCGCGCCAGGCCATGGCAATACCGTCTCCGGAGGCTATGTCCGGGTTGGTGGTGTACTGATATACCTTGGAGGCGCCGCCTGTAGCCAGTACGACAGCCTTCGCCTGACAAGTTTCAACCTTCTCTTTATTACGATTCCAGACCCAGGCACCCACGACGCGACGCGTGCCGGGCAGGCCAATTTTGTCGGAAATAATCAGGTCAACGGCATTACTCCGCTCAAGGACCCGAATATTAGGATGACTAAGAGCCTTACTGACCAGCGTAGTTTCAACTTCTTTACCCGTGGCATCCGCGGCGTGAAGGATGCGACGGTGACTATGACCGCCTTCACGAGTAAGGTGATAGCTCTCTTCGCCATTGGGCTGAACCTGGGTATCAAATAATACCCCCTGGTCGATGAGCCATTGAACGCAATGACGGGCATTACTGGCGACAAACTCTGCGGCGTGCGTATCCACGATCCCGGCACCGGCAATCAACGTATCTTCAACATGTGATGCAATGCTGTCTGTTTCGTCAAACACAGCGGCAATACCGCCCTGGGCATAAAATGTGGAACCTTCACTTATCGGCCCTTTACTCAGAACAATAACGTTCTGATGCTCGGCCAGACGCAGCGCCAGAGAGAGACCGGCAGCACCGCTGCCGATGATCAGTACATCACAATGAAGTTCAGGTGTTGTGTTCATGATTTTGTTTAATTTACTAAACAGTGTTTGGTCAGAATAGCACCTGAATGCGAGATATCGCACGTTTTTTTTAAAGTCTGTTGCAATGACTAAACTCGTAAGGTGGCGTAAACAGGAGGTAAATGAATGAAATTATTTTGCGAAGCAGATCGTTAGTGTCAGATTTTGTGGTGAAATAAAGCCAGGGTTGCGTTACTCTTCTGGCGGGAAAAAGATGTTTCTTGTCAGAAAGTGGTGCGTATCGTGAACAGACTTATAATGAGAGAAAATGAACAGTCTGCGGCGCGATGAACAAAAACAAAGGCGTTACGGAACTTATTGAAGATCAGACACTCTAATTCGGTGCTTGCTCAAAGTGCGGTATTTTAGAGTGGCGTTTCGATAACGCGTGGAATTTAGGTTTGGGGAGACATTACCTCGGATGAGCGAGCAGTTAACGGACCAGGTCCTGGTTGAACGGGTCCAGAAGGGAGATCAGAAAGCCTTTAACTTACTGGTGGTGCGCTACCAGCATAAAGTGGCGAGCCTGGTTTCCCGTTATGTACCGTCAGGTGATGTACCTGATGTGGTACAAGAGTCTTTTATCAAGGCCTATCGCGCGCTGGATTCTTTCCGGGGGGATAGTGCTTTTTATACCTGGCTGTACCGTATTGCGGTCAATACGGCAAAGAATTATCTGGTCGCTCAGGGACGTCGTCCACCTTCAAGTGATGTGGACGCAATCGACGCCGAAAACTTCGAAAGTGGCGGCGCATTGAAAGAAATTTCGAACCCTGAGAACTTAATGTTGTCAGAAGAACTGAGACAAATCGTTTTTCGCACGATCGAGTCGCTCCCGGAAGATTTACGCATGGCAATTACGTTACGGGAGCTGGATGGTCTGAGCTATGAAGAGATAGCCGCTATCATGGATTGTCCGGTCGGTACGGTACGTTCACGAATTTTCCGTGCGCGAGAAGCTATTGATAATAAAGTTCAACCGCTTATCAGGCGTTGACGATAGCGGGATACTGGAAAAGGTATTAGGCATGCAGAAAGAAAAACTTTCCGCTTTAATGGATGGTGAAACGCTGGATAGTGAGCTGCTCAACGAGCTGTCTCATTCTCCCGAAATGCAAGAGACCTGGGAGAGTTACCATCTCATCCGTGACACTCTTCGTGGTGACACCGGCGAGGTTCTCCATTTCGATATCTCAGCCCGCGTGATGGCGGCCATTGAGAATGAGCCTGTTCATCAGACCACTCCGCTGATTCCTGAAGCTCAACCAGCACCTCACCAGTGGCAGAAAATGCCGTTCTGGCAAAAGGTGCGTCCGTGGGCTAGCCAGCTCACCCAAATGGGGGTGGCTGCATGCGTATCGCTTGCAGTTATCGTTGGCGTCCAGCACTATAATACTCAGTCTGAAACTAATCAGCAGCCAGAAGCGCCAGTGTTTAACACACTGCCGATGATGGGCAAAGCCAGCCCGGTAAGTCTGGGTGTACCGGCTGATGCCTCCGCCAGCGGCGGTCAGCAACAGCAGGTTCAGGAGCAGCGCCGTCGCATTAATGCGATGTTGCAGGATTATGAGTTGCAGCGTCGTCTGCACTCTGAACAGCTTCAGTTTGAGCAGGCACAAACACAGCAAGCTGCTGTGCAGGTGCCCGGAAACCAAACTTTAGGAACGCAATCGCAGTAATGAAGCAACTTTGGTTCGCCATGTCTCTGATGGCGGGTAGCTTGTTCTTCTCTGCCAACGCCTCGGCTGATGTTTCATCCGGGGCGTTGTTGCAGCAAATGAATCAGGCTAGCCAGTCACTCAATTATGAGTTGGCATTTATCAGCATCAATAAGCAGGGTGTCGAGTCGTTACGCTATCGCCATGCCCGTCTTGATAACCAGCCGCTCGCCCAGCTTTTACAGATGGATGGCCCGCGTCGGGAAGTTGTTCAGCGTGGTAACGAAATCAGTTATTTCGAACCAGGTCTGGAGCCATTCACGCTGAATGGCGACTATATCGTTGATTCTCTGCCGTCACTTATTTACACCGACTTCAAGCGGCTCGCCCCTTACTACGATTTTATTTCGGTAGGGCGTACGCGCATTGCGGACAGGTTGTGTGAGGTGATCCGCGTTGTTGCCCGGGACGGAACACGCTACAGCTATATCGTCTGGATTGACGCAGAAACTAAACTTCCGATGCGTGTAGACCTGCTTGACCGTGACGGTGAAACGCTGGAACAGTTCCGCGTTATCTCCTTCAATGTGAACAATCAGGTTGGAAACAGCATGCAGAATCTGGCTAAAGCCAGTCTGCCGCCACTGCTTTCTGTTCCGGCGGGTGACTCTGTTAATTTCAACTGGGTGCCTTCCTGGATCCCACAAGGGTTTAGCGAAGTTTCAAGCAGCCGTCGTCAGTTGCCAACCATTGAGACTCCCGTTGAATCGCGTCTTTATTCCGATGGATTATTCAGCTTCTCGGTGAATATTAACCGCGCAACGGCAAACAGTTCTGAACAAATGCTTCGTACCGGACGTCGTACGGTCAGCACCACGGTACGCGATAACGCAGAGATCACGATTGTGGGTGAGTTACCTCCGCAGACGGCAAAACGCATTTCTGACAGCATAAAATTCAGGGCCGCACAATGATTAAAGAGTGGGCTACGGTTGTATCGTGGCAGAACGGCATTGCGCTGGTGAGCTGCGATGTCAAAGCATCATGTAATAGCTGCGCGTCCAGAGCCGGCTGCGGCAGTCGCGTGCTGAATAAGCTCGGGCCACAAACGTCGCACACGATTTCTGTGCCAAGCGAACAGCCGTTGATGGCGGGACAGAAGGTCGAGCTGGGTATTGCGGAAGGTAGCCTGCTCAGTTCGGCTATGCTGGTTTATCTCTCCCCGCTGGTAGGGTTGTTTGTGATGGGCGGCATATTCCAGATGCTGTTTGGCACCGATGCAGCCGCCATGTGCGGTGCCGCATTAGGTGGCGTGGGAGGATTCTGGTTGGCCAAAGGTTTCTCTCCGAAGCTCGCTGCCCGCGAAGAGTGGCAACCTGTCATTCTCAGCGTTGGGCTGGCGCCAGACCAGCTTCGTGTTGAAACGCTCTCTTCTGAGGCCCGGTGATCCATCGGGCTTTATCATTATTTACGTCCTAAAACAGAAAACGTCCTTTCTTCACGCTATACCTGTCTCTAAGTGCATTTCCAGGTAGCGAGGATGTAGTGTAGAATGCTGCGTTTTCGCACTGAAAAACGTCAGGCTAAGAACAGCGGCCTCCAGGAATTCGTAAGGCATAATTATTTAACTATATGAAGAACATACGTAACTTTTCGATCATTGCTCACATTGACCACGGTAAGTCGACGCTGTCTGACCGTATTATCCAGATTTGCGGTGGCCTGTCTGATCGTGAAATGGAAGCCCAGGTTCTGGACTCCATGGACCTGGAACGCGAACGCGGTATCACCATTAAAGCGCAGAGCGTCACGCTGGATTACAAAGCGGCTGATGGTGAAACCTATCAGTTAAACTTTATCGACACCCCAGGCCACGTTGACTTCTCCTATGAAGTATCACGCTCGCTGGCAGCCTGTGAAGGCGCGCTGCTGGTGGTGGATGCCGGGCAGGGCGTAGAAGCCCAGACCCTGGCAAACTGCTACACCGCGATGGAAATGGATCTCGAAGTTGTGCCGGTTCTGAATAAGATCGACCTGCCAGCCGCCGATCCTGAGCGCGTAGCGGAAGAGATTGAAGATATTGTCGGCATCGACGCGACCGATGCGGTACGCTGCTCCGCTAAAACGGGCGTGGGCGTGACCGATGTTCTGGAACGTCTGGTTCGTGATATTCCGGCTCCGGAAGGTGACCCGGATGGCCCGCTGCAGGCGCTGATCATCGACTCCTGGTTTGATAACTACCTTGGCGTTGTCTCCCTGGTGCGTATTAAAAACGGCACCATGCGTAAAGGCGACAAAATCAAGGTAATGAGTACCGGGCAAGTCTACAACGCCGATCGTCTGGGCATCTTCACGCCAAAACAGGTTGACCGTACCGAGCTGAAGTGCGGCGAGGTAGGTTGGTTGGTCTGCGCAATCAAAGACATCCTTGGCGCGCCAGTAGGCGATACCCTGACGGGGGCACGTAACCCGGCAGATAAAGCACTGCCAGGTTTTAAAAAGGTGAAACCGCAGGTTTACGCGGGTCTGTTCCCGGTTAGCTCTGACGACTACGAAAACTTCCGCGATGCACTCGGTAAGCTTAGCCTGAACGATGCCTCACTGTTCTACGAGCCAGAGAGCTCCACGGCGCTGGGCTTCGGCTTCCGCTGTGGCTTCCTCGGCCTGCTGCACATGGAGATCATTCAGGAGCGTCTGGAGCGTGAATACGATCTGGATCTGATCACCACTGCACCGACCGTAGTCTATGAAGTTGAAACCACCTCGAAAGAGGTTATCTACGTCGACAGCCCGTCCAAGCTTCCGCCGCTGAACAACATTCACGAGCTGCGCGAGCCAATCGCTGAGTGTCACATGCTGCTGCCGCAGGAGTTCCTGGGTAACGTCATTACGCTGTGTATCGAGAAGCGTGGTGTGCAGACCAACATGGTTTACCACGGTAACCAGGTGGCGCTGACCTATGAAATCCCAATGGCGGAAGTGGTACTCGACTTCTTCGACCGTCTGAAGTCAACCTCTCGTGGCTATGCGTCACTGGATTACAACTTCAAACGCTTCCAGGCCTCCAACATGGTCCGTGTGGACGTGCTGATCAACGGTGAGCGCGTGGACGCGCTGGCGCTGATCACCCACAACGACAACGCGCCATATCGTGGCCGTGAGCTGGTTGAGAAGATGAAAGACCTGATCCCGCGTCAGCAGTTTGATATCGCGATTCAGGCTGCCATCGGCAACCACATTATCGCGCGTTCCACCGTAAAACAGCTGCGTAAAAACGTTCTGGCTAAATGCTATGGCGGTGACGTCAGCCGTAAGAAAAAGCTGCTGCAGAAACAGAAAGAAGGTAAGAAGCGTATGAAGCAGGTCGGTAACGTCGAGCTGCCGCAGGAAGCATTCCTTGCCATCCTTCATGTTGGTAAAGACAGCAAATAACCCTAAGGAGTTGGCATGGCGAACATGTTTGCCCTGATCCTGGTCATTGCTACCCTGGTGACCGGTCTGTTGTGGTGTCTGGATAAGTTTATCTTCGCCCCAAAACGCCGTGAACGTCAGGCTGCCGCTCAGGCAGCCACAGGCGATCAGCTGGATGTGAAAACGCTGAAGAAAGTCGGCCCGAAACCGGGCTGGCTGGAAACAGGAGCCTCGGTATTCCCGGTGCTGGCGATTGTGCTGGTGGTACGTTCGTTTATTTACGAACCGTTCCAGATCCCGTCAGGTTCAATGATGCCAACGCTGCTGATTGGTGATTTTATTCTGGTAGAGAAGTTTGCCTACGGCATCAAAGATCCTATCTACCAGAAAACGCTGATCGAAACGGGTCATCCGAAACGTGGCGACATCGTGGTGTTCAAATATCCGGAAGATCCGCGCCTGGACTACATTAAGCGTGCGGTGGGTCTGCCGGGTGATAAGGTCACTTACGATCCGGTTGCGAAGGAAGTTACCGTTCAGCCGGGCTGCAGTTCCGGTACGGCGTGTGAGAACGCGCTGCCAATCACGTACTCAAACGTTGAGCCAAGTGATTTTGTCCAGACCTTTGCCCGTCGTAACGGCGGGGAGGCGACCAGCGGGTTCTTCCAGGTACCGAAAGGTGAAACCAAAGAGAACGGTATTCGTCTGGTTGAGCGTAAAGAGACGCTGGGTGATGTTACGCACCGTATCCTGACCGTGCCGATTGCGCAGGATCAGCTGGGTATGTATTACAAACAACCGGGTCAGCAGCTGGCAAGCTGGATTGTGCCTCCGGGACACTACTTCATGATGGGTGATAACCGCGATAATTCTGCGGACAGCCGTTACTGGGGCTTTGTACCTGAAGCGAATCTGGTGGGCAAAGCGACCGCAATCTGGATGAGTTTTGAGAAGCAGGAAGGTGAATGGCCGACCGGCGTACGCCTGAATCGTATTGGCGGAATCCATTAATTCTCATTAAATGAACGCGTAGCCGCTTTAATTAGCGGCTGCGTGAATTATTTCAGCGATAAATCTCTTCGAACTAACGACATCCCCTGTCGTTGTGTATAGAATATTCCCCCGAAGTTTAAGGTTGGCCCTGCAAGGGTGCCACGGCACACGAAACCGCGTTGGTTTTCTCAGGTCGGTTTCGTGTGCTGCATTTTTGTCGCATTCATTTATTGGTATCGCATGAACCCCATCGTAATTAATCGGCTTCAACGGAAGCTGGGCTACACTTTTCATCATCAGGAGTTGTTGCAACAGGCATTAACCCATCGCAGTGCCAGCAGCAAACATAATGAGCGCCTCGAATTTTTAGGCGACTCTATTTTAAGTTTCGTGATTGCGAATGCGCTTTATCATCGTTTCCCGCGTGTGGATGAAGGTGATATGAGCCGCATGCGTGCCACGCTGGTTCGGGGCAATACCCTTGCGGAAATCGCGCGCGAATTTGAACTGGGCGAATGTCTGCGTCTTGGGCCGGGTGAACTGAAAAGCGGCGGCTTCCGTCGTGAATCTATTCTTGCCGATACGGTCGAAGCATTAATCGGTGGCGTGTTCCTGGACAGCGATATCCAGACCGTAGAAAAACTGATCCTGAACTGGTATCAGACCCGTCTGGACGAAATCAGTCCGGGCGATAAACAAAAAGATCCGAAAACGCGTTTGCAGGAATATTTGCAGGGTCGTCATCTCCCGCTGCCATCCTATCTGGTGGTGCAGGTGCGTGGCGAAGCGCACGATCAGGAATTTACCATCCATTGCCAGGTCAGTGGCCTGAGTGAACCGGTGGTGGGCACAGGTTCTAGCCGTCGTAAGGCTGAACAGGCTGCCGCCGAACAGGCGTTGAAAATGCTGGAGCTGGAATGAGCGAAGAAAAAACCTATTGCGGATTTATTGCCATCGTCGGACGTCCGAACGTCGGCAAATCTACGCTGCTGAATAATCTGCTCGGGCAGAAGATTTCTATTACCTCACGTAAGGCGCAGACCACGCGTCATCGCATCGTGGGTATCCATACAGAAGGCGCGTATCAGGCGATTTATGTCGATACTCCGGGCCTGCACATGGAAGAGAAGCGCGCCATTAACCGCCTGATGAACAAGGCGGCGAGCAGCTCGATTGGCGACGTTGAGCTGGTCATTTTCGTTGTTGAAGGCACCCGCTGGACGCCGGACGACGAAATGGTGCTGAATAAACTGCGTGACGGTAAAACACCGGTCATCCTCGCGGTCAACAAAGTGGACAACGTACAAGAGAAGGCTGACCTGCTGCCGCATCTGCAGTGGCTCGGTAGTCAGATGAATTTCCTCGATATCGTACCGTTGTCTGCCGAGACCGGTCTGAATGTGGATACCATCGCGGGCATCGTGCGTAAGCATCTGCCGGAAGCGATCCATCACTTCCCGGAAGAGTACGTTACCGATCGCTCCCAGCGCTTTATGGCCTCTGAGATCATCCGTGAAAAGCTGATGCGCTTCCTCGGTGCTGAGCTGCCATACTCCGTGACGGTAGAAATCGAACGTTTCCAGAGCAACGAACGCGGCGGCTACGATATCAATGGCCTGATCCTCGTTGAGCGTGAAGGGCAGAAGAAGATGGTGATTGGCAACAAAGGTGCCAAGATCAAAACCATCGGCATTGAAGCCCGCAAAGACATGCAGGAGATGTTCGAAGCCCCGGTTCACCTGGAACTGTGGGTGAAAGTGAAATCTGGCTGGGCCGATGATGAGCGTGCTCTGCGCAGCCTCGGTTACGGCGAAGACCAATAACTCAAGACGACGAGTATGATGGATGGATGGCAGCGTGCCTTTGTCCTGCATAGTCGTCCCTGGAGCGAAACCAGCCTCATGCTGGACGTCTTCACGGAAGAGTCGGGCCGCGTGCGCCTTGTTGCGAAAGGCGCACGTTCCAAACGTTCTAACCTGAAAGGTGCCTTACAGCCTTTCACTCCCTTGCTGGTTCGTTTTGGTGGGCGAGGGGAGGTCAAAACCCTGCGCAGTGCCGAAGCCGTCTCTCTGGCACTTCCTCTTTCTGGTATCACGCTGTACAGCGGTTTGTATATCAACGAACTCATCTCGCGCGTTCTTGAACATGAGACTCGCTTCTCTGAACTTTTCTTCGATTATCTGCACTGTATTCAGGCGCTGGCGGGTACCACCGGTACCCCCGAACCTGCGCTGCGTCGTTTCGAACTGGCTCTGCTGGGACATCTGGGATATGGCGTCGATTTTCTGCATTGTGCGGGGAGCGGAGACGAGGTCGAGGACACGATGACCTATCGTTATCGGGAAGAAAAAGGTTTTATTGCCAGCGTCGTAATCGATAACAGCACATTTACCGGTCGTCATCTCCGGGCGCTGTATGAGCGCGAGTTTCCCGATCAGGACACACTGCGCGCCGCAAAACGCTTTACCCGCATTGCCCTCAAGCCGTATCTTGGCGGCAAGCCCTTAAAGAGCCGCGAATTATTCAGGCAGTTTATGCCGAAACGTTAGAGACAGAACCAAAAGAAAACCGAGGATTGTCATGGCTGAATTACTGTTAGGCGTCAACATTGATCATATCGCCACGCTGCGTAATGCGCGCGGCACGGCTTATCCTGACCCGGTTCAGGCGGCATTTATCGCCGAACAGGCTGGCGCCGACGGCATTACCGTTCATTTGCGTGAAGACCGTCGCCATATCACCGATCGCGACGTACGTATTCTGCGTCAGACGCTGGATACCCGTATGAATCTGGAGATGGCCGTCACGGAAGAGATGCTGGCGATTGCCTGCGAGACTAAACCCCATTTCTGCTGCCTGGTACCGGAAAAGCGTCAGGAAGTGACGACCGAAGGCGGTCTGGATGTTGCAGGGCAGCTCGACAAAATGCGCGATGCCTGCAAACGTCTGGCTGATGCCGGCATCCTGGTTTCTCTGTTTATCGACGCCGATTTCGCCCAGATCAAAGCGGCAGCCGATGCGGGCGCACCGTATATCGAAATTCATACCGGTTGTTATGCTGATGCTGAAAGCGATGCTGAGCAGGCCAAAGAGCTGGAGCGTATCGCTAAAGCAGCCACTTATGCCGCAAGCCTGGGCCTGAAGGTCAATGCTGGACATGGCCTCACCTACCACAACGTTAAGGCCATCGCCGCCCTGCCGGAAATGCATGAGCTGAATATCGGCCATGCGATTATTGGCCGTGCAGTGATGAGTGGCCTGAAAGAGGCGGTATCAGAGATGAAACGTCTGATGCTGGAAGCGCGCAAGTAATGGCCATTCTGGGCTTAGGCACGGATATCGTTGAAATAGCCCGCATTGAAGCGGTGATCGCCCGTAGCGGCGATCGCCTGGCAAGGCGTGTGCTAAGCGATAACGAATGGGCCATCTGGGAAGCGCATCAGCAGCCGGTGCGTTTTCTGGCCAAGCGTTTTGCTGTGAAAGAAGCGGCCGCCAAAGCCTTTGGTACGGGTATTCGAAATGGTCTGGCATTTAACCAGTTTGAAGTGTTTAACGATGAGCTGGGTAAGCCACGCCTGCGTTTATGGGGCGAGGCGCAAAAGCTGGCTGAGAAGCTGGGCGTGAACCACATGCACGTGACGATCGCGGATGAACGCCACTATGCAAGCGCAACGGTGATCATCGAAAGTTAAAGTTTGTCCGCATGATGCATCAGGACAAACTTATCCCATAGCTGCTCTTCGCTCTCGACGTGTGCCGGATCTTTCAGGATAGTATTGGGGATCGGGCACACTTTCTGACAGGTCGGCGTCTCATAGTGACCGATGCATTCGGTGCAGCGGTCGCTGTTAATTTCATAAATGCTGTCGCCCATCGAAATCGCCTGGTTCGGGCATTCGGGTTCGCACATATCGCAATTGATGCATTTTTTGGTAATTAACAGCGCCATCAGGAAATTCTCAGAAACAACACAAACTGGGCGGGCATTATACGCGTCAAACCAGTTTCTTTACCAGTTCTTCGCTGTGGCGAATGCGCTCGGGTGCGTGTTCCAGATCCTGCTGCACCAGCGCCATAAACAGCAGATCGGTCAGCATCATTTGCGCACTGGTGGACGAGATAGCCGCACTGCGCGTAGCCTGCTCTTCGGCAATGGTATATAAACAGCGCGTTGCCCGCTGTTGCAGGGCATTCGGAGTAAAGCCGGTGATTGCCAGAATTTTACCGCCGACACGCAGGGCTTCGTCGGTCGCCATGTTGATTTCACGACGCTCACCGGAATAGGAGATTGCCAGCAGCAGATCGTCAGGATCCATCGCCTGTACAGTCGCCAGCAGGGCGTGCATATCCTGCTCGACAATGGCGTTATAACCGATTTTGGTTAGCTTCCAGCCAAAATTACGTGCCACCAGGCCGGATGCGCCAATTCCGGTCAAAATGATACGCCGTGCTGCACGTAGCATCGCCACGCTCTCCAGCAGTTTCTCTTCCGTGTTCACATCGAGCGTCGCATGCATGGCCGCGACATTCTCTTTAATCAGCTTTTCCCCAACCAGACGCATCGGGTCATCACCACGGATCTGGTTATGTACGGGCATCGACTGCGGATTGGGGTTACTCACCAGCGCTTCGCTAATCGCCAGTTTGAGGGCGGGAAAGCCCTTAAAGCCAATCTTCTGGGCAAATTTCACCACGCTTGATTGACTCACGCCGGCTTCACTCGCCAGCTGCTGCGAGCTGAGATGGCGGGCGCGATCGGGCTGAGAAAGCAGAAAATCCGCCAGCTTTTTGTCGCTTTGAGCAAAGCCTGCATACCGCTGGCGAATACGAATTAAACAGTTCATAGGTTCTCCTGGCGAAAATGTGATTATCTGCGCAAATACGAATTTTGCTCGCCTGAATGAATTTTATATTCCATTATAGTGTGATTATTATGAATTAAAAATTCCTGAGGTACAAAACATGAATCTTGGCTCACTTGTTTCAGAAACGCGTAACCCGCAAACCATGGATCTGGATGCACTTTCCACCCTTGAGCTGGTTAACCGTTTTAATCAACAGGATACGCTGGTGGCGCAGGCAGTGAAAGAGACATTACCTGAGGTGGCGAAAGCTGTCGATGCCGCGGCGGAAGCACTGAAGGCGGGTGGTCGTATTATTTATATGGGGGCCGGAACCAGCGGGCGTCTTGGCGTACTGGATGCGTCCGAATGCCCACCGACGTTTGGTGTTCCACACGGTCTGGTGGTCGGGTTGATTGCCGGTGGTCCAGGTGCGCTGCTGAAAGCCGTTGAAGGGGCGGAAGATAACAAACAGCTGGGCGAGGATGACCTGAAGGCGCTGAATCTGACAGCGAAGGATCTGGTGGTCGGGCTGGCGGCATCCGGACGCACGCCGTACGTCATTGGCGGGCTGGAATACGCTAACCAGACCGGCTGCACGACGGTCGCCATCTCCTGTAACCCAGGCTCACCGATTGCACAGGTGGCCGCTATAGCTATCTCTCCGGTGGTCGGGCCGGAAGCGCTCACCGGCTCCACGCGCCTGAAATCCGGGACCGCGCAAAAGCTGGTGCTCAATATGATCTCCACCGGTGCAATGGTGAAGTTCGGCAAGGTTTACCAGAACCTGATGGTGGATATGCAGGCGACCAACGTCAAGCTGGTGGACAGAGCCTGCCGCATGGTGATGGAGGCGACGGGCGCAGGGCGTGAAGAGGCAGAAGCGGTGCTCAAACAGACCGATCACGATGTTAAACCGGCCATTCTGATGATCTTAAGCGGGCTGGATGCGGCGGCCGCGAGAGCCAAACTCGATGCGCATAACGGTTTCTTACGGGCGGCATTAGAAAACTAACAGAGGCGTGTATGGATAAAACAGCAGCGCTCGCCAGCAATATCCTGCAAGGAATTGGTGGGGAAGAGAATATTCAGCGTCTGGAAAACTGCATGACGCGCGTGCG
Organism: Enterobacter ludwigii; assembly: GCA_023023105.1. Lineage (NCBI taxonomy): Bacteria > Pseudomonadati > Pseudomonadota > Gammaproteobacteria > Enterobacterales > Enterobacteriaceae > Enterobacter > Enterobacter ludwigii. The sequence continues at coordinate 3,491,883 of CP083824.1, read as the reverse complement.
GGTCGAAGTGCATAACGATGATCAGCTTGATGTGCCGCGTCTGAAGCAGCTTTCCGGCGTCAGCGGCTACGTGAAACAGGGGCAACAGCACCAGTTGATCGTCGGGCCGGGGAAAGCGGCACAGGTGGTCGACGCCATGCGCGCACTGATGGGCAGCGGAGCAAGCGTGTCGATTGACGATGCTGAACGCACCAAAGCGCAGGCAAAGGCCAAATACAAAGCCCCAATGAGCGATGCGCTGCGCCAACTGGCAAACGTCTTTATTCCGTTGATCCCAGCGTTCATTGCTTCTGGTTTGATCACCGGGATCATTAACATCCTCAAGCGCCCGGATATTGTTGGGGATTTTGCCACTCAGTATCCGAATCTGCTGGGTATTCTCGGGATTTTCGGCAGCGCAGTGTTTGCCATCATGAACATTCTGGTCGGGGTGAACACGGCTAAGGTGTTTGGTGGCTCGCTGGCCATGGGCGGGGTGATGGCAGGGATTTTATCCAGCCCACAACTGGCACAGATAACCCTGTTTGGCGAGGCGCTTCAGCCGGGACGCGGCGGGGTGATTGCTGTACTGCTGGTGGTGATCCTGATGTGCTGGATCGAGAAAAAATTGCGTGCTCTTTTGCCCGGATCAATTGAACTTATCCTCAATCCACTGCTGACGACTCTTATCACCGGCAGTGTGGCGATTGTTGCACTGCAACCCCTGGGCGGCTGGATCTCAGAAGCGATTGCCCATGGCGCGTCTTTGGCTATCGATCGCGGCGGCCTTTTGGTGGGGGCGGTGCTGTCTGGCACTTTCCTGCCATTAGTGCTGACCGGTCTGCATCAGGGTCTGGTACCGATCCATGTCGAGCTGGTGCAGACGCACGGTTACAACGCGCTTCTGCCTATCCTCTCTATGGCAGGCGTGGGACAGGTTGGTGCGGCCATCGCTGTGCTGATGAAAACCCGTAATATGCGCCTGAAAAAAGTGATTAAAGGCGCACTTCCTGTCGGTTTGCTTGGCATTGGTGAACCGCTGATTTTTGGCGTCACGCTGCCGCTGGGCAAACCGTTCCTCGCTGCCTGTCTGGGTGGTGCGGTAGGTGGAGCACTCATCAGCTACTGGAAAGTCGCCACTGTTATCACTTTTGGACTGTCCGGTTTACCGCTGGCGTTGACCATCGTGACCGGAAAAGTGATGCTCTATCTGTTAGGCTATTTAGTAGCGGTGATAGCCGGGTTCCTGTTTACCTGGCTGTTAGGATTCAACGATCCAGAGGAGTAAGGTTTGGCAAATTACGAGCGTCGCGTTGTCTTTTTCGACCTGGATGGAACGCTGCATCAGCAGGATATGTTTGGTACGTTTATGCGCTACCTGTTGCGGCGTCAGCCTCTGAATGCACTGCTCGTATTACCGCTCTTACCCGTGATTGGCATCGCGCTGCTGGTGAAAGGCCGGGCAGCGCGATGGCCGATGAGTCTGCTGCTGTGGGGATGCACGTTTGGCCACAGTGAATCGCGACTCAAACAGCTCGAACAGGATTTTGCACACTGGTTTCGCGGTCATGTCGCCGCGTTTCCTGTCGTTCAGGCGCGTCTCACCAGCTATCTCGATGCGAACGATGCCGATATCTGGCTGATTACCGGTTCACCGCAGACGCTGGTTGAGCAGGTCTATTTTGATACCCCATGGCTCCCCAGGGTGAATCTTATCGCCACACAGATTGCTCGCGGTTATGGCGGTTGGGTGCTCACCCTGCGTTGCCTGGGACATGAAAAAGTGGTGCAACTGGAGAAACGCATCGGTACACCACTGCGTCTTTACAGCGGCTACAGTGACAGTAAACAGGACAATCCGCTGCTCTATTTTTGTCAGCATCGCTGGCGCGTCACGCCGTCAGGGGAACTTCAGCAACTCGAATAGTCTTCTCTCTGGAGGGTGTGTATAATGCCGCCCGCTTTTAGACCGGAGTATCAACCCTTGTCCAATCCTGAACACAATCATGAATACTGGATGCGCCACGCGCTAACGCTGGCTCAACGTGCCTGGGAAGAGGGCGAGGTCCCCGTGGGTGCCGTGCTGGTTTACAACAACCAGGTGATTGGAGAAGGCTGGAATCGCCCGATTGGTCGTCACGATCCCACTGCTCACGCCGAAATCATGGCGCTTCGACAAGGTGGGCTGGTGTTGCAAAACTATCGCCTGCTCGACACCACGCTTTACGTGACGCTTGAACCCTGCGTGATGTGTTCTGGTGCGATGGTACACAGCCGTATTGGCACGCTTGTCTTCGGTGCGCGGGATGAAAAAACCGGCGCTGCCGGCTCACTGATGGATGTTCTGGGACACCCGGGGATGAACCATCAGGTTAAGACTATCGGCGGGGTGCTTGCACCAGAGTGTTCGGGGCTACTAAGTGATTTCTTTCGAATGCGCCGGCAGCAGAAAAAGCAACAAAAGGCAGAATTGAAGTTGTCGGACGATTAAGTTCATCCGGTGTCACAACCGGGTAACTTTGAGCCAGTTGTTTTGCCTCTGCCGCTTCTTTCTCTTTTTCCAGCAGGTATCCTACCAGGCTTATCTGATATTTACGGATATTTTCCACATAGGCGTAAGCCTCATGTCCGCGTGCGTAGCCATATGTCAGCTTGTTGTACCAGGGTTTCTGGCTCAGCAGGGGCAACCGCTGTTTAACGTCTGACCAGCTGTCCGGGTTACCTTTCGTTTTCGCCGTCAGCGCTCGCGCATCAAGCATATGCGCATAACCCATGTTGTAGGCGGCCAGCGCGAACCAGATCCGCTCTTCTTCCGGCACTGTTTCCGGTACCTTGGCCATCATATCCTGCAGGTAGCGTGCACCACCGCTGATGCTCTGTTCGGCATCGGTACGGTCATTCACACCCAGGCTCAGGGCGGTATTTTTGGTTAGCATCATTAAACCGCGTACGCCCGTGGGCGACGTGGCCTGGGTATCCCAGTGAGATTCCTGATAGGAGATAGCCGCCAGCAGTTTCCAGTCAATTTCCTGGGCGTATTTTTCAAACAACGGCTGCAGATCCGGCAAGACACCGTCTATCGCGCGCAGGAAGCTGCGGGTGTCGACATAGTCAAAGTCGTCACCGTGACCGAGATACTTCTCCTCCAGACGCGCCAGGGTACCGTCTTCATTGATGGTATTGAAGAAATCGAGCATCGCCGCAGAGACGGTCTGATCGTCGTCGAGCTGGGTAAACCAGGTAACGGGTTGTTCATCTGTCACGTCCAGCGCTACGGCGATCTCAGGGTGAACGCGCTGGAAAAGACTGATCGCAACCGAATCAGCGATGGTATAGGGCAGTTTCTGATTTTTAACCTGTTCCAGCAGTTCCGTAGTGCCGAGTTTGGGATCGACTGTCCAGCTCAGGTCCGGGTATTTCTTCTCCTTGAGCTCACGCAGATCGTCAATCACCACATGGCCGGGGGCAATCGTCAGTTGTTGATCGTTAATGGTAGCAAGCGTGCGCGGGCGAACGCTTCCGACACGGTAGACCAGTTGCTGCGAAACGGAGTAGTAGGTCGGGCCTGGCTGATAGTTCTTGCTGCGCTCGCTGTTATACACCAGCCCGGCCGCGAGCATATCGGCATCGTCGTTATCGAGGTCATCAAACAACTGGTTGATATTCTGGCGGACGGTAATTTTAAGCTTTACGCCAAGATAATCGGCGAACTGTTGGGCCAGTTCGTAATCCAGACCAATAACTTTGCCGTTGATGTCGCTGTAGATCAGCGGAGAGTTTAGGGTACTGACGCGCAATTCCCCCCGCTCCTTTATGGCGGCGATACGGTTTTCGGCTTTGCCGAACCAGGGGATAGAAGGCCAGAGGGCCACTGCCAGCAGCAACGTCACAATGCCGATGAGCAGATAATTAATCTTTAATTTTTTCAATTAGTTAATTCTCTGCGACGCCGGTTGCCTCAGTCTGCTGTAGCCATGTTAATAATAAGGTTTGCCATTGAATGAGCGGCATTTTGCGTAAACTTGCGCCACTTGGCAACCCATTAGAGAGACAGGTCACATCTATTGTTAAACATCTGCGTAGATTTTATTTCGACGCAAACGGTTTCGTCGGCGCTCAGGATTCTCTATAATGACGCCCGTTTTCCCCCCTTGCGCACACTGTAAGCGCCCCGGCGCTTCGAAGACGAGAGACTTATGATGGAAATTCTGCGTGGTTCGCCTGCACTGTCTGCCTTCCGTATTAACAAACTGCTGGCACGTTTTCAGGCGGCCGACCTTCCGGTAAGCAATATTTACGCTGAGTATGTCCATTTTGCTGACCTGAATGCCCCCCTGAATGCAGAGGAGCGCGTACAGCTGGAACGCCTGCTCAAGTATGGCCCAAGTCTGAGCAGCCATACGCCAACCGGCAAACTGATCCTTGCGACACCGCGTCCGGGCACCATCTCCCCCTGGTCTTCCAAAGCCACCGACATCGCCCACAACTGTGGCCTGAGCCAGATTAACCGTCTGGAACGCGGCGTGGCGTACTATGTGGAAGCTTCCACTCTGAGCGAAGAACAGTGGCAGGCGGTTGCAGCTGAGCTTCATGACCGCATGATGGAGAGTGTTTTTGCCTCTCTCGATGACGCGCAGAAGCTATTCTCCCACCATCAGCCTGCGCCGGTACAGAGCGTGGATTTGCTGGGGCAGGGGCGCCAGGCACTGATTGACGCGAACCTGCGTCTTGGCCTGGCACTGGCAGAAGACGAAATTGATTATCTGCAGGATGCGTTTGTTAAGTTGAACCGCAATCCGAATGACATCGAACTCTATATGTTCGCGCAGGCCAACTCTGAACACTGTCGTCACAAGATTTTCAACGCCGAATGGGTTATCGACGGCGAACAGCAGCCGAAGTCGCTGTTCAAAATGATTAAAAACACCATGGAAAAAACCCCTGACCACGTGCTGTCTGCCTACAAAGACAACGCTGCGGTAATGGAAGGTTCCGAGGTGGGCCGCTTCTTCGCCGATCGCGAAGCAGGGCGCTATGACTTCCATCAGGAGCCCGCGCATATCCTGATGAAGGTCGAAACCCATAACCACCCGACGGCGATCTCCCCGTGGCCGGGTGCGGCGACCGGTTCCGGCGGTGAAATCCGTGATGAAGGCGCAACGGGCCGCGGTGCAAAACCAAAAGCCGGTCTGGTCGGTTTCTCCGTTTCCAACCTGCGCATCCCGGGTTTTGAACAGCCGTGGGAAGAAGATTTCGGCAAGCCAGAGCGCATTGTAACTGCGCTGGATATCATGACTGAAGGCCCGCTGGGCGGCGCGGCGTTTAACAACGAATTTGGTCGTCCGGCGCTGAACGGTTACTTCCGTACCTATGAAGAGAAAGTGGACAGCCACAACGGCGAAGAGCTGCGCGGCTACCACAAACCGATCATGCTGGCGGGCGGGATCGGCAACATTCGCGCCGATCACGTGCAGAAAGGCGAGATCGTCGTGGGCGCGAAGCTGATCGTACTGGGCGGTCCGGCAATGAACATCGGCCTGGGCGGTGGGGCGGCTTCTTCTATGACCTCTGGTCAGTCTGATGCGGATCTCGACTTTGCTTCCGTGCAGCGCGACAACCCGGAAATGGAGCGTCGTTGCCAGGAAGTGATCGACCGCTGCTGGCAGCTGGGTGAAGCTAACCCAATTCTGTTTATTCACGATGTGGGCGCGGGCGGTTTGTCTAACGCCATGCCGGAGTTGGTGAGCGACGGCGGTCGCGGTGGTCGTTTCAACCTGCGCGACATCCTGAGCGATGAGCCGGGTATGAGCCCGCTGGAAATCTGGTGTAACGAATCTCAGGAACGTTATGTTCTGGCCGTTGCAGCGGATCAATTACCGCTGTTTGACGAGCTGTGCCGCCGCGAGCGTGCGCCGTATGCCGTTATTGGTGAAGCGACCGAAGAGAAGCATCTCTCCTTAAGCGACACCCACTTTGACAACCAGCCGATCGATCTACCGCTGGACGTTCTGCTCGGTAAAACGCCGAAGATGACCCGCGACGTTGAAACCCGCAAAGCGGCAGGAAAAGCGCTGGATCGTCAGGGCATTACCGTTGCGGAAGCGGTCAACCGCGTGCTGCACCTGCCGGCCGTGGCAGAGAAAACCTTCCTCGTGACCATCGGCGACCGTACCGTGACCGGTATGGTATCGCGCGATCAGATGGTCGGCCCGTGGCAGATCCCGGTCGCTAACTGCGCCGTGACCACCGCGAGCCTCGACAGCTACTACGGCGAAGCAATGGCGCTGGGTGAACGTACCCCGGTGGCGCTGCTGGACTTCGCGGCCTCTGCTCGTCTGGCCGTCGGTGAAGCGCTGACTAACATCGCTGCAACCCAGATTGGCGATATCAAACGTATCAAACTTTCTGCGAACTGGATGGCCGCTGCTGGTCACCCGGGTGAAGACGCAGGCTTGTATGAAGCGGTAAAAGCGGTGGGTGAAGAGCTGTGCCCTGCGCTGGGCCTGACCATTCCGGTAGGTAAAGACTCCATGTCGATGAAGACCCGCTGGCAGGAAGGCAACGAGCAGCGCGAGATCACCTCTCCGCTGTCGCTGATTATCTCCGCCTTTGCTCGCGTGGAAGACGTTCGTCATACCGTTACGCCGCAGCTCGTGACCGAAGACAACGCCCTGCTGCTGATTGACCTGGGTAAAGGCAACAACGCGCTGGGTGCGACCGCGCTGGCGCAGGTTTACCGTCAGCTGGGCGATAAGCCGGCAGACGTGCGCGATGTGGCGCAGTTAAAAGGCTTCTACGATGCCATCCAGGCGCTGGTTGCGCAGCGTAAGCTGCTGGCCTACCACGACCGTTCCGACGGCGGCCTGCTGGTGACGCTGGCAGAAATGGCTTTCACCGGCCACTGTGGCGTGGAAGCGAATATTGCCTCTCTGGGAGAAGACCGTCTGGCGGCGTTGTTTAACGAAGAGCTGGGCGCCGTGATTCAGGTTCGTGCGGCAGATCGCGACGCGGTTGAAGCGATTCTGGCGAAGCACGGTCTGGCAGATTGTGTGCACTATCTGGGTAAAGCCGTTCAGGGCGACCGATTCGTCATTGAAGCTGACGGTCATGCCGTGTTCAGCGAAAGCCGCTCCACGCTGCGTATGTGGTGGGCAGAAACCACCTGGCAGATGCAGCGTCTGCGCGACAACCCGGAATGTGCCGATCAGGAGCATAACGCGAAGGCAAATGACAACGATCCTGGCCTGAACGTGAAACTCTCCTTCGACATCAACGAAGATGTTGCTGCGCCGTACATTGCGACTGGCGCGCGTCCGAAAGTGGCCGTGCTGCGTGAGCAGGGCGTTAACTCCCACGTTGAGATGGCCGCAGCCTTCCACCGCGCGGGCTTTGATGCCATCGATGTTCACATGAGCGACCTGCTGGCAGGCCGCACCGGTCTGGAAGATTTCCAGGCGCTGGTGGCGTGCGGTGGCTTCTCCTACGGTGACGTGCTGGGCGCGGGTGAAGGTTGGGCGAAGTCCATTCTGTTCAACAATCGCGTGCGTGACGAGTTCGAAACCTTCTTCCACCGTCCGCAAACCCTGGCGCTGGGCGTGTGTAACGGCTGCCAGATGATGTCCAACCTGCGTGAGCTGATCCCGGGCAGTGAAGCCTGGCCGCGCTTTGTGCGCAACCAGTCTGACCGCTTCGAAGCGCGTTTTAGCCTGGTGGAAGTGACTCAGAGTCCTTCTCTGCTGCTGCAGGGCATGGTCGGTTCGCAGATGCCAATCGCGGTGTCTCACGGCGAAGGTCAGGTTGAAGTGCGTGACGCCGCGCATCTGGCTCAGCTGGAGAGCAAAGGCCTGGTGGCGCTGCGCTTTGTCGATAACTTCGGTAAGGTCACTCAAACCTACCCGGCCAACCCGAACGGTTCGGCAAACGGTATCACTGCTGTTACCAGCGAAAGCGGTCGCGCAACCATCATGATGCCGCACCCGGAGCGTGTATTCCGTACCGTGAGCAACTCCTGGCACCCGGAAAACTGGGGCGAGGACAGCCCGTGGATGCGTATCTTCCGCAACGCGCGTAAACAGTTGGGTTAAGCAATAAAATGAATGCAGGCCCGGTGAGCGGAAACGCCACCGGGCTTTTTTATATCTGTCGCAAAACCGCGACAACGCAGTAAAAGGTGTGTCTCCAAATGGAGACATTTAACTTATTGATTTGTATATGACACGACAGTTTCCCGTTAAGGTGTTGCTTAATAGCGACACTTAGCCTGGAAATCATTCAACCGATAATTAACAGGTTAAATGAATAAAAACTATATATATCAATGTGTTAATTTTTAGTTTTGCATTCTGGCACGGCTGTTGCATAATACTAACCAGTGGCTCATTCACCCTCTTATGTCAGCCCCTTCGGGACGTGCTACATAAACTTCGAATGACGCACAAAAAGGTGCCTGCCGTCCAACTACTGATCATAGCGATGCTTTATCAGGCCAGGGCGAAACGTCGAGTTAGGCACCGCCTCATTCCATAACAAAGCCGGGTTTTTACCCGGCTTTGTTGTATCTGAAGGGCAGACTCAGTTACGCTCTGCGTAAACCCCCACTAAGAGAGTAATGCGTTGAAACGCTGGCCCGTTTTTCCCCGCTCCCTGCGACAGCTTGTCATGATGGCCTTCCTGCTGATCCTGCTGCCATTACTGATCCTTGCCTGGCAGGCGTGGCAAAGTCTCAATGCCTTGAGTGCTCAGGCGGCGTTGACTAACCGCACGACGCTCATCGACGCCAGGCGCAGTGAAGCGATGACCAATGCTGCGCTGGAGATGGAGCGTAGCTATCGCCAGTACTGTGTGCTTGACGATCGCACGCTGGAAAAGGTGTATCAGAATCAGCGTAAACGCTATAGCGAGATGCTGGATGCCCACGCAGGGGTGTTGCCGGATGACAACCTGTATAAAGCGTTACGTCAGGATCTGAACGACCTTGCTCAGCTACAGTGTAAAAATAGCGGTCCGGATACGACTGCCGCCGCGCGCCTGGAGGCCTTTGCCAGCGCCAACACCGAGATGGTTCAGTCAACGCGTACCGTGATTTTCTCGCGCGGCCAGCAGCTTCAGCAGGAGATTGCCGAACGTGGACAGTTCTTCGGCTGGCAGGCGCTGGTGCTGTTCCTGGTGAGTCTCGGGCTGGTTCTGCTCTTTACCCGCATGATCATCGGCCCGGTGAAGGGCATTCAGCGTATGATTAACCGTCTGGGAGAGGGAAAATCGCTCGGTGATACGGTTGCCTTTAAAGGTCCGCGTGAGTTGCGGTCCGTTGGCCAGCGTATTATGTGGCTGTCTGAACGTCTGGCATGGCTCGAATCTCAGCGTCATCAGTTTCTGCGCCATATTTCCCATGAGCTTAAAACGCCGCTGGCCAGCATGCGTGAGGGCACGGAACTGCTGGCGGACGAAGTGGCTGGGCCGCTGACCACCGAACAGAAAGAGATTGTCGAGATCCTTGATGCCAGCAGCCGCAATCTGCAAAAGCTGATTGAGCAACTGCTGGATTACAACCGCAAGCTGGCTGATGGCGCGGTTGTACTGGAAAACGTCGAGATTGAGCCGCTGGTGGATATGGTGATCTCCGCTCATAGCTTGCCAGCAAGAGCTAAAATGATGCATACCGGTGTAGAACTGAATGCGCCAGCGTGCCTGGCTGAACCCATGCTGTTAATGAGCGTTCTGGATAATCTTTACTCCAATGCTGTGCACTATGGTACTGAATCCGGTAACATTTATATCCGAAGTTATACGAATGGTTCACGGGTGTTTATTGACGTCGCTAACACCGGCACCCCGATCCCCGATGACGAAAAAGCCATGATATTTGAGCCCTTTTTCCAGGGGAGTCATCAGCGTAAAGGTGCGGTTAAAGGAAGTGGTCTGGGCTTGAGCATCGCCCGAGACTGCATACGACGCATGCAGGGTGAGCTAAACATTGTCACGGACGAACGTTCGGATGTTTGCTTCCGTATCGAATTGCCCCTGAGCCGGAAAAATCAATAACATGAATCTATGTCTGGTGAGTATGTCACACGTCTTTTTCCGCGCCGTACGCGCGGTGTTTTCCCGCAACACGCTTCGCCTGAGCTTGCCTTGTTTATTTCTGGCAGGATGTGTTTCCCATGCGCCGCAAAGTGCAATTAGCGATAAACAAGAAGATAAATGGCCAGATAACCAACTGGCAGACTTTCTTTCAACCCGCTGTGAGGACATCTGGAACCTGTCAGGTCATGACGTTGAAAGCAACCCACTGTTCTGGCTACGCGGAATAGATTGCGCCCAGCGTCAGGCACCGGTAGACGCTCGTTCGAAAGCAGCGATGCTGGATGACGACACCTGGCAGGACGCTTTCAAGCGCGGGATTTTACTGGCAGATGCGAAAATCACACCCGTTGAACGCCGCGCCAACGTGACCCGGCTGGACATGTTTGTGGTCAACCTTCCGGTCCAGATTCGCCCGGTATATCAGCTCTGGCGTGATGGGCAGACATTACAACTTCAACTGTCTGAAGAGCGCTCCCGCTACAGCAAATTGCAGCAGTCCACCGACAGCGAACTTGATACGCTGCGTCAACAGCAGCAACATTTGCGTACGCAACTGGATACCACGACGCGTAAGCTGGAAAACCTGACCGATATCGAAAGACAGCTTTCGTCGCGTAAATATCAGCCGGGGAGTTCATCTGCTGCACCGGACAGCGATACGCCGAAACAAGAGGATGTGAAGCCATGACCAGCCGTAAGCCTGCCCATCTCTTACTGGTGGATGACGATCCCGGGCTGTTAAAGCTGCTGGGCATGCGTCTGGTGAGTGAAGGCTACAGCGTGGTAACCGCTGAGAGCGGGCAGGAGGGGCTGAGAATTCTCAGCCGCGAGAAGATTGATCTGGTGATAAGCGACCTGCGGATGGACGAAATGGACGGCCTGCAGCTGTTCGCGGAGATCCAGAAGCAGCAGCCGGGCATGCCTGTCATTATTCTCACGGCGCACGGGTCGATCCCGGATGCGGTTGCCGCGACACAGCAGGGGGTGTTCAGCTTCCTGACCAAGCCGGTGGACAAAGATGCGCTGTATAAGGCTATCGACAGCGCGCTGGAACATGCTGCCCCGTCGAATGATGAAGCGTGGCGGGAGTCTATCGTCACCCGCAGCCCCATTATGCTGCGTCTGCTCGAACAGGCCCGTATGGTGGCGCAATCTGACGTCAGCGTGCTCATTAACGGCCAGAGCGGTACCGGGAAAGAGATCCTAGCGCAGGCGATTCATAATGCCAGCCCGCGCAGCAAAAACGCTTTTATTGCGATTAACTGCGGCGCACTCCCGGAACAGCTGCTCGAATCTGAACTGTTTGGGCATGCCCGCGGCGCTTTCACTGGCGCGGTAAGCAGCCGGGAAGGGTTATTCCAGGCAGCGGAAGGCGGCACGCTTTTCCTGGATGAGATTGGCGACATGCCTGCGCCGCTGCAGGTTAAATTACTGCGTGTGTTGCAGGAACGAAAAGTTCGCCCGCTGGGCAGCAACCGCGATATTGATATTAATGTGCGTATTATTTCGGCGACACACCGCGATTTACCGAAGGTGATGGCCCGCAACGAGTTTCGCGAAGATCTATACTACCGTTTGAACGTGGTGAACCTGAAGATCCCAGCGCTGGCCGAACGTGCGGAAGACATTCCCCTGCTGGCGAACCATCTTTTACGCCAGGCGGCCGATCGCCATAAACCGTTCGTTCGTGCGTTTTCCACCGATGCGATGAAACGGTTGATGGCCGCAAGCTGGCCGGGCAACGTGCGTCAACTGGTGAACGTAATTGAGCAGTGCGTCGCGCTGACCTCATCACCGGTTATCAGCGACGCGCTGGTGGAGCAGGCACTGGAAGGGGAAAACACGGCATTGCCGACGTTTGCCGAAGCGCGGAATCAGTTCGAGCTGAACTATTTGCGTAAGCTGCTGCAAATTACCAAAGGCAACGTGACCCACGCGGCGCGAATGGCGGGGCGTAACCGCACCGAATTCTACAAGTTACTGTCTCGGCACGAGCTGGAAGCGAACGATTTTAAAGAGTAGTACCGCAAAATTCGCTTGAATATGATACTGTGAGAAACCGATTACGAAGCAGCTTACAGGCAAGAGTTTAAGGACCCACCATGAAAAAGATCGATGCGATTATTAAACCTTTCAAACTGGATGATGTACGTGAAGCGCTGGCGGAAGTTGGCATCACCGGGATGACCGTGACGGAAGTGAAAGGTTTTGGTCGTCAAAAGGGCCACACCGAGCTTTACCGTGGCGCAGAGTACATGGTGGACTTTCTGCCGAAAGTGAAAATTGAAATCGTGGTGAGCGACGACATCGTGGATACCTGTGTGGATACCATCATTCGCACGGCGCAGACGGGCAAAATCGGCGACGGCAAAATCTTCGTCTTTGACGTGGCGCGCGTGATCCGTATCCGTACCGGCGAAGAAGACGACGCGGCGATTTGATGGTATTCCTTCGCTGCCATTCCCTGGCGGCGAAGGGGCTTTTAATCGTGCTCTGTTTCCGGCAACGTGAGTGGAGAAGGGGTAAAACATCTTCTCAAACCAACGAATGTAACGATCAGCACCACGCAGCCTAGCGTCCACCCGCTCATCTGAGAGAAAAAGTGGGCATAGGCAGCAATCGCCGTATCGTTAATCTGTGGCTCTGTCGTTTGTTGCGCCACGCGTCCTGCCAGCCAGTTGGCGACTGCGCCTGTTGCCAGCATATAAATCCCCGTTAACAGACCTGTGATGCCCGGTAGATTCAGACGGGTGATTTGCGCCATCGCTACCGGGTCGATAAACAGTTCGGCGAAACCCATTAGCGCCAGACCGGCGATCATCATCCCCATTGAAACCTGTCCGTTTAACCCGCCATGACGTGCATTCAGCGCCAGTAACATAAAACCAACGCTCATTAACAACAGACCTAATGCGAACTTCAGCCATACGCGTAGCGCTGAGCGTATTTTCCCTTCCGGACGCGCTAGCCAGGAAAGGGCAATACCTGCTGCCATTACTGCAATGGCATTAACTGACTGAAACAGCGCCGTTGGTACCTCAATATTAAGCAGATGTCGGTTAACAAAGCGGTCGATAAACAGGCTTATAGTACTGCCACCCTGCTGTGCCAGCACCCAGAACAGCGTCCCTGTTATCATCAGTATCGCGATTTGCCAAAGTGCGCGGCGATGCTCAGGAAATCTCATCATAATGCGCGCCACCATTATCACAGCAAACGCGCACACGGCGACCAGTAGATAACCAGAGCCATTATTCTCCAGTAACAGGGTAAAAAAGAGGGGCGCGATGCACAGCATTATCAGCAGCCAGCCCCAGACCGGGAGGAGATACTTTTTGCTGCATAATGCCTGTTTATTAACACCGCGCGTATGGTGGAAGTGGTGATGCCCGCTGAGGAAAATCAGCAAACCTGCAAACATGCCGATCCCGGCCAGTGCAAAGCCAATATGCCAGCCGTACCATTGCGCCGCCAGTCCGCAGGCAATCGGCGCAGCAATGGAGCCAATGTTCCCTGCGGCATATAACAGCGAAAATCCGCCATCACGACGTGGATCGTCATGGGCATAAAGTTCTCCCAACAGACAACTGATATTGGATTTAAACAGACCGTAACCACATATGATGATCGCCAGTGCAGCGTACAGACTGCGGGTTGAGTCAGATTCGATACCTAACACCACATGGCCGAACGTCATCAGCAATGCACCGGTAATAATGGCCGTGCGGTTGCCAAGCAGGCGGTCAGCCAGCCAGCCGCCGAGAATAGGGGTGACGTAGACCAAAGATGCGTAAGCGCTAAAGAGTGTGATGGCGTGGCTATCGTCGAAACCAAGCTGATGGGTGAGGTAGAGGATAAGCAGAGCACGCATGCCGTAAAAGCTGAAATATTCCCAGATTTGAATCGCCACGATGTAATAAATCGCGCGCGGTTGTGAGGGTGTTTTCATGTTATCTCCTTGCGGCGTGAAAAAGGGAAGTGGCAAGCCACTTCCCTTTAGTCTTTATTTATCGTTTTTCAGTACCTTAACGGTATAACGACCATCCGCCTGGCGATATGCACCATGGATGTCGGTTTCAAAGCCTGGATAGTGAGCACCTATTTCGCACAGCATTTGCAGGAATTCCAGCACTGGACGGCTCTCTTCAGTGATCATCTCACCAGGCATAACCAGCGGTACTCCTGGAGGATATGGCAGGATCATATTGGCGTTGACGCGGCCCACCATCTCACTGAGATAGACCTCTTCCGTCTCACCATGCAGCTCTTTCTGGAACGCGGCATACGGTGTTATCACCATTTTTGGCAGCACTTCAAATGCACGGAACATCAGATCCGGCAGATTATGATGCTCAACGAGTTTATGAATGTTCTGTGCAAGCTCCTGAATGCGCATGCTTTCGTAGAACTCAGGATTCTCACGATAGAGCGATGGCAGCATGTTTTTCACGCGCAGATTGAGATCGAAAGCGCGTTTGAAATCGGTGAGTGCGCGGAGCAGACTCAGGGCTTTCGTTTTATCAATACCGATGCTGAACAGGAACAGCAGGTTATACGGACCCGTTTTCTCAACCACGATGCCTTGTTCATCAAGGTATTTCGCGATGATACTGGCAGGAATACCGAAGTCGTCCATGGTGCCATCTTTCTTCATCCCCGGTGTCAAAATGGTGACTTTAATCGGGTCGAGATACATATGCTCGTTATCAATGTTCTTGAAACCGTGCCATGCACTATCGGAACGCAGAGGCCAGCATTCAGGCTCATCAATGTGTTCCGGCTGCCACACATCGAAGAACCAGCCTTCAGATTCGCCTTTCAGGCGTTTAATCTCTTTGCGGAATTTCACTGCGCGCTGAATAGAACCGTCGATCAGACGCTTACCGGCATTACCTTTCATCATCGCCGCAGCGGTTTCAGTGGATGCCACAATCCCATAGTGCGGAGAGGTTGTCGTGTGCATCATGTAAGCTTCGTTGAAGGTCTCTTCGTTTACGTCGCCTTTTACATGAATCATCGAAGCCTGAGAAAACGCCGCCAGCAGTTTGTGCGTGGACTGAGTTTCATAAATCACTTTACCTTCCACACGACCGCCGCTCATCCCACTTTTACCCGCGTAAATAGGGGAGAAATTGGTATAAGGTACCCAGGCCGAGTCAAAGTGGATGGATTTTACATCCAGCGTTTTCTTGATGTAGTCAGTGTTGTAGAGCAGACCATCGTAGGTGGAATTGGTTATAACGGCGTGCACTGGCCAGGTCGCGTTTGGCGTCTCTTTTACGCGTTTGGCAATGGTTGCATGCTGAAGTTCGCTCTGCGGGATCCCGCCGAGAATACCGTATGCGTTACGGGTTGGTCGGAAATAGATCGGTGTAATATCGCTCATCATCATCAGATGCGTCAGCGATTTATGGCAGTTTCGATCGATCAGTACAGTGCTGCCTGCAGGTGCTGAGTACATGCCGACAATTTTGTTCGCTGTGGATGTACCGTTGGTCACCATGTAGCTGCGCTCAGCATTGAATACACGAGCGATATACTCTTCTGCCTCTTTGTGCGGGCCGCTATGGTCAAGCAGTGAACCGAGTTCGGATACGGAAATCGAGATGTCAGATTTCATGGTATTAGGGCCGAAGAAGTCGTAGAAAAGACTTCCTACCGGGCTTTTCTGGAAGGCGGTGCCGCCCATATGGCCAGGTGTACAGAACGTATATTTCCCTTCGCGAACATATTTGAACAGCGCTTTGGTCAGCGGCGGCAAAATCGTGTCGATATATTCATCTGTGTTCTGTTTGATTTTGGCGGCGATATCGTCAGCGGCACCGAGTGCATACTCAAAGAAACGTACTTTCATACGCAGATCGTTGAGGCTGACGTCGAGCGTGGAGTATGAATTAGCGAATGCATACAGCGGCATGTATTCGTTCATTTTGCTGATGTCTTCGCACAGCTCGAGATTGTATTTATCCCAGTCGAAAATAACGCCGCACAGACGCGCATTGTTCTCAATGAGTTTCAGTAAGTCTTCGCGGTCATTTGGGTAAACAATACGGAAATCCAGACGCTCAAGTGCGCGGTGGAGCTCACGGATAGGTTCTTCTTTAAAGTAAACGCCCATGTGATTCATGATAGCGATAACATTCATAGTCTTATCTCCAGGTGTAGAAAACCCCTCCCGTCACGGTGTGACAGGTGTCAGGAAGGGCTATAAGAAAGGGGGATTAAAGTGCGTCGGCAGTGGTGCTTTCGGCTTCGTTGTTATGTTGGCGCTGGTACATCTTGCGGCCATAGAACATCAGAATGACGAGGCTGACGATAAAGGTGCCAGACAGTTCGAAGGAGTTGGCCCCCATCAGTGCGATGAAGCAGAACGCGCAGCCAAGAATGGAGCAGACCAGGCTTGCCAGGTTGCGAACGTTAACGCCTTCGAAGCGAATCAGGTCAACGCAGGAGTAGAAATACGGCAGCATGGTCAGCAGTACTGCGATACCCGTCAGTTCGCCGAACAGGTCTGAGGCTTTACCGCCGCTTGAGTTCATCACGGTGATGAGAACCATCAGTACGGTCATTTTCAGCGCTGCCAGCAGCAGGCCTTTTTTCGGGATACCATTGCTATCAACTTCGCCGTAAATTTTCGGGAAGTTACCATCGTTAGCGGCGCGAACCCCGGCCTGGCCTACCAGCATCATCCAGGAGCCCAGTGAGGTCAGGCAGGCGAAGGCGGTGAAGGCAGATACTATCGGTGCAGCCCAGTTACCCATTATGGTTGAGGCACTGATAGCGAATGGTGCGCCAGAAGCGGCCATTTCAGAGGCCGGATACATACCAGAAATCACCTGTGTTGCCGCGATATAAACAATACCGGCCAGAGCGGTACCCAGCATGGTTGCCAGAGGCACTGTGCGTTTAGGGTTTTTCACCATCCCGGTGCTTACCGCAGCGGATTCAACCCCAACGAATGCCCACAGGCAGAGCAGGATACTTTTGATCACCGCATGAGGGTCGGTAGTGGTAGAGGTGTTCCAGTTTGCCTGATAGATGGCAGCATCAAACCAGTGCCATCCCGCAATCGCAGTCACTACGACCGGGATCAGCACCAGTACCAGACCGATAGTCGTCAGGCGGCTCACCCAGGTCCCGCCAAGCATATTCACAAAGGTAAACAGCCAGACAATTGCAATACAGGCAATACCTGCCGGAACAGGATTATTTAATGCCGGGAAGAAGGTGGAAAGATAAGAAACAGCGGTAATACCAATTGCCAGATTACCAATCCAGTTTGCGTGGTAATAAAGCACACCGGTCTGGAAACCGAAAGCGGGAGATAATTCCCCGGCATAAGCAATTGGGCCACCTTGTTGAGGGTTTTTGGTGGCCAGGCGGGCGTAGACATATGCCAGAGACATTGCCCCAATAATGGAAATGACCCATCCCCAAATTGCAATGCCTCCGATGCTGGCAAGGTTGGCGGGTAATAAAGCAATACCGCTTCCCATCATATTACCGGCGACGACACCGGTGCAGGCAAATAGGCCTATCTTTTTGGCTGAACTCATGTTCGTTTCTCCTGAATTTTATTTTGGAGGTGCGGACCGTTGTTTAAGGCTCAAAATGATCCGACCGACTGACCGCAAGGTTACGGATGCGAACAGGAGAAGTCCTAAAGATAAAGTGAAATAAAAGACAACTTCAAAAAAATGATACCCTGAGATTTTTTCGTTAACATATCAGGATAAAAATTTTATATCAGGAAAAGATAAGTAATGATATCTGACAGGGGGTTGATGATATTTTTATTACGGTGGGGATTGTTGCCTGGAGGTAACAATTAACACCTCCTGGCAACATTTTTACTACTTACTGAATAAATTCATTAACGCATTCAGAGGGCGCTTTCTACTCTTGTGCAAGAAAAGTTTTTAAATAAGGGGCTGCTTTTTTAATGGAAGTCTGGAAAACGCCATTCTCAATCCAGTAGAGAGTGTTTTCACCCGGCCTTAAGTTAAATGCTGTAATATAAGCATCAGCCGCCAGACGATTATCACCCTTCATCTCATAGATCTTTCCCAGTAAGACATAATTTAGCCAGGACATTTCGAGTTCAATGCTTTTGTTAATGTTCCTGTATGCATTGTCAATATCACCTTTACTTAATCCATTGATAGTCTGTATTTGATACCACGTTGCTGATTCCTCAATGCCGGGAAGTTGCGCGATTTTACTCAGCTCATTATTCAGCGCGGTAAGTTGAGGTTCATTGAACTGTTGCTGTGAATGTCGTAGTACATCCACCAGTACTTTTTCCAGCAGCGCATTTATAAAGTCAGGTGCGTCTTTTGCGACGACGTTGAGTAACTCGCTGGCTTTATTTAATGACACGACATCACCTTCCATAATCAACTGGTCAGCCTGGTAGTACTGCGCCAACGACAGGCTTTGCGAATTGCGGAACTGGGCAAGTTGTGCCTGCATACGAGGTGGCCAGGGCTGCGTCAACACGGCGGAGAGACTGTGGAGGAGATCTTCCTGTACCGATAACAGTGTGTTGTCGGTAATAAAGTAGCGCTTGTCCAGCATGACAGAGCTGTCTGCATTATCGACCAGCAATACAGACATAAAACATTGCTGTGCCCGGTAATGACGTTGATTAACGAATTTGATGGTGAGTGTTTTCCCGGAGCTACTGGGTTCTGTCACGTTGTAGTTGGTTTTGTCATGCACCATAAAGGTGGAATATGTGTTCAGGGACGAGGTAATCAGGTTTCCCAGGCCGATGGCGTAGGACTGTTGAGAAGACCACTTGTTGCAAGAGATACCGCGCTCAAAGCGTACATCTATATCGCGTGGATTGAGTAGCAGACGTGTTTTGGTCACCGGTGGGTGAGAATTGATAAGCGACATGATAACCAGCGCAATCAACGCACCAAGTGACAACAGAAACAGTAGCCAGGTCCAGAAGGAGGCGACACGATTTCGTCGATCGACTTTTTTTCGCGCCTGTCTGAATGAGGGAGCGGATGCTGTTTCCGGTTCAGGAAGCGTATTGACCTGTCCGGCAGGCGTCGTTTCTGGTGAGGCTATAAGCGTGGATGGCCCACTGTCGGCGCTTTCTTCAGTCATCCAGACCACCGGCGCGGTGAGCTTGTAGCCCCTCTTTGGCACAGTGGTGATGTATTCTGGACTCTGTTCATCACCGTCTTTCAGCCATTTACGGAGTTCTGAAATGCTCTGGGTAACCACATGACTGGTGACAATATTGCGCATCCAGATGTTATCAATGATCTCATCCCGGCTCAGGACTTCATCAGGATGACTGGCGAAATACACCAAAAGATCAATTAAGCGTGGTTCAAGCGTCAGTTGGCGACCTTGCCGACTAATTTGATTTATGGACGGCGTAACTCGCCACTCGCCAACGCGTACAACAGGTTGTTGCATAAAAAAGCGTCCCCAAGCGGAAAAGGGAAAAGAAAAATCATAACATGAATGACAAACTCATTATTGATAAGCCACAAGACTCAATGTTGAAGATGAAAGAATAAAAGGATGCCGCTAAATACAGCATCCTGAGAGGAATTGGTCGGTTTACAGCACTTTATGAGGCCCGAAACACTCGTAATGAATGTTTTCAGATTTGATCCCCAGCGTAACTAACTGTCTGGCGGCAAACTGCATAAATGCGACTGGGCCGCAGAGCCAGAATTGCATCTCTGGATTGCTGAACAGGCTCTCGTGTTTACTCAAATCCATCAAGCCCTCGCTGTCGAATCGTGCATTCTGGCGGTCATCTTCATTAGGCTGGCGATACCAGGTATGTGCGGTAAAGCGTGGCAGGATCGCCCCCAGCGTTTTTACTTCATCCGAAAAGGCATGCACATCTCCGTTCTCGGCGGCGTGGAACCAGTTTACCTGTGCGGTGTGGGTTGCTTTCGCCAGCGTATCGAGCATCGCCAGCATTGGCGTTTGGCCGACACCCGCAGAGATCAGCGTGACAGGGGTATGCGTTTCAACGGCCATAAAGAAATCACCAGCAGGTGCGGCCAGATGTACCACGTCGCCCACGCTGGCTTTGTTGTGCAACCAGTTTGAAACCTGACCTCCTTCTTCACGCTTCACTGCGATACGGTAACGTTTACCGTCATGTTTGCGGGTCAGGGAGTACTGGCGAATTTCCTGATGCGGGAAACCTTCAGGCTTCAGCCAGACGCCCAGATACTGTCCTGGCTGATAATCAGCTACCGGCTGACCGTCAACCGGTTCAAATTCAAAGCTGGTAATAAGCTGGCTGCGCGGCGTTTTCTCAACGATACGAAACGCACGCGTACCTTCCCAGCCACCGTTCTTACTGGCGTTTTCGCTGTAGATTTGCGCTTCACGATTGATGAATACGTTTGCCAGCACGCCATAGGCTTTCCCCCACGCGTCCAGTACCTCCTGACCCGGACTGAACATTTCGTCCAGGGTCGCTAACAGATGGCCGCCAACGATGTTGTACTGCTCCGGTTTGATCTGGAAGCTGGTATGTTTCTGCGCGATTTTTTCCACCGCAGGCAGCAGCGCTGCCAGGTTTTCAATATTACTGGCGTAGGCCGCGATAGCATTGAACAGGGCTTCGCGCTGATCGCCATTACGCTGGTTGCTCATGTTGAAAATCTCTTTGAGCTCCGGGTTGTGCGTGAACATACGATCGTAGAAATGGGCAGTGAGTTTAGGGCCGGTTTCTACCAGCAGGGGAATAGTGGCTTTTACAGTAGCGATGGTTTGAGCGTCGAGCATGAGCGCGTCCTTCTGATGTCATTTTAATGATGTATTTTAAATGCATCTTATAAAAAATACCCCTTCGTTGTAAATGGTTCTTTGCAACATGAAAAATATGCATCACAAACCTGAAAAGAAATCGGTTGAAAATGTCGAGAGCTTTATTCCTCAAACCCTTGCGTGGCGTGAAGGAAAACGTTTGCGTAAAATCGTTTGTCAAGACCTGTTATCACAGAACTATTCAGTTATACTGTTGCCCGTCGTCCAACAGGACTGCCTTTTCAGGCCAAAATTTACTTGTTAGCTGAGTCAGGAGATGCGGATGTTAAAGCGTGAAATGAACATTGCCGATTATGATGCCGAACTGTGGCAGGCTATGGAGCAGGAAAAAGTACGTCAGGAAGAGCACATCGAACTGATCGCCTCCGAAAACTACACCAGCCCGCGCGTAATGCAGGCGCAGGGCTCTCAGCTGACCAACAAATATGCTGAAGGTTATCCGGGTAAGCGTTACTACGGCGGTTGTGAGTACGTTGATATCGTTGAGCAACTGGCTATCGACCGTGCGAAAGAGCTTTTTGGTGCTGACTACGCTAACGTGCAGCCGCACTCTGGCTCTCAGGCTAACTTCGCGGTCTACACCGCGCTGCTGCAACCGGGTGATACCGTTCTGGGTATGAACCTGGCGCAGGGCGGCCACCTGACTCACGGCTCCCCGGTTAACTTCTCCGGCAAACTGTACAACATCATTCCTTACGGTATTGATGAGTCCGGTAAGATTGACTACGAAGACATGGCGAAGCAGGCGCAGACCCATAAGCCGAAAATGATCATCGGCGGTTTCTCTGCTTACTCCGGTATTGTTGACTGGGCAAAAATGCGTGAAATCGCAGACAGCATCGGTGCTTACCTGTTCGTAGACATGGCGCACGTTGCGGGTCTGATTGCCGCAGGCGTTTACCCGAACCCGGTACCACACGCTCACGTTGTGACCACTACCACCCACAAAACCCTGGCGGGTCCTCGCGGTGGCCTGATCCTGGCGAAAGGCGGTGATGAAGAGCTGTACAAAAAACTGAACTCTGCTGTGTTCCCAAGCGCGCAGGGCGGCCCTCTGATGCACGTTATCGCGGCAAAAGCGGTGGCGCTGAAAGAAGCGATGGAGCCAGAGTTCAAGGTTTACCAGCAGCAGGTTGCCAAAAACGCCAAAGCGATGGTGGAAGTGTTCCTGAACCGTGGCTACAAAGTGGTCTCCGGTGGTACTGAAAACCACCTGTTCCTGCTGGATCTGGTTGATAAAAACCTGACCGGTAAAGAAGCTGACGCTGCCCTGGGCCGCGCAAACATCACCGTGAACAAAAACAGCGTACCAAACGATCCGAAGAGCCCGTTTGTGACCTCCGGTATCCGTATTGGTTCACCAGCAGTGACTCGCCGTGGCTTTAAAGAAGCGGAAGTGAAAGAGCTGGCTGGCTGGATGTGTGACGTTCTGGACAATATCAATGACGAAGCGGTTATCGAGCGCGTTAAAGGTAAAGTTCTGGATATCTGCGCACGCTTCCCGGTATACGCATAATTCCTCTGCTTTGCAGAAATAAAAAAGGCCGCGCTTGCGGCCTTTTTTTATGGCTCAACGCCGGTCAAGGGAAATCGCGCCAGGCCCGACGATCGCCAGCAGAATAAAGGCACCAGCAATACTGACATTCTTGTAGAAGTTAATCATATTCGGTACGACCGCATCACCGGTCATATCCCAGTAGTGATGGCCTATTACCGCGGTTCCCAGAGTGTAAAACACAAACAGGACGGCGAGAGGACGGGTGAAAAAACCCAGTACGATCAGAATAGCGGCGGGCACTTCCATTACCACCGCAATAATGGCCGCCAGCATGGGCATTGGTGTACCCAGCGAGGTCATATATTGCACGGTGCCGCTAAACCCTGTGAGTTTCGGATAGCCAAAAATAATAAACAGTACAACAAGTGCGATGCGGCCAATCAACAGCAACAGGTGACGCGACTGACCGAAATCGAAATAACGAAGTGAGTTCATGGCAGAAAACCTCTGCAAGTGGAGTAATTTAAACGTAATACACATTTTCATTCCCTGCCATAAACCAGATGACTGCACATTATGTTAATTTTTCGTTAATTTATAGCAGGCTATCGACTTGCTTAATTTTTATATTCTCGCCAGACTATGGCCTCGATTTCGGGAGGGATTCATGGTCTTGCATTCCACGCGCTGGCTGGCGCTCAGTTATTTCACCTATTTCTTTAGCTACGGCATTTTTCTGCCTTTCTGGAGCGTCTGGCTCAAAGGCATTGGCCTGACCCCCGAGACCATTGGTGTCCTGCTAGGAGCCGGGCTGGTGGCGCGTTTCCTCGGCAGCCTGCTGATTGCCCCGCGCGTTAGCGATCCCTCCTTACTGATCAAGGCGCTGCGCATTCTTGCTCTGTTGACGCTGGTCTTTGTCGCCTGCTTCTGGGTCAGCCACCAGTTTGCCTGGCTGATGGTAGTGATGGTCGGCTTCAACCTGTTCTTTTCACCGCTGGTACCGCTGACGGATGCCCTGGCGAACACCTGGCAAAAGCAGATCACCATGGACTATGGCCGCGTGCGGCTGTGGGGCTCAATTGCCTTTGTGATTGGTTCTGCGTTGGTGGGTAAACTGGTCAGTCTCTATGATTACCGCGCGATCCTGGCTCTGTTGAGTATCGGAATTGCCTCGATGTTGTTGGGCATGCTGCTGCGACCGTCGGTGATGCCGCAAGGGGAGAGCCGCCATCAGGAGAGCGCAGGCTGGCCTGCCTGGCGGAGCCTGGTTGCACAAAGCTGGCGTTTTCTGGCGTGCGTGTGTCTGCTCCAGGGGGCGCATGCGGCGTATTATGGTTTCAGTGCCATCTACTGGCAGGGGGCGGGATATTCTGCATCAGCCGTTGGCTATCTATGGTCGCTGGGGGTAGTGGCCGAAGTCGTTATTTTCGCCCTGAGCAAAAAGCTATTCCGTCGTTTTGGCGCGCGCGACCTGCTGCTGCTTTCCGCCCTGTGCGGTGTGCTGCGGTGGGGCATTATGGGCTGGACGACGGAACTGCCGTGGCTGATTGTGGCGCAAATTCTCCACTGCGGTACCTTCACCGTGTGCCATCTGGCGGCGATGCGCTATATCGCTGCGCGCGAGGGAGGGGACGTGATTCGTCTGCAGGCGGTTTATTCCGCAGTTGCGATGGGCGGCAGTATTGCGATCATGACGGTCTTCGCCGGTTTCCTCTACCAGCATCTGGGGCATGGCGTCTTCTGGGTAATGGCGCTGCTTGCTTTACCCGCGATAATTGTTCGTCCTAAAGTGACCGCTCGCGCCTGACTATGATTCCAGCATGGCGCGAATATGTTCTTGCTGCTGTGTGTTCAGTGCTTCAACAGCATGGATCAACGGCGGCGAGAATAACGGTAGAGCAGTAGGATAGGGGGTGATAACCAGCGCGGCTTCGCGCGGTGCCCCCTCTTTCTGGAAAGTCTGCAACGCCAGATAGCGAATATTGAGCGGCAGCAGCGTCAACTCACGAAGCTGCTCCTCAATCAGATCTTCACAGGCTTTATCTTCCCCCGTCAGCAGAATGACCTGTTTTTCGTGTAGATCGGTCTCCTGCATCAGCCAGGCGCCGAAAATCACCGCGACCAGGCTCATCTCCTCATCGGAAAACCGTAGCCCAAATTCTGCCTCCAGCTCAAACAGCGCCTCTTTGGTGGTGCGTAAAAGTCGGGGGTAGAGACGATGGATCTCCTCTGGCAGGCTGTTGTCGATGCCGATCTCAAACAGCGAGCGGTCCAGCGCCTGAGCAAGATGGATATACAGCTGATCGGTCAGACCTTGCTCATCGCTGAAATTCATTCCGGTTTGAGAACGAAAACGGGCAATCATACGTACAATGGCACGGCGTAAACGTTGATCCTGCTGGTGTTTATCAAGTGCGGGATCGGGCGTGCGGAGCATCATAAACAACAGTGCCAGAAACAGTTGTTCATCCCCGTGAGCGCCTTGTGGGACCCTTCGTTTCCAGTGACGCACGATCTCCTGCGCCGTAAAATACTCCCCTCTCGACTGGGTCCAGCTGCGCTGAACGTGGGAAAACTGCGGCGTGTTCCCCAACTGGTGCTGGATTAGGCAATATTGCAAATAGAGCTGTAAAAACTGGACATCGCGGCATTCAAACTGGCGCTGTAGCTTCCGCGAGCAGAAGTTGATCAGCGCCCGCAGGTTAGCATCGTCATAAAGCGGGCGGGCAATGCCATGCTGTTTAAGTGCGGTTTTTAATGCAGGGGTAAACTGGTGCGAAACAAACTGTGGACACAGCCGCAGAGCCCTGCGCAGCCAGTGCAGCAGGCATAAACGCTTATTCAGGGCTGTACCTTCAATCCGGTAGCTGCCGTCATGGTGCGTGACGATATCAAGCCGGTGATAGCGCTGGATTTCATCGCGCGTCTCGGCTATATCTTGCCGTGCCATAGCGTCGTCCACGCCATTAGCAGCGATTATGCTCTGTGCGGTGACGACAGCATCGGGCAGGTAAAGCATCAAAAGCACCTGGCAGCGGCGCTGCGAACTGGAAAGCACAGATGGAATTTCAAGCGTCGTCATCATCTGTCGGGTATCCAGTGTGAATGTTTGATAAGAATAGCTAAATGATGGACGCTGAAAAGCGCGCCGGCAGCCCTTTCATTCAGGATTGCTGGAGAACATCACAGAATTTTTGACGTGAGGAATTGATGCAAACAGTTAAACAATGCGCGATGGCGCTATTTTTTGCGGTTATCACCTTCACCGCCAGCGCACACCCTCACAGCTTTATCGACCTGAAAACCGAACTGGTCACCGATGGCGCTCAGCTAAGTGGACTGAAAATGCGCTGGACGATGGATGAAATCACCTCGGCTGACCTGCTGTATGATGCAGGAAATGCCAAACCCGGCGATGAGATCTGGAAAAAGCTGGCGGCGGAAGTGATGGCCAACGTGCTGGGTCAGCACTATTTCACCGAATTCTGGCACAACGGGCAAAAGGTCAAATTTCTGAACCGTCCCACGGAGTACGGTATGACGCGCGAGGGGCATCAGGCGGTGCTGACGTTTGTGCTTCCGCTGGCACATCCGCAGCCGCTGGCAGGGCAAAAATACACGTTTTCGACCTTTGACCCGACCTACTATGTCGACATGAGTTATGCCGGGGATAGCGATGTGCAGCTTCCGGCATCATTACAAAAAACCTGCAAGATTTCCGTTCATACCCCAAAGCCCAGCGAAGAAACGCTTAACTTTGCGGTTTCTCTCGATAAGGAAGATGCCCCGCCTGAAGACATGGAGTTGGGTAAACAGTTCGCGCAGGAGGTGACATTGCAATGTCAGTGATCTCTTCACAGGTTCGGAAGCCGCGCCGCTGGTTGCATCTCTGGCCGCTGGCACTCTTTTTGCTGTTAGCGGTTTGCGGCGCGCTGTGGCTATGGCAGGCCTGGCCACAGGTCATGATGAAAAGCATTATCTGGCAGCGTGAAGTCAACCAGCAGATGAGTGGACTGCTGAAGGCGGTGGCGGAGAATCCGACCAAAGCGGGCGGCTCCCTGCTGGCGTTCAGTTTTGTCTATGGCGTATTACATGCGCTGGGGCCAGGGCATGGCAAAATCGTCATCACCACCTGGCTCACCACTCATCCGTCAAAGCTGAAATCGAGCATCGGCCTGACGCTGGCCTCCTCGCTGCTTCAGGGCGGCGTGGCGATTGTGCTGGTCGTGGTGGTACTTTCGCTGTTACAGCTTCCGGCGCGCCAGCTGCATATGAGCAGCTTCTGGCTGGAGAAGGGCAGCTACGCGCTGGTGGGCGTGCTGGGGCTGATTCTTTGCTGGCGTGCGCTGAAAAAATTGCGCGTGTTACTGCGAAAGCCGAAGTTCAAAGCCTTTACTCCCCATCATATTCACGATGCTCACTGCGGCTGTGGGCATCAACACCTGCCGACACAGGCGCAGTTGCAGAGTGGGGATGACTGGCGAGCGCGTCTGATGATCGTCCTCTCTATGGGCATGCGCCCGTGCTCGGGGGCCATCATGGTGCTGCTGTTCAGTAAAGTGATTGGCGTGTTTGGCTGGGGCATGCTGTCCGCGCTGGCGATGGCAGCGGGAACCTCTTTGACCATTTCGTCGCTGGCTCTGCTGGTTCACAGTTTTCGTCAACTGGCGGTAAAACTCAGTGGCAATAATGCGCCGGTGCTATGGCGACAAGTCGGCTGGACAACGCTCGCGCTGGCAGGCGGGGTGATTTTGCTGATGGCTGCGGTGACGATGTGGGTGAGTGCGGTGCCGGTAGGAAGGGGATTGCGGCCATTTTAGTTGTTATTCCCTCTCCCACAGGGAGAGGGAATTTTCGGCGTTAACGCTTCAGCGCGTCACTCAGTTCATCACGCATGTTTGCCAGCATGGCTTTAACAACGCGTGGATTACCCGCAACGATGTTACCGGTAGACATGTAGTTATGGCCGCCGGTGAAATCACACACCAGTGCGCCTGCTTCACGCGCGATCAGCTCGCCCGCAGCAAAGTCCCACGGCTTCAGTGCCAGTTCGAAGTAACCGTCAACACGGCCGGTCGCAACATAAGCCAGATCCAGCGCAGCAGAACCGGTGCGACGGAAGTCCGCGCATTCGGTGAACAGTTTGCCCAGGATGTTCATATAGGTGGTTGCGTGCTGTTTGGCTTTGAACGGGAAGCCGGTCGCCAGAATGGTGCCGTCCAGATCGCGTGCATTGCTGCAGCGCAGACGATAGCCGTTCAGCTGTGCGCCCTGACCGCGGGTCGCGGTGAACAGTTCGTTACGCATTGGATCGTACACAACGGCGACTTCAGTACGGCCTTTAATGCGTACTGCGATAGACACAGAGAAGTGTGGCAGGCGTTTGACGAAGTTGGTGGTGCCATCCAGTGGATCGATAACCCATTGAACATCCTGATCGGTACCTTCATGTTCACCGCTTTCTTCGGTGATGATGGTGTGCTGCGGGTAAGATTTGCGGATCGTTTCGATAATAATCGCTTCTGCGGCTTTATCGACGTTAGTCACGAAATCATTGCTGCCTTTCTGGCTGGTTTCTACGGAGTCTGGCGTTTCGTAGTGTTTGGCAATTACATTACCCGCCTTGCGCGCTGCGCGCACGGCGATGGTCAGCATCGGATGCATCGGTCTCTCTCACTGGATGTTAAAGAACAGGAAAATCGGCGCAGAGTATAGCAGCGGGATCGGAATCTGTCTCCCGTTTATGATAATATGGCGGAATATTCTTCAGACGCTGAATTCAGACATTAAAAACTATGCTGCAAAACATTCGAATCGTGCTGGTTGAAACATCGCATACCGGCAATATGGGCTCGGTTGCCCGCGCTATGAAAACCATGGGCTTAACGAATCTCTGGCTGGTTAACCCGCTGGTGAAACCTGACTCGCAGGCTATTGCCCTGGCGGCCGGTGCCAGCGACGTCATCGGCAATGCCCAGATCGTCGATACCCTTGACGAAGCGCTGGCTGGCTGCAGCCTCGTTGTAGGTACCAGCGCGCGTTCGCGTACGCTGCCGTGGCCAATGCTTGATCCGCGCGAATGCGGTCTGAAAAGCGTGGCTGAAGCTGAGCAGGCGCCCGTTGCGCTGGTCTTTGGCCGCGAGCGCGTTGGCCTGACCAACGACGAACTGCAAAAATGCCATTACCATGTCGCGATTGCCGCGAACCCGGAGTACAGCTCCCTGAACCTGGCGATGGCGGTACAGGTTATCGCCTACGAAGTACGTATGGCCTGGCTGGCAACGCAGGAAAATGAGCGTACTGAGACTCAGGAAGAGGCCGCCTATCCGCTGGTGGACGATCTGGAGCGCTTCTACGGTCATCTGGAGCAGACGCTGCTCTCAACCGGCTTTATCCGCGAGGGCCATCCAGGCCAGGTGATGAACAAGCTGCGCCGTCTGTTCACCCGCGCGCGTCCGGAAAGCCAGGAGCTGAACATCCTGCGCGGAATTCTGGCGTCGATTGAGCAAAAGAATAAAGCGTAGTGTCGGTTTCCCCCTCTCCCCGTGAGAGAGGGCTGGGGTGCTGGCATCAGACCGCACCCCACAAAAAACGGCACAGAAGGTTAAATACCTGACTAAAACAGTCAAGTAAATAGTTGACCATTTTAGTCAGGAATGTCAGACTTGGCCCTGCTATGCAATACCCCATTTTACTATAAAAAACCCCGGGCAGGGGCGAGTTTGAGGTTAAGTAAGACATGAGACTGACATCTAAAGGGCGTTATGCCGTGACCGCGATGCTGGACGTTGCGCTCAACTCCGAAGCGGGCCCGGTTCCGTTGGCTGATATTTCTGAACGACAAGGGATCTCCCTCTCTTATCTGGAACAGCTGTTCTCCAGACTGCGTAAAAATGGACTGGTTTCCAGCGTTCGTGGCCCAGGCGGCGGCTATCTGCTGGGTAAAGACGCGGGCAGTATTGCAGTTGGTGAAGTGATTAGCGCAGTTGACGAATCCGTTGACGCGACCCGTTGCCAGGGTAAAGGCGGCTGCCAGGGCGGCGATAAGTGCCTGACCCACGCGCTGTGGCGCGATCTGAGCGATCGTCTGACCGGCTTCCTGAACAACATCACCCTCGGTGAGCTGGTGAATAACCAGGAAGTTCTGGATGTCTCTGGTCGTCAGCACAGCCATGATTCACAACGCAGCACCCGCGCGCAGGACGCTATCGACGTTAAGTTACGCGCGTAATAAAAAGATAAGTATTTCAGAATCAGGCCGGGGCGAGGACTCGCCCCGTGTACTCGGTCGTACATCCAGCCGGTTGCCTGATTCCTTGCATTGAAGCGATGTACGGAGTTTAAAGAGCAATGAAATTACCGATTTATCTCGATTACTCCGCAACCACGCCGGTGGACCCGCGTGTTGCCGAGAAAATGATGCAGTGTCTGACCCTGGACGGAAACTTTGGTAACCCAGCTTCCCGTTCACACCGTTTTGGCTGGCATGCTGAAGAGGCGGTGGATATCGCCCGTAATCAGATTGCTGACCTGGTGGGTGCCGACCCGCGTGAGATTGTTTTCACCTCCGGTGCGACCGAATCCGACAACCTGGCGATCAAAGGTGCAGCCAACTTTTATCAGAAAAAAGGCAAGCACATCATCACCAGCAAAACCGAACACAAAGCCGTGCTGGATACCTGCCGCCAGCTGGAGCGTGAAGGGTACGAAGTCACTTACCTGGCGCCACAGAGCAACGGTATCATCGACCTGAAAGAGCTCGAAGCGGCCATGCGTGATGACACCATTCTGGTCTCCATCATGCACGTGAACAACGAAATCGGCGTAGTGCAGGATATCGCGACCATCGGCGAAATGTGCCGTGCGCGCGGTATCATCTACCACGTTGATGCGACCCAGAGCGTGGGCAAACTGCCTATCGACCTGAGCCAGCTGAAAGTTGACCTGATGTCCTTCTCCGGCCACAAAATCTACGGCCCGAAAGGTATCGGCGCACTGTACGTTCGTCGTAAACCACGTATCCGCATCGAAGCACAGATGCACGGTGGCGGTCACGAACGCGGTATGCGTTCTGGTACGCTGCCTGTTCACCAGATCGTGGGCATGGGCGAAGCGTACCGCATTGCAAAAGAAGAGATGGAAACCGAGATGGCACGCCTGCGCACGCTGCGTAACCGTCTGTGGGACGGCGTGAAAGATATGGAAGAAGTATATCTGAACGGCGATCTCGAGCAGGGCGCACCTAACATTCTCAACGTCAGCTTCAACTACGTTGAAGGTGAATCGCTGATCATGGCGCTGAAAGACCTGGCGGTTTCTTCCGGTTCTGCCTGTACTTCTGCAAGCCTGGAGCCATCCTACGTGCTGCGCGCGCTGGGGATGACTGACGAGCTGGCACACAGCTCTATCCGTTTCTCTTTAGGTCGTTTCACTACCGAAGAAGAGATTGACTACACCATCAAGCTGGTTCGCAACTCCATCGGCCGTCTGCGCGACCTTTCTCCACTGTGGGAAATGTTCAAGCAGGGCGTGGATCTGAACAGCATTGAATGGTCACATCACTAATCGGTACATAAGGAGAATTCAATCATGGCATACAGCGAAAAAGTTATTGATCATTACGAGAACCCGCGCAACGTTGGCTCTTTTGACAACAGCGACGAAAGCGTTGGTAGCGGTATGGTTGGCGCGCCAGCATGTGGCGACGTGATGAAGTTGCAGATTAAAGTCAACAATGAAGGTATCATTGAAGACGCGCGCTTCAAGACCTACGGCTGCGGTTCTGCTATTGCCTCCAGCTCCCTGGTCACTGAATGGGTGAAGGGTAAGTCTCTGGACGAAGCACAGGCAATTAAGAACACGGATATTGCTGAAGAACTCGAACTGCCACCAGTGAAAATTCACTGTTCTATCCTGGCAGAAGACGCGATCAAAGCCGCCATTGCGGATTACAAAAGCAAACGTGAAGCAAAATAATTGAGGTTTGAGTATGTCGATTACCCTTAGCGACAGCGCTGCCGCGCGAGTAAGCTCTTTTCTGGCGAACCGTGGTAAAGGCTTTGGCCTGCGACTGGGCGTACGTACCTCCGGCTGTTCTGGTATGGCTTACGTACTGGAGTTTGTTGATGAACCGGCGTCCGATGACACCGTGTTTGAAGACAAGGGCGTGAAGGTGGTGGTCGATGGCAAAAGCCTGCAATTCCTCAACGGCACTCAGCTGGACTTTGTAAAAGAAGGCCTGAACGAAGGGTTCAAATTCACGAACCCGAACGTCAAAGACGAGTGTGGTTGCGGCGAAAGCTTCCACGTTTAACCGCGCGTCATCCGAAACCCCACCGTGGCGTTACTCGCTACGCGTGGGGTTTGTTCTAACAGGCTACCCCTGAGATTGTTATGGATTACTTCACTCTCTTCGGACTACCCGCTCAATATCCGATTGATCTCCAGGCGTTGACGATCCGTTTTCAGGATTTGCAGCGGCAGTACCATCCGGACAAATTTGCCAGTGGTACTCAGTCAGAGCAATTAGCTGCGGTATCGCAATCCGCGACCATCAACCAGGCCTGGCAGACGCTGCGCCATCCGCTAACGCGTGCAGAGTATCTGCTCTCGCTCCACGGTTTCGATCTGGCGAGCGAACAGCATACCGTGCGCGACACGGCGTTTTTGATGGAACAGCTGGAGCTGCGTGAAGAGCTGGATGAGATTGAACAGGCCAAAGACGAAGCGCGTCTGGAAAGCTTCATTAAGCGCGTGAAGGGCATGTTCGATACCCGCCATCAGCAGATGGTGGAGCAACTGAACAACGAGACCTGGGACGTGGCGGCAGATACTGTGCGCAAACTCCGTTTTCTAGATAAACTGCGAAGCAGTGCTGAACAACTCGAAGAAAAGCTGCTCGATTTTTAATTTCGGAAGCAATTATGGCCTTATTACAAATTAGTGAGCCTGGCTTAAGTGCCGCACCGCACCAGCGTCGTCTGGCGGTGGGTATTGATCTGGGCACCACCAATTCTCTCGTGGCGACCGTGCGTAGCGGCCAGGCGGAAACGCTGGCTGACGAGCAGGGCCGCCATCTGCTGCCTTCCGTGGTCCACTACCTGCAGCAGGGTCACGTGGTTGGCTATGACGCCCGCGCCAATGCCGCGCGCGATCCGGCCAATACTATCAGCTCTGTAAAGCGCATGATGGGCCGCTCGCTGGCCGATATTCAGACCCGTTACCTGCATCTGCCGTATCAGCTCCAGGCCAGTGAAAACGGCCTGCCGATGATCGCGACCGCGGCCGGTCTGCTGAACCCGATCCGTGTTTCTGCTGATATCCTGAAAGCGCTGGCGGCGCGCGCGACGGCGACGCTCGGCGGCGATTTAGACGGCGTGGTGATCACCGTACCGGCCTACTTTGACGATGCTCAGCGTCAGGGCACCAAAGACGCCGCGCGTCTGGCGGGCCTGCATGTGCTGCGCCTGCTGAACGAACCGACGGCAGCGGCAATTGCCTACGGCCTCGACTCCGGTCAGGAAGGGGTGATTGCGGTTTACGATCTCGGTGGCGGTACCTTTGATATCTCGATCCTGCGCTTAAGCCGTGGCGTGTTCGAAGTGCTGGCAACCGGCGGGGATTCCGCACTGGGCGGCGATGACTTCGACCATCTGCTGGCCGATTTTATTCGCGAGCAGGCAGGCATCAGCGATCGCAGCGATGCTCGCGTACAGCGTGAACTGCTGGATGCGGCCATCGAGGCAAAAATTGCGCTGAGTGATGCACAGTCAGTCACCGTGAATGTAGCAGGCTGGCAGGGTGACATCTCCCGCGACCAGTTCAGCGATCTGATTGCTCTGCTGGTGAAACGTACCCTGCTGGCCTGTCGCCGCGCACTGAAAGATGCCGGTGTTGAGGCTGAAGAAGTGCTGGAAGTGGTCATGGTGGGTGGTTCAACCCGTGTGCCGCTGGTGCGCGAGCGCGTGGGCGAGTTCTTTGGCCGCACGCCGCTGACCTCCATCGACCCGGACAAAGTGGTTGCCGTGGGCGCCGCTATCCAGGCCGATATTCTGGTTGGCAACAAGCCGGACAGCGAAATGCTGCTGCTGGACGTCATCCCTCTGTCGCTGGGTTTAGAAACCATGGGCGGCCTGGTGGAGAAAGTGATCCCGCGTAACACCACCATTCCGGTGGCGCGCGCGCAGGAGTTCACCACCTTTAAAGACGGTCAGACCGCGATGTCCATCCACGTGATGCAGGGCGAACGCGAACTGGTGCAGGACTGCCGTTCTCTGGCACGCTTTGCGCTGCGTGGTATCCCGGCGCTGCCTGCGGGCGGGGCGCATATTCGCGTCACCTTCCAGGTGGATGCGGACGGCCTGCTGAGCGTCACTGCGATGGAAAAATCCACCGGTGTTGAATCATCTATTCAGGTGAAACCATCCTATGGTCTGACCGATGGCGAAATCGCCTCCATGATTCAGGATTCAATGAGTTACGCTGAGCAGGATGTGAAGGCGCGTATGCTGGCTGAACAAAAAGTTGAAGCCGCACGCGTGCTGGAAAGCCTGAACGGCGCGCTCGCTGCCGATGCCGCGCTGTTAAGCGCCGCTGAGCGCCAGGTCATTGACGACGCTGCCGCACACTTAAGTG
This sequence comes from Enterobacter ludwigii, assembly GCA_023023105.1. Classification (NCBI taxonomy): domain Bacteria; kingdom Pseudomonadati; phylum Pseudomonadota; class Gammaproteobacteria; order Enterobacterales; family Enterobacteriaceae; genus Enterobacter; species Enterobacter ludwigii. Next base: position 3,457,871 of record CP083824.1, on the reverse strand, counting down.
CCGTAGCGCAAGGCGATGACGCTGATGCAATAGAAGAAGCCATTAACAACGTTGATAAACAAACACAGGACTTTGCTGCTCGCCGCATGGACAAATCTGTCCGCGTCGCGCTGAAAGGCCAGTCCGTGGACGAGGTTTAATATGCCAAAGATTGTTATTTTGCCTCATGCGGACCTCTGTCCGGATGGTGCTGTTCTGGAAGCGAAGACCGGTGAAACCATTCTCGATGTTGCCCTGCGTAACGGTATCGAAGTGGAACACGCCTGTGAAAAATCCTGTGCCTGCACTACCTGCCACTGCGTCGTGCGTGAAGGTTTTGACTCTCTCGCCGAGAGCACCGAAGACGAAGACGACATGCTGGATAAAGCATGGGGTCTGGAGCCAGACAGCCGCTTAAGCTGCCAGGCGCTGGTGACCGATGAAGATCTGGTCGTGGAATTCCCACGCTACACCATCAACCACGCACGCGAGCATTAATATGGGACTGAAGTGGACAGACAGCCGTGAAATCGGCGAAGCGCTCTACGACGCGAACCCGGATCTCGATCCGAAAACCGTACGATTCACCGACATGCACCAGTGGATCTGCGATTTAGAGGATTTTGACGACGATCCAAACGCATCCAATGAAAAAATTCTGGAGGCGATTCTGTTAGTCTGGTTAGATGAAGCAGAATAAATCACCTTACGGGCTGCCTTCAGGCGGCCCGTTTGCTAATAAGGATAAATAAAATGACCGAAGCGATGAAGATTACGCTCTCCACACAGCCTGCAGACGCACGCTGGGGAGAAAAAGCCACGTACAGCATCAACAACGACGGTATTACCCTGCACCTGACGGGCAAAGATGATTTGGGCCTGATCCAGCGCGCGGCGCGCAAAGTGGATGGTCTGGGCATTAAGCATGTCACCCTCGACGGCGAAGGCTGGGACACCGACCGCAGCTGGGCGTTCTGGGCGGGCTACAAAGGGCCGAAAGGCACCCGCAAAATTGAGTGGGCGAACCTTGATGCCGCGGGGCAGAAAGAGCTGGAAAGCCGTCTGACCATTATCGACTGGGTGCGCGACACCATCAATGCCCCGGCAGAAGAGCTGGGCCCGGAACAGCTGGCACAACGTGCTGTTGACCTGCTGTGTGGTGTGGCGGGCGACAAAATGTCTTACCGCATCACCAAAGGTGAAGATCTGCGCGAGCAGAACTACATGGGCATCCATACTGTAGGACGTGGTTCTGAGCGTCCTCCAGTGCTGCTGGCTCTGGATTACAACCCAACCGGCGATAAAGAAGCACCAGTCTTTGCTTGCCTGGTCGGGAAAGGCATCACTTTCGATAGCGGTGGCTACAGCCTGAAGCAGAGCGCGTTCATGGATTCCATGAAGTCCGATATGGGCGGCGCGGCCACCATTACCGGCGCGCTGGCGTTTGCTATCACCCGTGGTCTGAACAAGCGTGTGAAGCTCTACCTGTGCTGTGCTGACAACATGGTGAGCGGCAATGCCTTCAAGCTGGGCGATATTATTCGCTACCGCAACGGCAAAAACGTTGAAGTGATGAACACCGACGCCGAAGGCCGTCTGGTGCTGGCCGATGGCCTGATCGACGCCTCTGCCCAAAAACCAGAACTGATCATCGACATGGCGACCCTGACCGGCGCAGCGAAAACCGCGCTGGGTAACGACTACCATGCGCTGTTCAGCTTCGACGACAAACTGGCCGCGCGCCTGCTGGCAAGTGCTGCCGCTGAGAACGAGCCGTTCTGGCGTCTGCCGCTGGCCGAGTTCCACCGTAACCAGTTGCCGTCCAACTTTGCTGAACTGAACAACACCGCAAGCGCGGCGTACCCGGCGGGTGCGAGCACCGCAGCCGGTTTCCTGTCTCACTTTGTTGAGAACTACCAGGAAGGTTGGCTGCACATCGACTGCTCTGCAACGTACCGTAAAGCGGCGGTTGAGCAGTGGTCTGCGGGCGCAACGGGTCTGGGTGTGCGTACCGTGGCGAACCTGCTTACGGCTGAGTAATTGTTATGTCCGAAACCAAAAACGAATTAGAAACCCTGCTGGAGCAGGCGGCAACCGAGCCTGCCCATCGTCCGGCATTTTTCCGCACGCTGCTGGAATCCACCGTCTGGGTGCCGGGTACCGCCGCGGAAGGTGAGCAGGTCGTAGAAGACAGCGCGCTGGATCTGCTGCACTGGGAGAAAGACGACGGCACTTCGGTGATCCCGTTCTTCACCTCACTGGAAGCGTTGCAGCAAGCCGTTGAAGACGAACAGGCGTTCGTGGTGATGCCGGTACGTACCCTGTTTGAAATGACGCTCGGCCAGACGCTGTTCCTCAACGCGAAGCTGCCGACCGGAAAAGAGTTCACCCCGCGTGAAATCAGCCATCTGATTGGCGAAGAGGGTAACCCGCTCAGCACGCAAGAGGTACTGGAAGGGGGCGAAACGCTGCTGTTGTCTGAAGTGGCGGAACCGCCTGCGCAGATGATCGATTCGCTGACCACGTTGTTCAAAACCCTGAAACCGGTAAGACGCGCGTTCCTCTGTTCAATTAAAGAGCATGCAGACGAACAGCCGGTGTTGCTGATCGGTATTGAAGCTGATGGTGATATCGACGAGATCATTCAGGCGGCGGGCAGCGTGGCCACCGATACGCTGCCGGGTGATGAGCCGATTGATATTTGCCAGGTGAAGAACGGAGAGAAGGGCATCAGCCACTTTATTACTGAGCATATCACCCCGTTCTATGAGCGTCGCTGGGGCGGTTTCCTGCGCGATCTCAAAACCACGCGGATCATATAAACTTTTCGGGGTGAATATTCACCCCGTGAGTTTATCTGGTGGGTTCAACCGGCAGATCGTCTCGGGCTCCCCATTCGCTCCAGGCGCCGTCATAGAGCGTCACGTCGTTTACACCGAGCGTGGCGAGCGCCAGGATCACCACGCAAGCCGTTACGCCGGAGCCGCAGCTGGCAATAATCGGACGGTGTAAATCCACACCCTGACTCTCAAAAATAGCGCGAAGTTCGTCTGTGGTTTTCAGTTCGCCTTCAAATACCAGATCGCCCCACGGTACATTCAGTGCGCCCGGGATGTGACCGCGCTTCAGCCCTGGACGCGGCTCATCCGCTTCGGCATTGAAACGCGGAGCTGGGCGGGCATCGACGATTTGTGCCGTTTTTTCATGGCTAACCACCAGTACATCGGTCAGGCGTTTCACCACGTGTGGGGCAAACGTCGCATCGAAATCGCCTTCCGCCTGCGTGACTTCACCCTGTTGCAGCGGCAGTTCATCGCGCTTCCAGCCAGCCAGACCACCTGCCAGAATCGAGACCTTTTCGACGCCGAAGTTTTTCAGCATCCACCACGCGCGCGGCGCGGAGAAGAGGTTGCCCTCATCGTAGACAACCAGATGCTTGTCCTGGTTGATGCCCAGCTCGCGCATCGCCACAGAAAAGGCTTCCGCACGTGGCAGCATGTGTGGCAGGGGAGTGGTGTGATCGGAGAGGGCTTCAATATCAAAATATACCGCACCAGGCAGGTGGCCTGCGCGGTATTCCGCGACCATATCGCGGAGATGTTCCTGCCCGGCAGGGGCCATTCGCGCATCGATAATCTGGACTTCCGGGTCATCGCTGTGCTCAATGAGCCAGTCGGCGGCGACAAAATATGAGGTAGTCATGGGGTGCCTCCATTCTTTTCCGTAAAAAAGAATTGTCGGTGTTTTTTCTGACGTCGACAAGCAAACTGCGTTCAAGTCGCGAGCCACCCCTTAATTTTACGGATTCTCAAATTGGACTTTTTGAATTAGTGAAACTTGCGGATAATACTTATCCGGACGACGACCAACAGGCTCCATGGGCCAGGGACAAAGGATGAAACCGTTTCGCTTAGCCGCGCTCTCTCTTGCGCTGCTTACCACGTTTACGCTTGTCGGCTGTGATAACAGCGACGATAAATCTCAGGCTGCGGCTCCCGCAGCATCCACAGCCACAACACCAAAAGCGGCGGAAAAGCCCGATGCTGAAAAACTGGCCAAACTTGCGGCACAGAGTCAGGGTAAAGCGCTAACTCTGCTGGATGCTTCTGAAGTGCAGCTCGATGGCGCATCAACACTGGTGCTGACCTTCTCTGTCCCGCTGAATCCCGATCAGGATTTCGCGAAAACAGTGCATGTTGTGGATAAGAAAAGTGGCAAGGTTGACGGGGCGTGGGAACTTGCGCCGAACCTGAAAGAGCTGCGTCTGCGCCATCTGGAGCCCAATCGCAATCTGGTCGTTACCGTTGAACGTGGCCTGCAGGCGCTGAACAAAGCGACATTCGGAATTGATTATGAAAAAGCGCTGACCACCCGGGATGTTGAACCGACGGTCGGTTTCGCCAGCCGGGGCTCACTGCTGCCGGGCAAGGTGGTGGAAGGTCTGCCGGTGATGGCGCTCAACGTCAACAATGTGGACGTTAATTTCTACCGCGTGAAGCCGGAATCGTTGGCCTCGTTTGTCAGTCAGTGGGAATACCGTAATTCGCTGACAAACTGGGAATCTGACAATCTGCTGAAGATGGCGGATCTGGTATACACCGGGCGTTTTGACCTCAACCCGGCGCGCAATACGCGCGAAAAATTACTGTTGCCGCTGAAAGATATTAAGCCGCTTCAGCAGTCTGGGGTTTATATCGCGGTGATGAACCAGGCGGGGCACTATAACTACAGTAACGCCGCGACTCTCTTTACCTTAAGCGACATTGGGCTGTCCGCTCACCGTTATCATAATCGTCTGGATATCTTCACCCAGAGCCTGGAAAACGGTGCGGCGCAGTCCGGTGTGACCGTCACCCTGTTGAACGATAAAGGGCAGACGCTTGCCGAAGCGAACAGCGATGGCGATGGTCATGCAAAGCTTGAGACCGACAAAGAGGCCGCGCTGATCCTTGCCAGTAAAGACGGGCAAACGACGCTGCTTGACCTTAAGTTACCGGCCCTCGATCTGGCGGAGTTTGATATTGCAGGGGCGCCGGGTTACAGCAAGCAGTTCTTTATGTTTGGCCCGCGCGATCTCTACCGCCCTGGCGAAACGGTGATCCTTAACGGTTTGTTACGTGACAGTGATGGTAAACCACTTCCCGATCAGCCCGTGAAACTTGACGTGCTGCGTCCGGACGGGCAGGTAGCACGCACAATCGTCGTCCAGCCAGAGAATGGCCTCTATCGCTTTAACTATCAGCTGGACAGCGGGGCGCAGACCGGCATGTGGCATGTCCGTGCCAACACGGGGGATAACCTGCAGCGTCTGTGGGATTTCCACGTTGAAGATTTTATGCCAGAGCGTATGGCGCTCAATCTGACCGGACAAAAAACACCGGTTTCACCGCAGGATAACGTCGACTTTAACGTGGTCGGCTATTACCTGTACGGTGCGCCAGCCAACGGTAATTCCCTGCAGGGCCAGCTTTTCCTGCGTCCGCTGCGTGAGGCAGTGGCTGCGCTGCCGGGCTTCCAGTTTGGTGATATTGCCGAGGAGAACCTGAGCCGCAGCCTGGATGAAGTTCAGCTGACTCTCGATGATAAGGGGCGTGGGCAGGTTTCCACCGAAAGCCAGTGGAAAGAGGTGCACTCTCCTCTGCAATTGATTCTGCAGGCCAGCCTGCTGGAGTCGGGCGGTCGTCCGGTAACGCGCCGTGCTGAGCAGGCCATCTGGCCGGCGGCTGATCTGCCGGGGATCCGTCCTCAGTTCGCCAGCAAAGCCGTTTATGACTACCGTACCGATACGACAGTTAACCAGCCAATTGTCGATGAAAATGGCAACGCCAGCTTTGACATTGTCTATGCCGATGCCAGCGGGGCGAAAAAGGCCGTTTCCGGATTACAGGTTCGCCTGATCCGCGAGCGCCGGGACTATTACTGGAACTGGTCAGAAAGCGAAGGCTGGCAGTCGCAGTTTGATCAAAAAGATCTGATCGAAGGTGAGCAAGAACTGAGTCTTAAGGCCGATGAAACCGGCAAAGTTACCTTCCCGGTAGAGTGGGGCTCATACCGTCTTGAAGTTAAAGCACCGGATGAGATGGTTAGCAGCGTGCGCTTCTGGGCGGGCTACAGCTGGCAGGATAACAGCGACGGCACGGGCGCTGCGCGTCCTGATCGCGTGACGTTGAAGCTGGATAAGCCGTCTTATCAGCCAGGGGATACGATTCAACTGCATATTGCTGCGCCGGCCGCAGGCAAAGGCTATGCGATGATCGAATCCAGCGAAGGTCCGCTGTGGTGGAAAGAGATCGACGTACCGGCAAACGGGCTGGATCTCTCTATTCCGGTGGATAAGGCCTGGAAACGCCACGATCTCTATCTCAGCACACTGGTGGTACGCCCCGGGGACAAATCCAAATCCGCTACGCCAAAACGTGCGGTGGGTCTGCTGCACCTGCCGATGGGCGACGAAAATCGCCGTCTGAACATTGCCCTGGACAACCCGCAGAAGATGCGTCCGAACCAGACGCTCTCTGTGAAGGTGAAAGCCAGCGTGAAAGAGGGTGCGGCTCCGCAGAAAGTGAACGTGTTGCTTTCGGCGGTGGACAGCGGGGTGCTGAACATTACCGATTACGTCACGCCGGATCCGTGGCAAGCCTTCTTCGGTCAGAAGCGTTATGGCGCAGATATCTATGATATCTACGGCCAGGTCATTGAAGGTCAGGGCCGTATGGCCGCGCTGCGTTTTGGTGGTGACGGAGATGAACTCAAGCGTGGCGGCAAACCGCCGGTGAACCACGTCACCATTATCGCCCAGCAGGCTCAGCCGGTTACGCTTGATGCCAACGGGGAAGGTACCGTTACGCTGCCGATTGGCGATTTCAACGGTGAGCTGCGCCTGATGGCGCAGGCCTGGACGGAAGATGATTTCGGCAGCAGCGAAAGCAAAGTCATTGTCGCCGCGCCGGTCATTACCGAGCTGAATACCCCACGCTTCCTGGCAAGTGGAGACACCTCGCGGCTGACGCTGGATCTCACCAACCTGACTGACAAGCCGCAGACGCTGAACATCGCCCTGACCGCGACCGGTAAACTGTCGCTTGAAGGCGCACAGCCGCAGCCGGTTCAGTTATCTCCTGGCGCACGCAGTACGCTGTTTATTCCCGTACGTGCACTGGACGGTTATGGCGACGGTGAAGTGACCGCGCAGGTTACCGGCCTGCAGCTTCCGGGCGAGACTTTCGCACCGCAGCAGAAGAGCTGGAAAATCGGCGTGCGTCCGGCGTTCCCGGCCCAGACGGTGAATACGGGGGCTATGCTGAACCCTGGTGAGTCCTGGACGGCACCTGCGCAGCACATCAATGGTTTCTCTCCTGCGACCCTGCAGGGGCAACTGTTACTGAGCGGCAAACCGCCGCTCAATCTGGCGCGTTATATTCGCGAGCTGCAGGCTTATCCGTATGGCTGTCTGGAACAAACTGCCAGCGGTCTGTTCCCGTCGCTCTACACCAATGCGGCGCAACTCACCGCGCTTGGCATCAAAGGTGATACGGACGACAAACGCCGTGCGGCCATTGATATCGGTATCTCCCGTCTGCTGCAGATGCAGCGTGAGGACGGCGGTTTCGCTCTTTGGGATAAAAATGGCCCGGAAGAGTACTGGCTGACCGCCTACGTTACTGACTTCCTGGTGCGCGCGGGCGAGCAGGGTTACAGCGTACCTGTCGATGCGGTGAATAACGCCAATAGCCGCCTGCTGCGTTATCTGCAGGATCCGGGCATGATGTCCATTCGCTATAGCGACGATACTCAGGCCAGCAAGTTCGCCGTACAGGCTTACGCTGCACTGGTGCTGGCGCGTCAGCAAAAAGCGCCACTGGGTGCGCTGCGTGAGATCTGGGAGCGCCACGGGCAAGCGGCTTCCGGGCTACCGCTGATGCAACTGGGTATGGCACTTAAACTGATGGGTGATGCTCCGCGCAGCCAGCAGGCGCTGGATCTGGCACTCAAAACACCGCGTAACGACAGTAAAACCTGGATGGCCGATTATGGTAGCGTCCTGCGTGATAACGCACTGATGCTCTCCCTCCTGGAGGAGTACAAGCTGCTGCCGGATGCGCAAAATACGCTGTTGAACGCCTTGTCTGAACAAGCCTTCAGCCAGCGCTGGTTGTCCACTCAGGAGAGTAATGCTCTTTTCCTGGCCGGACGTTCGCTGCAAACCTTGTCAGGGGCATGGCAGGCGAAAACATCGTTGTCTGATACCGCTTCAGGTGGGGATAAATCGCTGATCCAAAATGTGAATGGCGATCAGCTTGGCGCACTGCAGGTGACCAATACCGGTACGACACCGCTGTGGGTGCGCCTGGACAGTACGGGTTATCCGGAATACGCGCCTCAGCCAGCCTCTAACGTATTGCAGGTTGAACGCCATATTCTGGCAACAGACGGCAGCACGAAGTCTCTTTCTGAGCTGAGGAGCGGGGAGCTGGTGCTGGTGTGGCTCGAAGTCAAGGCCAGTCAGAACGTGCCTGACGCGCTGGTTGTCGATCTGCTCCCGGCTGGGCTGGAACTGGAAAACCAGAACCTGGCGAGCAGTAGCGCCAGCCTGCAGGATAGCGGTAGCGAAGTGCAGAACTTGCTCAGTCAGATGCAGCAGGCCGATATTCAGCATATGGAGTTCCGTGACGATCGCTTCGTGGCGGCAGTTCCTGTCAATGAAGGACAGCCGGTGACGCTGGTCTACCTGGCCCGTGCGGTCACGCCGGGAACCTACCAGGTGCCGGTTCCGATGGTTGAATCCATGTATGTTCCGCAGTGGCGGGCAACGGGTGCGGCCAGTGGCCCGCTGATTGTTGTTCCGTAATATGCTGATGGCACCTTTGATACGCTCCCGCTGGCTTTGGCTGGCGGGAGCGCTTCTCGTTTTATGGGGGCTGATCTTCGTTGCTGACCGCCTGTGGCCGTTGCCTCTGAAAGAGGTCAACCCTGCGCGGGTTGTGGTGGATGAAAAGGGGACGCCGCTCTGGCGTTTTGCCGACAGCGACGGGATCTGGCGCTACCCTGTGACGATTGAAGAGGTCTCTCCCCGTTATCTTGAGGCCCTGATCCAGTATGAAGATCGCTGGTTCTGGGATCATCCTGGCGTGAACCCTTTCTCTGTTCTTCGTGCGGCCTGGCAGGATCTCTCTTCCGGAAAGGTTGTCTCTGGCGGCAGCACGCTCACCATGCAGGTGGCGCGCCTGCTGGATCCACATCCGCGTACCTTTGGCGGCAAAATTCGTCAACTCTGGCGGGCGATGCAGCTGGAATGGCATCTTTCCAAACGCGAGATCCTCACGCTCTATCTCAACCGCGCCCCGTTTGGCGGCACGTTGCAGGGGGTGGGAGCCGCAAGCTGGACCTATCTCGGCAAACCGCCGTCGCAGCTCAGCTATTCCGATGCGGCGCTGCTGGCGGTGCTCCCTCAGGCTCCGAGTCGTTTACGCCCGGACCGCTGGCCTGAACGGGCCGAAGCGGCGCGCAATAAAGTGCTCGACAGGATGGCGACGCAAGGTGTCTGGTCTGCAAAACAGGTCAAAGAATCCCGTGAAGAAGCGGTATGGCTGGCACCACGACAGATGCCGCAGCTGGCGCCACTCTTTGCACGGATGATGCTCAGTAAAAGTCGCGACACGAAAATTGTCACCACTCTCGATGGCGGGCTGCAACGGCAGCTCGAAGAGCTGGCGATGAACTGGAAATCCCGCCTGCCTGCACGCAGCTCGCTGGCGATGATCGTGGTCGATCATACCGATATGAAAGTGCGCGGCTGGGTGGGATCGGTGGATATCAACGATGACAGTCGTTTCAGCCATGTGGATATGGTCAATGCGATCCGATCCCCGGGATCGGTATTGAAGCCCTTTATCTACGGTATGGCGCTGGACGATGGCCTGATCCATCCCGCGTCGTTGCTTCAGGACGTTCCAAGAAAAACCGGTGATTATCGCCCGGGGAATTTTGACAGTGGGTTCCACGGACCGGTCAGCATGAGTGAAGCGCTGGTGCGCTCCCTCAACCTGCCTGCGGTACAGGTGCTTGAAGCGTATGGGCCAAAACGGTTTGCCGGGATGCTGAGCAACGCAGGCTTGCCGCTTATACTGCCTGCGGGCGCTCAGCCAAACCTTTCGCTGATACTGGGAGGTGCCGGCGCACGACTGGCGGACATTACGGCAGCCTACAGCGCCTTTGCCCGACACGGTAAAGCGGGGCGATTGCGTTTACAGCCAGGCGATCCGCTGATTGAACGTCCGTTATTGTCACCAGGCTCGGCGTGGATTATCCGCCGTATTCTGGCCAACGAGGCCCAGCCGCTGCCGGATAATGCGCTACCGCAAATCGCGCCGCTGGCGTGGAAAACAGGTACCAGCTACGGCTACCGTGATGCCTGGGCCATTGGTCTGAATGCCCGTTACGTGATAGGTATCTGGACCGGACGGCCGGACGGCACGCCCGTGGCGGGGCAGTTTGGTTTTGCCAGTGCCGTGCCGCTGTTAAATCAGGTGAATAACTTGCTTCAGTCCCGCTCAACGGTAGACGAAGCCCGTCTGCCGCGCGATCCGCGTCCGGCAAGTGTCGGGCGGGGTGTGATCTGCTGGCCTGGTGGTCAGTCGTTGCCGGAGGGCAGTGAAAACTGCCGACGTCGTCTTGCGACGTGGTTACTTGACGGGAGTGACCCCCCCACGCTGCTTTTACCGGAACAGGAAGGTATACGCGGCATTCGTTTCCCGGTTTGGCTGGATAAAACCGGCAAACGCGTTGCGGCAGACTGCCCTGATGCTACTGAGAAAGTGCTGGATGTCTGGCCGTTGCCGCTTGAGCCATGGCTGCCTGCCACAGAGCGTCGTGCGGTCCGGGTTCCTCCCTCTTCAGCAACGTGTCCGCCGTTGTCGCAGGATGCACCTGCTCCGCTTATGTTGACCGGCGTGCGTGAGGGGGCCGTTATCAAACGTCTGCCGGGGGAATCCCGCGTTTCGCTGCCGCTTCAGGTGACCGGCAATAGCGGCGAGCGCTGGTGGTTTTTGAACGGCGAACCGCTGAGTGTGAAAGGAAGAGTTTACACATTACAGCTTGATAAATCGGGTGATTATCAGTTACTCGTTATGGATGAGAGTGGGCAGGTCGCGGCGGTGAATTTTACGCTGCAGTAATCCGAAAACAGCTTTCAGATGTGAGCTGTTGCTAAAACTCGTCTTATTTTAAAAAAATGTTACCTGAATCCATAGGCAATGGCGCTATTGCTCATTATAATCCGCGCCACACCATACTCAGGTATGCAAAACAACAGAACATTGACAGAGGTTATCATGGCTATTGAACGTACTTTTTCCATCATCAAACCAAACGCGGTGGCAAAAAACGTTATTGGCAGCATCTTCGCTCGCTTTGAATCAGCAGGTTTTAAGATTGTTGGCACTAAAATGCTGCACCTGACCGTTGAACAGGCTCGCGGTTTCTACGCTGAGCACGAAGGTCGCCCATTCTTTGACGGCCTGGTTGAGTTCATGACCTCTGGTCCGATCGTTGTATCCGTACTGGAAGGCGAAAACGCAGTACAGCGTCACCGTGACCTGCTGGGTGCAACCAACCCGGATAACGCGCTGGCAGGTACCCTGCGCGCCGACTACGCTGACAGCTTCACCGAGAACGGTACTCACGGTTCTGACTCTGTTGAATCTGCTGCCCGCGAAATCGCTTTCTTCTTCGCAGAAGGCGAAGTGTGTCCACGTACCCGTTAATTTAACGGTTTCGTTTACACATTATTTTCGTAAATGCCGCGTCCAGACGTGGCATCCCTGCGTCAGAGTTTGTACAATGCAACGCCCCGGACGAGCAGACTGCTTTCCGGGGCGTTTCTATTCAACCCTCCATGGGCCATAACGTGTAACAACGAGGCCGGAAAATATTATGTCTGAATTAGTGAATACCTCCGAAGTCGCCACGCCTGCGGTTCCAAATAAAAATGGAAAAATCAACCTGCTGGATCTGAACCGTCAGCAGATGCGCGAGTTCTTTAAAGAGATGGGTGAGAAGCCGTTTCGTGCCGATCAGGTGATGAAATGGATGTACCATTACTGCAGCGACAATTTTGATGACATGACTGACATCAACAAGGTCCTGCGTAATAAGCTCAAAGAAGTTGCAGAGATCCGTGCGCCAGAAGTGGTGGAAGAGCAGCGTTCTTCTGACGGCACCATCAAATGGGCGATTGCCGTAGGCGATCAACGCGTTGAAACCGTCTACATCCCGGAAGAAGACCGCGCCACGCTGTGTGTCTCCTCTCAGGTAGGCTGTGCGCTGGAGTGCAAATTCTGCTCTACCGCGCAGCAAGGTTTTAACCGTAACCTGCGTGTCTCTGAAATTATCGGCCAGGTCTGGCGTGCCGCAAAAATTGTGGGCGCAGCAAAAGTGACAGGTACGCGTCCCATTACCAACGTGGTGATGATGGGCATGGGTGAGCCACTGCTGAACTTGACCAACGTCGTTCCGGCGATGGAAATCATGCTGGATGACTTTGGCTTTGGTCTGTCCAAGCGTCGCGTAACGCTGTCGACCTCGGGCGTTGTGCCTGCCCTGGACAAGCTCGGCGACATGATTGACGTTGCGCTGGCAATCTCCCTGCACGCACCAAACGATGAAATCCGTGACGAAATTGTGCCGATCAACAAAAAGTACAATATCGAAACCTTCCTCGCCGCCGTGCGTCGTTACCTGGAGAAATCTAACGCGAACCAGGGCCGTGTCACTATCGAGTACGTGATGCTTGACCATGTTAACGACGGTACCGAACATGCGCATCAGCTGGCTGAACTGCTGAAAGATACGCCATGCAAAATCAACCTGATTCCATGGAACCCGTTCCCGGGCGCACCTTATGGACGTAGCTCGAACAGCCGTATCGATCGCTTCTCCAAAGTGCTGATGGAGTATGGTTTCACCACCATCGTGCGTAAAACCCGTGGTGATGACATTGATGCCGCATGCGGACAGCTGGCAGGTGATGTCATTGACCGTACCAAACGCACCCTGCGTAAACGCATGCAGGGCGAGACGATCGCGGTCAAAGCTGTTTGATTATTATGCACTCACGGCGCATTATTTGCGCCGTGAAGCATAATCTTACTGAATAATCAGTCAGATTCGTGAAGACTGATTAATAATTACGGTGCGTTTCATTCGACTTTCGGGCAGTATGTAACGACGTAACAACAGTTTAGCCGTACGGGCAGGGCTGTACTGTCATCTCCGGGCTGACAGTCTTATACTGTCTGTTCACGGTTAACTGACCAGAAGTTTCGCGGTGCGGGTGGCATTGTGACTCACCGGCACCTGAACCCTTATTTTTCACGTACCAGTAGTTGTAGCGAATGAATACTGAAGCCACTCACGACCAACATGAAGCACTCTCCACTGGCGTTCGTCTTCGCAACGCCCGTGAACAACTCGGACTCAGCCAGCAAGCCGTAGCAGAACGCTTGTGCCTGAAGGTTTCCACGGTTCGCGATATTGAAGAAGATAAGGCGCCTGCCGATCTGGCTTCAACGTTCTTGCGCGGTTATATCCGCTCTTACGCAAAACTGGTGCACATCCCCGAAAACGAATTACTGCCGATGATGGAGAAGCAGGCACCGGTACGTGCAGCGAAAGTTGCGCCGATGCAGACCTTCTCCCTGGGGAAACGTCGTAAAAAACGTGATGGCTGGCTGATGAGCTTTACCTGGCTGGTGCTGTTTGTGGTGATCGGTCTGACCGGGGCATGGTGGTGGCAAAACCACAAGGCGCAGCAGGAAGAGATCACCACCATGGCCGATCAATCCTCCGCCGAACTCAACCAGGCCGGAAGTGAGAACGGCCAGAGCGTGCCGCTGAATACCGACGGCGCAGCGTCCTCCAGCGAGCCACAGACCGTAGCGCCAGACGCGTCGGCGACCGGTGCAGCGCAGGCCCCGGCAGCAACGGCGAACACCGCTGCGCCTCAGGCTCAGGATCAAAACGCGGTGGTTTCCCCTTCTCAGGCTAATGTTGATACGGCGGCGAACGCGCCAGCGGCCACTCAGCCTGCGGACAATACCGCAGCCTCTCTGCCAACCAATCCGGCAGGCACCGCCACGGCAGCCGCCGATCCGAATGCGCTGGTGATGAACTTTAACGCCGACTGCTGGCTGGAAGTGACTGACGCAACAGGTAAAAAACTGTTCAGCGGCCTGCAGCGTAAAGATGGCACGTTAAACCTAACCGGCCAGGCTCCTTATAAACTTAAAATCGGCGCTCCGGCAGCGGTACAGATCCAGTATCAAGGAAAACCTGTCGACCTGAGCCGCTTTATCAGAACTAACCAGGTTGCACGTCTTACCGTTAATGCCGAACAATCAGCAGCACAGTAACAGACGGGCAACGCGGGAGATTTTTCATGCATAACCAGGCTCCGATTCAACGTAGAAAATCGAAACGGATTTACGTTGGGAATGTGCCAATCGGCGATGGGGCACCTATCGCCGTTCAGTCGATGACCAACACGCGCACCACCGATGTGGAAGCGACGGTCAATCAAATCAAAGCATTAGAACGTGTGGGCGCGGACATTGTTCGCGTCTCCGTCCCGACCATGGATGCCGCTGAGGCGTTCAAACTGATCAAACAGCAGGTCAGCGTTCCGCTGGTGGCTGATATCCACTTCGACTACCGCATTGCCCTGAAAGTGGCCGGATACGGCGTCGATTGCCTGCGTATTAACCCGGGCAATATCGGTAACGAAGAGCGTATCCGCATGGTAGTGGACTGCGCCCGCGATAAAAATATTCCTATCCGTATCGGCGTCAATGCCGGTTCCCTGGAAAAAGATCTGCAGGAAAAGTACGGTGAGCCTACGCCACAGGCGTTGCTCGAATCCGCGATGCGTCACGTCGATCATCTCGATCGTCTTAACTTCGATCAGTTCAAAGTCAGTGTAAAAGCGTCCGATGTATTCCTTGCGGTGGAGTCTTACCGCCTGCTGGCAAAACAGATCGACCAGCCTCTGCACCTCGGGATCACCGAAGCAGGCGGTCTGCGTAGCGGTTCGGTAAAATCCGCGATCGGTCTGGGGCTGCTGCTCTCCGAAGGGATCGGTGACACCTTGCGCGTCTCTCTGGCGGCCGATCCGGTCGAAGAGATCAAGGTCGGATTCGATATCCTGAAGTCGCTGCGTATTCGCGCACGTGGGATCAACTTCATTGCCTGCCCAACCTGTTCACGTCAGGAGTTTGATGTGATCGGTACGGTGAATGCTCTGGAACAGCGTCTGGAAGACATCATTACCCCGATGGACGTCTCTATCATCGGCTGTGTGGTGAACGGTCCGGGTGAAGCGCTGGTGTCAACTCTGGGCGTGACCGGCGGTAACAAGAAAAGTGGTCTCTATGAAGATGGCGTTCGTAAAGATCGTCTGGATAATAGCGACATGATCGACCAGCTTGAAGCCCGCATCCGTGCCAAAGCGGCCATGATGGACGAGACACAGCGTATCAGCGTTCAGCAGGTTGAAAAATAACGTGATGGGAAGCCGCGAGCTTCCCATGTATGATTGAACCCATTCTTTGGGTTTTTTTTGTATATAGAAAGAGAATAAACGTGGCAAAAAACATTCAAGCCATCCGCGGCATGAACGATTATCTGCCTGGCGAAACCGCCATCTGGCAGCGCATTGAAGGCACACTGAAGCAGGTGCTCGGCAGCTACGGTTACAGCGAAATCCGTTTGCCGATTGTAGAGCAGACCCCGTTATTCAAACGCGCGATCGGCGAAGTCACCGACGTGGTTGAAAAAGAGATGTACACCTTTGAGGACCGTAACGGCGACAGCCTGACCTTGCGTCCGGAAGGGACGGCGGGCTGCGTACGCGCCGGCATCGAACATGGTCTTCTGTACAATCAGGAGCAACGCCTGTGGTATATCGGCCCGATGTTCCGCCACGAACGTCCCCAGAAAGGTCGTTATCGCCAGTTCAACCAGCTGGGTGTGGAAGTTTTTGGCCTGCAGGGGCCGGATATTGACGCTGAGCTGATTATGCTGACCGCTCGCTGGTGGCGCGCGCTGGGGATTTCTGAGCACGTTTCGCTGGAGCTGAACTCAATCGGCTCTCTGGAAGCACGCGCAAACTACCGTGACGCGCTGGTGGCGTTCCTGGAACAGCATAAAGAGAAGCTGGACGAAGACTGCAAACGTCGTATGTACAGCAACCCGCTGCGCGTTCTGGATTCCAAAAACGCAGATGTACAGGCGCTGCTGAACGATGCGCCTGCGCTGGGTGACTACCTGGATGAAGAGTCTCGCGAACACTTCGCGGGCCTGTGCAAGCTGCTTGAAGCGGCAGGTATCGCTTACACCGTTAACCAGCGCCTGGTGCGCGGTCTGGACTACTACAACCGCACTGTATTCGAGTGGGTTACCTCAAGCCTCGGTTCGCAGGGCACCGTGTGTGCGGGCGGTCGTTATGACGGTCTGGTAGAGCAGTTAGGTGGCCGTGCAGCCCCTGCGGTTGGCTTCGCGATGGGTCTTGAACGACTTGTTTTGTTGGTTCAGGCAGTTAATCCGGAATTTAAAGCAGATTCCGTTGTCGATATATACCTGGTGGCCTCAGGTGCGGATACGCAGTCTGCGGCGATGCAGCTTGCTGAACGCGTGCGCGATGCACTGCCGGACGTTAAGCTGATGACCAACCACGGCGGCGGCAACTTTAAAAAACAGTTTGCTCGTGCCGATAAGTGGGGCGCAAGTATTGCACTGGTGCTGGGCGAGTCCGAAGTGGCTAACGGCGAAGTAGTAGTGAAAGACCTGCGCTCTGGTGAGCAGACAACGGTAACGCAGGACGGCGTTGCGGCGCACTTGCGCACTCTATTAGGCTAAGGAGAAGGACTGCGTGGAAATTTACGAGAACGAACACGATCAGGTCGACGCGATTAAACGCTTCTTCGCTGAAAACGGCAAAGCGCTGGTTGTTGGGGTTATTTTAGGTGTCGGTGCGCTGATAGGCTGGCGTTACTGGAACAATCATCAGGCGGATTCCGCGCGTGGCGCGTCCCTGTCCTATGAAAATACCGTGAGCGCAATTCGAGCCGATCAGCCACAAACGCTGACGGCAGCCGAAAAGTTTGCGGCTGATAACAAAAACACCTACGGTGCACTGGCTGCACTGGAAGTAGCACAGCAGTACGTTGATAAGAACGAACTGGATAAAGCGGCTGCTCAGCTGTCTCAGGGCCTTGCGGCCGCCAGCGATGAAAACCTGAAAGCGGTTATCAACCTTCGTCTGGCACGTATCCAGGTTCAGCAGAAAAAAGCTGACGACGCGCTGAAAACGCTCGATACCATCAAAGGTGATGGCTTTGCTGCCATCGTTGCCGATCTGCGCGGTGAAGCACTGCTGAGCAAAGGTGACAAAGCGGGCGCGCGTAAAGCGTGGCAAGCTGGCGTGGATAGTCAGGCATCACCTGCGCTGAGCGAAATGATGCAGATGAAAATAAATAATTTGTCCGTCTGAGAGGGACCCGATGCAATTGCGTAAATTACTTCTGCCAGGACTGCTTTCTGTTACGTTATTGAGTGGTTGTTCACTGTTCAGTGGCGAAGAAGACGTTGTGAAAATGTCCCCACTGCCGACGGTTGAAAACCAGTTTACCCCATCCACTGCGTGGAGCACCTCCGTGGGTGATGGGATTGGTGATTTCTATTCCAACCTTCATCCGGCCTTTGCCGACAGCGTAATCTATGCGGCTGACCGCAAAGGTACCGTGAAAGCGGTGAACGCTGATGACGGAAAAGAAGTGTGGTCGATTAACCTGGCGGAAAAAGACGGCTGGTTCTCCCGTAAACCTGCACTGCTGTCTGGTGGCCTGACGGTTGCCGGTGGTCATGTCTACGTGGGCAGCGAAAAAGCACAGGTTTATGCCCTGAACAGCAGCGACGGCTCCATTGCCTGGCAAACGACCGTGGCGGGTGAATCCCTGTCTCGTCCGGTGGTGAGTGACGGCCTGGTGCTGATTCATACCAGCAACGGTCAGCTGCAGGCGCTGAACGAAGCGGACGGACTGGTGAAATGGACCGTTAACCTGGATATGCCAGCGCTTTCTCTGCGCGGCGAATCCGCACCGGCTACCGCGTTTGGTGCTGCCATTGTCGGCGGTGACAACGGTCGCGTGAGCGCAGTGCTGATGCAGCAAGGCCAGATGATCTGGCAGCAGCGTATCTCTCAGGCTACGGGCTCAACGGAAATTGACCGTCTGAGCGACGTCGACACAACGCCGGTTATCGTTAACGGTGTGGTTTACGCGCTGGCCTATAACGGTAACCTGACTGCGCTGGATCTGCGCAGCGGCCAGATCATGTGGAAACGTGAGCTGGGCTCGGTGAATGATTTCATCGTTGAGGGTAACCGCATCTATATGGTTGACCAGAACGACCGTCTGCTGGCGCTGAGCACCGAAGGTGGCGTGACGCTGTGGACGCAAAGCGATCTGCTGCACCGTCTGCTGACAGCGCCAGCGCTGTACAACGGTAGCCTGGTGGTTGGTGACAGCGAAGGGTATATGCACTGGATTGATCCAGAAAATGGTCGCTTTGTTGCACAGCAAAAAGTCGACAGCTCTGGTTTCCTGACCGATCCGGTTGTGGCCGATGGTAAACTGCTGATTCAGGCAAAAGACGGCACGCTGTACGCGATCACGCGTTAATTACCCGGCGGTTGTAGTATACTAAACGGCTCCTGTTCATTCAGGAGCCGTTTTGACATTTTTAAAAACGCCGCGAAAGCGACGTTATTTTGAATTTTATGAGGCTTCAAACATGGTACCTGTGGTCGCGCTTGTCGGGCGCCCTAACGTTGGAAAATCCACTCTTTTTAACCGTTTAACACGCACCCGTGATGCGCTGGTTGCGGATTTCCCGGGGCTGACGCGTGACCGTAAGTACGGTCGTGCAGAAGTAGAAGGACGTGAGTTCATCTGTATTGATACCGGTGGTATTGACGGCACTGAAGATGGTGTTGAAACCCGCATGGCAGAGCAGTCGCTGCTGGCAATTGAAGAGGCCGATGTGGTGCTGTTCATGGTGGATGCCCGTGCTGGCCTGATGCCAGCGGACTCCGCGATCGCCAAACACCTGCGTTCACGCGAAAAGCCGACCTTCCTGGTGGCGAACAAAACTGACGGCATCGATGCCGATCAGGCCATCGCGGATTTCTGGTCTCTGGGCCTGGGTGAAATCTACCCTATCGCGGCATCGCATGGCCGTGGCGTAACCAGCCTGCTGGAAACCGTTCTGCTGCCGTGGGTCGACGAAGTTAACCCGCCAGAAGAGGTGGACGAAGACGCCGAATACTGGGCGCAGTTTGAAGACGGAGAAGAGGGCGAAGAAGAAGAGCCTGAAGACGACTTCAACCCGCAGGATCTGCCGATCAAGCTGGCTATCGTGGGTCGTCCAAACGTAGGTAAGTCTACACTTACTAACCGTATCCTGGGTGAAGAACGCGTGGTCGTTTACGACATGCCGGGCACCACCCGTGACAGTATCTACATCCCTATGCAGCGCGATGAGCGTGAGTATGTCCTCATCGACACCGCAGGCGTACGTAAGCGTGGAAAAATCACCGATGTGGTGGAAAAATTCTCCGTTATCAAAACCCTGCAGGCGATTGAAGATGCCAACGTGGTGCTGCTGGTTATTGATGCTCGCGAAGGTATCTCCGATCAGGATCTCTCTCTGCTCGGCTTCATCCTCAATAGTGGGCGCTCACTGGTTATCGTGGTCAACAAATGGGATGGCCTGAGCAATGAAGTGAGAGAGCAGGTGAAAGAGACCCTCGACTTCCGTCTGGGCTTCATCGACTTTGCTCGCGTGCACTTCATCTCCGCGCTGCACGGCAGCGGCGTGGGCAACCTGTTCGAATCGGTGCGTGAAGCGTATGACAGCTCCACCCGTCGTCAGAGTACCGCCATGCTGACCCGCATCATGAACATGGCTGCAGAAGACCATCAGCCGCCGCTGGTGCGCGGTCGTCGCGTGAAGCTGAAATATGCCCACGCCGGTGGTTATAACCCGCCAATCGTGGTGATTCATGGCAACCAGGTGAAAGACCTGCCGGACTCCTACAAGCGCTATTTGATGAACTACTTCCGTAAATCGCTCGACGTGATGGGTACGCCTATCCGTATCCAGTTTAAGGAAGGGGAAAACCCGTTCGCCAACAAGCGCAACACCCTGACGCCAAACCAGATGCGTAAGCGTAAGCGTTTGATTAAACACATTAAGAAAAGCAAATAATCATTGCAGATCTCACCAAAGCCCGCGTTTATCGCGGGCTTTTTTTTCGCTCAATCATACCGTCGGTTTTCTCTGTGTGAAGTCAATCACTATCCACTTTTAACCAAGTTTAAATCTAAGAAAGTAGACAATAGTCGAATTTTCATCTTAAAGTCCGGGGTCCGGTACTAGACAAAACTAGCGCCTGGTTATCAAATGGTTAACTAACTTTTCGCCGCATGTAAAAAATCGGTCAGATACGTAACTGACCGGCGTACTTGCTGGTGTTTACAAGCACGACGACATACCTTTCGGGAGAATTATGCAATCCTCTGTTAATCAAAAAGAAAGCCGAACGTTCTTCGGCCATCCGTATCCGCTCGGTTCTCTGTTCTTCACCGAGATGTGGGAGCGCTTCTCGTTTTACGGCATTCGCCCGTTACTGATCCTGTTTATGGCCGCCACCGTCTATGACGGCGGGATGGGGCTGGCGCGCGAAAACGCCTCGGCGATTGTCGGTATCTTTGCCGGGACCATGTATCTGGCCGCACTGCCGGGTGGCTGGCTGGCCGATAACTGGCTCGGCCAGCAGAGAGCCGTCTGGTACGGTTCGATTCTGATTGCGCTCGGTCACCTGTCGATCGCGCTGTCGGCCATCATGGGCGATAACCTGTTCTTCATCGGCCTGATGTTCATCGTGCTCGGCTCTGGTCTGTTCAAAACCTGTATCTCGGTGATGGTCGGTACCCTGTACAAAAAAGGTGACGCGCGTCGTGACGGCGGATTCTCGCTGTTCTACATGGGCATCAACATGGGCTCGTTCATCGCGCCACTGATTTCCGGCTGGCTGATCAAAACCCACGGCTGGCACTGGGGCTTTGGTATTGGCGGTATCGGGATGCTGGTCGCGCTGATTATCTTCCGCGTGTTTGCCGTTCCGGCGATGAAACGCTATGACAGCGAAGTCGGTCTCGACTCCACCTGGAACAGCCCGGTCGTGAAGCGTAACGGCGTGGGCGTGTGGCTCCTGGCACTTGCCGCAGGTGTGGCGACGATCGTCACGCTGATCGCCCAGGGCGTGATTGTGATTAACCCGGTCGCGGTAGCCAGCGTGCTGGTTTACGTGATTGCGGCGTCCGTGGCCCTCTACTTTATTTATCTGTTTGTTTTTGCAGGCCTGAACCGTAAAGAGCGCGCCAGACTGCTGGTCTGTTTTATTCTGCTGATCTCTGCGGCCTTCTTCTGGTCTGCGTTTGAGCAGAAGCCAACCTCGTTCAACCTGTTCGCCAACGACTACACTAACCGCACGATCGGTGATTTCGAAATCCCGGCGGTGTGGTTCCAGTCAATTAATGCCCTGTTCATCATCCTGCTGGCACCGGTATTTAGCTGGGCATGGCCGAAGCTTGCGAGCATGAACATTCGTCCGAGCAGTATCACCAAGTTTGTTATCGGTATTCTGTGTGCTGCGGCAGGTTTTGGCCTGATGATGCTGGCGGCAGAAAACGTGCTGAGTAATGGTGGCGCGGGCGTGTCGCCGTTCTGGCTGGTGGGCAGTATCCTGATGCTGACGCTCGGCGAACTGTGCCTGAGCCCGATTGGCCTGGCGACCATGACATTGCTGGCGCCAGAGAGAATGCGTGGTCAGATGATGGGCTTGTGGTTCTGCGCCAGTGCCCTGGGGAACCTGGCTGCGGGCCTGATTGGCGGTCACGTGAAGGCCGACCAGCTGGATATGCTGCCGGATCTCTTTGCTCGCTGTTCCGTCGCGCTGCTGATTTGTGCCGCGGTACTGATCGTCCTCATTGTTCCAGTGCGTCGTATGCTGGAAAATGCGCAGACTAAACCGGCTGCTAACGCCTGATAAACCTCAGCGTGCCGGGGCAGACGTTACGCCCCGGCACTGTATTCCCTGAGGTGAAATTATGCAGTTAGGATTTGTTGGTCTTGGCGCGGTAGTGGAAACCGCGTATATGCCCGCGTTGCGACACCTTTTTGGTCACTCGGTTCGTTGTTTCGGGTTTGATGTTCTTCCCGCAAAGCACCCTGAAGGCGTTACGCGCTGCACTTCCCTTGCGGAACTTCTTGCTATACCGCTGGATACCCTGTTTATCACCACTGCATCGCTGCATCATCTTGAGGTGCTGGAGCAGGCGATTGCCTCGCCCGTTCCACGCATTGTGGTTGAAAAACCGGTAGTCGCCACGCTTCCCCAAATAGAAAAGCTCAATACGCTGCTGGCAAAACCCGGTGTGGCATCTCGCGTGCTGGCGCTCGACCACTGGATGGCGCGCCTTGAAACGGTGAAGCGGTCGCTGGTGGGTAATGTCTCTGACATCGTCAAAATCGACGGTTTTTTGCAGGAGCCGAGTGGCTATAACGTAGCTGGAGAACCCATCGCGCTTAACTTTGCCACGGGCGAGCCGGATACCCGTACGCTTTGCCATCCTGATGGCGTGATTCTGGATATCGGTACGCACGTGCTGGCGATGCTGCGCGAAACGGTGCGTTATCTGGGAGGCCATGACGATATGACGTTGCAGGTCGTCACGGCTAAAGACCGCCTGGGTCGCGAAATCGCAAAAGGCGACCTGACCACGGCGGAAGGCGAGGCGCATCTTCAGGGAAGCATCAGCGGCGTGCCGGTGGATATCTGGCTTAACAAATACGCGGGACCCGCGGGCGGGCAAAAAGGTTTACGGTTCTGCTTGAGGGACGGGGGCACTATCAGCTACGACCGGCACGGCACAGAAGATGTGCTGGAGCTGATAAATGGCGAGACCCGTCAATGCTGGAAAATTCCCGGCACAATCTACGAACACTGTCTTGCAGAGCATATTCTGGGCGTCAGGAGTCTGTATGAACGGGCTTCGCAAGAGGTGAGTCGCACCACGCGCCGCAGGATCGAGGAAGTGACGCTGCTGCTGACCTTGCAGCAACAGTTGCGTGGCCCGCACTGAACGCAACGTGGTAAAATTATCACAGACATGAATGCGCTAAAGGAGTCACCATGACGATTACCTGCCCGGATTGCCAGACACCGCTTGAGCCCCTGAATGGGGTGGCACATTGCGACAGCTGTAATAAAGACATTGCGCTTGAAGCCCGTTGCCCGGAATGCCATCAGCCGCTCCAGGTATTAAAAGCCTGCGGCGCGGTGGACTATTTCTGCCAGAACGGCCACGGTCTTATCTCTAAAAAACGCGTGGAGTTCGTTCAGGCTGAAGGCTAATCGCACACGCTGCCTTCGCCTTTCTGCCACAGCTCGACCAGCGACTCGGGGGCTTCCTGCTCGGGTACCAGCACGATGATATCGGCGTAGTGCGCCTGATTTTGCCCGGTCCAGATAATCTGGATGCGGAAATAGCGCTGGTCACCGCTGCCGGGTGACGAGGCTTGTCCCGGCGGCTGACCGCGCGGAAAGGCCTGCTCCAGGATGCTCACCACGCGCTGGCGCTGAGCCTCATTGAGCGAAGAAAGCGCGATGGTACGCTGGCCGCTCAGCTTAGGAATAAAAGCGACGCCGCCTTCACGGGCCAGCTCAACCACGGCGTCATCCGTCAGTTCCGGAACCTGCATTTACAGCACTCCCACCTGTTCCCAGGCTTGCTTAATGGCCGCTCCAACGTCGCCACCGGAGCGTTTCTCTCCGTGCGCTATCGTCAGTTTTGCGAAGGCATCAAAATCCGCATCCTGCGCCAGTTTGCGATCGCAAACTGTGTCGTACCAGGCATAACCCGCTTTTTCCCAGGCGTAGCCGCCGATAGCCGTCGCGGCCAGATAAAATGCCCGGTTGGGGATGCCGGAGTTCAGGTGTACGCCGCCGTTATCCTCACGCGTTTTAATGAAATCTTTCATGTGCGCGGGCTGCGGATCTTTGCCGAGCAGCGGATCGTCGTAGGCGGTGCCGGGTTCAGACATCGAGCGCAGCCCTTTACCGTTGATTCCTTTTGCAAGCAGCCCTTCACCAATGAGCCAGTCTGCTTTATCGGCGGTTTGCTTCAGATGATACTGTTTGACCAGGGATCCAAACACGTCTGACAGCGACTCGTTCAGCGCGCCAGACTGTTCAAAATAGATAAGCCCGGCTTCGGTCTCAGTCACACCGTGGCTCAGCTCGTGTGCCACCACGTCGATGGCGATGGTAAATCGGTTAAAAATTTCCCTGTCACCGTCGCCGAATACCATCTGCTGACCGTTCCAGAAGGCGTTCTGATATTCCCGACCGTAATGCACGGTGCCGGTCAAAATAAGCCCTTTATTATCGAGTGAGTCACGCTGATATTCTTTCCAGAAGAAATCATGGGTAATACCCAAATAATCGTACGCTTCATCCACTGCCACATCACCGTTCGAAGGCTGGCCTTCGTAACGCACCTGCGAACCCGGCAGTTCCTGGGTCTGCTTCGCGTCGTAAATATCGCGCTCCAGCTGTCCGGCTTTATTCACGTGCGGCGCGGCAGGTTTTCCCGGCATGTGGGCCATCAGCGTCTGGACATGGGTTAAGGTCTGGCGGGCGCAGCGCTGTTGCGGCTCTGAACCGCTTTCGATAATACGACGAAGAATATAAGGGGGAATAACGCTATGACGATGGGACATGCTGCTCTCCTTATTAAAAAAGGGAATAGCAGCAGTATAGTAAGTAACCGGCGAAGAATTATCCGGTTTTACGCTGGCGCGTTTTTTTCACCGGTTTAATTGATTTCACTTCGCTTTCTACCCAACCGTCTGAAAGACGTGTCGTCAGCACATCACCGGTATTCACCTGTTTAGTTTGCTTCAGCACTTTGCCGTCCGTCGCCGTCGTCACGCTATAGCCGCGCGCCAGCGTGGAGAGAGGGCTGACCGCTTCAAGATGGGTCACCGCATTGCCAAAGCGTTCGCGGGTTGAGCTCAGTCGTGTACGGATATTCTCTGCCAGACGATATTCGAGCTGCTGGATCCGCGTTTGCGCGCGATAAATTTTCGGCTGCGGGTTCTGCTGGTTCAGGCGCTGCGTGACGCGCTGCTGACGCGACACCGCGCGCTTGAGCTGGTTATCCAGCGCGAAATTCATGCGCTGACGCAGGCGCTCCAGGACGGTCTGCTGACGCGCCAGTCGCAGTTGTGGGTGCTGCTGCTGCAGTCGATGATGAAGCTGGGTAAAACGACGGGTACGGTTTGCGAGGAAGTAGTCCATCGCCATTTCAAGACGCTGCTGGCCGTTCTGAAGCTGACGCAGCAGTTCCAGCTGGTTGCGACTCACCACTTCCGCTGCTGCGGACGGCGTAGGGGCGCGTAAATCCGCAACAAAATCCGCGATGGTGACGTCCGTTTCGTGCCCGACGGCGCTCACGACAGGGATATGGCTTGCGAAAATCGCTCGTGCCACACGTTCGTCGTTAAAGCTCCACAGGTCTTCCAGCGAGCCGCCGCCACGTCCGACTATCAGCACGTCGCACTCCTGACGCGCATTCGCCAGTTCAATGGCGCGGACAATCTGGCCCGGTGCGTCATCACCCTGTACGGCGGTTGGGTAGATGATCACGGGTAGGGAAGGGTCACGACGCTTAAGCACGTGCAAAATATCGTGCAGGGCCGCACCGGTTTTTGAAGTAATAACCCCAACGCAGTGGGCAGGAGACGGCAGGGGCTTTTTGAACTGCTGGTCGAACAACCCCTCTTCCGAGAGTTTTGCTTTTAGCTGTTCATACTTCTGCTGTAGCAAGCCTTCGCCCGCAGGCTGCATGCTCTCGACGATAATCTGATAGTCGCCGCGCGGCTCATACAACGTGATATTGGCGCGCACCAGAACCTGCTGGCCGTGCTGAGGACGGAACGTCACGCGACGGTTGCTGTTGCGGAACATCGCGCAGCGCACCTGGGCGGTATCGTCTTTTAGCGTAAAGTACCAGTGACCGGATGACGGCTGCGTGAAGTTTGAGATCTCACCGCTGATCCACACTTGCCCCATTTCCTGCTCAAGCAGTAAACGAACCGTTTGATTAAGGCGGCTAACAGTAAAAATTGAAGGGGTTTGAGAGGATAACATGTGAGCGGGATCAAATTCTAAATCAGCAAGTTATTCAGTCGATAGTAACCTGCTGAGAGGGGAGTGCAAGGTTTTTTTATAAAAAAGTGTGGATGCAATCGGTTACGCTCTGTATAATGCCACGGCAATATTTAACCACCCAGGTCAGAGATATTGCCCATGCTACGTATCGCTAAAGAAGCACTGACGTTTGACGACGTCCTCCTTGTTCCCGCTCACTCCACTGTTCTGCCGAATACTGCCGATCTCAGCACGCAGTTGACGAAAACCATTCGCCTGAACATTCCTATGCTCTCTGCGGCAATGGACACCGTGACTGAAGCGCGCCTGGCTATCGCCCTGGCACAGGAAGGTGGCATCGGCTTTATTCACAAAAACATGTCTATCGAGCGTCAGGCAGAAGAAGTTCGCCGCGTGAAGAAACATGAATCCGGTATCGTGTCTGACCCACAGACCGTTCTGCCAACCACCACTCTGCACGAAGTGAAAGCCCTGACCGAACGTAACGGCTTTGCCGGTTACCCGGTTGTGACTGAAGCCAACGAACTGGTCGGTATCATTACCGGTCGTGACGTGCGTTTCGTGACCGACCTGAACCAGCCTGTCAGTGTTTATATGACACCGAAAGAGCGTCTGGTAACCGTTCGTGAAGGCGAAGCCCGTGACGTCGTGTTCGCTAAAATGCACGAAAAACGCGTTGAGAAAGCGCTGGTTGTGGATGCGAACTTCCACCTGCGCGGCATGATCACCGTTAAAGATTTCCAGAAAGCAGAACGTAAACCTAACGCCTGTAAAGACGAGCATGGCCGTCTGCGCGTAGGTGCTGCGGTTGGCGCGGGTGCCGGTAACGAAGAGCGTGTTGATGCGCTGGTTGCTGCGGGCGTTGACGTGCTGCTGATTGACTCCTCTCACGGCCACTCCGAAGGCGTTCTGCAACGTATTCGTGATACCCGTGCTAAATACCCTGATCTGCAGATCATCGGCGGTAACGTGGCAACGGGCGCAGGTGCTCGCGCACTGGCTGACGCTGGTTGCAGCGCGGTGAAAGTGGGTATCGGTCCTGGCTCCATCTGTACTACCCGTATCGTCACCGGCGTGGGCGTTCCACAGATCACTGCAGTTTCTGACGCGGTTGAAGCGCTGGAAGGTACCGGTATTCCGGTTATCGCTGACGGCGGTATCCGCTTCTCTGGTGACATCGCTAAAGCGATCGCCGCAGGTGCTGCTGCGGTGATGGTAGGCTCTATGCTGGCTGGTACCGAAGAATCCCCGGGTGAAATCGAACTCTACCAGGGCCGTTCTTACAAATCTTACCGCGGTATGGGCTCTCTGGGCGCGATGTCCAAAGGTTCCTCTGACCGTTACTTCCAGACCGATAACGCCGCTGACAAACTGGTACCGGAAGGTATCGAAGGTCGCGTTGCTTATAAAGGCCGTCTGAAAGAGATCATTCACCAGCAGATGGGCGGCCTGCGCTCCTGTATGGGTCTGACCGGCTGTGGTACCATTGACCTGCTGCGTACTAAAGCGGAATTCGTACGCATCAGCGGTGCGGGTATCCAGGAGAGCCACGTTCACGACGTGACGATCACCAAAGAGTCCCCGAACTACCGTCTGGGCTCCTGATAAGTTTCCGCGCCCGGCTCCTGCCGGGCGCTCTGTTTTTGTTTCACTTGCCTCGGAATTAGCGTCAATGACGGAAAACATTCATAAACATCGCATTCTCATCCTGGACTTTGGTTCTCAGTATACTCAGCTGGTGGCGCGTCGCGTACGTGAACTGGGCGTTTACTGTGAACTGTGGGCGTGGGATGTCACGGAAGCACAGATTCGCGAATTCAATCCAAGCGGCATCATCCTTTCTGGCGGCCCGGAAAGTACTACCGAAGAGAACAGCCCGCGCGCACCGCAGTACGTGTTCGAAGCTGGCGTGCCGGTATTCGGCGTTTGCTACGGCATGCAGACCATGGCAATGCAGCTTGGCGGCCACGTCGAAGGTTCTAACGAGCGTGAGTTTGGCTACGCGCAGGTAGAAGTTGTCACCGACAGCGCGCTGGTGCGCGGTATCGAAGACTCCCTGACCGCAGACGGCAAACCGCTGCTGGACGTGTGGATGAGCCACGGCGACAAAGTCACCGCCATCCCGTCTGACTTCGTGACCGTTGCCAGCACCGAGAGCTGCCCGTTCGCTATCATGGCAAACGAAGAAAAACGCTTCTACGGCGTGCAGTTCCACCCGGAAGTGACCCACACCCGTCAGGGTATGCGCATGCTGGAGCGCTTCGTGCGTGACATCTGCCAGTGTGAAGCCCTGTGGACCCCGGCAAAAATCATCGACGACGCCGTTGAACGTATCCGCCAGCAGGTTGGCGATGACAAAGTGATCCTCGGCCTCTCGGGCGGCGTGGACTCCTCCGTGACCGCGATGCTGCTGCACCGCGCCATCGGCAAAAACCTGACCTGTGTCTTCGTCGACAACGGTCTGCTGCGTCTGAACGAAGCCCAGCAGGTTATGGACATGTTTGGTGACCATTTCGGTCTGAACATCGTTCACGTGGAAGGCGAGCAGCGCTTCCTGGACGCGCTGAAAGGTGAGAACGATCCGGAAGCGAAACGTAAAATCATCGGCCGTGTGTTCGTGGAAGTGTTCGACGAAGAAGCGCTGAAGCTGGACGACGTGAAATGGCTGGCGCAAGGCACCATCTACCCGGACGTGATCGAGTCTGCGGCATCCGCAACCGGTAAAGCACACGTTATCAAATCTCACCACAACGTGGGCGGCCTGCCGAAAGAGATGAAGATGGGTCTGGTTGAGCCACTGCGTGAGCTGTTCAAAGACGAAGTGCGTAAGATCGGTCTGGAGCTGGGTCTGCCGTACGATATGCTCTACCGTCACCCGTTCCCGGGTCCGGGTCTGGGCGTGCGTGTGCTGGGCGAAGTGAAGAAAGAGTACTGCGACCTGCTGCGTCGCGCGGACGCGATCTTCATCGAAGAGCTGCACAAAGCTGACCTGTACAACAAAGTGAGCCAGGCGTTCACCGTGTTCCTGCCGGTTCGCTCTGTAGGCGTAATGGGCGATGGCCGTAAGTACGACTGGGTTGTCTCCTTGCGTGCGGTAGAAACCATCGACTTCATGACCGCGCACTGGGCGCATCTGCCGTATGACTTCTTAGGCCGCGTGTCTAACCGCATCATCAACGAAGTTAACGGTATTTCCCGCGTGGTGTATGACATCAGCGGTAAACCACCAGCTACGATTGAGTGGGAATGATTTAACGTCTGGCAACAGCCTGCACGTAAAAGCAGTAAAGTACCTCTAAGCCCGCGTAACTGCGGGCTTTTTTGTTTTTGTATCTGGCACTTTCTGGCAGCTGTTAGCAACGGGAAGCACGGTTTTTTCAATGGAATTTTTGATGGTACTCTCTGGTTTCGAATTCAGGTTTGAAAAAGTACCATGTGATAAATTTCGGTTGAGTTATGGTATTTATTTTTTATAACTCAATTAAAAACAGAGAGTTAAACAACTTTTCTGAATTTTTTACAACATGGTATTTTTGATAAAGGAAAACAATAAAACATGTTGACTGACACCAGGCTGCGTCACCTTAAGCCGAAGGAGAAACTCTATAAAGTTAATGACCGTGATGGTCTGTATGTTGCGGTCACTCCGGCTGGAACTATTTCATTTCGTTATAACTATTCAATAAACGGAAGACAGGAGACCGTTACTTTTGGCCGCTATGGTGTTGGAGGGATCACGCTTGCAGAAGCGCGTGAACGGCTCAATGAAGCTAAAAAAATGGTTGCCAGTGGAAGATCGCCAGCGAGGGAAAAAGCTAGAGATAAAGCTCGTATCAAAGATGCGGAGACTTTTGGTGCATGGGCTGAGAAATGGTTACGCGGTTATCAAATGGCTGAATCGACGCGTGATATGCGGCGTTCGGTATATCAAAGGGAGTTGAAGTCAAAATTTGCGCAGCAGAAATTGACCGAGATTACACATGAAGACTTACGCGCATTAACCGATAACATTGTCGAGAGAGGGGCACCGGCGACAGCTGTGCACGCCAGAGAGATTGTATTGCAAGTCTATCGCTGGGCTATTGAGCGCGGTCAGAAGGTTGAGAATCCCGCTGATCTGGTACGGCCTGCAAGCATAGCGAAATTTGAGCCTCGTGACAGGGCATTGACGCCAGTTGAAATTGGTCTGATGTATCGGTACATGGAACGGGTAGGAACGACGCCATCAATCAGAGCAGCGGTTAAACTTTTGCTGTTAACGATGGTACGTAAAAGTGAGCTTACTAACGCAACCTGGAACGAGATCAATTTTAGTGAGGCATTATGGACGATACCAAAGGAGAGGATGAAACGACGTAATCCACATTTGGTTTTTCTTTCCAGACAGGCAATGGATATTATGATTGCTCTCAAAACCTTTGCCGGTAGCTCTGATTTTATCCTTCCTTCGCGGTACGATTCCGATGCGCCAATGAGTAGCGCTACTTTAAACCGGGTTTTGACACTGACGTATCGTCTGGCTCAGAAAGAAGGGGAGTTGTTACCTAAGTTTGGTCCCCATGACTTACGGCGTACTGCCAGCACCTTGCTACATGAGGCCGGGTACAATACTGACTGGATTGAGAAGTGCCTTGCCCATGAACAAAAGGGGGTACGAGCTGTTTATAACAAGGCTGAATATCGTGAGCAGAGGGCCGAGATGCTACAAGATTGGGCGAATATGATTGATGAATGGACTAGTAAGTAGTTAATAATCAGTAATTTAAGTGGGTATACTTCTTTTATCTACGCCAGGAGAGCAATTTTAGTCGCTAAAATTTACTGAATCTTTACTGGTTTTATCTGGATTGCATAAAAAAGAAAAATAAAAGTGCCTGAGTTGTCTGTAATTATACAATGGATGAATCAATACCCTAAGACCGGCTGGCTATTGCTGTGTATCTATATTGCACTCGGTGTAGTTCGTCACAGAGTAATTAATGCTGAATCTGGAAGTGTATTTCGTGGACTACTCAATCTTAGGAAGCGCCGGCTAGAGCAAATGCTGACACAGCCATATTTGAATAAAAATGCGGTCCGTCTGGCAAAGCGTGAGCTTCGTCAGCGCAGCCTTTATCGGCTCACAGGCTTGTATAATTATCGGCTGCAGGATTTGGCTGTAATAATGTGTGATCGTTATGGGTTGCGTGCTGGTTATCTCAAGCCGTGGCGTAACTGGCTCGAAGAACGGGATGGACGGATTGTGTTCAACAGGAAATGGCATTGTTTTCGCTGGCGTCTTTTTCTGGTAGGTCAGATTGTAAACACAGTTCTACTAATATTATTCATTATGTATATAGTTTCTCATTCTTCGGCCGAAATGATCGCACCGCTTATGTTACTCTTCATGCTTGTATGGTGGTTTCCTTGGCTAATGATCACCTCGGTACCTACCCCTAGGTGGACTCGCGAAATGGAAGTCTATCTTGAGAAATTTAACGCTGAACAGACCATGGTTTAAACTGTTCTTTGTTACCATGCATTCAGAGTGAATTGTCAGAGTTTTGGAAGATTCCATCCTACGAGTAATACTCACAAGGTAATTCACATAATCCATAGGTTAAGTCATAAGCTTCTTGACCCTACATCAGAAGACGAATTTTAGCTGCTAAAAGTTTGGGCATATTTGGACTAAAATGCCACCGACATGATTCTAATAATTAAGCCAGTACCTAATGAGCCAAGAGAAGACAACTGTAAACGCCCCTTGGCTTAGACTAGCTTTCAGGAAAGCGAATGCTTTTTATGGTCAGGGACAAGTAAGGGGATGAGCCATTGCATAACCATAAAACCAATTCGTTCTATGTCATTACAGATCGGCTTCAGTGATTTACTGGTGAGGTAGTATCACTGTGATCCGTTTTGTATAACGCTTACAGCTGCGCTACAAACAATAAACTATAATACTGTATTTTCAAAATCATCAATTTGAAGCAGGGTAATCGCGGCTTTGTTGAATAAATCGAACTTTTGCTGAGTTGAAGGATCAGATCACGCATCTTCCCGACAACGCAGACCGTTCCGTGGCAAAGCAAAAGTTCAAAATCACCAACTGGCCCACCTACAATAAAGCCCTCATCAACCGTGGCTCCATAACTTTCTGGCTGGATGATGAAGCTATTCAGGCCTGGTATGAGTCAGCAACACCTTCTTCACGAGGCAGACCTCAGCGCTATTCTGACCTTGCCATCACGACTGTGCTGGTCATTAAACGCGTATTCAGGCTGACCCTGCGCGCTGCGCAGGGCTTTATTGATTCCATTTTTTCTCTGATGAACGTTCCGCTACGCTGCCCGGATTACAGCTGTGTCAGCAGGCGGGCAAAGTCGGTTAATGTCAGTTTCAAAACGCCCACCCGGGGTGAAATCGCACACCTGGTAATTGATTCCACCGGGCTGAAGGTCTTCGGTGAAGGCGAGTGGAAAGTCAAAAAGCATGGCCAGGAACGCCGCCGTATCTGGCGTAAGCTGCATCTCGCCGTTGACAGTAAAACACATGAAATCATCTGCGCTGACCTGTCGCTGAACAACGTTACGGACTCAGAGGCCTTCCCCGGGTTAATCCGGCAAACCCACCGGAAAATCAGGTCAGCCGCCGCCGATGGCGCTTACGATACCCGGCTATGTCACGATGAACTGCGGCGTAAGAAAATCAGCGCGCCTATCCCACCCCGAAAAGGTGCGGGTTACTGGCCCGGTGAATATGCAGACCGTAACCGTGCAGTGGCTAATCAGCGAATGACCGGGAGTAATGCGCGGTGGAAATGGACAACAGATTACAACCGTCGCTCGATAGCGGAAACGGCGATGTACCGGGTAAAACAGCTGTTCGGGGGTTCACTGACGCTGCGTGACTACGATGGTCAGGTTGCGGAGGCTATGGCCCTGGTACGAGCGCTGAACAAAATGACGAAAGCGGGTATGCCTGAAAGCGTGCGTATTGCCTGAAAACACAACCCGCTACGGGGGAGACTTACCCGAAATCTGATTTATTCAACAAAGCCCCTCTGCATTAAAGGCAGCGTTTGAGTCTGCGCAAGCTGCCATGGCCGAGGAATCTGGTTCAGGCGGTGGAGGCGGTTCCGGTGGAGGATTTGGCGGCGGGGAAGATACCGGTTCTGTAGATACTTCTGGAGGCCAACCCTCAGGCAGTTCCGGTGGTTCGTCAGCAGGGAGCAATTCAGTTAGCGCCAGCGGAGGAAGTCAGGGGTTTGCTTCATTCTCACGAGCTGGCCGCATGGCAAGCCATATGGGAAGTAGCATGGCTAACGGAGCTGCTGAATACCAGACAATGAAGCGAAGTAGCGATTCTTCTCGTGTCCAACGGACTATTGGAGGGGAGTTGGCGACTCAGATACGTAAACAAACAACTACTCGTCGGGATAACCGCGAACATTATGATTTTGTCGGAGATAGCTTATCCGGCAATAATAAATCTTGAATCAAGCGCGTCAGTTTACGGGGGAGCGCGAGCTGACGCATTCAGTGAGCGAACTTTTCTTCTGCAACTCAATGGAAAAACTATGTCCAAGACTCCAGATTCACGGTTACGCAATGAGGGCTTTCGCAAAGCAGAGGCTTCCCTGAGACTTGAAGGAATGGACCCCAGTGGTACGCCACTGTACGAGTTCATTAAGGCACGTATTATTTCAGGTGAGCTGACGTATGAGCAGGGTCGTTCGGAGATTCTTGCATATTACACAAAAGTAGATACCGCAGGGCCTGTGACAGTGGGAGAGATGCTGGCAGAGGAATTTTTAAAACCGCTGAACATGTCTCATGATGCTTTAGGGGAAGCTATGGGGATTTCTCGTCAGGATGTTGAAAACATCATCTGCGGTATGCGTCGTCTTAGCGATGATGAAGCTCGCGTTCTTGCTAAGATATTTGGGACAGACGATGACTTCTGGAGCAATCTTGGGGCGTTGCAAGATTTTCAGTAACAACGAAGGAAATTATCAATCCACTGCTACCTAATATGTTATGACACAGCTGCCCCTCAAGTGTCATGAAAGTTAGAACATTTTTTCGAAGTTACAATTCTCACCATAATAGACAACAGTGTTTTGTGAAAAGCTGAGTAGGAGCCTGAATCTGCTATAGCGTCTGGGCCTAATCTGTTAAACTTGCTGCCAAAAATTTCCAAGAAAACCTCGGATATGACATGAGTTTACTGCACACCAGTAGCAGCAGGGCGGTCACATGCCAATGGAGAGCTGTACGCAAATGAACGCTGTAGAAATTGAGCAAGCTATCACGGATCTTGCGGAACAACCCTTTGATCCTATAGAGTTTCCTTATGCTTTTCTTGAAGCCTTTGGTAACAAGGAAACGACTATCAAACGCCTGCGCGCCGGGGCATCGAACAAGTCCGATTTGGGCGGTGTTCTCCAAACCAACAACATCCACATTCTAGCCTGTGAAACAGGGCAGGTAACGCAGATGCTGGCCGCGCTCAAAGCCAGTCCGGCAACAGGTAAGGCCAAGGCAAAGTTCATCCTTGCCACGGATGGCAAATATTTTGAAGCCGAAGATCTCAACAGCGGTCAGACTGTCGCTTGTGCCTTTGAAAACTTTCCCGATCACTTCGGCTTCTTTCTGCCGCTGGCAGGTATTACCACAGTTCGCCAGATTAGTGAAAATGCCTTCGATATTCGAGCTACTAGCCGTCTAAACCGTTTGTACGTCGAACTACTGAAAGATAACCCTGAATGGGGTACTGCGGTGCGTCGTCACGACATGAACAAATTCATGGCGCGACTAATTTTCTGCTTCTTCGCCGAAGACACCGATATTTTTATCGGAAAGGGGACCTTCACCGATACTATTTCACAGATGAGTGAGCGCGACGCTTCCAACACGCACGATGTCATCGCCACTCTGTTTCGCGCTATGAACACCCCGTGTAATGAGCGTGCTGTCGCCGGTATTCCTCGCTGGGCTATAGATTTTCCTTACGTTAACGGTGCGTTGTTCTCGGGTAGTGATGAGGTTCCGCGTTTTAGCCGTATTGCACGTTCCTATCTACTGCATGTTGGCAATCTGGACTGGACCAGAATCAACCCTGACATCTTTGGCTCGATGATTCAGGCCATTTCCGAAGACGAAGAGCGCGGTGAGCTGGGCATGCATTACACCAGCGTTCCCAATATTTTGAAGGTACTTAACCCGCTGTTTCTCTATGATTTGCGTACGAAGCTAGAAGAGGCTGGTGACAACCCGCGTGCCTTGCTTAACCTACGCAAGCGCATTGCCAGAATAAGAATTTTCGACCCAGCTTGCGGTTCTGGCAATTTTCTTGTTATTGCTTACAAAGAAATGCGTGACATTGAGGCGGAGATCAATCGGCGTCGTGGTGAGCCAGATAGAAGGTCGGAAATACCGATCACCAACTTTCGTGGGATCGAGTTGCGTGATTTTCCGGCAGAAATTGCGCGCCTTGCACTAGTTATCGCAGAGTACCAGTGCGATGTGCTGTATCGGGGCTTGAAGCTCGCGTTGGCTGAGTTTCTGCCTCTTCGAAACGATAACTGGATCACCTGCGGTAACGCGTTACGAATTGACTGGTTGAGCGTTTGCCCTGCGACTGGAACCGGAGTGAAGTTGCAGTCAGAAGACCTTTCTGAGACGCCGATCGATCAGGCAGAGATCGACTTCGAGAATGAAGGGGGGGAGACGTACATCTGTGGCAACCCTCCGTATGTTGGGCGTCGCAATCAAACTGCTCAGCAGAAAGAGGAAATCAAGTTTGTACTTGGGAAGAAGGTGAAATCTAGTGCATCGCTAGACTATGTATTTTGCTGGATTGAGAAAGCAGCAGACTATGTGCTTCAGACACGTTGCAATTTCGCATTTGTAACAACAAACTCGGTGTCACAGGGCACTCAAATTCCCATTTACTGGCCGCATTTATTCTCGAAAGGGCTGCAAATCAACTTTGCTCATCGCTCGTTTCGCTGGAGCAACAATGCATCCGACAACGCTGGAGTGACCTGTGTGATCCTTGGAATTGGTCATCCGCAGCAGCCAAAGGTCATCTTCGATGATCTCCAGCGTTATGAGGTAGCCCACATCAATGCATATCTAACAAGCTCTGATGTGCAGGTAGTGGAAACAAGAAGTACACCGATTTCACCGCTTGCTCGGATGAACTATGGAAACCTTCCCGGTGATGGAAATTTCTTGACGTTGAGCATGTCGGATCGAGACCGACTACTACAAGAAAACCCTAAGTTTGAGCGGATCATATTGCCGCTATATGGCGCTAAAGAGTTCATTCGGGGATTGCAACGTTATTGCTTATGGATTGACGAAGATCAACTTGAATTTGCTAGTCAGAGTGAGTTTGTGCGGTGTCGGTTGGAAGGTGTAAGAAGAATACGCGAGGAAAGCTGTGACTCGAGCTACAACGCGCTGGTAGACCGGCCACATCAATTCCGTGACAGAAATTTAGCAACCAAATTGACTATCCTTGCGCCTACAGTGAGCTCTGAAGTACGGGAGTACCTCCCGGTTGCGGTACTTCCTGGTCGGACGGGAACAACTAATCAGGCTTATGCACTCTACGACGCTCCGCTCTGGAACATGGCAATTCTTGCCAGCCGCTTACATTTGGTATGGATCGCAACCGTATGCGGTAAGCTGGAAACGCGTTACCGTTATTCCAATACCCTCGGCTGGAACACCTTTCCTTTGCCTATATTGACCGAGAAAAACAAGGTCGATCTTACCCGCTGCGCTGAAGAAATCCTGCTAGCACGGGAGCATCACTTCCCCGCGACTATTGCGGACTTGTACGACCCCGCAAACATGCCTGCTGATTTGCGAGCTGCGCATGACCGCAACGACGAAGTGCTAGAACGCATCTACATCGGTCGTCGCTTTAAGAATGACACAGAGCGGCTTGATAAGCTGTTCGATCTCTACACCAAGATGGCTGCTTCGGCTGCACCAGCCAAGGGCAAGAAGCGTAAAGTGGGAGCCAACATATGAGCGCCAAGATTAAGTCAGTACCGTCCGTTTCCGTTACCTATGCACGCAATGGATCATCGACTAGGGCTAATATCCTTGGGATGCGGCCTATGCAAGAGCAGGCTTATGAGAAGCGCGGAGAACAATACCTACTTATCAAGTCGCCTCCCGCTTCCGGCAAAAGCCGCGCGCTGATGTTCATCGCGCTCGATAAACTTGAAAACCAGGGACTCAAGCAAGCCATTATCGTTGTGCCGGAGAAATCCATCGGTGCAAGTTTTAATGATGAGCCACTATCGCATTATGGCTTCTGGGCTGATTGGCATGTCGAACCTAAGTGGAACCTGTGCAACGCGCCCGGTAACGACAACGGTGGCAAGGTGAAATCTCTCGGCACATTTCTGGAAGGTAGCGACAAGGTGCTTGTTTGCACACATGCAACCTTTCGCTTCGCGGTCGATGCCTACGGCATAGAAGCGTTTGACGATCGCCTGATCGCGGTCGATGAATTCCACCATGTGTCAGCTAACCCGGATAACAAGCTTGGTCAGCATCTGGGGCA
The DNA here is from genome assembly GCA_023023105.1 of Enterobacter ludwigii. Taxonomy (NCBI): domain Bacteria; kingdom Pseudomonadati; phylum Pseudomonadota; class Gammaproteobacteria; order Enterobacterales; family Enterobacteriaceae; genus Enterobacter; species Enterobacter ludwigii. The sequence continues at coordinate 3,419,971 of CP083824.1, read as the reverse complement.
GTTTATCGCGCGGGACAAGACGCACATCGTTGCCATGACCGGATCCTACTTCCGGGGTGATGCGGAGGCCGTGTTGGCTCCCCAGGATGAGTCTAGGTTCGATACCGTCACCTACACCTATTACGAACAACTCAACGGCTACGAATACCTCAAGCAACTCGACATCGGCTACTTCTTCTACAGTGACTCCTACGTCGATGACATCCTCAATGTACTCGATCCTGACAAGAAGACCATTATCCATATTCCCAACGTCAATTCGCGCGAGAGTACGAAGGATAAAATCAAGGAGGTGGAGCACATTCTCGGCGAGCTTGGCGATTGGCAAGGTGCAGATCCTGCGACTGGTTTCCAGCTAGTCAAATGCCTCGATGGCCGAATGTTGCGTATCGCCGACTTAGTGGACCCAACTAGTCAAGGCAAGATTCAGGAAAGCCTTCGTGCTGTAAAAATGAAGACAGATCGTGACTATGTGGACATAATTATTGCACTTGGTATGGCGAAGGAAGGTTTCGACTGGATCTGGTGCGAACATGCGCTGACAGTTGGGTACCGAGCCAGCTTGACTGAGGTCGTGCAGATCATCGGTCGCGCCACTCGCGACGCGCCCGGTAAAACCCGCGCGAGATTTACTAACCTGATCGCCGAGCCGGACGCTTTAGAAGGCGCGGTTACAGAGGCAGTCAATGATACCTTGAAAGCCATCGCGGCAAGCCTGCTGATGGAGCAAGTCTTGGCTCCGCGCTTCGAGTTCAAGCCTAAGAACCCAGAAAGCGGTCCGACCCCAGGTTTTGATTATGGTGAAGGAGGGTATGACCCGGATAACTGCAATTTTGGCGTTAATGAGCAGACAGGGACATATCAAATCGAGATTAAGGGACTTGCCGAGCCCAGGAGCAAAGAGGCGGCACGCATCTGCCAGGAAGATTTAAATGAAGTGATCGCGGCCTTTGTGCAAGATAAGCCCGCCATCGAACGTGGACTGTTCGACGAAGAGCTCATTCCCGAAGAATTAACACAGGTTCGTATGGGGAAGATCATCAAAGAAAAGTATCCTGAACTTGACGCTGAAGATCAGGAGGCTGTACGTCAGCATGCTATCGCCGCCCTTAATCTTACGCAGCAGGCCAAACGTCTTGCCACCGGTGAGAACGATGGAACGCTTAATACTGCCCTTATCGACGGAGTGCGTCGCTTTGCGATGGACGTACGCGATTTAGACATAGATCTTATCGACCGCATCAACCCATTCGGTGAAGCCTATGCCATCCTTGCTAAGACGATGAGCGAAGATAGCTTGAAGCAGGTCGCGGCTGCCATCTCGGCCAAGCGTACCTCGATCACGCCTGAAGATGCCAAAGTGATCGCGAAGCGTGCCGCTGAATTCAAACGTGAACGTGGACGCCTCCCGTCGTTAACTTCGCCGGATGCTTGGGAAAAGCACCTTGCCGAAGGGGCAGCCGCTTTTATGCGTTTCAGGGCGGAGGGGCGTTATGAGTAAATCTGATCTAGACGATTTGGCTAATGAACTTGCCGAGTTTGCACCTCCTGAGAAGAAAAAAGGACGTCCAGCCAGCGAGGAACGCATCATCGCAGGTTTTGAGGAAATCCAGCGCTTCGCTGACCAACATGGGCGTGCGCCGCAACACGGTGAAGAGTGTGAGATCTTCGAGCGCCTCTATGCAGTGCGGCTCGACCGTCTACGCAGTCTCCCAGATTGCCGTGCCTTGCTAGAGCCACTGGATCAACAGGGCTTATTGGCTAGAGGGGACGAGGTAGCGAAGTCAGTGGACGAAATTATCGATATCGATAATCTGGCTGCCGAACTGGCGGATGTTTCCAGTGAGGACGATATAACAGTCTTGCGTCATGTTCGTGCTAGCGCCGAAAAGCGTACTGTACAAGGTATCGCGGATCGCAAACCGTGCGAAGATTTTGATGTGTTTAAACCGCTATTTGAGCAGGTGCGCAGTGATCTAAGTTCAGGCTTAAGAGTGACTCGACCTTTTGGGCAGTATGCAACGATTGAAGTGGGCCATTGGTTCATCCTGGATGGTCAAACGGCTTATGTGGCTGAAGAAGGTGAAGAGTTTGATTCGCCACAGGGGAAGAAAGATGCTCGGCTGCGTGTCATTTACTCGAATGGTACGGAAAGCAACCTACTTCGGCTGTCATTGGTTCGTGCCTTGTATAAAGACGAAACAGCACGCCGAATTACCGATCCAGACATGGGGCCTTTATTCAGCGATGCTCTAGAAGAGAGCGATCTTGAAAGTGGCACCATCTATGTGTTGCGTTCGCTATCTGATAACCCTTATGTGGCTGAACATCGTGATGTCATTCACAAGATTGGTGTGACTGGCGGCAAGGTAGAGACTCGTATTGCCAATGCTGAACACGATTCCACCTATCTATTGGCGAAGGTCGAGGTGGTAGCTTCATACAAGCTCGCTGGCATCAACCGCACCCGGATGGAAAACCTGTTTCACAGGTTGTTCGCACCCGCTCGGCTTAACATCACCATTAATGACCGTTTCGGCCATCCTGTGCAGCCCGAAGAATGGTTTCTCGTTCCGTTATTCGTCATCGATGAGGCTGTTGCACGTATCAAGGATGGTAGCATCATTGGGTATGTCTATGACCCCATGTCTGCGAAGCTGGTGAAGGAATAGAGCAGCGAAAATGTTGACTTGTAGGCCAAGTGTTGCCGGAAAAAGAAAGGCATGACAATGCTCAGGATGACCTGGGCCGAATAGTTTTTCATCAACGTTTAAGCTGCGGCCGAAATGATCGATGAGCGGCTGAGAGTTGGAGGAGTTACCCGTTTCATTGCTTGGATGAAGTTTCTGCGTGATGTGTTAGAGGATATTGGCATAGGGGCTGTCCAGTTTTGAAGCCGGTTGAAAAGGACAGTCAATATCGGACAAAGTACGTGCTTTGGCCGACACCGTGTAGGCTAAGGAGTGAATATGTCGGTAATAAAAAAAATCGTGATCAAGAATTTCAAAAGCATCTCCGACCTGACTCTTGAGTTCGACGCAGGCAAGAACGTATTGATTGGTGACAACGAAACGGGTAAGAGCAGCGTGCTATTGGCATTAGATCTGACACTTAGCGCAAGTCGCAGCCGAGTTGAAAACATAGGCTATGAAGCCCTGCTAAATCAGAGTGCGGTGCAGAATTTCTTGGCAGGGCCAGCGAGACTGGATTTGCTTCCCGAAGTTATCGTGGATGTTTTTCTGGAAGAGGGCGATGACCAAGGTTTTTACGGTACCCAGAACGTTCTAGGAACACAGACAGATGGCCTGCGCATGGCGATTGTCCCCTTGATTGAAGAGTTCGGCCAGACAATTGTCGATCTGCTCAAAGCAAACAAAGATAGCTTTCCTTTCGAGTATTACAGCGTCAAGTTCTCAACGTTCTCCGGGGCACCTCACGTCAGCTACCGGCGCCCGGTCAAACACCTGATGATTGACAGTTCTCGTATCGATAGCGAATACGCTGCTCGTGAATACACCCGAGCGGTGTTCGGATTCCATGCCAATGTGCCGGATCGCTACCGCCTCGAAAATCGCTATCGGCAAGGCAAAGAAGCTTTTGGTCGAGAGAGTCTGAGGGACTTGAACAATGCGCTTGGTGATTATCAGTTTGCCTTGCGAACAAGCTCTCGCGCCAACCTTGAAACCGACTTGGTGATCACCAAAGACGGTATCCCTATAGAGAATCGTGGCAAAGGTGAGCAGTGCTTCATCAAGACCAATTTCGCCCTGCAGAAATACGAGGAAAAAGGGAGCCTGAATGTGCTTCTGCTAGAGGAGCCCGAAAACCATCTGAGCCACACGAATATGAAACGCTTAGTTGAAAGACTGGCGGATACGACGGGTACTCAGTTGTTCATTACGACGCACAGTAGCCATATCTGTGCTCGGCTCGATCTACGCCACGCGTTACTGCTTGGATCAGGCCGTGCGGGACGCTTGAAAGACCTGTCGGAGCCCACTGCAAACTTCTTCATGAAAGCACCCGATAACAACGTCCTTGAGCTTGCTCTCTCCAATCGAGTCATATTGGTCGAGGGAGATGCAGAATTTATCCTTATGGAGCATTTCTACAAGCAACTGGCAGGCCATCCTCCTCAGGCTGATGCCGTGCACATCATCTCGATCGGTGGAACGAGCTTCAAACGCTACTTGGAACTCGGAAAGCTCCTGAGTATCAGGATCGCCGCAATGCGGGATAACGACGGCGATTACCAACAGAACTGTGTAGCGAACTACGAAGGCTACCTGTACGCGTCGGCCAAGATTTTTGCCGATACAAATCCTGATCGAAGCACTTTTGAAATTGGTCTCTACAGCGACAACCAGCAAACCTGCGATGATCTTTTTGCTGCAGGTCGAAAAAAACTGACCGTTCAAGAGTACATGTTGAAAAATAAAGCGGATGTCGCTTTCGAGCTGCTGACCAAGAAGGCCGCTGAGCTGATCGCCCCGAAATACATACAGGATGCGATCGAGTGGATAAGAGCGTAATTTTTTCCGTCGCAGGATCTGGAAAAACCAGCCTGATCATTGAGGGGCTCAGCCTTGATCAGCGGGCATTGATCATCACTTACACGGAGAACAATCACCTGCACCTGCGCAACAGGATCATCCAGAAATTTGGGATGATCCCACCCAACATCACACTCACGACATACTTCTCGTTTCTGCATGGGTTCTGTTATAGGCCCTTGATGCAATTGAAGCTAAGGACCAGAGGCATAAATTTCAGGCGTCCGCCCAATAGACAGTTCCGCTTGGACGATCTCAATCGGTATCGCGATGGCGGCGGTAGGCTCTATCACTGCCGCCTCGCCAAACTGCTACAGGTCATGGGGGCTATACCGGATGTGCGTGCCCGCCTGGAGCGCTTTTACGACTACCTCTACGTTGACGAGGTGCAGGATTTTGCGGGCCACGACTTCAACCTGCTACTGGAGGTTTCACAAGCGAATATTGGCATAAGGTTCGTCGGTGACTTCTACCAACATACCTTTGATACCAGTAGAGACGGCGCGATAAACAAAAACCTTCACGACGATGTCGTCCGTTATGAGAAACGCTTTCGTGATGCCGGCATCACGGTAGACAAGGAAACCCTGAGCCGTAGCTGGCGATGCACAAAAATGGTCTGCGATTTCATTAGTGCAAAGTTACAAATTCCGATGGGTGCTCATGAGGAAAGGGGCAGCCGGATCATTACGGTTGATGATCGAGACCAAGCGAACATGTTGCATGCTGATCCAACCATCGTGAAGCTGTTTTTGAGCGAACACTACCATTACGGATGCTACTCAGAAAATTGGGGGGCGAGTAAGGGCATGGATCACTTTAACGATGTTTGCGTTGTGATGGGCCCGGGTATCTGGAAAGACTATTTGGCAGAAAGGCTACACCAGGCAAACCCGCAAACCCGCAACAAGCTGTACGTTGCCTGCACTAGGGCGCGGGGTGACCTGTATTTCATGCCCGAGAAGCTATTGAGAGCGTTTAAACAGAGGAAATAGCCGGTTGCAACGTTGAATCGGTTCAACATCGGTTGCTAAATGATGAAGGCTTTTGGCCGGTTTCTGTCAATCGTGACATGTGGTGGCGGGCAGAAACGAGCGGTCATGTAGTGGCCTGAGCAGGTTATTTTAGGCATGAGGGCATCTACGGGCTAGGGCGGTTGATGAAGACTGTTGTCACGATGAGGCAATGGAAGAGCTTTTCAAGGCCGATTTTCTTATGCTGTGGAGCTGCTGGCTGAGATTGCTCGTCAGCTTATTTGGGGGAGTTGGTCATCTTGGAAAGGCAGCAATTGGCAGCTTTTGACATGATAGAGGTTAATCCGACATTCTTAAATGTTTTTACTATGCATGGTACTTTTCATGGCTTTTCGGTTATGTCGCATATTAAGTATATGTTACATAAGAACTTAATAAGTTTGTTTATAATCGAGTGGGAGTGAGGCTATTATTTAGCCTATTGTTTTATTTGATTTAGTGAGTGCCATTGATGATATGACTGCATTATCAATGGCATTTTTTATGGTTTAAGGCCGACGCTGAATCGAAGATATAGCAAATACCATGTGACCGTATCAGCAAATGCCATGGTATCGACAACCGGGTGCATTGCAGCGCTGTGCTGATGCCATCGATGCTCGCTTTGATCAGAACCGCTCTCTCGACCCATGCCCCAGATCGTTAAATATGCGCCAGAGGAGCACCTCGTGATAGAAATTGTGAACAAGACAGCCGCCACTCGGAATCGAAGTATCCATATAGGTGAATAAAGTTTGCGGAAAATACGCTGAGAAAATAGAAAAGCGTCAATGAAGGGACATAGGAATGGCGATTAACGGAGAGAACGGTGTTAGTGCAGTCACCGTGGATGAACTACTCAAGCAAGGCCTTCGGATACCGAACTATCAACGCCCATACAGTTGGGATGTATCGACTGCTCTACAACTGGTGGATGATATCAGCGAAGCTCTTCGAGATACCGAACGAAAAGATATTCCCTATGTTTTGGGTGCAATCATTCTTCACGATGATGGTGAGTATCTCAATGTAGTCGACGGGCAGCAGCGCCTGCTGACTTTGCGAATGATTCTTGCGGCCTTAGATCCGATAAATCATCAAATTTCGATGTCTGGTAACAGCGAAACTCCTGTCTCCCTAGTTTGGATAGAGCTTCAAAGGCGCCTGTCGCAGTTGGAAGATAAAAAAGAGTTTTTGGATTTTATCTGTCACAAATGTCAGTTGGTGCGTATTGTGACGGACGATATTGATGAGGCATTTCGTGTCTTTGATTCCCAGAACTATCGCGGCAAACCGCTTGCCCCTCACGACTTGCTCAAAGCACACCACCTGCGCGAAATGCACGATGAGTCCGCTGCTATGAAAGTGGCTGTCGTTGAGGCTTGGGAAGCCGTAAACGATGAGGATCTGGACAGGCTTTTTTCTACTTTTTTATACCGGATATCCAAGTGGTCACGAGGCGAAAGCTCGCTCGAATTTACTATTCGGGACATCGGCATGTTCAAGGGCATTTCATCACGATCCCACAGGTCATTTTCGCCAAATCTGCGATATCACCTTGCAGCACAAGCCGCTATGCCACTTCTAAGTGCATGGTCGGTATCCTCTACACATGATGCACGAAATGCCGGGCGCAGCCGCTTTCAGCTTGATGCCCCGATAATCGCAGGACGCTCATTTTTCGAGATGGTGACATTCATGCTTGACGAATTGAAGATACTGGAACAAGAGGTTATTGACAGAGGTTTCAAAAACTTTGGCCCATCTCAAAGTCGCTACCGCTACGTGTACGAATTGTTCATTGCCGCGCTGCTTTGCTATACAAACAAGTTTGGCGATGAAGATGTAGATGAAGTGCGAAATAGGTTATTCGCATGGGCATATGCCTTGCGGGTCGAGTTACTTCGTGTGCAATTTGTATCTGCTGACAACCGAGCGCGAGGTAAAAACGATGCAAATAAATCGCCTTTTGTTTTGCTACGTAATGCGATGACTGGAAGTGTTGTCCGCAAACTTCCAATAACAAGTAAGCCATACAGCGATAACCACGAAAAGGAACTCGTTGCTTTTATCAAGGGGCTGCAATGAGCAAGAAGGAGTTGAAACCTGAACTGTTAACAGTAGGCAAGTTATTCACTGACAATTATCTGATTCCTATTTATCAACGGAACTATGCGTGGCGGGCCGAACAGATTGAGCAACTTATTAGCGATATTCAAGACTCGGTGGTAGGGGGCCAGGACAACTATTTTCTTGGGAACCTTGTTGTAATCAAGCGGGGTAGAGAGGATGAGTTCGAGGTCATAGATGGACAACAACGACTTACAACCCTCTATCTGCTTCTTACCTTCCTGGAGCAAGACGGTGAGGGTGAGAAGCCGTCGGTTGGCCATGCAGGCCACTTGCAATATGAGTCGCGCGCACGGGCAACTGAGGCCCTGCTGCGAGTAGCACAGGAGGCGGCTAAGGAGCACGTTCGACCGCAGGGCTCCACGAGTAATGCAGATGCTGGCATTCATGAAGGCTACAGCATCATCAATCAGTTCTTCAAACAAAATGAAAACCTTAATCGCTCACGCGAAAAATTCTCCGATTTCTTGCTAACGAAGGTGACTGTCGTCCGTGCCTCGCTGCCACCCAATACCGACCTCAATCGCTACTTCGAGATCATGAACACTCGTGGGCAGCAACTCAAGCAGGTTGATATTGTTAAGGCTCGCCTGATGAGCAAACTGCCCAATCAATATGAACGCGAATGCTTTGCGTGGGTTTGGGATTCCTGTGCTGACATGGATTCTTATGTCCAGATGTCTCTGACCCGTGGTGACACAAGTTTGCGAAACAAAGTATTTGGTCATGAATGGTCCTGGCTGGAGGTGACCAGCTTCTCTTCGCTAATGGAAAGTCGTCCGCAATCCGGCATCAATTCATCAAGGCAATCCTCCGAAGGGGTATCGTTGTCCTTGGATGAGGCGTTGTCAAAATACGCTAAAGAGCTCGAGTCAAATTCCACTGAAGACGAGGGCAACGAGCGGTTTCGTTCAACTATTGAGTTTCCGGCCTTTCTGCTACACGTTCTAAGAATTATGAAAGGCGATGAGGTCGAAGACGAAGGCCTGCTTGACGACAAGCGCCTCATCAAGTCATTTGACGACGCCGTAAATAATGTACCCGATGCTAAAGCCGATTGGGTGCGTAGTTTTGCATTTATGCTTCTCAAGTGCCGCAACCTCTTCGATGGCTTCATCTTGAAGCGTCAATTCACGGCAAACATCGGTGACGATGGCGATTGGTCTCTCCAGCGACTGAAAAAAGGAGGCGGGGACAAGAAGCCAACCCCGACGTACATCCATGTTTTCTCGGCCAGCAATGGAAGCTTAGAGGAGGACGGGAGTGCTGACCCACATACCCGAGATGTATTGCTGCTTCAGTCCATGCTTCGGATTACCTACACTTCTCCGCGAACGATGCACTGGATTACCAAAGTTCTTCGCTGGCTCTCCGTTAAAGCCCCTCGAGACGTGAAACATGCGGATCTTGCCGATTTGTTGAAGGGATATGCCCGCAGCAAGGTTAAAGAGACATTCTCCTTTGAGAAAGATCAGCAACCACAAGGGTTTGGTATCAGCCGTATCGTCTTTTCGTATCTCGACTATCTTCTGTTGAGTGACTCCTCAAAACGAGATTTCAAATTTCAGTTCAGAACTTCCATTGAGCACTTCTATCCACAGCATCCTGACAAAGAACAGTCGGGCGCGGTTGTTTCAGGTTCTAGCCTTAACCTGCTTGGCAACCTCGCGCTCGTAAGCGTCAGCGCGAACTCAAAATTCAGCAATAGCCTCCCCAGAGCAAAGGCCGAAAACTTCAAGGATACAATTGAACTTCAAAGTCCCAAGCTCAAGAGAATGGCGGAAATCACCCGAAATACAAACTGGGATGATCAGCAGATAACAGCACATCATGAAGCGATGGTGACATTGCTTCGTGATGATGTAAGTCTGGTGGAGGCAAGCGGAAGATCCAACCCAGGGCGTTGACTTCTTTGAATAACTGCTTTTGGACGAATATCCTTTGTGGTGTGCAAGTTGTCAGTCTAAAAGCGTTTTGCGTCGGGCGACACGATCAGTACAGTCTCCAAGTTTTCTTACCATGGTATTTTGTATGGTATCGACATGCAGATATAATGCTATTTTATTGATTTTATAGTGTTTTAAGACAGCATTGATCATCGAGTGGGAATGATTTCCCAACCGGATACGTCTGGTACTAACAGACTATAAAATATCTCTAAGCCCGCGGATAGCGGGCTTTTTTTTGGGCCATGGCTGGCAACATCATGCCAGGTTAGTGCCAGGAGCGGGCGTAATGTAAGGCTATCCATTAAATTCTTATTCGATGCGTTCCACATTTGGATGACGATCGGTTGCGGCTTCATGGAAAATGTCACCCAGCCAGCCGGCAATCTCACCTTCAGTCATATCGTCAGGAATAGCGATGTCATAGAGTCGAGAAAACTTTCTCTCCGTCAGGTCAGCACGAAATACCAGCCAGCGTTCATTCTTACGTTGAACGCCAATATGCCGTCCAAAAACGTTATATATCAGCATATGCAATCTCCGATCATGCTAGTGAGTTCCTGTATCTATGATACATACGTCAGATCAGGCCAGAGAGTGAATCGTACAAATATGAAAGGTCAGCGTCCGCTCCTTGCTAAAAATGCTTTAATCAACTATGGAACAACAGGGTTAGTTTAACAATTAGCAATAGAAACTTTTATTGCTATAGCTTTATTGCTTATATATTAATTTAAAATAGATATATTTTTCTTAAGGAGATATGCATGAGCATCACCATCTGCAAACCACACGAATATCCTGATTTGGTTGATATTTTTATCGAGATGGAACACTACTATAATCAGAAGCTTTGCTTGTCCCGTAATGACATGACCGTATATCTGAGGGACAAGGTCCTTGCCTTTGATTCTAATACCGAAGTTCACAAAGTGGTTTGTGATGGAGTAATAGCTGCGTTTTCATGTGTATCAGTGATGTACCCTTCACCACGTTTCAGCGGGCAAATGTTTATCAAAGAGCTTTTTGTTTCTGCACCTTTCAGGAGGAATGGAATTGGTAGAAAGCTGATGAGTTTTATAGCCTGTCGAGCACAAGAACGAGGGTGTTTACAACTCGATTGGTTATCTGTGGCAGCAGACCCATTGGCGCAGAAGTTTTATGAGTCCCTCGGAGCTCAGGTTATCAAGAGTGTTAACTATCACCGGGTTTTTGGCACAAAAATAGATGAGCTGGCCCGTAGTGCAGGCTGAAGTACTCTGGAAAAGAGACGCCCTGTTGATAAAAATAGCATAATGGTAAATCCGCTCCTCGCTCACACTGGACCCACCTGAATAGGGCCCTTACAATTACCCCCAACCTGAACTTTCGACGACCGTTTAGGTCAACAAAAAACTAAACAGGGCATTTCCAGTTGAAACTCAGAACCCTCCAGGGTTTTTCACCCTCATGATGGTTCCACCGCGCCCGGTGTAAAGCCGACACTCATTAACCAACGGAGGTTATCATCTTGAACAAGACAATACTCTCATGCTCTGTGGCCGCGCTGTTGGCTGTGTCCGCCATGTCCGCTCAGGCCAGGACCCCGGCCAAACTCCATTCGCCAGTGTCAGGCGTGCTCTGCGACCGATATGTATGCGCCAATGACAAGGGAATTTCCCGTGAGCTGACCGAGAAGTATCTCGGCAAGAAGGCTGCTGCAAACGAGGTGTTCACATCGAGCGATGTCGATCTGACCGAATTCACCTTTGCTAACGGCATTTTCTGCGATGTGAAGGAACGGCTGTGTCGTGAAGATCGCTATTATGGCGCCAACGGTCAGCGTTCCGGGGCGGTCTCTAAAAAGTACACAAAGCTGCTCTTTGGTGAATAATAATGATGAAAAAGAGATCTCAGGCAGAGGCTACGTTTTAGGGATATAAATTATATTTTGCAGTGTATATTTTAAATAATGATATGATTGCTGAAATTAAATATTTCATTAAGGATTGTATTGCGGAATATTGCTCTGTTACTACGCTTTAGCTGAGCGTAACAGTGAAGCGGTCTGGTTACGTGAATTCCCATTCACTACCATGAGCGAATAACGGAATGAAAAACCGCATAATGATTGTCGGTGGCGGGACGGGAGGGACGATTGTCGCCAACCTGCTGGCCAGGAAATTACGACGCGAAATTGCCGCCGGTCAGGTAGAACTGATGCTGATATCCGAATCACCGGTGCACTACTACAAACCCGCGTTTATGTACGTCGCGTTTAACCTCTTTCATCACCATGAGCTGGCCCGGCCTGAGCGGCAATTATTGAGTCCGGAAATTCAATTTATTACCGATAAAATAGAATCTTTCGATTTTAAACAACGCCGCTTATACAGCGCCAGTAAGAAACACTACGACTGGGACCTGCTGGTTATTGCTACTGGTTGCACACCTTTCCCTCAAAAAATCCCTGGCCTTGCTGAAGTGGGCGATCATTTTTACCAATACGCGGCGGCCAGACAATTAGCCCATAAACTTGCCACCATTAAAAAGGGACGAATCTTTATCACCGTCTCTTTCCCGGAAACCCCTAATGTGCCCCACCAGTGTGGGATCGCCCCCATCGAAACCACGCTGATGGTTGACGACTATCTGCGTCAGCGTGGTGTACGTAATCAGGTTGAGATTGTTTATACCTATCCGACCGTAGCGCAATTACTGCGAAACTGTCTGTTCCTGCAACGTCCGGTTGGGGAGGCGCTGGGGGATATTTTTGCTGCCAAAGGCATACAGCACCAGCGCGGTTTTACCTTAAGTCATGTCGATCCTGACAGCAAAATCGCGTATTCCGCCGAGGGCGATTCGCAGAACTTCGACATCCTGATGGCCACGCCTCCCATCAGGGCGGTAGAGGCGGTGCGTAATACGGGGCTCAGTGAGATTCAGAATGGAGAAGGCTGGTTGCCGACGGATCACCAGACGCTCGGCGTCTACGGGTTAGAAGGCGTTTATGTGATCGGCGATACCGTCGATCTCCCTATCAGTAAAGCTGGCGGGTCGTGCCATAACCAGGCCCCGATCATTGTCGACAATATTGTGGCGGAACTGTATGGCAGACCACCCGGAAGCGGTAATCATTACGATGGCCGGGTTCAGGCCGTCGCGCAGATGGGGCTCTGGGCGGGGATGCCGCTGGTATATGACTATCGCAATGATGTGACGCCGGTGCCTGCGACAAAACTCGGTGGCATGCTGCGAAACGGTTTTAACCGTGGACTGTATTGGGGTGTCGTGAGGGGGATGTTCTGATGAGCGAACAGGAACAATTGCTGAAAAATCTTGCTCCGCTTATGGCCGGCAATCGCCTGAATAATCTTGTTGATTTGCTCGCCCTGGTGGCGGACCTGCTTGAAATGACCGATAACGCGATGGTCGAAAAACTGGCCGGCGTTTTTGAAGATGTTGTGACTGTCGGCTGGGAAGGCGGAACTGCGCTACGCATGGCATGGGGAGAGCAAATTAACCGGGAAGGGGATGTTTCGCTTCGGCAGGTGTTCTCGATGCTGAACGATCCAGATACCCGTCGCGGCATTATGCTTCTACTGCGCGTTCTGCAGATTACGGGGCAACGCCTGAGTGCTCTCTCATCCGTAGACTACCCGGAGTGTACTGAAATAAAGAACTGACCAAAATGCCGGGGGGCGGCTGTGCCGTTCCCGGCCGGCAAAAGGGCAATGCAGACTATTTGTCCCCACTTCCCAACCTGTACGCCAGCGCCACCACCAGCGACTGCACCAGGCACAGCGTTGCTGACTGGGAGCGGAACGCATCCACCTGTGCCTCTTTCACCACAAAACAGAGATCGCTGAACGTCGCCAGCGGGCTGATCTGGCTATCCGTAATCACAATCTGACGTGCGCCAACGCTGGCGGCGGTTTCGCTGACCATCACCGTCTCTTCCGCGTACGGCGAGAAGCTGATCGACACCACAATATCTCGGGCCTTAATGCGGCTGATCTGCTCGCGCAGCATCCCCCCCATCCCGTCGAGCAGGATAGGGCGGCACTCCAGGTGGCTCAGGGCGTAGGTCAGATAGGCCGCGACGCTGAAGGAACGGCGTAAACCGGCGATGTAGATGGTGTCGGCATCGGCCAGCAACTGCACGGCGCGCTCCAGCATTTCTGGTTCGGCGCGGGCGGCCAGCTGCTGTAACGCCTGCGCATTCGAGCGGGCGAATTCCTGCAGGATATCGAGCGGCGTTTCCGGCACGGCCTCGCTCTCCATTTCGCGGAATAGCCGGGCGCGGTCGCTGTAGCTGGCGGTCTCCTCCACCAGGTTCATGCGAAACAGCTGTTTCATCTCGTTGAAGCCGGTGAAGTCGAAGGCGTTGGCGAAGCGGATGAGCGTCGATGGTGGTACGTCGGCGCGCTCGGCAATGACAGCAACCGTATCAAAGGCCACGCTGTTGGTGTTATCAAGCACATAGCGGGAAACCTGCTGCAGCCTCTTGCTCAGGCTATCGTAGCGATCGCGGATTTGCTGCTGCAGTTCGTTCAGGCTGGTTGCTGTCGTCATGTTATCCCCCAAATACAGTCATATGATTCTAAACGCAAAACCGCGTCTTTTAAATGTCGGCCATCCATCTGGCAGCAAAAATGAAACAGAAGCTTCAGTCATTTCCTCGCCCGAAATCCCTTAATAGCTCAGGCTGAGTCAGTGATGTTGGCTGTTAACATAAAAATCCATCCTTGATCACAATAATCATCATTTATTTTATTTCAACTTAAAATGGAATATTTGTTTCATATATAGTGTTCAGTACACAACGTTCAGGTAACAGTCACGTATCAACAGCGAGAGGTTAAGGATGGAGACGGTAGCGAATTTTATTCACGGCGAATGTGTCACCGGTTCAGGCCAGCGCGTTCAGGCGATCTTCAACCCGGCCACTGGTGAACAAATCCGCCAGGTGGTGATGAGCACGGCACAGGAAACCGAACAGGCGATTGCCGCAGCACAGCAAGCGTTTCCCGCGTGGGCGCGTTTTGCTCCACTTAAGCGCGCACGTGTGATGTTCCGCTTCAAAGCGTTGCTTGAAGAGAATATGGAGCGTCTGGCCCGTATCATCAGTGAAGAACACGGTAAGGTCTTCTCAGACGCAGTTGGCGAACTGACCCGTGGCCTGGAAGTGGTGGAATTCGCCTGCGGCATCCCGCATCTGCAAAAAGGTGAACACTCTGCGAACGTCGGCACGGGCGTCGACAGCCACTCGCTGATGCAGCCGCTCGGGGTCTGCGCCGGGATCACGCCGTTTAACTTCCCGGCGATGGTACCCATGTGGATGTTCCCGATTGCGCTGGCGACAGGCAACACCTTCGTGCTGAAACCATCGGAAAAAGACCCTTCACTCGCGCTCGCGCTGGCGCAGCTGCTGAAAGAGGCCGGCCTGCCGGACGGCGTCTTCAACGTGGTGCAGGGCGATAAAGAGTCCGTTGATGTGCTCCTGACCGACCCACGCGTGCAGGCGGTGAGCTTTGTTGGCTCAACGCCGATTGCCGAATACATTTACCAGACCGCGTCCGCCCACGGTAAGCGTTGTCAGGCGCTCGGCGGCGCGAAAAACCACTGCATTTTAATGCCGGATGCCGACATGGATATGGCGACGAACGCCATCATGGGCGCGGCTTTTGGGGCGGCAGGGGAGCGCTGTATGGCGCTTTCCGTGGTGCTGGCCGTGGGCGATAAAACCGCCGATGATCTCTGCGCCCGGCTGGAAAAACAGATCGCCGCGCTGCGCGTCGGGCCGGGGCTGGACCAGAAGCCAGAAAACGAGATGGGGCCGCTGATCTCCGCCGCGCACCGCAGCAAGGTGCTGGGCTACATTGACAGTGGCGAAGCGCAGGGGGCGAACCTGCGCGTGGATGGGCGTGGCTTCAGCGTGAAGGGTCACGAGCAGGGCTATTTCGTTGGGCCGACGCTGTTCGATAACGTCACTCCGGAGATGACCATCTATAAAGAAGAAATTTTCGGTCCGGTGCTTTCTGTGGTGCGCGTAGCAGATTACGCCAGCGCGGTGGATCTGATTAACCGCCACGAATATGGTAATGGCTCGGCTATTTTCACCCGTGACGGTGGCTGCGCGCGCCGCTTCTGTGAAGAGGTGCAGGCGGGCATGGTGGGGGTCAACGTGCCGATCCCGGTACCAATGGCATTCCACAGCTTCGGCGGCTGGAAGCGTTCCATCTTTGGTGCGCTCAATGTTCACGGGAACGATGGCGTGCGTTTCTACACCCGAATGAAAACCATCACCGCGCGCTGGCCGGAAATGCAGCAGGAGACAGGCGCTGCGTTCTCCATGCCGACGCTGGGCTGACAGGGGGTTTTATGCAAACCGAACGTATGACCATGGCCCAGGCGCTGGTCAGATTCCTTAATCAACAATACGTTAGCGTTGATGGTAACGAAACGCCCTTTGTGGAGGGCGTGGCAACGATCTTTGGGCACGGTAACGTGCTCGGTATCGGCCAGGCGCTGGAGCAGGACCCCGGCCATCTGCAGGTGATGCAGGGCTGTAACGAGCAGGGGATTGCCCATATGGCGACGGGATTCGCCAAACAGCATCGCCGCCAGCGTATTTTTGCCGTCACCTCATCCGTTGGGCCTGGTGCTGCCAATATGGTGACGGCGGCCGCGACGGCCACGGCGAACCGTATTCCGCTCCTGCTGTTGCCGGGCGATATCTACGCCAGCCGTCAGCCGGACCCGGTGTTGCAGCAGATCGAGCAGTATCACGATCTCAGCATCAGTACCAACGACTGTTTCCGCCCGGTCTCCCGCTACTGGGACCGCATCAACCGTCCTGAACAGCTCATGAGCGCGATGTTAAGCGCGATGCGAACGCTTACTGACCCCGCAAATACAGGGGCAGTGACCATTTGCTTACCTCAGGATGTGCAGGGGGAAGCCTGGGATTACCCCCTGAGTTTCTTTGCGCGTCGTGTGCATCATATTGAACGCCGTCCACCTGACCCGCAGCGGCTGGCGCAGGCTCAGGCATTGATTGCCCGCAAGTGCCGTCCGCTGGTGGTATGCGGCGGCGGCGTGCGTTACTCCGGTGCGCATGAGGCGTTACGGGAATTTGTTCAAACGCTGCAACTGCCGTTTGCCGAAACTCAGGCCGGAAAGGGGGCGCTGGTAAGCGATCACCCGCTTAATCTGGGGGGCGTCGGTGTGACGGGCGGAATGGCCGCCAACCAGCTTGCGCCGCAGGCTGACTTAGTAATTGGCATCGGCACGCGTCTTACTGATTTTACCACCGGCTCCAAGGCGCTCTTTTCCCATCCGGACGTCGAGTTCCTGCTGCTGAACGTGGCCGAGTTTGACGCCCTGAAGCTGGATGCCACCGCGCTGATTGCCGATGCCCAAACCGGGTTGACGGCCTTGACCCACGCGCTGAAAGATTATCGCAGCGGCTGGGGAGAGGCGATCGCTGAGGCGAAATCCGCCTGGCGCGACGAGTGCCGTCGCCTGTGGGATCGCCAGTGGCGTCCGGACGACGCGCCTGAAGTGGCAGGGCACCTTGATGCGCAGCTCATGGAATACGGTGAAACGCTCAACACCCGCCTGACCCAGACTCGGGTGCTTGGGCTGATCAACCAGCATGTTGAAGATGACGCCATCGTGGTGGGCGCGGCCGGTTCGCTGCCGGGAGATTTACAGCGCCTCTGGCAGATCAAAACGCCGGACAGTTACCACCTGGAGTACGGTTACTCCTGTATGGGGTACGAGGTCGCAGCGGCCATCGGCGCGAAGCTGGCAAAACCTCAGCAGCCGGTGTACGCCATGGTGGGTGATGGTTCGTACATGATGCTGCATTCAGAGCTGCAAACCGCCGTACAGGAGGGCATTAAGGTCACCATTCTGCTGTTTGATAACGCCAGCTTCGGCTGCATTAACAACCTGCAGATGGGGCACGGAATGGGGAGTTTTGGCACGGAAAACCGCTACCGCAACCCGAAAACGGGTCGGCTTGACGGGCCACTGGTGAAGGTCGATTTTGCGCAAAACGCGGAAAGCTACGGCTGTCGAGCATGGCGAGTTCATGACGAGCAAAGCCTGCTGACGGCGCTGGAAGCCTCGCGCGCCCACCCGGGGCCGACGCTCCTCGACATCAAAGTGCTGCCGAAAACGATGACCCATGATTACGCGTCATGGTGGCGAACCGGCGATGCGCAGGTGGCTGAGTCGCCAGCGGTGCGCCAGGCCGCCGAGCAAACGCAGGCTCAGGTGAAAAAAGCCCGTCAGTATTGAGATTTCCTGCCATAACGAAATTTTCATTTCATTTTTCTTTTTCCCCTCACCCTGACCCTCTCCCAACGGGAGAGGGGACGGTACGGTGCGGTTTTCACTCCCTCGCTCCTTTGTAATGGAGGGGCATACCTTCCTCCATGTTGTGAGATTGATAACAAAATTTATCTCATACATCTCAAAAGTGTTAACTCGCACTCAAAAACATAATTTTCACTATTTATAAAAATGAAATAAATGTTTTATTTATAGTGTCGTTAGTTCACAGCATTCACCAACACCGGGAGCCGTTATGTTTAACATTGCTTTACTGGGCGCTGGCCGAATTGGCCAGGTACATGCAGCTAACATCGCCAGCCACAGTGCGACCACGCTCTGGTCCGTGGTTGACCCGAATCAGGAATTCGCCACCCGTCTCGCCACGCAATATCAGGCGCGTCAGCAGAGCTTGGATGAGGCGATGACCGACCCGAACGTTCATGCCGTACTGATCGCCTCCGCGACCGACACCCACGCTGATCTGATTGAAATGGCCGCTCGTCACGGCAAAGCCATCTTCTGTGAAAAACCGGTACACCTTGATCTTGCCCGCGTACGCGACTGCCTGAAGGTGGTCAGGGAGTATGACGTACCGCTGTTCATCGGCTTTAACCGTCGCTTTGACCCGCAGTTCCGTCGCGTGAAAACCGACGCTCAGGCCGGGCGTATCGGCAAACCGGAATCGCTGCTGATCATCTCCCGCGATCCGTCCCCACCGCCTGCGGAGTACGTGCGTGTTTCCGGCGGCATGTTCCGCGATATGACCATTCACGACTTTGACATGGCGCGCTTCATCATGGGTGAAGAGCCGGTGTCGGTGTATGCCCAGGGCAGCAATCTGGTGGATCCGGCGATTGGCGAAGCGGGAGATATCGACACCGCGTTTATCGTTCTGAAGTACGCCTCCGGCGCGATGGCGACCATCGTCAACAGTCGCCGCTCTTCATACGGCTACGACCAGCGCCTGGAGCTGCACGGCTCCGAAGGGCTGCTGTGCGCGGGCAATATCCTTGAAAACCAGGTGCAGCACTACGGCAAACAGGGTTGCACCAGCGCGCTGCCGGAACACTTCTTCCTGCAACGCTACAAATCCGCTTACG
The DNA here is from genome assembly GCA_023023105.1 of Enterobacter ludwigii. Taxonomy (NCBI): domain Bacteria; kingdom Pseudomonadati; phylum Pseudomonadota; class Gammaproteobacteria; order Enterobacterales; family Enterobacteriaceae; genus Enterobacter; species Enterobacter ludwigii. The sequence continues at coordinate 3,400,904 of CP083824.1, read as the reverse complement.
CCGCGGAATGGGAACACTTTGTTGCGGTCCTGCGCGGCGAAGCGGTACCTGATTGCAGCGGCGATGATGGTGAACGTGCGCTGTACCTCGCGGATAAAGCGCTGGAATCACTGCGTTGCCAGCGCGAGATCGTCCTCTAAACACAACAACCCTACACAGAGAGACATAATAATGAAAAAACTGATCTTAGCCGCCCTCATCGTCATGACATCCGGGGCCGCCCTCGCCGAAAACGAGCAACTTGTTTTCAGTACACCAAACCTGGCCATGCCGTTTGAAGTTCACATGCAGCGCACGGCGGTGAAAGCCGCAAAAGAGATGGGCGTGAAACTTCAGGTACTGGACGGTCAGGGCAGCTCACCGAAGCAGGTGGCTGACCTGGAAAACGCCATCACCCGTGGTGCGCAGGGCTTTATCGTCTCCCCGAACGATGTGAACGCGGTCTCCAGTGCGGTAGATGAAATTCAGGATGCGAAGCTGCCGGTTGTGACGCTTGATCGCTCCGTCGATAGCCAGAAAAAAGTGCCGCACTTTGGCGCCAATAACTACAAGGGCGGCCAGGCGATTGGCGACTTCGTCAAAACTAAATTCCCCAACGGCGCAGACATCATTCTGTTGACCGGCCAGCCGGGCTCCTCCTCCAACATTGAACGCACCAAAGGGATCCGCGACAGCCTGAAGGCGGGTGGGGATAAGTACAAGATCGTCGCCGATCAGACCGGCAACTGGATGCGTTCGGAAGGGATGCGCATTGTCGAAAGCGTTCTGCCGTCGCTGCCGAAACGTCCGCAGGTGATCCTCTCCGCCAACGATGATATGGCGCTGGGGGCGATTGAAGCGCTGCAGAGCCAGGGTGTGAAGCCGGGCGAAATTCTGGTGACCGGCTTTGATGCGGTACCGGAAGCGCTGGCCCGCGTGCGCGACGGCTGGCTGGCGGTAACGGCGGATCAGCGCCCGGGCTTTGCGGTGACCACGGCGATGAGCCAGCTGGTGGCTAACGTACGTGAGAAAAAAGCCATCACCGGGGCGGACTATCCGCCGACGCTGATCACCAAAGAGAACCTGCAGCAGGCTGAGCGTATTGCTGAGGCCGGTAACTGATTTGTCCGGAGCCGCCGTACGGGCGGCTCCCCATAAATAAGGAGCAGGCTGATGTCGCAACCCTTACTGAAAGTAACCGACCTGGCAAAAAGCTTTTCCGGCGTATGGGCGCTGAGCAGCGCCCAGCTCACCGTCGGCACGGGTGAAATTCACGCTTTGCTGGGCGAAAACGGCGCCGGGAAATCCACGCTGTTGAAGGCACTCGCGGGCGCACAGCCGCAGACGCGCGGAGAGATCTGGTTCAACGGTGAAACGCTGCCGGTGGACGACTCCCCGGTAGAACGGCAGAACAAGGGCATTATCACCATCTATCAGGAATTCAACCTGCTGCCCAACATGACCGTCGCGGAAAACATGTTTCTCGGACGCGAACCGCGCAAACGTAACCTGATCGTCGACGAAAAAGCGGTCAATCAGGAAGCGCAGGTGATTCTCGATTATCTGCAACTGAATGTCGCACCGACCACGCCCGTCGCTCGTCTGAGCGTGGCCCAGCAGCAAATGGTGGAGATTGCCCGGGCGCTGACCCTCAATGCCAGGCTGATCATCATGGATGAACCCTCCGCCGCGCTGAGTGACAGCGAGGTGGAAAGCCTGCACCGCGTGGTGCGGGAGCTTAAAAACCGTGGCGTGAGCATTATTTATGTCACTCACCGCCTGCATGAAGTTTTCCAGCTTTGCGATCGTTTCACCGTTTTCCAGGATGGCCGTTTCACCGGCACCGGCGCGGTAGCGGAGACCAACGTAGAGCAGTTGATCCGCCTGATGGTAGGGCGTGACGTGGCCTTTAACCGCCGCCCTGCCAGCGAAACCCATCATCAAGACAAACCTGTCCGTTTGTCGGTGAAGGGGTTAAGCCGGGAAAAACCGCCGCTGGATCCACACGGTATCGCTCTGCATGACATCAGTTTCCACGTCCACGCCGGGGAAGTCTTAGGGATTGCCGGGCTGGTGGGGGCTGGCCGTACCGAGGTGGCGCGCTGCCTGTTTGGCGCTGACGCCTTTACTTCAGGCAGCTTTGAGCTGGACGGCGTGCCGTACCAGCCGCGCGACCCGCTTTATGCCCTCGATCAGGGGGTGGCACTGGTACCGGAAGACCGTAAGAAAGAGGGGGCGGTGCTGGGGCTGTCGATTCGCGACAACCTGTCGCTCTCCTGCCTCTCCTCGTTGCTGCAGTGGCGCTGGTTCGTGAATACCCGCAAAGAGGACGACCTGATTGAGTCTTACCGCCAGGCTCTGCAGATCAAAATGGTCAACAGCGCGCAGGAGGTGCGCAAGCTCTCTGGCGGCAACCAGCAGAAAGTGATCCTCGCGCGCTGCATGGCGCTCAACCCGCGGGTGCTGATTGTCGATGAGCCGACGCGTGGCATCGACGTCGGGACCAAATCGGAAGTGCACCAGGTGCTGTTTGATATGGCGAAAAAGGGCGTGGCGGTGATTGTGATCTCCTCCGATCTGCCTGAAGTGATGGCGGTGTCTGACCGGATCATCACGCTCAGTGAAGGCCGGGTAACTGGCGAGATCCACGGTGACGACGCTAACGAAGAACGGCTGATGACGATGATGGCCATCAACCACAACGCCCTGAACGCGGCATAACGGAGTTTCTCATGACGCAGATGATTTCTAAAACGCAGGCCCCGGTCAAACGCGCCGGACGCATCGATCCCATCGCCTTCTTCGAGCGCTTCGGGGTGCTGATTTTCATGATCCTGCTGCTGATCTTCTTCCAGTCGCAGAACAGCAACTTTTTCTCTGAACGCAATATTTTCAACATCCTGACCGAAGTCTCCATCTACGGAATTATGGCCGTGGGGATGACCTTCGTTATTCTGACCGCCGGGATCGACCTCTCCGTGGGCTCCATTCTGGCGGTGTGCGCCATGACCGCGGCCTACGTGATCAAAGGCGACAACTTCACCACCGTTGACCCGAACGCCTGGGGCGGCATGAGCTGGCTGATTGGGCTGGGGATCTGTCTGGCCATGGGCACGGCGATTGGTTTTCTGCACGGTCTGGGCGTCACCCGCCTGCGCCTGCCGCCGTTCATCGTCACCCTCGGCGGGATGACCATCTGGCGCGGCCTGACGCTGGTGATTAACGATGGCGCGCCGATCGCCGGTTTCGATCAGGGCTATCGTTGGTGGGGGCGCGGGGAGCTGCTCGGCATCTCCATTCCGATCTGGATCTTTGCCATCGTCGCCATCGGCGGTTATCTGGCGCTGCATAAAACCCGCTGGGGGCGCTTCGTCTACGCCATTGGTGGCAATCCGGAGGCGGCACGTCTGGGGAGCGCCGAGGCGGTGGCCGGGATCTCCTTTGAGCTGCGCGTTATTGCTTCAGTAGTCATTGGCGGCACGTCGTTGATGGGCGGCTACGGACGCATCGGTGGCACGATTATCGGCTCCATCATCATGGGCATTCTGATTAACGGCCTGGTACTGATGAACGTCTCGGCCTACTACCAGCAAATTATCACCGGATTAATTATCGTTCTGGCGGTGGCATTCGACACCTATGCCAAGAGCCGTCGCGGCGCACTGTGAGGATCACGATGAAAGAGGTTCGTATTGGATTGATTGGCACCGGGTATATCGGCAAGGCGCATGCCATTGCCTATGCCCAGGCCCCGACGGTGTTCAACCTGCGCGGCAAACTGGTGCGTGAGATGGTGGCGGAGGTGAACCCGACGCTGGCGGCAGAGCGCGCGCAGGCGTTTGGCTTCAATCGCTCAACCGGTGACTGGCGGGCGCTGGTTGCCGACCCGGCCATTGATGTGGTGGATATTTGCTCCCCCAACCATCTGCATAAAGAGATGGCGCTGGAGGCGATCCGTCACGGCAAGCATGTTTACTCGGAGAAGCCGCTGGCGCTGAATGCCCACGACGCGCGCGAAATGGTCGACGCCGCGAAGCGGGCAGGGGTGAAAACGCTGGTGGGGTTCAACTACATGAAAAACCCGACGGCGCAGCTGGCGAAAGAGATTATTGCGCGCGGCGAAATTGGAGAGGTGATCCACTTCTACGGCACCCACAACGAAGACTATATGGCCGACCCGCTTTCCCCCATTCACTGGCACTGTTTTAAAGAAACCGCCGGACTGGGCGCACTGGGTGACCTGGCGGCGCATATCGTCAATATGGCCCAGTACCTGGTGGGGGAGATTGAGCAGGTTTGCGGCGATCTGAAGATTGTGGTGCCGGCACGTCCGGCGAAGGCCGGATCGTCGGAAATGGTCGCCGTGGAAAATGAAGATCAGGCCCACGCGATGGTGCGCTTCGCGGGTGGGGCGCAGGGCGTCATTGAAACTTCCCGCGTCGCCTGCGGCCGCAAGATGGGGCTTTCGTATGTGATCACCGGGACGAAAGGTGCCATCAGCTTCACCCAGGAGCGGATGGCGGAGCTGAAGCTTTATCTGCATGACGATCCGGTGAACCGTCAGGGGTTCCGCACGCTGCTGGTCGGCCCGGCACACCCGGACTACGGCGCGTTCTGTATGGGTGCAGGCCACGGTATTGGCTTTAACGATCAAAAAACGGTGGAAGTGCGTGACCTGGTAGACGGCATCGCCGCCGACGCGCCGATGTGGCCGGACTTCGAAGAGGGCTGGAAGGTCTCGCGCGTGCTGGACGCCATCGCACTCTCACACCAGCAAGGCCGCTGGCTGAACGTGAATGACATTGTCTGAAGAGGGTTCAACGTGGAAAAGCAGTTTGATGTGATATGCATGGGCCGCGTGGCGGTAGACCTCTACAGCCAGCAGATTGGTGCCCGTCTGGAGGATGTGTCGAGCTTCGCCAAATATCTCGGCGGCTCGTCCGGCAACGTGGCGTACGGCACCGCGCGTCAGGGCCTACGCTCGTCAATGCTGGCGCGTGTCGGCGATGAGCATATGGGACGTTTCCTGCGGGAAGAGTTAAACCAGGTGGGCTGCGATACCAGCCATCTGATCACCGATAAAGACCGCCTCACGGCGCTGGTGCTGCTCGGCATTAAAGACCGGGACACCTTTCCTCTGATTTTTTATCGCGATAACTGCGCGGATATGGCGATTACCGCCAGCGATGTGGACGAAAGCTACATTGCCTCCGCACGGTGTCTTGCCATCACCGGGACTCACCTTTCTCACCCGCAGACCCGCGAGGCGGTGCTGACGGCGCTGAATTACGCCCGCCGTCACGGCGTGCGCACGGTGCTGGACATCGACTACCGTCCGGTGCTGTGGGGGCTAACCTCCTTAGGCGACGGCGAAACGCGTTTTATCGCCGCCGATCAGGTCACCCGCGAGCTGCAGGAAGTGCTGCACCTCTTCGACGTCATTGTCGGCACCGAAGAGGAGTTTCATATTGCCGGGGGCAGCACCGATACGTTGCAGGCGCTGGCGCAGGTGCGCCACGTCAGCAAGGCGACACTGGTGTGCAAGCGCGGCGCGCTTGGATGCTCGGTGTATACCGATGCTATTCCCCCTCGGCTGGACGACGGCCTGACGGTGACCGGCGTGCGCGTGGAGGTGCTGAACGTCCTCGGCGCGGGGGATGCGTTTATGTCCGGCCTGCTGCGCGGTTATCTGAACGACGAGGGCTGGGAGCAGGCGTGCCGCTACGCCAACGCCTGTGGGGCGCTGGTGGTCTCGCGGCACGGCTGTGCGCCGGCGATGCCGAGCAAAATCGAGCTGGATGATTACCTCTCCCGCGCCGCGCTCGTTCCACGCCCGGATCTCGACCCGCGTCTAAACCATCTGCACCGGGTGACCACCCGCCGCCGCGAGTGGCCGGAGCTGTGCGTGATGGCCTTCGATCACCGCAGCCAGCTTGAGGATATGGCGCTGCAATGCGGCGCGTCGCTCAAACGCATTCCGGCCCTGAAGCAGCTGATCCTGCAGGCCAGCCGCGAGGCGGCAAGCTCTGCCGGGCTGGAGGGGAAAGCCGGCCTGCTGTGCGACGGTACCTTTGGTCAGGATGCGCTGAACGCCATCACCGGGGAAGGGTGGTGGATTGGTCGTCCCATTGAACTGCCGGGATCGCGTCCGCTGGAGATGGAGCACGGCAACATTGGTACCCAGCTTATCAGCTGGCCGCAGGAGCACGTGGTGAAGTGCCTGGTCTTTTTCCATCCGGAAGATGCCCACGGCCTGCGTCTGGAGCAGGAGCAGAAAATCGCTGAGGTGTACCACGCCTGCTGTCAGTCCGGACATGAACTGCTGCTGGAGGTGATATTGCCCGCCAGCATGCCGCGCAGCGACGAGCTCTACCTGCGCGCCATTTCCCGTTTCTACAACCTGGGCATCTACCCCGACTGGTGGAAACTGCCGCCGCTCTCTGCCGGGGGCTGGACGGCGCTGAGCGAGATTATCGCGCGCCGGGACCCGCACTGTCGCGGCGTGGTAATCCTGGGTCTGGATGCTCCGGCAGAACAGCTGCGTGCCGACTTCAAAGCCGCATCGGGACAGGCGCTGGTAAAAGGCTTCGCCGTGGGACGCACGCTGTTTGGCGATGCCTCCCGCGCATGGCTGAAACACGATATTGACGATGCGCAGCTGGTGGCGCGCATTCGGGACAACTACCTGCAGCTTATCGCCTGGTGGCGCGAGCGCGGACACGCATAATGGAGACGACAATGAGTGTACAACTGGGCATCAACCCGCTGACGTGGACGAACGACGATCTGCCTTCACTGGGCGCAGAGACATCTCTGGAGACCTGCCTGAGCGAAGGGAAAGAGGCCGGATTCGCGGGGTTCGAACTGGGTAATAAATTCCCACGTGAAGCGCGCCTGCTCGGCCCCATCCTGCAGCGTCACGACCTGCAGCTGATCTCCGGCTGGTATTCCGGCCGCCTGCTGGAACGCAGCGTTGAAGACGAGATTGCTGCCGTGCAGTCCCACCTGACGCTGCTGCGCGAGCTGGGGGCGAAGGTGCTGGTTTTTGCGGAAGTGAGCGGCTGCATTCACGGCGAGCAGCAGACGCCGGTTCACCTGCGCCCGCGTTTCCCGCAGGAACGCTGGAAAGAGTATGGCGAGAAGCTCACCGAATTTGCCCGCTATACGCAGCAGCAGGGAGTACAGATTGCCTACCATCATCATATGGGCACGGTGATTGAGTCCGCTGAAGACGTGGACAACCTGATGATCCACACTGGCGATGCGGTGGGGTTACTGCTGGATACCGGCCACCTGACCTTTGCCGGGGCCGATCCGCTGGCGGTGGCGCAGCGCTGGGTGTCGCGCATCAACCACGTTCACTGCAAAGACGTGCGTGCCGACGTGCTGGCGGACGTCAAAAACCGCAAAACCAGTTTCCTCGATGCGGTGCTGAGCGGCGTGTTTACCGTGCCGGGCGACGGCTGCGTGAACTACCCGCCGATCATGCGACTGCTGAAAGCGCAGGACTATCACGGCTGGCTGGTGGTGGAGGCCGAGCAGGACCCGGCGATTGCCCATCCGCTGACCTACGCCCGTCTGGGGTATAACAACCTGAGCCGCCTGGCGCGCGACGCCGGGCTTATCTGAGGAGGTGCCATGTCACGTCTGTTATCGCGCTGGCAACAGCCGAACGTTGAGGGGCGGACTCAGTCCGTCACGCCGGAAAGCGCCGGTTGGGGGTATGTCGGCTTTGAGACGTATGAGCTGCAGGAGGGGCAGACGCTGACGCTGCCCGCCGTCAGCGAAGAGCGCTGCCTGGTATTGGTGGCCGGGCGCGCTTCCATTAGCACGCCTTCTGCACAGTTTACTGACATCGGCGAGCGGATGAGCCCGTTCGAGCGCATCAAACCCTGGGCGGTGTACGTCACCTCACAGGAGACGGTGCAGGTGAAGGCGCTAACGAAAGTCGAGCTGGCGGTCTGCGCCGCGCCCGGCAAAGGGACGTACCCGACGCGGCTGATAGCCCCGCAGGATATTGACGGCGAAGCGCGTGGTAAGGGCCACAACCAGCGCTACGTGCATAACATCCTGCCGGAAAACAAACCCGCCGACAGCCTGCTGGTGGTGGAGGTCTGGACCAACGAAGGCTGTACCAGCTCGTACCCGAGCCATAAGCACGACACGGACAACCCGCCGCAGGAGACCTATCTGGAGGAGACCTATTACCATCGCCTCAACCCGGGACAGGGATTCTGCATGCAGCGTGTTTACACCGACGACAGAACGCTGGATGAGTGTATGGCGGTCTACAACCGGGATGTGGTCATGGTGCCGAAGGGCTATCACCCGGTGGCGACAATGGCCGGGTATGACAGCTACTACCTCAACGTGATGGCCGGGCCGGTGCGCAAATGGATGTTCACCTGGGAAGAGGACCACGCGTGGATTAATCGGGATTATCCCGCAGAGAGGGGGGACTGAGACGGCCTTTCTTGTCGGGTGGCGCTGCGCTTACCCGACCTACGAAATCGTAGGCCCGTGCAAGCGTAGCGCCGCCGGGCGAATTTTTCTCAGTGCATCCGCCTTGCCTGCTCAATCGTCCGGGCGATAGCCTCCGGCTGGCTCACCATCGACACGTGGCTTGCCGTCACCTCGACGGTTTTCGCATGGATCGTCTTCGCCATCGCGCGCTCAAGAGCGGGGTTGATCATTCGGTCATTCTTGCTGACCACAAACCAGCTCGGTTTCTCGTGCCACGCCGCGTGGGCAACCTTTTCACCAAACGCCTCGACCTTAATTGGCCCCTGCGTGGCTGCAATCGTATCTTGAATGGCTGGCTTCACGTCAGGCGCGAAGTCCTTCCTGACGGCTTCTGTCGGCAGGTATAAATAGCCGTCCGCCGTTTTAGCAATGCCCGCACTGCCCGGCGGGGCAGGATAGCTTCCTGCCAGATCCGCCGTCGACTGACCGGAATCCGGCGCGAACGCCGCCACGTACACCAGCGATTTAACCCGCGCATCGTTGCCTGCTTCGCTAATCACGGTGCCTCCCCAGGAGTGGCCCACCAGCACCACATTCCCGTGTGCACGGGCGATGGCTCGCTGCGTGGCCGCTACGTCATCTTTTAGCGATGTCAGCGGCAACTGGACGGCTATAACCTCGGTGTGTTGTTTTTGCAAAAGAGTAATCACCTTATTCCAGCTGCTGCCGTCGGCAAACGCGCCATGCACCAGCACCACGCTGGTTTTACTCTCCGCCAAAGCACTGGCCGAAATCGCCAGCAAACCCGCTGTCAGTAACGATAATGCTTTCATCTTCAGGCTCCTCAGAAATGGTGGACCGGCGCATGCGCTGGCACGGTGAATTCAAGAGTTTTATGGTCAAGAGGCTTATGCGTTGGGTCGGCCAGAATAATGGTCACCTTGTGTTTTCCAGCGGGCGGTTGTGGGTGTTCCAGCGGCGCAACGGCGGCGGGACCGTTAACGTCAGTGGCGCTGAGGTTGTCCAGAGGGGCGGCCTGGACATATGCGACGGATGCCAGGGCGAGTAGGGGGAAAAGTGTGTATCGACGAATCATCGGTGTCTCTCCTCATCGGTTCTGAATGACGACAGGGAAAGAAAACCATTTTTATGTATCAGAGATATTTGCCGGAGGCGGCGTTTTGTACCCGTTTGTCAGCGTGGCGCTGTGGATACAGTGCGATACAGTTTGCCGGGCTGCAGGATAAGATCCTTAGCAAAGGGATTGCAGGCATTATTCAAAGAGTGCAAAACCCTCCGGCGGCCTAGCGGTCAGCGGTGTCGACGGTCAGACTGGATTGCTGTGACTGGGTCTTATCCTGATGGTGATACCAGGCGCCAATCGAAGAGTAAACGAAGCGGCCAAAGAAAAACAGGAAGCTGATGAGCAGTATGATGCGGGTCATTCGGGTGTTAAATCGATGTCGTTTGCGCATACGCGTGGCCTGACTCACTGTGTTTTTCCTGGACATGCCCTTTTGGGCGATAGGGATATTAAGGCACAGCGGGAAGAGGGGGTCAATTCTGCAATGTGTAAATAACCGTCAATAGTTACATTAATTAATGTTATTAGAGTTAATAATTACATTTACCATATTGATAATGTGAAGAAAATTATTGCAAAAAAATCGGCAGAAAAGGTTGTTTGCGTAAAGTAGTTTGATTTAAGTCAACGGATTCCCTGTCCTGATATTTAAAATCCTCCCTCCACACTGTTCGCCCTCAACGTTGCCGGGCGGCTCGCACGTCAGGTCGGATGCCTGTCTTTATTTTCCCTCTGGAGAGAAAGGGGTTTAACCGGGCATCTATGAACATTATTGCTTTTCTGAAAAACAATGAAGACCGCTGGTGGGCATTGCCGCTTATTTTACCTGTGGTTTTACTCCCCGTGCTGAGCGTCGCGAATACGTTCACGAAACTGGGCGAAGGTATTGTGGCGCTCTATTATTTACCCCTCTCATTTTTGCTTTCGCTGATGATGTTCTTTGGCCTGGAAGCGCTTCCCGGGATCGCGTTGTCGCTGTTTATCCGCTATTACCCATCGGTTGGGCTGTTTGAAACCGTCGCCGGTATGCTTCATTTTATCGTCCCGATAGTGCTCAGTTGGGGGGGATACCGGGTGTTTGCTCCCGGACGCAATATGACGGCGTACGGGGACACCCGGCTGATGGCGCAGCGCATTTTCTGGCAGGTTTTCTGCCCCGCGACGCTATTTCTGGTGCTGTTTCAGTTTGCGGTTTATCTGGGTGTGTACGAGAGTCGCCAGAGCCTTGCGGGATTATCCCCCCTTAATATTCGTACGCTCATTAACTATCAGACACTGCTGGTCAGCGGGCTGACGGGGGTACCGTTGAGCTATCTGCTGATCCGTCTGATTCGCCATCCGCGTTACATCAAAAACCTCATCTCGCAGATCCGTATGCAGATAGAGAAAAAGGTGACGGTCGCTGAGTTTTTGATTTGGGCATTTGCCCTTGGCGGGCTGCTTTTGCTGCTGTTGCTCCCCATGAATGAAAACAGCTCAATTTTTTCCACCAACTACACCCTGTCGTTATTGATGCCGGTGATGCTCTGGGCCGCAATGCGCTTTGGTTATAAGCTGGTGTCACTGATCTGGACGCCAGTCTTGCTGGTGTCCATTCACTATTTTTACCGCTATATCCCGTTGCATCAGGGTTATGACATTCAACTGGCGATCACCTCTTCCAGCTATCTGGTCTTTTCGTTTGTGGTGATTTACATGTCGATGCTGGCGACGCATCAGCGTACCGTGAATCAACGCTCCCGCAGACTGGCGCTACTCGACCCTGTCGTACATATGCCTAACCTGCGGTCGTTATTAAACGATCTGGCTAAAAACCCCTGGTCGGCGCTTTGTTTGCTGCGTATTCCTGAACTGGAAATTTTGGGGCGAAATTACGGCGTGTTGCTGCGCATTTTGTACAAACAGCAGCTGGCGCAATGGATTAATGACAAACTCCAGTCCAATGAGAAGGTCTACCACCTGACCGGGTGCGACCTGGCGATTCGACTCAACGCGGAATCCCACCAGCAGCGGATTGAAACCCTGGATGAGCATATCAAACAGTTCCGCTTTGTCTGGGATGGTATGCCGCTACAGCCTCAGGTGGGTGTGAGCTACTGCTATGTGCGGTCACCGGTGAACCATCTCCATCTGGTCCTGGGGGAGCTGGGGATGGTTGCGGACTTGTCGCTTTCCTCCAACCACCCCGAAAATCTTCAGCAGCGTGGCGCTGTCCATTTGCAGCGTAGCCTGAAGGATAAAGTCGCAATGATGAGCCGTCTGCAGAGGGCTCTCGAGAACAACGCATTTATGCTGTTAGTGCAGCCTGTTTGCGGCCAGCGGGGCGATCGCTACCACGAAGTCTTGCTGCGGATGCAGGATGCAAATGGGGGATTGATCTCCCCCGACCAATTCCTGCCCGTTGCGCAGGAGTTTGGTTTGTCATCGCGGGTGGATTTATGGGTGCTGGACCACACGCTACGCGTTCTGGCAACACATCGCGAAAGGCTGCCCGGCCAGCGGTTTGCCATTAATCTGGCCCCTTCAACCGTTTGCAGAGTGCAGTTCCCGCTTGAGGTAAGTCGTTTGCTGACGAAATACGCCATCGAACCGTGGCAACTGATCTTTGAGGTGACGGAGTGCAGCACGTTCGGCAGTGCTGAGCAGGCACAACAGATCCTCGGTCAGTTGCAGAAGATGGGGGTACGCATTGCCATTGATGATTTTGGTACCGGCTATGCGAGCTATGCCCGGCTGAAAAGCGTGGACGCTGATATTCTCAAAATCGACGGCAGTTTTGTGCAGAACATCGTTAACAACAGTCTGGATTATCAGATAGTGGCGTCAATCTGCCATCTGGCGCGAATGAAGAAAATGCTGGTGGTGGCAGAATATGTCGAAACTGAAGAGATACGTAGCGCGGTTCACGCGCTAGGTATTGATTATGTGCAGGGATACCTGATTGGCAGACCGGTCGCACTGGAATCACTGCTGGAGGCAGAGGCGTCCTGTGCGGACGCCTGAGCCGTTACGCGGCGACGTCGGCACTCTCTTCTTCGATTTTGAGTAGCCAGCCGGTGACCGCTTCCCAGTACTGCTGCTCTTTTTCCAGGTCCAGCAGGACCAGCGCGTTCTGGCTAAACCAGTCGTGCGGGAAGCTCAGCGTCCAGTGGTGGTCGTCGGTTTTCAGCTTCAGTGTTGGCGGTGTGGTGGTGGCCTGACGCTGATTATTAAGCAGCACGCCCAGACGCAGGAGCTGAATAAGCGGCAGGAACTGCTTTTTCTTGAACAGCGTGAAGCGAGGCAGATCGTCGAGCTTGATGGCTTTGCGGTGATAACGCACCAGCGTGGCCATCATGGTCTGCTGCTCCTGGTTGAAGCCTGGTAAATCGCTGTTTTGCAGAATGTACGCTGAGTGGCGATGCATCCCGCTGTGGTTAATGTTCAGTCCCACTTCATGCAGCATTGCTGCCCATTTCAGCAGGGCGGCAAGCTGCGGATGCGCCAGCTTAGGATTTTGTTCCTGCCATTGGTCGTACATCTGAACGGTCGTTTCCAGCACGCGCTTTGCCTGCTCACGATCGATGTTGTACTGGTTTGCCAGGCTTTGTGCAGTGCGGCTGCGAATATCCTGATGGCGGAAACGGCCTTCCATCTCATACAGCACACCTTCACGCAGGGCGCCGTCAGAAAGACGCAGCTCCTTGATGGCCAGCGCATCAAATACGCCGCAGAGGATAGCCAGACCCGGCACAAACACCGCTTTACGCTCGTCGGAAAGACCCGGCAGGCTCAAGGCGTCAAAACTTTTATGCTTTAGCACTTCTTCAGTCAGCAATATCAGGCGTTCAGGCGTGATAAACCCGTCTTTCTCGCCCATCGCCAGCAGCACTTCATGGGCCGCTTTGATGGTACCCGATGCGCCCAGCGCCACATTCCAGCCCTGAATACGGTACTGCCAGGCGAGGTTTTCCAGTTTCTGGATGGCGGCCATACGCGCCCGCTGGAAGTTTTCACGGGTGATGGTGCCACCCGGGAAATACATCTGCGCGAAGCTGACGCAGCCCATACGACGACTTTCCACCAGACGCGGCTCAAAGTCTTCGCCGATTACCAGCTCAGTTGAACCGCCGCCAATGTCGATCACCAGCTTGCGCCCTTTTTCCGGCTGGGTGTGCTCAACCCCCATGAAAATCAGACGCGCTTCCTCGTTACCGGAGATGATCTCAATCGGGTAGGGGATCACTTTTTCGGCCCGCTTGAGAAATTCAGGCGCGTTCAGCGCCTGGCGCAGGGTGTGGGTGCCCACGATGCAGACGCTGGAAGGCGAGAAGCCCTGCAGACGTTCGGCAAACAGCGACAGGCAGTTCAGGCCGCGCTCCATTGCCTCTTCGCTAAGCATGCTGCGTTCATCAAGACCGTCCGCCAGGTGTACACGCTGCTTCAGACGACCGATGATCTGCAGCGCTCCATCCACCTCACGGGCGATGACCATGTGGAAACTGTTAGAGCCAAGATCGACCGCGGCGAATTCCTGCGGGCGTGGGGTCTTATCATTTATCGGCATAGGTTAATCGGGTTGCTCGAGTGATTTGATATAGTCGTAAATCGCCAGTTGCGACCGCACTTTACGGCGGTTGCCGCGCGGTACATAGCGGTTACTGAGTTCTTTGTCGATATAGCGTGCTTTCACCGTATCGCTGAACAGAATCTCGATGATGTCGAGGATCTGCTGCTTCAGTCGCGGATCCAGCAGCGGTGCTGCGACTTCAATTCGATAGTCAATATTGCGTGTCATCCAGTCTGCAGAAGAGAGGTAAACCTGTTTGTCACCCGCATTATCGAAAATATAGACGCGATCGTGTTCCAGGTAACGGTCAACAATGCTGATGACGCGAATATTGTCGCTGATGCCTTCCAGTTCAGGGATCAGGGAGCACATACCGCGGATCAGCAGGTTAACCGGTACGCCGGAACAGGACGCCGCGTACAGGCGGTCCACCAGCCCTTTGTCGACCAGATTGTTGAGCTTCAGCGTAATGCCGGATGACAGCCCTTTCTGGGCATTGGCGATCTCTTTATCGATCATATCGTACAGCAGGCGGCGCGAGTTCTGCGGCGAGACCAGCAGATAGTCGAAGCTTACCGGACGGTACGGGTTCTCAATAAAGTTAAAGACCCGACGCACCTCGTTAGTGATGCGGGCATCGGCGGTCAGCAGCGAGTAGTCGGTATAAATTCGTGCGGTTTTCTCGTTGAAGTTCCCGGTACCGATGTGGGCATAACGCACCACGTCGTCACCCTCTTTACGGGAGATCAGGAACAGCTTGGCGTGAATTTTCAGGCCTGGAGCAGAGAAAATAACGTGAACACCTGCTTCCGTCAGACGACGAGCCCAGTGAATGTTGGCTTCTTCGTCGAAACGGGCCTGCAACTCAACGACCACGGTCACTTTCTTACCGTTGTGCGCGGCATGGATCATGGCATCGATGATGCGTGAATCTTTGGCCACGCGGTAGATGTTGATCTTGATAGCCAGCACGTTCGGGTCGAAAGAGGCCTGGCGCAGCAGTTCCAGCACGTGTTCAAACGTGTGATACGGATAGTAGAGCAGGACATCGCGTTCACGGATGGCATCGAATCCGTTGCGGAATTTATCGAACCAGATATGACGTAACCGCGGTAGCGGTTTGTTGACCAGATTGGCTTTGCCGACGTTCGGGAAGCCAATAAAGTCTTTAAAGTTGTGGTAGCGACCGCCCGGTACAATGGAGTCATAGCGGGAAATCGTCAGTTTTTCGCGCAGCATTTCAACCATGGCGTCTGGCATGTCACGCTGATAAACGAAGCGCACCGGCTCGGCCGTCAAACGCTGTTTCAGGCTGGAAGACATCAGCTCCATCAGGCTGGCTTCCATCTCGTGCACCAGGTCATATTCGGCGTCACGGGTCATCTTCATGGAATAGGCGTTTAATGCATCGTAATCGAAGAAGCCTTTGAAGATATCGTCCAGACAGTAGCGCAGGATGTTATCCAGCAGGATCATCGGTTTGCGTCTGCGCGGGGTTTCCGGCGGCAGGTTCACAAAGCGCGGCACCTTGTCGGACGGGATCTCAAGCAGCGCGTAGCGGATCGAATCACCGCGGATAATTTCCACCGCCAGGTAGGTGTAGTCATCTTTCAGGAACTGCACCAGGTCGGTTTCGCGGTTGATCAGAATCGGGGTGATGTGCTGACGCAGATACTGTTTGAAGTAATGGCGCAGCCAGTTTTGTTGGTTAACGGAAAGCTGTCGTTCGTTAATCAGGAAGATTTGATTGCGCGCCATTTCCAGCAGCAGTTCGTTATACAGGCCATCAAATTCCTGATCGGCTTTCAACACACGGGACTGGATTTTGCCCAGCAGATGCCGCGAGTGAGAGTTTAGGCCCTGTTCTTCGCTGATGATGATTCGCCGTTTCAGCTCGGCAAAACGAACCTTGTAGAACTCATCCAGGTTGTTGGAGTAAATACCCAAAAAACGCATGCGCTCGATAAGCGGGTTACTTTTGTCAGCCGCTTCCTGGAGTACACGTTCGTTGAATGCTAACCAGCTTAGCTCTTTCTCGATATATAACTTTTCCTGACCCATTACAGCTCACACTCCAGTTCAATCACAGGACGTGGTAAATCCGTCTCGTCCTTATTATGGCGAGCATTTCCACGATATGTCCAACAGTGCCAGAAAAGTATGACAGTTATTTTTTTTGTTGGGGATTTTAGAGGGTTGGAGAAGGGAATATCGGGTAATGCAATTTGTAAGTCGGGTAGGCGTAGCGCCACCCGACATAACACACTACTCTTCGGCCGCATAACCCTGCTGGGGTAACTTCACGCCGTCGAGCCAGGCAGCGCCGTCGCGCATCTCCAGACGCCCGTCGACAAACCAGCTTACCACCAGCGGATAAATGGCATGTTCCTGGACCTGTACGCGTTCGGTCACGTCTTCTTCGTTATCGCCTTCAAAGACCGGCACTTTCGCCTGCAGGATCACCGGGCCACCATCCAGTTCGTCGGTAACGAAATGCACGGAGGTACCATGTTCTTCATCGCCGTTTTCCAGAACCTGACGATGGGTGTGCAGACCAGGATACTTCGGTAGCAGAGAAGGGTGGATATTCAGCAGGCGTCCGGCATAATGCTCAACAAAAGCCGGGCTCAGGATACGCATATACCCCGCCAGCACTACGACATCAGGCGCGTAGGCATCAATTTCCTGAACCAGCTCGCGGTCAAAGGCTTCACGCCCGGCGAACTGGCTGGCTTCCAGCGCGTGCGCGGGAATACTCGCTTCCCGGGCTCGCTCAAGGCCGAACGCGTCGGCCTTGTTGCTGAATACTGCCCGAATGGTGCCATTGATCTTCTTCTGTTTGCAGGCGTCAATTATTGCCTGCAAATTGCTTCCGTTACCGGAAATGAGCACCACGATGTTTTTCATTCAATGACCACACGTTGTTCGGAATCGGAAGCTTTAATAGTACCGATTTTCCACGCGTTTTCACCTTTCTCTGTCAGCAGTTTAACCGCTTTATCCGCTTCGCTTGCTGGCAGGGCGATAATCATACCCACGCCGCAGTTAAAGGTGCGGTACATTTCGTGAGAGCTGACGTTGCCTGCGGTCTGCAGCCAGTTAAAGACGGCCGGCCACTGCCAGGAGGATTCGTCGATCACTGCCTGGGTGTTGTCCGGCAGAACGCGCGGGATATTTTCCCAGAAGCCGCCACCGGTCAGGTGGGCAATCGCATGAACGTCGACGTTTTCGATCAGTTCCAGCACGTTTTTCACGTAAATGCGGGTCGGGGCCAGCAGGTGATCGGCAAGCGGTTTGCCATCCAGTTCAGTGGTCTGTGGGTCGCAACCGCTGACTTCGATGATTTTACGTACCAGAGAGTAGCCGTTAGAGTGCGGGCCGCTGGATGCCAGTGCGATCAGGACATCACCATCAGCCACTTTGCTGCCGTCGATAATTTCTGATTTTTCTACCACGCCGACGCAGAAACCAGCGACGTCATAATCTTCGCCGTGATACATGCCTGGCATTTCTGCGGTTTCACCGCCGACCAGCGCGCAGCCTGACTGCAGACACCCTTCGGCAATACCGTTAATCACGCTGGCTGCGGTATCCACGTCCAGTTTACCGGTCGCGTAATAATCGAGGAAGAACAGCGGTTCAGCACCCTGAACGACCAGGTCATTCACACACATCGCGACCAGATCGATACCGATCGTGTCATGACGTTTTAAATCCATCGCCAGGCGCAGTTTTGTACCTACACCATCAGTACCCGAGACCAGAACAGGTTCACGATATTTTTGCGGCAGCGCGCACAGTGCGCCGAATCCACCCAGACCACCCATCACTTCCGGGCGGCGGGTTTTTTTCACCACACCTTTGATTCGGTCAACCAGCGCATTACCTGCGTCAATATCAACACCGGCATCTTTGTAGCTGAGAGAAGTTTTGTTGGTCACGGCTCAAGTCCCCACGCGATTGCATAGCTAGTAAGAAAAATCGGCGCAATTCTAACAGTCCAGGCAAACGTTTGCGAGCCTATTCTCGGTGAGACGATTTTTTTTTCTGTGCGGCCTGCCAATGTGTCCAAACTTGAGTCTGTTCACGAAAATGAAACCGGTTTCGGTTTTCTCCTTGCAACAGGAATCACCTTTGCACATCATTCAGATGAAACCGGTTTCTGTAATTGTTTTTGCAGAAAATAACGCAGAATGAGGGAAAGAGAATGTCAGGATTTAAAGAAGGTTTTCTGTGGGGTGGTGCGGTTGCGGCGCATCAGCTGGAAGGGGGCTGGAAAGAGGGTGGAAAAGGCGTTAGCGTTGCCGATGTCATGACCGCGGGCGCGCATGGCGTGCCGCGTGAAATCACCAACGGCGTGTTGCAGGGGAAAAATTACCCTAACCATGAAGCCATCGACTTCTACCATCGTTATAAAGAAGACATCAAACTCTTTGCCGAGATGGGGTTCAAATGCTTCCGCACTTCGATAGCCTGGACGCGGATCTTCCCGAAAGGGGATGAGCTGGAACCTAACGAGGCTGGCCTGAAATTCTATGACGATCTGTTCGACGAGTGCCTGAAGCACGGCATTGAGCCGGTCATCACACTCTCTCACTTCGAGATGCCTTTCCATCTGGTCACCGAATACGGCGGCTGGCGTAACCGTAAACTGATCGATTTCTTTGTCCGTTTCTCAAAAGTGGTTTTCCAGCGTTATCAGCACAAAGTGAAGTACTGGATGACCTTTAACGAGATCAACAACCAGGCGAACTTCCACGAAGACTTTGCGCCGTTTACCAACTCCGGGTTGAAGTATGAGCCGGGCGAAGACCGTGAGCCGGTAATGTTCCAGGCCGCGCACTATGAGCTTGTAGCCAGTGCACTGGCGGTAAAAGCGGGGCGTGAGATTAACCCGTCGCTGCAAATCGGCTGCATGATTGCCATGTGCCCGATTTATCCGCTGACCTGCGCGCCAGACGACATGATGATGGCGATGAATGCCATGCACCGTCGTTACTGGTTTACCGACGTTCACGTACGCGGCAAGTATCCGCAGCACCTGCTCAACTACTTTGAGCGTCGTGGCTTTGCGTTGGATATTACCGAAGAAGATAAAGCCGCACTTAAGCAGGGATGTGTGGACTACATCGGATTCAGCTATTACATGTCCTTCGCCACCAAAGCGACGGCTGACAACCCGCAGCTGGATTACGACGAGAGCAAGAGCCTGGTCTCCAACCCATATGTGCAGAAATCCGACTGGGGCTGGCAGATTGACCCGGTTGGGCTGCGTTACTCCCTGAACTGGTTCTGGGATCACTACCAGTTGCCGCTGTTCATCGTTGAGAACGGTTTTGGTGCTATTGACGTGCAGGAGAGCGACGGCACGGTGAACGACCAGTACCGCATTGATTATCTTGCGGCGCACATCCGTGAAATGAAAAAAGCGGTGGTTGAAGATGGCGTTGACCTGATGGGGTATACCCCGTGGGGCTGTATTGACCTGGTGTCTGCCGGTACCGGCGAAATGAAAAAACGCTACGGCTTTATCTTTGTCGACAAAGATAACGAAGGCAACGGCACGCTGAACCGCAGCAAGAAGAAGTCGTTCGACTGGTATAAGCAGATGATTGCGAGCAACGGCGATAACCTGTAATTGTCGGGTGGCGCTAACGCTTACCCGACCTACACTTTCCGTAGGCCCGCGTAAGCGTAGCGCCACCGGGCAGAACCTCGCACTCAAGCCGGAGATATACCTCCGGTTTTTTTATCTTTGCTTGATCGCTGTCAAGCAAGATGGGTATGGCCTAATCCGAAAAAAGCGGTATAATCCCGCGATTTTTTTGCGGATGCCACCTCAGAGGAGAAAGAGAATGAAGATTGTGGAAGTGAAACACCCACTCGTTAAACACAAGTTGGGCCTGATGCGTGAGCATGACATCAGCACGAAGCGTTTTCGCGAACTGGCTTCTGAAGTGGGCAGCCTGCTGACCTACGAAGCAACCTCCGATCTGGAAACAGAAAAAGTCACCATCGAAGGCTGGAACGGCCCGGTGCAGGTTGAACAGATCAAAGGTAAGAAAATTACCGTTGTGCCTATTCTGCGTGCCGGTCTTGGCATGATGGAAGGTGTGCTGGAGCACGTGCCAAGCGCGCGTATCAGCGTCGTCGGTATCTACCGTAATGAAGAGACGCTGGAGCCGGTTCCTTACTTCCAGAAGCTGGTGTCTAACATCGACGAGCGTATGGCGCTGGTGGTTGACCCAATGCTGGCAACCGGCGGTTCTATGATTGCCACCATTGACCTGCTGAAAAAAGCGGGCTGCAGCAGCATTAAAGTGCTGGTGCTGGTTGCGGCACCGGAAGGTATCGCGGCGCTGGAAAAAGCGCACCCGGACGTTGAGCTGTATACCGCATCTATCGACCAGGGGCTGAATGAGCACGGGTACATCATCCCGGGGCTTGGCGATGCCGGCGATAAGATTTTTGGTACTAAGTAATCGAATAACGATAAATAAGCCGACTTTGATAGTCGGCTTTTTTTTGAATAAAACACCAACAATACTACTCAGAGGAAAACACTATGACGCGCCGTGCTATCGGGGTGAGTGAAAGACCGCCGCTTTTACAGACTATCCCGCTTAGTTTGCAGCACCTGTTCGCTATGTTTGGCGCAACCGTGCTGGTGCCAATCCTGTTTCACATTAACCCGGCTACCGTACTGCTGTTCAACGGTATCGGGACGCTGTTGTACCTCTTTATCTGTAAAGGCAAAATCCCGGCGTATCTGGGGTCGAGCTTCGCCTTTATTTCTCCGGTCCTGTTGCTGCTACCGCTTGGGTACGAAGTGGCGCTGGGCGGCTTTATCATGTGTGGCGTGCTGTTCTGCGTGGTGTCCTTCATTGTGAAGAAAGCCGGTACTGGCTGGCTGGACGTGATGTTCCCGCCTGCGGCGATGGGCGCAATCGTTGCCGTTATCGGTCTGGAACTGGCCGGTGTGGCGGCGAATATGGCTGGTTTACTGCCTGCTGACGGTCAGTCACCGGATTCCAAAACCATTATCATTTCTCTGGTGACGCTGGGCGTAACGGTGTTTGGCTCCGTGCTGTTCCGTGGTTTCATGGCGATTATCCCGATTCTGATCGGGGTGCTGGCGGGTTATGCGCTCTCCTTTATGATGGGTGTTGTCGATACCACGCCAATTGCCCAGGCGCACTGGTTTGCCCTGCCAACCTTCTATACACCACGCTTTGAATGGTTTGCTATCTTCACTATCCTGCCTGCGGCGCTGGTGGTGATTGCTGAGCACGTTGGTCACCTGGTGGTGACGGCAAATATCGTGAAACGCGATCTGATCCGCGACCCGGGTCTGCACCGTTCTATGTTTGCTAACGGCTTCTCTACCATTATCTCCGGTTTCTTTGGCTCTACGCCAAACACCACTTACGGTGAGAACATCGGGGTGATGGCCATTACCCGTGTCTACAGTACCTGGGTTATCGGCGGTGCGGCCATCATTGCTATCCTGCTGTCTTGTGTGGGCAAACTGGCGGCGGCGATCCAGATCATCCCGGTACCGGTGATGGGCGGTGTTTCTCTGCTGCTTTATGGGGTAATCGGAGCGTCTGGTATTCGTGTGCTGATTGAATCCAAAGTGGATTACAGCAAAGCGCAGAACCTGATCCTGACCTCCGTGATCCTGATCATCGGCGTGAGCGGTGCCAAGGTGCACATCGGTGCGGCCGAGCTGAAAGGCATGGCGCTGGCGACCATCGTTGGCGTGGGCCTGAGCTTGATTTTCAAGCTGATTTCCGTGATCCGCCCGGAAGAGGTGGTGCTGGACGCCGACGAAAGCGAAAAAGCGTCACATTGATCGTAAAACCGGGTGGGCGATCCGCCCGGTTCTCTCCTTGCTGGTTCCGTGTTAAACTCCGTTCCGATTTTATGTAAGATCTGGTTGAGGTACTTCTGAACGGACCGGCACAGCTCTCTCTGCCACTTTATCTCCCTGACGACGAAACTTTCGCGAGTTTCTGGCCGGGTGATAACCCCTCTTTACTGGCTGCACTGCAAAACGTGCTGCGTCAGGAACACAGCGGATACATCTATATCTGGTCACGCGAAGGCGCGGGGCGCAGCCACCTGCTGCATGCCGCCTGTGCGGAGCTTTCTGCGCGTGGTGATGCGGTAGGTTATGTGCCGCTGGATAAACGTACCTGGTTTGTGCCTGAAGTGATGGAGGGAATGGAACATCTCTCACTGGTCTGCATTGATAATATCGAATGCGTGGCGGGGGATGAGCCGTGGGAAATGGCGATTTTTAACCTCTACAACCGCATTCTGGAGTCGGGTAAAACCCGGCTGCTGATCACCGGCGATCGTCCGCCACGCCAGCTCAATCTGGGGCTGCCGGATCTGGCATCTCGTCTGGACTGGGGACAAATCTATAAGCTCCAGCCGCTGTCGGATGAAGACAAGCTCCAGGCGTTACAGCTGCGCGCAAAGCAGCGTGGGTTTGAGCTGCCGGAAGACGTGGGCCGTTTTCTGCTCAAGCGTCTGGATCGTGAAATGCGTACCCTCTTTGATACGCTCGATCAGCTCGATCGCGCCTCCATTACCGCCCAGCGCAAGCTGACGATTCCGTTTGTGAAAGATATTCTCAAGCTTTAAGTTTTTTGCCCGGTGGCGGCAGCGCCTAACCGGGCAAAACAATCAGACGCAATCCCTCAACAAATGCTCCACCAGCAGCGGAACTGGTCTCCCCGACGCCACGCTTCGCCCGTTCTCACGCCACAGCGCCGTGCCGCTGATATCCAGATGCGCCCACGGGATCGTTGGTGGACAAAAGTGATGTAGCAGCCACGCCGCCGAGGCACTGATTGCCGCGTTATTGCCTGGTGTATTGCAGAGATCGGCGATGGCGCTGTCGGTCTGCTTTTTCAGCCGTGCATCCAGCGGTAGCGACCAGACTTCATCGCCGCTCTGTTTACCCGCGCGGGTCAGTGCCTGACGCAGGGGCTCATCCTGCGTCATCAATCCGCTCAGTTCATACCCCAGCGCTTTGACCACCGCGCCAGTGAGTGTGGCCATATCAATAATATAGCGCGCCTGCGGATGCCTCTTACTGGCCCAGGCAATCGCATCTGCCAGTACCAGCCGACCTTCGGCATCGGTGTTGTTGATTTCAACCGTAGTGCCGTTGCAGGCGCGTGCGACCGTACCGGGCTGCATGGCATCGGGACCGATGGCATTTTCCGCCAGCGCCAGCACGCCCATGATGCGTACGGGCAGCGCCAGCTCTGCGACGGTCAGCATCAGCCCCAGCACGTTTGCCGCCCCGCACATGTCATACTTCATGGTATACATGCCCGCGCCTTCTTTCAGCCACAAGCCACCGGTATCAAACGTAATGCCTTTACCCACGTAGCAGCGCACCGGGCCCTCAGTGACTCCGTCATAGTGGATGGCCAGCAGACGTGGCGGACAGGATGCCCCTTTGCCCACGGCGTGCAACAGCCCCAGACCTTGTTCAATGATTTGTGTTTCATCGAGTACTTCACATCGCAGGGCGGGGAAGTCGGCACACCGTTTTTGTGCCTCTTCCACTACATACTCAGGCGTGCAGCGATCGGATGGCATATCCGCCAGACGCCGTGCCGCCACCATGCCATGGGCAATGGCCTGCTGCTGGTGGAAGATAGCCTCGAGTCTGTCCTGCTGCTCCGGCAAACAAAGAGCGGTTATATGCTGTAGACGTACCGCTGATTCGTTGGTTTTCTTTAGCTTTAAGTCGCTGAGCCTGTGTGCCTGATTAAAGAGAAAACGCAGTACTTGCGCCAGCACAACATCGTTGATATCCGTGACGTCCAGTACCACATCAGGACTGGCGGGTGAGGCCAGGAGTGGGCGCAGTGCCGTGAGTAATTCTTCGGTCAGGCTATCGTGCCAGAGCGCATCCGGCAGCAGGGTGATTCGGGAAAAAGGCGCGCAGCCAAAGCGGGTGTCCGTGATGCAATCCGGGTCACGCATCTCGGCGATAAGCGCTGTCTTCGGCAGCAGGTTACAGGTGGTACGGGCGATTAAATGGCTCTGCGGCTTCGCATCTGAAAGCGCAGTAATAAGCTGATATGTAATCATCATTGTTCCTCAATCGGCGCGCGGATCCGCGCGGCGTAAGCCTGCATCCATTCCTCATCCACGGCCTGATAATGTGTCTTCTCATGCAGACGCTCGGTACGAAACACAGTAAGAGGCTGGCGAGCGGTAGCAACCACGAACGAGAACGTTTTGATGTTGGTCGCAGCGCCAAATTCGCCCTTGTTGTTCATGCAAACGACGGAAAGATCGCCCACACGACCGAAGCGCGACATAAGTCTGTCCTCCAGCTCAAAGACGACCGAGTCGGCAGCCTGCTGCGGCGACATTCCCTGCGCCATACGACGAACGATTTCATAGCTGGTACAGCCTTTCATCAGATCTTCACCGACGCCCGTGGCGGTGGCTGCACCGGTTTCACTGTCGCAGTAAAACCCGGAGCCAATTATTGGTGAATCACCAATCCGCCCCCGCTTTTTCATAAATAGCCCGCTGGTGGAGGTCGCGACGCTCATCGAACCTTGTTTATCGAGGCCGATAATGCCGACGGTATCGTGGCCATCATAGGGACTCAGGCCCTTGTCCAGCGTCTCCCGGCAGCGTTTGCGGTAATGCTGCATTGCCCGGTCGGTGAGCATGGTTTTGTTGGCAAAACCCTGGCTTAGCGCCCATTCCCGAGCACCCTGGCCAACCAGAAGGCTGTTATAGCGCTGGCGACTCAGCGCGTGGGCCACGCGTACCGGGTTAGCGATATCCACCAGGTTACCGACTGCGCCAAAGGCCAGCGTGTCGCCATCCATATAAGCAGCATCCAGCTCAACTTCACCGTTCTCCGTTGGCAGCCCGCCGTAACCGACAGATTTATAAAGCGGAAAGTCTTCGACGGTCGCTACGGCATCCACCACCGCCGCAGCGACCGGTTTCCCCGCAGCCAGCGCCGACGCAGACTCTGTTACTCCTTCAAGCGCCATTCGCCAGGTTGCGATAATTCCCCACATGCTTTACTCCTGTTTTGCAAGGGTGGTGTCGGATTGCGTAACGGTGGCAATTTCCGCCGCGCGGTACTGTTTGTCCACGATACGCATGAAAGGTAGATACAGCATGGCGCCAATCAGCAGGTTGATAAGCTGCATGACGCTGCCGCTGAGGTGTCCGGTGACGATAAAACCGCTGATGACGGGAGGCAGCGTCCAGGGGATAAACACCCCGGTAGTGACGGCAACCGCGCCAATTTTCATTGCTGCATACTGCACGGTGACCAGCACCAGTGGGACAAGATTGAAGGGAATGAGCATTATGGGGTTCATGATCACCGGCAGGCCAAACAATATTGGCTCGTTGATATTGAACACCGATGCCCCCGCGCCCAGTCGTGCGACTTCGCGCATATTTTTACTGCGGGCAAAAATGAGCATCGCAATCACCAGCGACAGCGTTGCCCCTGCGCCGCCCATCCAGATCATGTCAAAAAATTGCTCGGTGATGATGTGCGGCGGGGTTGTGCCGGCCTGGATAGCAGCGATGTTGTCGGTCTGGTTCTCCATCCACAACGGGCGAATAATGCCGTTGATCATCGAGCCTGAGTTAATGCCCACTGACCACAGAATAGTGATGCTGAAGACGGTCATCAGCGCGCCAAAGTAAGAGGTGCCGTAGTGACGCACCGGTGTAGCAACGACTTCATAAATGAACTGGTGAATGGTGTTGTAGTGGGTATTTTCAAAGACGATGCGAATAATCAGCACCAGAATCATCACCAGCAGCGCCGGGATCAGCGCGGCGAACGACTCCTGCACCGCTGGCGGTACGCCATCCGGCATTTTGATGACCAGATTTTTGCGCTTCAGCCAGCAGAACAGCTCCGTCCACAGCAGCGAACCTATCATCGCCACAAACAGCCCTTTACTGCCAATCCACTCAACGGGTATCACGGTAATGCCACCGTTTTCAGCCACTTTGATAAAGGGCGTCAGGATCAGGAAGGCGACCAGCGCCAGAATACCGCAGGAGATGCGATCTTCACCGTAGTGCTCGGCCAGGCGAAACGCCACCAGGAAGCTGATGAACAGCGACATGGTCGAGAACACCGCATTAAACGGGATCTCGATAATGGCACTCCAGCTTTCACCAAAGGCCTGAGACATAAACTGCTGGTAGGTTTGATTCGGGAACGACGAGATCACCAGCAGAATAGAGCCGACGATGATAAATGGCATGAATGAAACGTAGGCACCGCGAATCGCACCCAGATGACGCTGCTGAGCCGTTTTGGCCGCCAGCGGCATCAGTTTTGCTTCAAGAAATCCCAGAACATTGTTCATTGTGAACTCCGTACAAGATTGAGTGGTGTTGTTTATGTTATGTGTGTGGATTATCAGTGAAGCGTGGCGAACGAAAGGTGAAATCGGTCACAAAGCATTCGTTGATGTTATATAAGTCTTATGAGATTAGTTTCATGGAGCTTTGCGATGGAAATTAAACTGCACGCCAATGCCACGACGACACCACGTATTCGTCGCTACCTCCAGCAGTCTGATAAAAGCGACAGAGAGCTTGCGGTTGAGCTTGGGATCTCGGTGACAACCGTCAGGCGCTGGCGCAATCGCGAACAGGTTTCTGATAAGCATACGACGCCAAAAGTGATACACAAAGCGATGAGACAAGAGCAGGTGACTCTGGTCAATACGCTGCGTGACATACTGGGCGCACCGCTGGATGAGTTGCTGCTTCTGGTGAATGACGTTCTGGGGATCCCCGTTTCCAGAGCGACCCTGAACCGTTATCTGAAGCCCGCCTCGGCAACACAGAAGGGGGCACCGTTGCAGGGTAAAAAGGCGCTGAAAGCTGGCATCGTGCCGCATCAGCTGGAGTTACATCATCTGCCTTTGTCGCTGCATATGGACGATGGTGGGGAGCAACACCTGCTGTGGGCACGTGAGCCGGTGAGCGGCTGGTGTTTTGCCCGGCTTTACGCAGGCGTATCACCTCAGCTCCTGACCCGCTGGGTTCAGGCGGTACTTGAAGCGTGTCCGGCGCTTATACAATCTATTGAGACTTTTGGTTTTGACATAACGCTGCCGGGACAAGATATCGCCGTAAAAGTGCATGCGCAAAAACACAGCGCTGTACAGGTCGCAGCACCTTTACAGGACATTATCCCGCGCGTGAAAAATGTACCTGCCGGAGAGTTGCTCATTCAGCTGTGCGAATTTTATAACCAGGGTAAAGCGCAGAAAAAGCTGGGAGACAGTACGCCGCAGGCGTTTTTGAACGCGCTGCGGCGGGGGGATTAGAGGATATCGAGTACGTCTTCCGGCGGGCGTCCAATGCGTGCGTGGCCGTTTGCCACGACTATCGGGCGCTCGATCAGCTTAGGATTTTCAACCATAGCCTGCACAAGCTCGGCCTCAGTGAGACGGGTGTCATCCAGATTGAGCGACTTGTACAAGTCTTCTTTCTGGCGCATCAGCTCTCTTGCACTTCCCATACCCAGCATGTGCAACAGTTGGCGGATCGTCTGCGCGTCCGGTGGTGTTTCGAGATAGAGCACCACTTTCGGGTCAATACCGTTAGACTTCAGCAGGCTCAGGGTATCGCGGCTCTTGGAGCAGCGCGGATTGTGGTAAATTTTTACGGCGTCTGTCATGACGTGAATTCTCCTTTATTACATCTTCTCGTACGGCTTGAAGCGCTGTTGCAGGCCGCGAAGCTGATCGATACGCGCGTCGTAACGGGCCTGCTGGAGGCTGCCGAGTTTGACCTGCGCGCTGGCGCTGCTGAGTGCAGAAATAGCCTGGTCGAGGCGTCCCACCAGGGCAAAGCCTTCGGCACGCGCCGCCAGCTCCTGATCGCGGTTGCCCAGTTGGGCTTCCGCCTGAGCGAGCAGATCCCAGCCGTTTTGGTCGTCTTTATTATTAAAGGTATAGCGGTTCAGAATGGTCGCCGCTTCAGCAGGTTGACCACCCTGTAAGTAAGCGTTCGCCAGGTTAAGCTGCAGCACCGGGTTGGTACGGACGTCCTTCGCCCCTTTCAGGCGATTAATGGCATCGGTGGTTTTCTTCTGCCCCAGATCGATATCCGTCGAGAGATCGAGATACCACGGGTTATTCGGGTCGGCGGCCAGAAGGGGTTGCAGCGCTTTACGCGCCTCGTCGTATTTGCTGGCTTCCATCGCCTGTAGTGCCTGACCATACTGCGCGGCATTCTTTTCTCGCACGTTGCCTTTCGCCAGGGAGTCCAGCAGATCGCTGGTGAGCTGGTTGCGCCCGGAATTGTACATCCCCAGCGTTCTCACTTTCGCCATGTAGAAATCCTGCGACGACTGGACCACGACCGGGCGCATCTGGTTGGCACGGTTACGCGCATCTGACAGGCGACTTTCCGGTAAGGGGTGGGTGAGCAGAATTTCTGGTGGACGGGAAGAATAACGCGCCTGATCGAGCAGTTTTTCCAGGAAGCTCGGCATGGCCTGAGGGTCAAAGCCAGAACGTTGCAGCACCTGAATCCCGATGCGGTCCGCTTCCTGTTCGTTTTGTTGTGTAAAGCTAATCATCCCCTGCCGCGTTCCCGCCAGAGTACCGGTTAATGCCGCCATCCCGGCCTGCGGGCTGGCCATTGCCAGCAAAATAGAACCCAGCGCTCCAACCCAGGTCAGCGGGGCGTTACGTTTCTGGTCTTCCATCGCTCGCGCCAGGTGGCGCTGGGTGACGTGCGAAATTTCGTGCGCCATAACGGAAGCCAGCTGACTTTCGTTATCGGAGTAACGGAATAATGCCGAATGCAGCACCACGTTGCCGCCAAAGAAGGCGAAGGCGTTGATTTCGTCATTATTGATTAAGTAGAAGTGAAAGGGCGTTTTTACCGAGTCGGCATGCGCAACAAGACGCATCCCCAGACCGTTGATGTACTGAACAAGTAACGGGTCATTGATGAGGGGGGCGCTACCGCGCAACTGGCGAACGTAGTAATCGCCCATTTGCATCTCTTGCCCAATGGAGAGCGTGCTTCCTGCTGTGGTGCCCATGTCCGGCAATGAATCGGACGAGTCGGCAAAAGCGGGCAACACCTGACCGACCGTCAATGCGGCAATCAGTGTCGCAACCAGTGTTTTTTTCAACTGCCTGAACATAACCACGGTCCTGTATGTTGGTTGTGCTAATTTGACCGATGAACCGGCATATCGTTCATCTCTGTTGCCTTGCGAGTGTAGCCGTGTTGCAGCATGAAGAAAATCCCATTCATCAGGCTTTTGCGATTCGTGACAGAGAGACAAAAAGCGAAAGTCTTTTTTGTGACAGTTAGATACAATTCACATTCTCACTCCCGCCATTCGATTCAGGGAAGGGTTGTATGCTCGAAATGTTAATGCAGTGGTATCGGCGTCGGTTCAGCGACCCGGAAGCCATTGCTTTGTTGGTTATTCTGGTCGCCGGATTTGGCATTCTGTTCTTCTTCAGCGGTCTTCTCGCCCCCCTGCTGGTGGCGATTGTGCTGGCGTATCTGTTGGAATGGCCAACGGCACGGCTGGAACATATCGGCTGTTCCCGTCGCTGGGCGACCAGTATCGTACTGGTGTTGTTTGTCGGCATTCTGCTGCTGATGGCGTTTGTTGTCATGCCGGTTGCCTGGCAGCAGGGAATTAACCTGATCCGCGATATGCCGGGCATGTTGAATAAACTTTCTGATTTTGCCGCCACGCTACCGCGTCGCTATCCAGCCCTGATGGATGCCGGGATTATCGACGCGATGGCCGAAAATATGCGCGCCCGCATCATGACCATGGGCGATTCGGTGGTGAAATACTCTCTGGCCTCCCTGGTCGGCCTGCTGACGCTGGCGGTTTACCTCGTGCTCGTCCCGCTAATGGTGTTCTTCCTGGTCAAAGATAAAGAGCAGATGCTGAACGCCGTCAGGCGCATTTTGCCGCGTAATCGCGGGCTGGCAGGGCAGGTCTGGGAAGAGATGAACCAGCAGATCACCAACTACATTCGCGGCAAAGTGCTGGAGATGATTGTGGTCGGGGTCGCGACGTGGATTGGTTTCCTGATCTTCGGCCTGAACTACTCGCTGCTGCTGGCGGTGCTGGTGGGCCTCTCAGTCCTTATTCCGTATATCGGTGCGTTTGTGGTGACCATTCCGGTTGTGGGCGTCGCGCTGTTCCAGTTTGGCCTCGGAACTGAGTTCTGGAGCTGCTTCGCGGTGTATCTGATTATTCAGGGGCTGGACGGTAATCTGCTGGTGCCGGTACTGTTCTCAGAGGCGGTGAACCTGCATCCGCTGGTGATTATCTTATCCGTGGTGATTTTTGGTGGGTTGTGGGGATTCTGGGGCGTGTTCTTTGCCATTCCGCTGGCAACACTGATTAAGGCCGTGGTTCACGCCTGGCCGGATGTGCCGGCGGTAGAAGACAAGTAGTTTTTGTGCGGCCTGATGGCCTCACCCCGACCCTCTCCCACGGGAGAGGGCGTAAACACTAAAAACGGCAACCTGGGTTGCCGTTTTGCTGTTTATCAGGCACTTTGTTTCAGCCAGTTCAATACCACATCGTGGTGATTGCTGGTTTTGAAGTCATCAAACACATGTTCAACTTTACCGTCAGCGTCAATCAGGAAGCTGATGCGGTGAATGCCGTCGTAGGTTTTACCCATAAATGTCTTCTCGCCCCAGACGCCGAACTGCTCGCACACCTGATGGTCTTCGTCAGAAAGCAGCGTGAAGTTCAGCAGCTCTTTCTCGGCAAATCGTGACAGTTTTTCTGGTTTATCGGTGCTGATGCCCAGCACTTCCACGCCGACTTTTTTCAACTCGTCCATGTTGTCGCGTAAGCCGCAGGCCTGTACGGTGCAGCCGGGGGTCATGGCTTTCGGGTAGAAATAGACCAGAACACGCTGTCCCTGGAAGTCGGTCAAATTTACTTGCTCGCCGTCTTGATCCGGTAAGCTAAATTTCGGTGCGATATCACCGGCTTTCAGTGGATTCATTACTCAACTCCATCCTGTTCGTGCTGCGAATAATTGACGACGCTTATACTGCCCTGCGCGTTTAATTCTGTACAGAGGGCTTTGAACGCTTGCTCGATATTTGACGCATCCTGTGAGGCAGGGCTGTGTGCGGTAATTTGAATAAAGAGCGTGGGAACGGCGCTTTCGTCGCCCGGTTGTGTACGGGAAACGAGCTCAGCGATGTTCATCTGATGGCTGTCAAACAGCGCGGTAAAGCGCTCAATCAGATGGGGGGAATCAGGGACTTCAACCTGCACCCAGACGGTCGCCGGCATGGCCGGACGCGGGCGCGCGGTGGTACGTTTCATCACGATCAGCAAATCCAGCTCCGCACCTTTCAGTGGCAGGGTAGATTCGATAAGCGTAATCGCATTCCATGTTCCGGACAGCAGCATAATAAACGTGAACTCTTCGCCCAGCATCGCCAGGCGGCTGTCTTCGATATTACAGCCGCAACTGCTCACGTGACGGGTGATGGTGTTCACGATACCCGGCCTGTCGGCACCCAGCGCAGTGATAACCAGGTAATGTTGTGATGAGGTTGTCAAACCTGTTCTTCCTTTGCATGGTTAAGTCTTCCTAAGGAAAGCATAAAAAAAACATGCATACAACCGCCTGAGGGCCTCAGGTCGCTTGCTTTTATTACAGTTCCAAACGTACCATTGAGACTCTTGTTCGCACAGAGGATGGCTCATGTTCACGGGAAGTATTGTCGCGCTTGTAACACCGATGGATGAAAAAGGTAATGTCTGCCGGTCAAGCATGAAGAAGCTGATTGATTACCATGTCGCCAATGGAACCTCGGCGATCGTTTCGGTAGGGACTACCGGTGAATCTGCAACGCTGAGCCACGAAGAGCACGGCGATGTGGTCATGCTGACCCTGGAGCTGGCTGACGGACGTATTCCTGTCATCGCGGGGACAGGAGCTAATGCAACCGCAGAAGCTATCAGTCTGACCAAACGTTTTAATGACAGCGGCATTGTGGGCTGTCTGACGGTAACCCCTTACTACAACCGTCCTACTCAGGAAGGTTTGTTCCAGCACTTCAAAGCCATCGCTGAACATACTGACTTGCCACAAATTCTGTATAATGTACCGTCCCGTACTGGCTGCGATATGCTGCCGGAAACCGTCGGTCGTCTCGCGGAAGTAAAAAATATTATCGGTATTAAAGAGGCGACAGGGAACTTAAGCCGCGTTCATCAGATCAAAGAGCTGGTTTCAGACGACTTTATCCTGTTGAGTGGTGATGATGCGACCGCGCTGGACTTTATGCAGCTCGGTGGTCATGGCGTGATCTCCGTAACGGCAAACGTTGCGGCGCGCGATATGGCTGAAATGTGCAAACTGGCAGCAGCGGGTCACTTTGATGAAGCGCGTGTCATTAATCAGCGTCTGATGCCGTTGCACAATAAATTATTTGTCGAACCCAATCCGATCCCTGTGAAATGGGCATGTAAGGAGTTGGGACTTGTAGCAACCGATACGCTGCGTCTGCCAATGACACCGATTACCGACCACGGTCGTGAAATCGTTAAGGCAGCGCTGAAGCATGCCGGTTTGCTGTAAAGTTTAGGGAGATTTGATGGCTTATTCAGTACAGAAGTCGCGCCTGGCGAAGGTTGCGAGTGTTTCGCTTGTTATGCTGCTCGCTGCCTGTAGTTCAGACTCGCGCTACAAGCGCCAGGTGAGCGGTGATGAATCCTATCTGGATGCGACCCCGCTTGCTGAACTTCACGCACCGGCTGGTATGATCCTGCCGATTCAAAACGGCGATTATAATATCCCCGTGACCAACGGCAGCGGCCTGGTCGGTAAAGCGCTTGATATTCGTCCACCAGCACAGCCTCTGGCGCTGGTAAACGGGGCGCGTACTCAGTTCACGGGTGATACGGCGTCTCTGATGGTTGAGAGCGCGCGCGGTAGCACCCTGTGGCCGCAGGTGGTGAGCGTCATTCAGTCGAAGAACTACACCATTGATAAACGTGATGACGCCAGCCAGACGTTAACCACCGACTGGATCGAATGGAACCGTCTGGATGAAGATCAGCAGTACCGTGGTCGCTATCAAGTCTCCGTTAAACCACAAGGTTATCAGCAGGCGGTTAACGTTAAGCTGTTGAACCTGGAACAGGCGGGCAAACCGGTTGCAGATGCATCCTCCCTGCAGCGTTACAGCACCGAAATGCTGAACGTGATTGCTGCGGGTCTGGATAAGACCGCGACTGATGCCGCCAACGCAGCGCAGAGCCGCAACGGCGTGACGTTCGACGTTCAGAGCGGTGCGGATGATACCGGTCTGCCAATGCTGGTCGTTCGTGCACCGTTTAACCAGACCTGGCAGCGCCTGCCAGCGACGCTGGAAAAAGTGGGCATGAAAGTGACCGACAGCACGCGTTCAACCGGCAGCATCACGGCAACGTATAAGCCGCTGTCTGACAGCGCGTGGCAGGAACTGGGCGCTAAAGATCCTCAGCTTGCCTCCGGTGACTACAAGATTCAGGTAGGCGACCTTGATAACCGCAGTAGTCTGCAGTTTATCGATCCGAAAGGTCACACGCTGACCCAGTCGCAGAACGATGCGCTGGTCGCTGTCTTCCAGGCGGCATTCAGCAAATAAATATGAGGGCTGGTTAATCCAGCCCTTTTTATTTTAGTGCTACGCAAACGTGTGCGTGGCATAATATCCCCAGTTTTGAACACAAATCATCACACCAGGAGTAATGAAGATGCAGAAGCAAGCTGAGTTGTATCGTGGCAAAGCGAAGACCGTATACAGCACGGAAAACCCGGATCTGTTGGTGCTCGAGTTCCGCAATGATACGTCAGCAGGGGATGGCGCACGCATTGAGCAGTTCGATCGTAAAGGCATGGTGAACAACAAGTTCAACCACTTCATTATGACTAAGCTGGCCGAAGCGGGTATCCCGACTCAGATGGAAGCGTTGCTGTCCGATACGGAATGTCTGGTGAAAAAGCTGGATATGGTTCCGGTTGAGTGCGTCGTTCGTAACCGTGCCGCGGGCTCCCTGGTGAAGCGTCTGGGCATTGAAGAAGGTATCGAGCTGAATCCACCGCTGTTCGACCTGTTCCTGAAAAATGATGCCATGCACGATCCGATGGTCAATGATTCTTACTGCGAAACCTTCGGCTGGGTGAATAAAGAGAACCTGGCGCGTATGAAAGAGCTGACCTACAAAGCCAACGACGTGCTGAAAAAACTGTTTGATGACGCGGGCCTGATCCTCGTTGACTTCAAGCTGGAGTTTGGCCTGTTCAAAGGTGAAGTTGTCCTGGGCGACGAATTCTCACCAGACGGCAGCCGTCTGTGGGATAAAGAAACTCTGGATAAAATGGACAAAGACCGTTTCCGTCAGAGCCTGGGTGGCCTGATTGAAGCGTACGAAGCCGTTGCTCACCGTTTAGGCGTTAAGCTCGACTAACTCCCTCAGTTGCCAAAGGATGTTCGCATCCTTTGGCGTCTTACCTTTGTTTCCTATGGTAATCTTGCCGTTAACCGCCTACGATCATAGCTATTATTAATGGAATAGTTCGAGGTGGTTATGCGCTGGCAAGGGCGTCGTGAAAGTGACAATGTAGAAGACAGACGCAGTGATGGCGGTGGCGGTCCTTCCATGGGCGGGCCCGGCTTCCGGTTACCCAGCGGGAAGGGTGGGATCATTCTGCTGATTGTGGTGCTGGTCGCGGGGTATTACGGGGTCGATCTCACCGGTTTGATGACTGGTCAGCCGTTGCAACAGCAGCAACATTCTCAGCGCTCCATCAGCCCAAATGAAGATGAAGCGGCCAAATTTACCTCTGTTATCCTCGCCACAACAGAAGACACCTGGGGTCAGTTGTTCGAGAAGATGGGGCGTTCCTACCAGCAACCGAAGCTGGTGATGTACCGCGGTGCAACCCGCACCGGATGCGGTACCGGTCAATCTGTGATGGGGCCGTTCTACTGCCCGGCAGATGGCACAGTTTATATCGATCTCTCTTTTTACGATGACATGAAGCGCAAGCTTGGCGCTGACGGTGATTTTGCCCAGGGCTACGTGATTGCGCATGAGGTCGGCCATCACGTGCAAAAGCTGCTGGGGATTGAGCCAAAAGTGCGTCAGCTTCAGCAAAATGCTTCGCAGGCTGAAGTTAACCGCCTTTCGGTAAAAATGGAGCTTCAGGCGGACTGCTTTGCCGGCGTCTGGGGCCACAGCATGCAGCAGCAGGGTGTTCTGGAGTCCGGCGATCTTGAAGAGGCGCTGAACGCCGCGCAGGCTATCGGCGATGACCGTCTTCAGCAACAGAGCCAGGGGCGCGTGGTGCCGGACAGTTTCACTCACGGTACATCGCAACAACGTTACAGCTGGTTTAAACGCGGTTTCGACAGCGGCGATCCGGCGCAGTGTAATACCTTCGGCAAAGCGATGTAATGGCGTCGTTTGAACAGCTGATCGGCGAGCTTGAGCGCACTGGTCAACGTCGGCTGGTGGTGCTGAGCGGTGATGAGCAATGGACATTATCGCAGGCTGCGGCTCTGCGAGAGACGTTACCTGGAGACTGGGTGTGGCTGGACGAACAGCCATCAAAAGCCATCAGTAGCCTGCTGGGACGCGAGTTCCGGCATGCTGTCTTTGACGCCAGCGCCGGGTTTGATGTCGCCGCTTTTGCCGCCCTGAGCGGAACGCTGAGCGCCGGAAGTCTTCTGGTGCTGCGTGTTCCGCCGCTCGCGCACTGGGCTGAACATCCCGATCAGGATTCCCTGCGCTGGAGCGACAGCGCCGAAGCGATAGCTACTCCGCATTTTGTCCGCCATTTTTGCCGGACCGTTGCCGCCGATCCCGATGCGATTGTGTGGCTTCAGGGGCACCCTTTTTCGCTTCCTCCTTTTCCCGACGCACCCGACTGGCTGCCTGCCAGCGGGGGACCGCAACGCGAGCAGGCTGAGATCCTCAATGTGCTTGAGGGGATGTCGCCTGGCATCGTGGCCGTCACCGCCGCGCGCGGGCGCGGAAAGTCAGCCCTGGCGGGAATGTTGCTGAATCGCATTGCGGGCAGCGCTGTGGTCACCGCCCCAGCGAAGGGGGCGACGGATGTTATTGCCCGTTTTGCAGGAGAGCATTTCAATTTTATGGCCCCGGATGCGCTTCTGGCCTCCTCATTGCAGGCTGACTGGTTAATTGTCGATGAAGCCGCTGCGATCCCCGGCCCGCTACTTGAAAAGTTGGTATTGCGGTTTCCTCGCGTGCTGTTGACCACGACGGTTCAGGGTTATGAGGGGACGGGGAGAGGGTTCTTATTAAAATTCTGTGCCCGGTTTACCGGATTGCAGCGTTTCAGCTTATCGGTACCGATTCGCTGGGCCGCGGGCTGCCCGCTTGAGCGGGTCGTCGCCAGCGCACTGCTTTTTGACGATACGCTTCTCGGTCGCCGCCCGGAAGGCGAGGTGCGTTTGACCTCTCTGGAACCGGAGGCATGGGAACGCCAACCGGCACTTGCGACAGGCGTTTACGAGCTACTCTGTGCGGCTCACTATCGCACCTCACCGCTTGATTTACGCCGCATGATGGACGCTCCCGGGCAGCATTTTGCCGTCGCCCAGACAGACTCTGATATCGCCGGAGCGCTCTGGCTGGTGGATGAAGGCGGGTTATCACCCGAGCTTAGCCGCGCCGTCTGGGCGGGGTATCGGCGTCCTCGTGGGAACCTGGTGGCACAGTCTCTGGCAGCCCATGGCGGATCGCCACTGGCGGCGACGCTCAAAGGCAGACGGGTGACTCGTATTGCTGTACACCCTTATCGTCAGCGGGAGGGCATCGGTCAGGCGCTGATTCGCAACGCCAGCGGTGAGGATTATCTGTCGGTGAGTTTTGGCTATACCGATGAGCTTTGGCATT
Organism: Enterobacter ludwigii; assembly: GCA_023023105.1. Lineage (NCBI taxonomy): Bacteria > Pseudomonadati > Pseudomonadota > Gammaproteobacteria > Enterobacterales > Enterobacteriaceae > Enterobacter > Enterobacter ludwigii. The sequence goes on along the minus strand of CP083824.1, from coordinate 3,363,851 downwards.
TCTGGCAGCAATGCGGTTTTGTGCTGGTGCGGATGGGTAGCCATCGTGAAGCCAGCAGTGGCTGTTTTACCGCAATGGCGCTGCTGCCGCTGAGCAAGGTGGGGCATCAGTTGTGTGAGCAGGCGCAACTGCGTCTGAAGCGCGATGCGCGGGTGTTATCGGCCTGGAACGGTGAAAAGATCCCGGTGGACGATGGCTGGGAAGCTACCCTTAATAATGACGACTGGCTTGAGCTGGCCGGGTTTGCCTTTGCGCACCGGGCATTTTCAACCTCCGTCGCTGCGCTAACGCGTCTGCTGCTGAGTGTGGACACGCCTCTCCCGGCACTGCGCGATAAGATGGCAGGGAAAGCGGATGACCTCGGGCGAAAAGCGTTGCTGGCAAAGCTCCGCAGCGAAACAGCGCAAGCGCTTGAAAGTCTGGATAAAGCGCGCTGTCAGCAGCTGAAAAACGCTATTTTGCAATGGCAATTTTTTCAATGACTTCTTCAGTAAAGTGGCATGGTCATTCCCGCCGGGAGGCGTAGAATCCAGGTCATCTATTAAGGAGATCACCATGAAACACGACCATTTTGTTGTTCAAAGCCCTGACAAACCGGCTAAACAGTTACTGCTGCTGTTTCATGGTGTTGGTGATAATGCCGTCAACATGGGCCAGATTGGCAGCTGGTTTGCGCCTGTTTTTCCGGATGCCTTGATTATCAGCATCGGTGGCATAGAGCCATGTGGCCCGAACGGTCGGCAGTGGTTCTCTGTGCAGGGCGTGACGGAAGAGAATCGTCAGGCTCGTATTGACGCCGTCATGCCAGCGTTTATTGATATCGTGCGCTACTGGCAGCAGCAGAGCGGCGTGGGGGCTGACGCCACCGCGTTGATTGGCTTCTCGCAGGGATCAATCATGTCGCTGGAAAGCGTAAAAGTGCAACCGGGTCTGGTGTCACGCGTCATTGCATTTAACGGTCGTTTTGCGACGTTACCGACGATCGCCACCACGCAGACGACGATCCACCTGATCCACGGTGGTGAAGACCGTGTGATTGAGCTCTCGCATGCAGTTGCCGCCCAGGAAGCGCTGATTCGCGAAGGTGGGGATGTGACGCTGGATATCGTTGACGATTTGGGGCATGCCATTGACGATCGCAGTATACAATTTGCGCTCGACCATCTGCGCTATACCGTACCGAAGCACTATTTTGATGAAGCGCTCAGCGGCGGTAAGCCGGATGACAATGATATTGTAGAGTTTATGTGAGGTCATCCCCTCTCCTCAGGAGAGGGGATCCAGACTGATTACTTCTTCTGGTCCTTCTTCGGCCAGTCGTCGTCATCGTCCCACTTGTCGTTAAAATCACGGTGTGGTGGCAGATCCGGCTTGTTAGCGAGAAATTTTTTATGGTCAACGCGCTTAAGATCTTTAATCACGTTAAGCAACACGCCAACCAGAAAAACTAACACCAAAATCCACCAGTATTTTGAAAGCCAATCCATTCGCTATTCCTCTCAGAGCGTTCGTCAGGCGACGAGTTGCTCCATAATGCGTTGATACATACGGGCCAGCAGTTGCAAATCTGCGGCATTCACACACTCATTGATTTTATGAATGGTCGCGTTCACTGGCCCCAGTTCGACAACCTGGGCGCCCATGCGGGCGATAAAGCGTCCGTCAGAGGTGCCACCCGTCGTCAGCAGCTGTGGCTTAATTTCATTATAGTGCTCGATGGCGTTCACTACCGCATCCACCAGTTTGCCACGCTGCGTCAGGAACGGCTGACCGGAAAGCCACCAGTCCACGGTGTAGCGCAGGTTATATTTCTCAAGCAGGGCGACAACACGCGCTTTGATCATCTCATCGGTCAGTTCAGTGCTGAAGCGGAAGTTAAACTGGACGAAGAAATCACCCGGGATCACGTTGTTGCTGCCGGTCCCGGCTTTGACATTTGCAATCTGCATACTGGTCGGTGGGAAGAACTCATTGCCTTTGTCCCACTCAATCGCCACCAGTTCGTTCAGCATCGGCGCAGCGCGATGGACCGGGTTATCGGCCAGATGCGGATATGCAACATGCCCCTGAACCCCGTGAATGGTCAGGTTACAGGTCAGCGAGCCACGGCGACCATTTTTGACGACATCACCCACCACTTCAGTACTGGACGGCTCTCCGACCAGACAGTAGTCGAGACGCTCGTTTCGCGCCATCAGTGCTTCAACAACCTTCACGGTACCGTTATGGGCACTGGCCTCTTCATCTGAGGTGATTAAAAATGCGAGACGGTTTTTATGGTTCGGATGCTGGGCAACAAAACGCTCTGCTGCCACGACCATCGCCGCCAGAGAGCCTTTCATGTCTGCCGCACCGCGACCAAACAGCATGCCATCGCGGATGGTCGGTTCAAACGGCGGGTTAATCCAGCGATCCGCATCACCTGCGGGAACGACATCAGTATGCCCGGCAAAGGCCAGAGTTTCGCCCTGACCACGCCACGCCCAGAAGTTCTGGGTATCGCCAAAATCCATGCGTTCGACGGTAAAACCGATGGCACGCAGGCGCTCAATCATTAATGCCTGACAACCTGCGTCGTCCGGGCTAAGGGAAGGACGGCGAATAAGCTGCTGAGTCAGCTCAATGACCGGGCATGACATAAACTACACCTCAACGAAAAAAGTCGGAATAAAGGGTTTCACTGAAACCCAGCAGCATAGGCTGCCCGGGCGCGCAGAGCAATGGGCGTTTGATAATTGCCGGCATCTCGAGCATCAGTTTTGCCGCGCTGTCGGCGTTATTGATGCTGGCGCGCAGAGATTCATCCAGTTTACGCCAGGTGGTGCCGCGTGTATTCAGCAGGGCTTCCCATCCCAGTTCTTTGATGGCGTTATGCAGAAATTCTGCATCAAGCCCATCGGCGCGGTAATCATGGAAGCGGTACTCCACGTTGTTCGCGTCCAGCCAGCGGCGGGCTTTTTTGATGGTGTCACAGTTTTTAATGCCGTACATCACAACCATGGTGAATCCTTTTGTTCCTGTGGTGATAAAACGTTCAATAAATTCGAAGATATATCCTTAAGCAGAATATAACACATTCAAGAATTGTCTTAATTTACTCATCATCTTAATTCAACTCACACTTGTACGCTGAATATTCTTTCAACATTTAAGCATAGATGTCCATAAGGTTTAAATTGCCAATAAACTCAGTAAGTAAAATAAAACTCACCTGCTCGTATGGTTATTTCTAAATATTGCTTGCCGTCACAAAAAATTTAAAGTTCTCCGTTCATATTTATCATAATTCTCTGACAGTGGCGGGGTATAATCACAGCAATTGGTTAAATAGTCTTCACAATGATGATACGTTTTCGTAGAATGCGCATAATAATAAGAGAGGTTGTTATGATTGAACGTGAACTGGGGAACTGGAAAGATTTTATCGAAGGCATGCTTCGTAAATGACATTCAGTAAGAATTGCAAGAGCACTTAAATAAGTAAAATAATCATAGTGTGAATTAATCACACAATAAAAAGGCGGCCGATAAAGCCGCCTTTTTTTATTTCAATCACTTACTCCTGGCGTTCCTTTAGCGGGAAGCGGCGACGCACCAGCACAAAGAACAGCGGAACGAAATAAATGGCCAGGATAGTGGCTGAAATCATGCCGCCCATAACCCCGGTCCCTACCGCATGCTGGCTGCTGGAGCCTGCGCCGGTGCTGGTTGCCATCGGCAGTACGCCGAAAACAAATGCCAGTGACGTCATCAGGATCGGGCGTAAGCGTTGGCGACAGGCGTGCAGCGTGGCAGCCATCAGTTCGTGGCCTTTAGCATTCATCTCGTTAGCGAACTCAACGATCAGAATGGCGTTTTTCGCCGACAAACCGATAACGGTGAGTAGCCCCACCTGGAAGTAAACATCGTTCTCCAGGCCGCGCATCCAGGTTGCCAGCAGCGCGCCGATGACCCCAAGGGGAACCACCAGCATGACCGAGAACGGGACCGACCAGCTTTCATACAGTGCGGCAAGACAGAGGAAAACCACCAGCAGAGAAAGCGCATAAAGCGCGGGAGCCTGCGCTCCGGAGAGTCGCTCCTGGTATGACATGGCCGTCCATTCCAGACCAAAACCAGCAGGTAGCTGTTGCACCAGTTTTTCCATGGTATCCATGGCGGTACCTGTGCTGACGCCCGGCGCGGCTTCCCCGACGATTTCAACCGCAGAATAGCCGTTATAGCGTTCCAGACGTGGTGAACCACTCTCCCAGTGCGAGGTGGCAAAGGCGGAGAACGGCACCATGCCGCCAGTATTATTTCGCACAAACCAGCGATTAATGTCATCCGGCAACATGCGGAACGGCGCGGCGGACTGGACATACACTTTTTTCACGCGGCCGCGATCCATAAAGTCATTCACATAGCTTGAGCCCCACGCCGTTTGCAGGGTGTCGTTGATGTCGTTGATTGAGACGCCCAGCGCCTGCGCCTTACGCTGGTCGATATCCACCTGGAGCTGCGGGCTGTCATCAAGACCGTTGTGACGAACGCGTGTCAGACCGGCATCCTTCCCCGCCAGCTCTAAGAGCTTATCGCGTGCCGCCATCAGCGCAGTGTGACCCGCTCCGGCGTGATCCTGCAACTCCATATCAAACCCGGCGGAGCTGCCCAGACCGCTAATCGCCGGTGGACTGCTGGCAAAGACGCGCGCTTCTTTGATATGTGCAAAGGCTTTCGTCGCGCGCTCAATAATGGCAAAGGAGGTTCCCGTTTTCGTGTCACGCTCGTCCCAGTCTTTCAGGCGAACAAACATACGGGCGACGTTCTGCCCGTTTCCGCCAGGGCCGGAACCGACGGTGGAGAAGACCGATACAACGTTATCCTTCTCTTTCGTGAAGAAATACTGCTCCACTTTCTGAACCACTTTTAGCGTCTGCTGCTGCGTTGCGCCACTCGGGAGTTGCACCGAGGTGGTGAACATACCCCGGTCTTCCATCGGCAGGAATGAGGTCGGCAGATGGAGGAACAGCCAGACCATGCCGCCCAGCAACACCACATAAATCATCATCCAGCGCAGGCTGCGGTGAAGCACTCGCCCGACGGCAGATTCATATCGCGCGGCATTGCGGTTGAACATCCGGTTAAACCAGCCGAAGAACCCTTTTTGGCCGTGATGCTCCCCTTTGTGCAGCGGCTTCAGGATTGTGGCGCAGAGCGCGGGGGTGAGGATCAATGCGACCAGCACGGAGAGCACCATTGCCGAGACGATGGTTATCGAGAACTGGCGGTAGATCGCCCCGGTGGTGCCGCCAAAGAAGGCCATCGGGATAAAGACCGCCGACAGCACCATCGCAATACCGACTAACGCCCCCTGAATTTGTCCCATGGATTTGCGCGTGGCCTGACGCGGGGAAAGGCCTTCCTCGCTCATAATTCGCTCGACGTTTTCGACCACCACGATGGCATCATCCACCAGAAGGCCAATCGCCAGCACCATTGCAAACATCGTCAGGGTGTTAATGCTGTAGCCAAACGCGTAAAGCACCGCAAAGGTTCCCAGCAGGACAACAGGGACGGCGATGGTTGGGATCAGCGTTGCACGGAAGTTTTGCAGGAACAGGTACATGACCAGGAACACCAGCGCGATCGCTTCCAGCAGGGTCTTCACTACATCTTCAATCGAGGCTTTGACGAAGGAGGTGGTTTCATAGGCAACTTTATATTCCAGCCCGTGCGGGAAATACTGTGAAAGCTCATCCAGCCGATCTAAAACCAGTTTCGCTGTGGCCATTTCATTGGCGCCGGAGGCCAGTTTAATCCCAAGGCCAGAGGCCTGATTGCCGTTAAAGCGGCTCAGGTAGTCGTACTTCTCCGCACCCATTTCCACCGTGGCGACATCACCCAGACGTACCTCCGAACCATCCTGATTCACGCGCAGGGTAATGTCGCGGAACTGCTCCGGGGTCTGAAGCAGTGACTGCGAATTAATGGTGGCATTCAGGGCTTGTTTATCGACGGATGGCGTCCCCCCTAGCTGCCCCACGGCAATCTGCGCGTTCTGGGCTTTGATGGCATTCGTTACGTCGGTTGCGGTCATCTGGTAGCTGTTGAGCTTGTTGGGATCGAGCCAGATGCGCATTGAGTATTGTGAACCGTAAGCGTCGATATCGCCAACGCCGTTAATTCGGCTGATGGGGTCCTGAATATTACTGGCGACGTAGTCTGCAATATCCTGCTTGTCCATGGAACCATCAGTGGAGACAAACGCGATGGTCAAAATGTTGGTATCACCGGTTTTACGCACGGTTACACCCTGGTTCTGCACCGCCTGAGGCAGCTTACGCATGGCCGACTGCAGCTGGTTTTGCACCTGCTGCACGGCTTCATCAGGATTGGTGCCGGCAGTGAAGCTCAGCGTGACCGTCGCCTGACCTGTTGCGCTGCTTTGTGAGGACATGTACATCAGGTTATCCAGACCCGTCATGTTCTGCTCGATAACCTGCGTCACGGTATTTTCCAGCGTTTGTGCGGAGGCGCCTGGATAGTTGGCGGTGACGCGTACGTTAGGTGGCGCCAGATCGGGATATTGCTCAACAGGAAGTGACGTAATCGCCAGGACACCCGTCAGACATAACAGAATGGCCAGTACCCAGGCAAAAATGGGGCGATCGATGAAAAAATTCGCCATGAAAAAGTAACCTCGTTTTGCTGCACGTCATTATTGTTTATTGCCTGCATCACTTTAGCGGCAAGACGAAGACCAAACGTGGAGAAATAAAGGAGATAATGTAAATTATCATGCGCTTTTTCCTGCGCTTCCCCCTTTACCGTTATTTACCTGTTAACGGCGTGGGGACCGGGAACGTCACGCTGACCAGCGTGCCGCCGTTTTGCGGCTGCGAAAAGTGCAGCATTCCTCCGAGCCGTTGCGCGCGTTCACGCATAATATTCAACCCGTAGTGTCCCGCAGGTTCGCTGGCTTCGCCAATCCCGATGCCGTTGTCACGAATGCTGACGCTGTGCGTGCCATCCACGGAGGTCACGCAGCTCACGGTAATTTCGCTGGCTTGCGCATGTTTAATCGCATTCAACACCGCCTCACGCACGATCTGCAACAGATGCACCTGCTTTTGCGCGTCCAGCGCCAGCGAGGAGAGGCGACAGTCAAGATGCAGTTTTGCCTGCGTCTGGCTCTGCAGAACGTCGAGAGACTCCTGGAGTGCTGCGGGTAAATTCGCGTGGTTAAGCGTCAGGCGGAAGGTGGTGAGCAGCTCGCGCAGTTGATGCCAGGCGTTGTTCAGCTCGCGGGAGAAGTCGGTGATGATGGTTTGTGCCGGGGCATTGTCCTGCGGCACCGCATGTTTAAGCAGCGTAAGCTGGATCCGCAGATACGACAGCACCTGCGCCAGCGAATCATGGAGTTCACGGGCGATGGTGGCGCGCTCTTCCATCAGCAGCAGCTGCTGGTAATGTTTTTGCGCCTCGTTAAAGTACAGCCCGCGTCCGAGCATCGTCGCCACACTTCTCATCAGCGGGAGAGGAACGCTGTCCGTCTCACTTTGCCAGCGCAGTTCACCATACAGCGTATCCTGCATCAGCACCGGCAGGTTTTGCAGTGGAATACCGCTCGTTTCTGTTCCTTCACACAGCCGCCAGTCATCGCTGGTGCGTAATTCCAGATAATTCATCTGCGTATAGTCATGGACGATCTGCAGGATATGCCGGAAACACAGGCTGTCAATTTGGCCGGTGTTCAGCGCCTGAGAGCATTTGAACAGCATTTCGAGCTGCTGATGGGCTTCATGCAAATGTCGCGTCTTTTCCGCCACCGAGGCTTCAAGCGAACGATAGAGAGTATGTAACTCGGCCGACATATGGTTGAAGGCGCGGGAGAGTTGGCCCAGTTCATTCGGCAGTGCGGTATCCGGGGCAGGGGTCTCAAATTCCCCTCGCTCAATCCGCTCGCTTGCCGCGACAAGATTGTTAAGCGGCAGCACTACCTGACGACGGATGCGTCGCAGGGTAAACAGCGTCAGTAGCAGGATCCCAAGCGCGCCAGCCAGAGAGAGCAAGGTCACCGTCTGGATTTTATGTTCGGTGTAGTGCTGGAGGGCGAGCACAAAGGCATCAATACGGCCGACAAAATCTTCAATGTGGCTTTGATACCACGCGATGTCGCCGCGCGCGATGCGCGTATCCATCTCCAGCCAGGCGACGTGCAGCTGCTGATAGCGCTGTTTGACGTTGTCCGGTACGTACCAGCGGTTCAACTTTTCTAATGCCGGGGCGCTTAATGTCTTCTGCCAGTTCTCGCGGTGCGCCGCCAGAGACGGGCTGTTTCCCTGCATCTCATAGCCCAGGCGGTAGCTCTGCATGCGCAGTGAACCTGCGATGTTGATGGCTTCGGCATCTCGCTGGCTACTGGCCAGCGTCAGCAGCGCAGCGCTGCTTGTCAGAATAGATAACGCAATAATCGAAACGAAAGCCCAGGCAAGGCTGCCGGAAACAGGTCGTTTAACGGTCACAGAACGGCCCTCTGAATAAAATTGATCTGCCACAGGTTCACTGGAAATAGTTTGGCGTCCTGGGCATTTGAACATTGCCCGATCGCGCCGTAATGCGTAAATACCTTATTCATACAAAGAATAAGGTTATTGAACCAAAAACAGGTGTGGTTATGAATCGTTTTATTATGGCTAACGGCCAGCAATGCATTGGGTGTCGGGCCTGCGAAGTGGCCTGCGTGATGGCGCACAACGGCGAGCAGCATGTCCTGAGCGAGCGCCATTTTCATCCTCGTATCACGGTCCTGAAATCTGGCGAGACGAGAAGCCCCGTTACCTGCCGTCACTGTGAAGCTGCGCCCTGCGCGCAAAGTTGCCCGAACGGCGCCATCAGCAAATGCGATGACAGCGTACAGGTGAATCAACAAAAATGCATTGGTTGTAAAGCCTGCGTGGTAGCGTGCCCGTTTGGCACGATGGAAATTATCGTTACCCCGCTTGAAAACGGCGGTGTGAAGGCATCGGCGAATAAGTGCGATCTCTGCCTGACGCGCTCGCAAGGCCCCGCCTGTATTGAAAATTGCCCGGCAGGTGTCCTTTCACTGGCGACGTCCGCCGTGCTGGATAATCTGGCTAAATCGCGCCGACAGCGCACGGCCAGTCTGGAGGCGCAGCCCTGGCATGCGGAGGCTGCCAGAGAGGTTATTTCGCAAACCAAACTGCAGCGGATGCAAACGACCCCGCCACGCGGTGAACCTGACAAGCTTACTGCCGCAGAACGCGTTAATCATTTTAACGAAATTTACCTGCCGTTCCGGGCTGCACAGGCCAGTCGTGAGGCATCTCGATGCCTGAAGTGCGGAGAGCACAGCATCTGCGAGTGGACCTGTCCGCTGCACAACCATATCCCGCAGTGGATTGAGCGCGTCAATGCGGGGGATATTGCGGGTGCCGTTGAGCTTTCTCATCAGACCAACTGTTTACCCGAAATTACCGGCCGCGTCTGCCCGCAGGACCGATTATGTGAAGGGGCCTGCACGCTGCACGATAGCGCGGGTTCAGTCACCATTGGCAATATTGAGCGCTATATTTCTGACCAGGCGCTGGCGATGGGCTGGAGACCGGATATGAGCGGCGTTACTCCGGTGGACAAGCGGGTTGCGATTATCGGGGCAGGGCCTGCCGGGCTGGCCTGCGCCGATGTGCTGGTGCGTAATGGTGTCAGCGTGACGGTTTATGACAGGCATCCGGAAATCGGTGGTTTGCTGACCTTTGGTATCCCGGCATTCAAGCTCGACAAATCACTGCTCGCGCGGCGCAGAGAGATATTCACCGCGATGGGCATCCGCTTCGAGCTGAACTGCGAGGTGGGTCAGGACGTGTCGATGTCTCAGTTGCAGGACGACTTTGATGCGCTGTTTATTGGCGTGGGAACCTATCGCTCCATGAAAGCGGGGATCCCGCATGAAGACGCGCCAGGCGTCTATGACGCGTTGCCTTTCCTGGTGGGCAACACGCGCCACGTGATGGGGCTGGAGGCGACGGCCAGTGAACCGTTTATTGACACTCACGGGTTAAACGTCGTGGTGCTGGGTGGCGGAGACACGGCGATGGACTGCGTTCGCACCGCGCTACGCCACGGCGCGGCGAAAGTCACCTGCGCCTATCGTCGGGATGAGGCCAATATGCCGGGCTCGAAGAAGGAGGTGAAGAATGCCAAAGAAGAGGGCGCGGCGTTTGAATTTAACGTCCAGCCGGTTGAGTTGACGCGTGATCCAGACGGCAAGGTCAATGGCATCCGGATGCTGCGTACCAAACTCGGCGAACCGGATGCG